>NZ_LBIY01000085.1:0-178336 GCF_028128625.1 Bradyrhizobium sp. CCBAU 45389 | reverse complement strand
GGGTGTAGCCAGTAGAGGTACCGAACTACGAATCTTCGCCAAACTACTCCCTGTGGTTATGGGTCCCGGCCCCCGTGCGCAATTGCGCACTAGGCCGGGACGACGGCGGAGTTTGTTGCGGCTTGGTTGCCCTACTGCCTTGGCGCCCGCCGCTTCTTCGTCGATTGCGTCGGCACGTCGGCCGGCTCGTCCTTGATCGCGCCGATCTTGCGCAGCGCCGCGTCAGCCGCGCGCTCGCCGCTTTCCCAGGCGCCGTCGACGGTGCCCCACAATGTCTCGTGGGTGGCTTCGCCGGCGAGGAACACGTTGCCGATCGGCTCGGTCAGGATCTTTCGCGAGAGCTGGCCGCCGGGCGCGGAGGCCGACATCGCGCCCATCACGTAAGGCGAGGCGTTCCAGCGCGTCGCGCTGGTCTTCTGCACGACGGCCGCGGCCTCGCTGCCGAACAGTTTCGAGATCCATTCCTTCGCGAAGGCGGCCATCGCCTTCTCGCCCTGCTCGGAGAGATCGCGGCCGAAGGAGCCGCCGACATCGATCGCGCACAGCGAGGAGCCGCCGATATTGGCGTACATCAGCGCCGTGCGCGTCGAATTGCTCTGCTCGATCAGGATGTCGTCACGCGACAGGCCGAGCGGATTGCCGGGCAGCTGCAGCACGATGTGATCGTAGCTGCCGAGGGAGAGCTTTGACGCCGCGTCCAACGTGCGCTTGGGGATGTCGGGCGCGAACTTGATCGCGCCCGATGTCAGCACGTTGGTCGAGACCGTGATGATGGCGGCGCGTGCGGCGATCTTGCCGCTTTGCGTCTCGACACTGACGTCGCGATTGCTCCAGACGATCCGGCTCGCCGGCGTCGAAAGTGCGACCGGCGCCTGCTCGCCGAGCTTGGTGATCAGCGTCCCCAGCCCCTGGCGGCAGGCGATCGCGGCATTGCGGTCCTGTGCGCGCGCCTTGTCGATCGCGGACAGCTCCTTCAAATCCTTGCCGGCAAAGCTCGCACCCAGCATGAACTCGGCCGCGCCGGCCCAGTCGCCGAGGTCCTTCGGCAGCACCGATGCGCAGGAGGTATCGAGCTTGCCGCGCGCGGCCTCGTCGATGGCGCGGTTGGCGCGGACCAGCGCCGCCAGAAATTCCTCGGTCTCCCCGGCGCGTGCGTTGCGGCGGCCGATGCGCATCTTCTGGCCGGCCGGCGCCGGCAGCACGTCGAGCCCGGCGCTGCGCGCCAGGCGGATCATCGGATTGGTCTCGGGATTGTGCATCCAGCGCGCGCCGCGGTCGAACGGCACGTCGAAGGTCGTGGTATCCGTGATGCAGCGGCCGCCGACCTGCGAGGCCGCCTCCACCACCACGACCTTGCGATTGGCCGCCATGACGCGCCGCGCCGCAGCGATTCCGGCCGCTCCCGCGCCGATCACGACGATGTCGGCGTCGCGCGGCAGGGGCGCGGCGTTTGCGCGCAGGACCGGTAGCGCGGCAAGGGCCGCCGACGCCGAAAGGAAACCGCGGCGCGTGATTGTCATGTCATGGTTTCCGGAGACTTGCGGCGAACGGGAACAGCCAGCGAACCTTGCCGCATCTGATGTTGCACGGCAACCATCATGGTGAATCAATCGTGCTTGATCTCACAGAGTGATGAACCGAATGGCAACACGTTTCGACCATGATAGAGAAGGGAAAAAAGACGGCCGGAAAAGGCTGTGGGGGAGTTCGACATGGGGACGGTCCTTGATTCATTCGGCAAGCTGATTGCCGCGTACCTCTCGAAGGAGGTGCCGGGCTATGAGCCGTTCACGCCCAGCGACCCCGAGCATCTGCGCGGCGTCGTCGAGGCCGGCGACGTGCTGCTGGTCGAGGGCAACAACCGCATCTCCGGCATCATCAAATATCTGACGCAGTCGACCTGGTCGCATGCCGCGCTCTATGTCGGTCCGATCGAGGGCGCCGTGGAGCCCGACGGCGAGCCGCATGTCCTGATCGAGGCCAATATCGGCGAGGGCGTCACCTCGGCGCCGCTGTCGAAATATTTCCCGTATCATACCCGCCTCTGCCGCCCGGTCGGACTGTCCTACGAGGACCGCACCACGGTCTGCCGCTATGCCATCAACCGCATCGGCTTCGGCTACGACACCAAGAACATCGTCGACCTCATGCGCTATCTGTTCCCGCTGCCGATACCGCAGCGTTGGCGCCGGCGCATGATCGCGATCGGCTCGGGCGATCCGACCAAGATCATCTGCTCGGCGCTGATCGCGCAGGCCTTCGACGCCGTGCGCTACCCGATCCTGCCGAAGATCACCAAAGCCGGCAGCCGCGCCGCCCGGCGCGAGATCCTGCACATCCGCGATTCCTCGCTGTACATGCCGCGCGACTTCGACATCTCGCCCTATTTCGAGGTGGTGAAGCCGACCATCGTCAACGGATTCGACTACACCGCCCTGCACTGGGCCGACAAGCAAAAGCCGCTCGAGGAGGTGGCGGGCACTTTCAGTGTGTTTCCAGAAACGCTCCGTGCGCCGCCGCTCGTTCCTGAGGCGATTGACGAAGAAGCGCCGGATGAAGTTCCGGCTGAAGAAGTGAGCGCGCAGCCGGCGGAGATCACCGCCGCATTCTCCGAGCACTTTGTGCTGCTGAGCGAGCTCGCGATGCATCGCGCGCGGGCGCGGGAGATCGCGGCTTAGTCTTCGCTGTCGTCCCGGCGCAGGCCGGGACCCATACCGCGTGATCTATCGATCATGCGCGATGGAAATACCGATCGACTAGTCTTAGCCAAACTACTTCCTGTGGTTATTGGTCCCGGCCTTCGCCGGGACGACTCGCGGAGGTATTGTGCCGCACCTCACAGGCCGCAGCGCACGACCCTACCGCTCCGCCCGTCCGATCACCGCCATCAGCTCGGCGATCTTCGCGCGCTGGTCCGCCTTGTCGCCGCTCGCAATGGCGTGCTCGACGCAATGGGCGACGTGGTCCTTCAGGACCTCCTCCTCGACCCGGCGCAGCGCGGCGCGCACCGCCGAGATCTGCGTCACGATGTCGATGCAGTAGCGGTCTTCCTCTACCATTTTCGAGAGGCCACGAACCTGGCCCTCGATCCGGCCGAGACGTTTTCCGACAGATGCCTTGATGTCCTTGCGCATGAGGTCTATATACCCCTACCGGGTATGGGTTGCAAGACCTAGTACAAGACCAGGCACAAGGCCGGAGCATGGGAATGAACAACAACAAAGAACACGGGCATCATCACGAGGCGGAAACGCATTCCGGATGCGGCTGTTCCACCAAAGCTGCAGCGCCGGCGGCCAAGCCCGCGGCCTCGTGCTGCGGCGGCCACGGCGATCATGCCGGCCATGCCCATCATCACGCCCATGACCACGGTGACGCCGCGACCAAGGTCAAAGACCCCGTCTGCGGCATGACGGTCGATCCCGCGACGTCAAAACACCACTTCGAACATCACGGCGAGACCTTCCATTTCTGCTCGGCCGGCTGCCGCACCAAGTTCGCTGCCGATCCCGCAAAATACCTCGCCAAGGAAAGGGCGCCCGAGCCCGAGATCCCGGCAGGCACGATCTACACCTGCCCGATGCATCCGGAGATCCGCCAGGTCGGCCCCGGCACCTGCCCGATCTGCGGCATGGCGCTGGAGCCGGAGGTCGCAAGCCTGGAGACCGGCCCCAATCCGGAGCTCGCCGACATGACGCGGCGATTCTGGATCGGCGGCGTGCTGTCGCTGCCGCCAGTGGTGCTCGAGATGGGCGGCCATCTCGCGGGCCCGCACAACTGGATCGATCCGACGCTGTCGAACTGGATCCAGCTGGTCTTCGCCACGCCCGTGGTGCTGTGGGCCGGCTGGCCGTTCTTCGTCCGCGGCTGGCAGTCGCTCGTCACGCGCAACCTCAACATGTTCACGCTGATCGCGATGGGCACGGGCGTTGCCTATGTCTACAGCGTGCTCGGCACGGTCACGCCGCAGATCTTCCCCGCCACGTTCCGCGGCCATGAGGGCGCAGTCGCGGTCTATTTCGAGGCGGCGGCCGTCATCACCGTGCTGGTGCTGCTCGGCCAGGTGCTGGAACTGCGCGCTCGCGACGCCACGTCGGGCGCGATCAAGGCGCTGCTGCAGCTCGCGCCGAAGACCGCGCGCCGCGTCGACGCTGACGGCAGCGAGCATGAGCTCGAGATCGACACGCTCCATGCCGGCGACCGCTTGCGCGTCCGTCCCGGCGAGAAGGTGCCGGTCGACGGCGTCATCCTAGAGGGTCGCTCCTCGCTCGACGAGTCGCTGGTCACGGGCGAATCCATGCCGGTCACCAAGGAGACCGGCGCAAAAGTCATCGCCGGCACGCTGAACCAGTCGGGCAGCTTCATCATGCGCGCCGACAAGGTCGGGCGCGAGACGCTGCTGTCGCAGATCGTGCAGATGGTCGCGGACGCGCAGCGCTCGCGCGCGCCGATCCAGCGGCTGGCCGATCAGGTCGCCGGCTGGTTCGTCCCCGCCGTGATCGTCGTCGCCATCGCCGCCTTTGCCGCATGGGCCTGGTTCGGACCGGAGCCGCGGCTCGCCTTCGGCCTCGTCGCCGCCGTCAGCGTGCTGATCATCGCCTGCCCGTGCGCGCTGGGACTCGCAACCCCGATGTCGATCATGGTCGGCGTCGGCCGCGGCGCGCAAGGCGGCGTGCTGATCAAGAACGCCGAGGCGCTGGAGCGGATGGAGAAGATCGACACGCTCGTGGTCGACAAGACCGGCACGCTGACCGAAGGCAAGCCCAAGGTGGTGACGATCGTTCCGGCGTCCGGCTTCGCGGACGACGACATCCTGCGCATCGCGGCCGCGGTCGAGCGCGCCAGCGAGCATCCCCTCGCCGACGCCATCGTGCGCGCGGCGAAGGAGAAGCAGCTCGCGCTCGGCCAGGTCGAGCAGTTCGACTCGCCGACCGGCAAGGGCGCGACGGGCAAGGTCGACGGCAAGACCGTCGTGCTCGGCAACGCAAAATATCTGTCGTCGATCGGTATCGACACCAGAACGCTCGACGCCGAGGCCGAACGGCTGCGCGGCGACGGCGCCACCGTGATCAACATGGCCATCGACGGCCGGCTGGCCGGCCTGTTCGCGATCGCCGATCCGGTCAAGGCTTCGACGCCGGAGGCGCTGAAGGCGCTGGCCGACGAAGGCATCAAGGTGATCATGCTGACCGGCGACAACCGCACGACGGCAGAGGCCGTGGCGCGCCGGCTCGGCATCACTGATGTCGAGGCCGAGGTGCTGCCGGACCAGAAGAGCGCGGTGGTGACCAAGCTGCAAAAGGCTGGCCGCAGCGTCGCAATGGCCGGCGACGGCGTCAACGACGCGCCGGCGCTGGCCGCCGCCGAGGTCGGCATCGCCATGGGCACCGGCACGGACGTGGCCATGGAAAGCGCCGGCGTCACCCTGCTCAAGGGCGATCTCACCGGCATCGTGCGCGCGCGAAAACTGTCGCAGGCGACGATGAGCAATATCCGGCAGAACCTGTTCTTCGCCTTCATCTACAACGCCGCCGGCATCCCGATCGCGGCCGGCATCCTCTATCCCGCCTTCGGCGTGCTGCTCTCCCCGATCATCGCGGCGGCGGCGATGGCGCTGTCCTCGGTGAGCGTGGTCGGCAACGCGCTACGACTGCGTGCGACGCGGCTGTGACAGTGAACTCCCTCTCCCCGCTCTTCGCGGGGAGAGGGTTGGGGTGAGGGGCTGTCTCCGCAATCACAGTGAGAATTGGACTCGCGGAGAGTCCCCCTCACCCGGAATTCAAGCTACGCTTGACTTCCGACCTCTCCCCGCAAGCGGGGCGAGGTAAGAGAAGCCTGATGCGCGGAGAGGACCTGATGCAGCGGATTACGATCACGATCGAGGACGACCTCCTGGCGGAGATCGACGCCGCGGCGGAGGCGCGGGGCTACCAGAACCGCTCCGAGATCATTCGCGACCTCGCGCGCGCCGGGCTGCAGCAGAGCACGGAGGATACGGCGCAGACCGGTCAATGCGTCGCCGGTCTCGTCTATGTCTACGACCACGCCGCGCGCGATCTCTCGAAACGCCTGGTGCAGGAATTCCACGGCCACCACGACCTCGCGCTGGCGACGCTGCACGTCCACCTCGACGACAACAATTGCATGGAGATGACGGCGCTGCGCGGCGCCGCCGACGAGGTCCGGCATTTCGCCGACCACATCATCGCCGAACGCGGCGTACGCTACGGCCGCGTGGTGATGATTCCGACGGGGGATGGCAAGCAGGTGAAGGCGCGGAAGCATGGACACCGGCACGAGTAGGCTACTCTGGGAGAGAGTGGCGACTCTTACCCTCCCCTGGAGGGGGAGGGTAAGCAAGGGCTCGCGCCGCGTTCGCGGTCGACGGCAGCGCGGCCAGCCGCCCTTGCCGAAGCCGCATTCGGTATCTACCTCTCGCGAAGTGTTTACCTCAGAGGGTCCCCCATGCTGGATGCCGCCGTGAAGGCGCTGTCGCAAATGATCTCGCCGCCGATGCGCTCGATCCTGTGGCGATCGATCGGGCTTGCGCTCGTGCTGATCACCGTGCTGGCGATCGGCCTGCAGCGGCTCCTGAGCTGGTTTGCGACCTCTGGCGAAGTCTGGCTGGAGGGCCTGCTCGGGCCGGGCTGGCACTCATCGCTCGAGGTTCTCTCCTGGATCGTCTCGATCGCGGCAGGGCTTGGCGTCGTGTTCGGCGGCATCTTCCTGATGCCGGCGATCACCTCGCTGGTGGCGAGCCTGTTCGTCGACGACGTCGCCGAGATCGTCGAGCGCGAGCACTACCCCGGCGAGCGGCCGGGCGTCGCGCTGCCGTTCAGCCAGGCGATCCTCGAGGGCATCAAGACCGCGCTGCTGGCGATCCTGGTTTACCTGGCTGCGCTGCCGCTGGTGTTGTTCGCCGGCGCGGGCTTCCTGATCTTCTTCATCGCCGCCGCCTGGCTTTTAGGCCGTGAATATTTCGAGCTCGCCGCGATGCGCTTCCGCTCCCCGGAGGAAGCCAAGGCGATGCGGCGCGACAATGCAGCGACCATCTTCACCGCCGGCCTCTTCATCGCCGCCTTCGTCTCGATCCCGATCGTCAATCTGGCGACGCCGATCTTCGGCATGGCCTTCATGGTCCACATGCACAAGCGGCTGTCAGGCCCGCGCCCCGAGCTGATCGAGCCGGCGCGGCAGATGCGCTGACGACGGCCCACAGGCGGCTTACACCGTCTTTTCCGGCCAGCGGCAGAGATCGTTGATCAGGCACACCTCGCAGCGCGGCTTGCGGGCGAGGCAGGTATAGCGGCCGTGCAGGATCAGCCAGTGATGGGCGTGCAGCATGAACTCGGCCGGGATCACCTTCTCGAGGCCAAGCTCGACCTCGAGCGGCGTCTTGCCGGGCGCAAGCCCCGTGCGATTGCCGACGCGGAAGACATGGGTGTCGACCGCCATGGTGTGCTCGCCGAAGGCCATGTTGAGCACGACATTGGCGGTTTTGCGCCCCGCACCGGGCAGTGACTCGATCTCCGCGCGCGTGCGCGGCACCTCGCCGCCGAAATCGCTGAGCACTTTTGCCGACAGCGCAATCACGTTCTTGGCCTTGGTGCGGTAGAGGCCGATGGTCTTGATGTAGTCGCGCAAGCGCTCCTCGCCGAGATCGAGCATCTTCTGCGGCGTGTCGGCGACCTCGAACAATGCGCGTGTCGCCTTGTTGACGCCGGCGTCGGTCGCCTGCGCCGACAGCACCACCGCGACCAGCAGCGTGAACGGGTTGACGTGCTCGAGCTCGCCCTTCGGCTCCGGATTGGCCTTGCGGAAGCGGCTGAAGACCTCGTGGATCTCCGCCGGCGTCCAGGGTTTTATGGCTTTGAGCGATTTTTTGGCCGGCGCCTTCGGTTTGGCGACGGTCGCCTTTGCCTTTTTCTTCGGCACGGCGGCTTTGCGCGGGACCGGCTTGCGGGTGATTTTCGCCATGATCGGGATATACTGAGGGACGATGAGCACAGGCAACGAAATTGAGCGCGAGAACGAAGTGCAGATCTTCTCCGCGCTGCTGACGCCGCACCGCTCGCTGAACCGCACCGGCTTCCTCGCCGTCATGCTGTTCCTGAGCGTCGTCAGCTTTGCCACCGGCCTTGCCTTCCTGATGAAGGGCGCCTGGCCCGTGCTCGGCTTCTTCGGTCTCGACGTGCTCGTGGTCTGGTGGGCTTTCAAGGTCAATTTCGGCACGGGGCGGGCGCGCGAGGAGATCACCGTCACGACCTCCGAGCTGCGCGTGAGGCGCGTCAGCCATCGCGGCCAGGTCGCCGAATGGACCTTCAATCCGCTCTGGGTCCGCCTCGACATGGAAGTCGACGAGGATTTCGGCATCGAGCATCTCTATCTGATCTCGCGCGGCCACCAGATCCAGATCGCGAGGTTCCTGGGACCCGAGGAAAAGGCAAGCTTTTACAAAGGTTTGGTTGAAGCGCTGAACGCCGCCAGGCGCGGGCCGACCTACAACCCGATCAGCTGATCCAAGTCGGAAATCGGGTGGTTTCAGACCCGCCCCTCTCCTACATTTCCAGTCATGATGACACTCGCCATTCATGACCAGCGCCTGGCCAGGCCGGGCTCCCAGAACGCCGCACTGCGGGACTACGATTCCGTGCGCCGGGCGATCGCATTCATCTCGGAGAACTGGCGCGCGCAGCCGACCATCGAGGCGATGGCGGATGCGGCCGGCGTCACGCCGGATGAGCTGCACCATCTGTTCCGCCGCTGGGCCTCGATCACGCCGAAGGCTTTTATGCAGGCGCTCACACTCGACCATGCCAAGGGGCTGCTCAGGGACTCCGCCAGCATCCTCGACGCTGCGCTCGACTCCGGGCTGTCAGGCCCGGGCCGGCTGCACGATCTCTTTGTGACTCATGAAGCGATGTCGCCGGGCGAATGGAAGAACGGCGGCGCAGGACTCACCTTGCGCTACGGCTTCCACCCCTCGCCGTTCGGCACCGCCATTGTGATCGCGACCGATCGCGGCCTCTCGGGCCTCGCCTTCGCCGATCCCGGCGAGGAGAAGATCGCGCTCGCCGATATGACGCGGCGCTGGCCGAAGGCGACCTATGTGGAAGATCACGAAGGCACCGCGCCGCTCGCCGCGCGCATCTTCGACACGAAACTCTGGCGGCCCGACCAGCCGTTGCGCGTGGTCTTGATCGGTACCGATTTCGAGGTGCGGGTGTGGGAGACTCTGCTGAAAATTCCGATGGGGCGCGCGGTGTCCTATTCCGACATCGCCTGCAACATCAACAGCCCGAAGGCCTCGCGCGCCGTCGGCGCTGCGGTCGGCAAGAACCCGGTCTCGTTCGTCGTGCCCTGCCACCGCGCGCTCGGCAAGAGCGGCACGCTCACCGGCTATCACTGGGGCATCACCCGCAAGCAGGCGATGCTGGGCTGGGAAGCCGGGCGGGTCGGGGTGCAGTAAGTCGTCGTTCCGGCGAAGCTGCTGTAGGGTGGGCAAAGGCGCATAGCGCCGTGCCCACCATCTTTCTCAATCGCTGACGCTGCGTGGGCACGCTTCGCTTTGCCCACCCTACGGCACCGCGTCTGCCGCGACGTTTAGCCCGCCAGATCCAGCTTCGACGCCACCGTCGAATCCGCATTGAGCCGATAAATGATCGGCACGCCGGTGGCGAGCTCGCGCTTCAAAATGCCTTCCGGCGAGAGCTTTTCCAGCACCATGATCAGCGCGCGCAGCGAATTGCCGTGGGCGGCGACCAGCGTGCGCTTGCCGTTGAGCACGCCGGGCAGGATCTCCTGCACGTAGTACGGCAATGCGCGCGCGAGCGTGTCCTTCAGGCTTTCGCCGCCGGGCGGCGGCACGTCATAGGAGCGGCGCCAGACATGCACCTGCTCCTCGCCCCATTTCTTGCGAGCGTCGTCCTTGTTGAGGCCGGAGAGATCGCCATAGTCGCGCTCGTTCAGCGCGAGGTCCTTCGAGGTCGGCAGGCCCTCCTGGCCGAGCTCACCGAGGATGAGGTCGAGCGTGTGCTGCGCGCGCGTCAGCACCGAGGTGAAGGCGACGTCGAACACGAGGCCCTGCGCCTTCAGCTTGCGGCCGGCTTCCTTGGCTTCCTTCACGCCGAGCTCGGTGAGGTCAGGGTCCTTCCAGCCCGTGAACAGGTTCTTCAGATTCCATTCGCTCTGGCCGTGGCGCACGAGCACGAGGAGACGTTCGCTCATTGACTGCTTTCCGTTGGGTTCGATCAGATATCTGCGAGGCCGAGCACGTCAGCCATGGAGTAGTGCCCCGGCTTCTTGCCGTGTGCCCACAGCGCCGCCTTGAGCGCGCCGTGCGCGAACAGCATGCGATCTTCGGCCTGGTGCGACAGCGTCAGTCGCTCGAACGGACCGAGGAAGGTCACGCTGTGATCGCCGGCGACGGTGCCGCCGCGCAAGGAGGCGAAACCGATATTGCCCGGCCGGCGCGCGCCGGTGATGCCGTCGCGGCCACGCTCGGAATGGTCATCGAGGGTGACGCCGCGGCCGCTGGCTGCCGCCTGCCCCAGCATCAGCGCCGTGCCCGAGGGCGCATCGACCTTCATGCGGTGATGGGTTTCGACGATCTCGATGTCAAAGGTCTGGTCGAGCGCCTTGGCGACTCGCTTGACCACGGCGGCGAGCAGGTTGACGCCCAGGCTCATATTGCCCGACTGCACCACGACGGCGCGGTTGGTGACGCTCTTGATCACGGCATTGTCGGAGCCGGAGAGCCCGGTGGTGCCGATGACATGCACGAGGCCGCGCTCGGCGGCGATCGCGACATTGGCGATGGTCGCGGCCGGCACGGTGAAATCGAGGATGCCGTCGGCATCCTTCGACATCGCCCAGAGATCGGCGGAGAGCTTGATGCCATTGGCCGGCAGGCCTGCGAGCACGCCGGCATCCTTGCCGAGCAGGTCGGAGCCCGGCGCCTCCAGCGCGCCCGCCAGCACCGCGCCTTTGCTCTCGGCAATCGCCCGCACCAGCGCGCGGCCCATCCGGCCGCCGGCTCCTGCAACAATCAAGCGCATGTCGGACATGGTGTGATCCCTTTCGGAGGCCGTTGTAGCGGGGGGATGCAGTTCCGGCAACCGAGGCCCATGTGCGCGCGGCATGCTCCCACCCTCCCCTGGAGGGGGAGGGTCGATCGCGCGCAGCGCGAGCGGGGTGGGGTGACGGTCCCTCCGCGACGAACAGTGCCCGAGTGGAGAGATCACCCCACCCCGTCACGCAATCTCGCTTCGCTCGATTACGTGCCGACCCTCCCCCTCCAGGGGAGGGTAAGCGAGAAATCGTGTTCAGCCGTCCTGCGGCTGCGGGCCGTCATAGCCCTCGATGATGATGAGGTCGGCGATCGAGTGTGGCGCGCGTACCTTGATGTTGGCTTGGTACTCCGGCGAGTTGTAGCAGGCGATCGCGGTCTGATAGTCCGGGAATTCGATGACGACGTTGCGGGTGCGGCTGGCGCCCTCGACGGTGGTGAACTTGCCGCCGCGGATGACGAAGCGGCCGCCCCATTTCTTGAAGATCGGGCCGTTGGCGACGACGTAGGGCTTGTAGCCCTCGTCATTGTTCACGTCGACGCGGCCGATCCAGTAGCCTTTTGCCATTGTTCTTCTCCCTGTTGTCGGTAGTTAGCCGAGAGCTTGCGCGATCTCGGCGTGGATGGCTTCCGCGACCGCCTTGGGATCGGCGGCTTCCACAACCGGGCGCCCGACGACGAGGTAATCGGCGCCGGCGGCAATCGCGCGGCCCGGCGTCATGATGCGTTTCTGGTCGCCGCTGGCCGAGCCTGCCGGGCGGATGCCTGGCGTGACGAGGTTCATCTGATGGCCGACGATCTTGCGCAAGGCTCCGACCTCCTCCGGCGAGGACACGAGGCCATCGACGCCGAGCACCTGCGCCTGCTGCGCGCGCGCCTCGACCAGCTCGGAGACGCTGAGCCGATAACCGGCGGCGTGCAGATCATCGTCGTTGTAGGACGTCAGCACCGTGACGGCGAGAAGCTTCAGCTTCGAACTGCCGCGGCCTTCGACGGCCCCTCTCATGGTCTGCGGATAGGCGTGCACGGTGAGGAAGGTCGCGCCGAGCTTGGCCACGCTCTCCACACCGCGCGTCACCGTGTTGCCGATGTCGTGCATCTTGAGATCGGCAAACACCTTCTTGCCCTTGTCGGCGAGCTTGCCGATCAGCGGCAGGCCTCCGGCATAGGCGAGCTGATAGCCGATCTTGTAGAACGAGACGCTGTCGCCGAGCTTCGCGATCATCGCCTCCGCGGCATCGACGCTCGGCAGATCGAGCGCAACGATCAGGCGGTCCTTCGGGGCGATTTCGGCTGGCGTCATGTCACCTCACATCATGCGTTGGGAAACGTCGATCAACTGCGCGACCAGCTCCTTCAACGCGGCGATATCGCCCTCGTTCTTCAGCCTGTCCATATCGTCATAGGCCTGGTCGGCAAAGGCGAGCGCGAGCTGGCTGGCAATCACATTGGCGTGGCAGGAGGTCAGGATCAGCCGCAAGGCCTGGAGCGCGCGCGCGGCACCGAGCCGGCTCTGCGAAGCGCCGGCGAGCGCAAAGGTGCGGTTGCGGAACACCTCGCCGCGCGCCTCGTGCAGTTCGTGGACGCGGCTGACCCAGTCGATCGCGTTCTTCAGGAGCGGCGGCACCGAGGCATTGTATTCGGGCGAGACGATCAGCACGCCGTGATGCGCGCCGATCATGCGCTTCAGATTGATCGCGTTCTTGGGCACGCCGGACTTGGCTTGGAGATCGCCGTCATAGATCGGCAGCGGAAAATCGGCGAGCGAGATGCGGGTGACGTCGACACCGGCCCGGGCGAACTCATAGGCTATGACGGCCGCCAGCTTCGCATTGTGCGAGCCGGTGCGCAGCGAGCCGGGAATGACCAGGATTTTGGGTGCGGACATCCGCTTCCATGCGTTCGGCGAAACGAGCCCGCCGCGCGAAGAAGAACGCCGGCGGAATTAGTCCTTGCGATACACCCAGACGCGGGCCGGCGGAAGGTTCATCCAGATCCGTTCCGAGGCCTCTGTGGACACGCCGGGCAGCGATTTCGGGATCGGCGGCACCACCGCATAGGTGAACTGGACGAAGGGCGCGCCGGGCGCCAGCGCCGTGAAGGCATCGCGAATGAGCCGCAGCCGCGTCAGCATCGGTTTTGTGACCAGCGGCAGGCCGGAGACCACGGCCGAGGCGGGTGCGCTCAGCACGTTCCAGAGCGTGTCACGCAGCCGATAGGCATCGCCCTGCACGACCTTGGCCTGCGGGTAGCGGTCACGCAGCAGCGCGCAGAAGCCGGGATTGTATTCGACGAGGACGAGACGCTTCTGGTCGATGCCGCGCTCGATCAGCGCCGACGTGATGGCGCCGGTGCCGGGCCCGAGCTCGACCACCGGGGCGTCGGAATCGACGTCGACATAGTGGGCCATGGTCCGGGCCAGGAGCTTGCCCGACGGCATCACCGCGCCCATGTGGAGGGGCTTTTCGATCCACGATCTCAGAAAGCGCACCTCGTCGTCGAGACGAGGCTTCTTCAACGCACGCGCGGACGATGGCAATGGCATGTCAGGACCGGACGGGACCGCGGGACCGCGGCGTGTCAGAAAATGGTCATAAACAGGTATAGGCCGCGGACGATACGGTCAAGCCGGGTCAGTTCGCCCGATTACCGAAGAAGTCCTTGACCTTGGCGAAGAAACCCTCGGATTCCGGCTGGGTGTTACCGGAGGAGAGCTTTTCGAACTCGGCGAGCAATTCCTGCTGCTTCTTGGTGAGGTTCTGCGGGGTCTCGACCACGACCTGAACATACATGTCGCCGGTCTGGCGCGAGCGCAGCACGGGCATGCCCTTTGATGCAATGCGAAATCGACGATTGGACTGGGTCCCGGCCGGCACCTTCACCTTGGCCTTGGCCTTGTCGATGGTCGGCACCTCGAATTCGCCGCCGAGCGCGGCTGTCACCATCGAGATCGGCACCCGGCAATGCAGGTCGGCGCCGTCGCGCTGGAAGAACTGGTGCTGGACCAGCGACAGGAAGATGTAGAGGTCGCCGGGCGGACCACCGCGCACGCCGGCCTCGCCTTCGCCGGCGAGCCTGATCCGCGTGCCATCCTCGACGCCGGCGGGAATGTTGACCGACAGCGTGCGCTCGCGGGTGACGCGGCCCTGGCCCGAGCAGGACGGACAGGCCTCCTCGATCATCTGGCCGCGGCCCTGGCAGCCCGGACAGGTGCGTTCGAGCGTGAAGAAGCCCTGCGACTGCCGCATGCGGCCGGCGCCGCCGCAGGTCGAGCAGGTCTTCGGCTTGGTACCGGCCTTGGCGCCGATGCCCGAGCAGGCCTCGCAGGTGACCGAGACCGGGATCTCGATCTGCGCGGTCTTGCCGCCAAAGGCTTCCTCGAGCGTGATTTCCATGTTGTAGCGCAGGTCAGCACCGCGCTCGCGGCCGCCGCGACCGCGCTGTCCGGCCATGCCGAACAGGTCCTCGAAAATGTCGGAGAAAGAGGAGGCGAAGCCGGCGCCGAAACCGGCGCCGCCGCCGGGACCGCCCTGCTCGAAGGCGGCATGGCCGAAGCGGTCATAGGCCGCGCGCTTGTCCTTGTCCTTCAGGACCTCGTAGGCCTCGTTGATTTCCTTGAACTTGACCTCGCTGGTGTCGTCCCCGGGATTGCGGTCGGGGTGGAACTTCATCGCCAGCTTGCGGAAGGACGATTTCAGGACGGAATCGTCAGCGGTGCGTTCGACTTCGAGGGTTTCGTAATAGCAGCGCTTGGTGGACATGGCGGGCTCGGTCTATCCAATCGCGAGTCAAGTCGGAGCGAAACAACGTCGCCACGCGACCATATAGGCAGCCTTCCGCCTTGCGGCAGAGGGCGGCACGGCGGCGTTGAGAATAACGGCTGGGAATTGATTGATCGTAACGGGGCCGACTTTAAAGGAGTCTTGGCCCGACGAGCCCGACACGACGGCCTCCCCCGCGAGGGAGGAGGCCGGTAGCGTGTGTGGGGTCCAAGCCGTCCGCATCGTCACCCTCTTGGGGTTCAGGCGGACTTCTTGTTGTTCTTGTCGTCGTCGACTTCGGTGAACTCCGCGTCGACGACGTCGTCCTTGGCCGCGTCCTTCTTGGCGTCGGCCTCGGCCTGCTGCTTGTACATGGCCTCGCCGAGCTTCATCGAAGCCTGGGCCAGCGTCTGGGTCTTGGCCTTGATCGCCTCGGCATCGTCGCCCTTCAGCGCTTCCTTGAGGTCGCTGACGGCATCCTCGATGGCGCGGCGCTCGGTCTCGGCGACCTTCGAACCGTGCTCGGCCAGGGCCTTCTCGGTCGAATGCACCAGACCATCCGCCTCGTTCTTGGCGGTGACGGCCTCGCGGCGCTTCTTGTCCGCCTCGGCATTGGCCTCGGCGTCCTTGACCATCTTCTCGATGTCGGCTTCCGACAGGCCGCCCGAGGCCTGGATGCGGATCTGCTGCTCCTTGCCGGTGGCCTTGTCCTTGGCCGAGACGTTGACGATGCCGTTGGCGTCGATGTCGAAGGTCACCTCGATCTGCGGCATGCCGCGCGGAGCCGGCGGAATGCCCATCAGGTCGAACTGGCCGAGCATCTTGTTGTCGGCCGCCATTTCACGCTCGCCCTGGAAGACGCGGATGGTGACGGCATTCTGATTGTCTTCAGCCGTCGAGAACACCTGGCTCTTCTTGGTCGGGATCGTGGTGTTGCGGTCGATGATGCGGGTGAACACGCCGCCCAGCGTCTCGATGCCCAGCGACAGCGGGGTCACGTCGAGCAGCAGCACGTCCTTGACGTCGCCCTGGAGCACGCCGGCCTGGATCGCGGCGCCGATCGCCACGACTTCGTCCGGGTTCACGCCCTTGTGCGGCTCCTTGCCGAACAGCTGCTTCACGACTTCCTGGACCTTCGGCATGCGCGACATGCCGCCGACCAGCACGACTTCGCCGATCTCACCGGCGGTGACGCCGGCGTCCTTCAGCGCCTTGCGGCAGGGCTCGACGGTCTTCTGGATGAGGTCGTCGACCAGCGCCTCGAACTTGGCGCGGGTGAGCTTCATCGTCAGATGCTTCGGGCCGGTCTGGTCCGCGGTGATGAAGGGCAGGTTGATCTCGGTCTGCGTCGTCGACGACAGCTCGATCTTGGCCTTTTCAGCGGCTTCCTTCAGACGCTGAAGTGCGAGCTTGTCGTTGCGCAGGTTGATGCCCTGCTCCTTCTGGAACTCGTCGGCCAGATAACCCACGAGACGCATGTCGAAGTCTTCGCCGCCGAGGAAGGTGTCGCCGTTGGTCGACTTCACCTCGAACACGCCGTCGCCGATTTCGAGAATGGAGATATCGAAGGTGCCGCCGCCGAGGTCGTACACGGCGATCGTGCCGGCCTTGGTCTTGTCGAGGCCATAGGCGAGCGCGGCCGCGGTCGGCTCGTTGATGATGCGCAGCACTTCAAGGCCCGCGATCTTGCCGGCGTCCTTGGTCGCCTGGCGCTGGGCGTCGTTGAAGTAGGCGGGAACGGTGATGACGGCCTGATCGACCTTCTGGCCGAGATGGGCTTCCGCGGTCTCCTTCATCTTCTGCAGGATGAACGCCGAGACCTGCGAGGGCGAGTAGGTCTGGCCGTCGGCCTCGACCCAGGCGTCGCCGTTGGAAGCCTTCACGATCTTGTACGGAACGAGCTTCTTGTCCTTCTCGACCATCGGGTCGTCGTAGCGGCGGCCAATCAGGCGCTTCACTGCGAAGAACGTACGCTCGGGATTGGTAACGGCCTGGCGCTTGGCAGGCTGGCCGACGAGGCGCTCACCGTCGTCCGTCACGGCGACGATCGAAGGCGTCGTGCGCATGCCTTCGGAATTCTCGATGACTTTGGCGTTTTTGCCATCCATCACGGCGACGCACGAGTTCGTGGTGCCGAGGTCGATCCCAATGACCTTTCCCATGGTCCTGATATCCTTCGTTTTGCGGCAGGTTGGCTGGGCCCAGAAGGCACCCGAACCGAAACCCCCTAAGATCAAACATCCGCGATATTGCGATGATTGAGGCTCATATAGGAGGGGGGGAGGGGGCCGCAAGGACCGAAGCAACGTTTCGGCCGTGAAAACATTGGGTTTTAAGAGCTCATATCCGGGCTCAACCGCCCTTGCGGGTGAGGAAATATTAACAGGTCCGCCGTTCCGCCACCCCGCCCCCGCAAGCCGCCACACCCTGTTACGGCGGGGCCAAAACCGCTAAAAGGCGGGCCGGCCGACAGCCGCGCCAAGGCTGCTTCGCGCGACAAAGCGGCCCGGTGGCCGACCATCGAACGGCCTCAATGTGAACCAATCAGAGTGCCCATGAAGCTGATCCGCCCCCTCGCCGCGCTCGCCCTCCTCGTTGCCTCCGCGCTCCCGGCCCTGGCTGCCGACGCCATCTTCCCGCCCGGCCTGCGCCTCGGCATGGTGCCCCTGGTCGGCCTCAGCACGGCCAAGACCTTTCCAGGCTTCGAGAGCGAGGACGGCAGCGTCAAGGTGCTGATCACAGAGCTGCCGCCGGCCGCCTATGGCGAGGTCGTGAGCGCCTTCAATTCCAATCCGGCCGGCGCTGGCGGCGTCAAGCAGGACAAGATCGAGACCCCCGCGGGTCTTGCCTATTTCACCACCGAGAGCGGCAAGGCCGGCGATACCCCGGTGAAACGCTATTCGATGATCGTGCCGGGCGCCGGCTTCTCCGGCTATGTCGCGGTGCAGATCCCGGAGAACGCGACCAAGATCTACACCGACGAGGCGGTGCGCCAGATGTTCGCGACCGCCACCACCCGCAAGCAGGTCTCGGCCGAAGAGCAGATCGCGCTGATGCCGTTCAAGATCACCGATCTGGCCGACTTCAAGGACATCCGCACGCTGGCGCCGGGCGCCAGCATCATCCTGGCCGACGGCAACGAGAGCGCAGGCTATGAGTCGAAGCCGTTCATGATCCTCGGCCTGATCGGCGCCACCCCGCAAGCCGCCGACGATCGCGCCCGCTTCGCCCAAGAGGCCGCGCTCCAGATCCCCGGCGTGCGCGAATCCCGCGTCACCATGTCGGAGCCGATCCGCATCAACGGCCAGCAGGGCTTCGAGACCCGGATCGACGGCGTCAGCGGCAAGGACAAGACGCCGGTGACCGTCGTGCAGTGGATCCGCTTCTCGAGCGGCGGTGCCTCGCTGCGCATCATCGCCAGCGCCCCGCGCGACCAGTGGCAGGCCGCCTTCACCCGCTTCCGCGCCGTGCGCGACGGGATCCAGCCGAAGGGGTAGGCCGAGGCGCTCCAACACACTCGGTGTCGTCCCGGCGGAGGCCGGGACCCATAACCACAGGGGGTGGTTGTGTGGCGAGCTCGTAACTCCGAGTCTTCGCAAAACTATCGCTGCGGCGTATGGGTCCCGGCCCCCCACGCGCAATTGCGCGCTAGGCCGGGACGACGACGATTTTGGGTTCGAGAGCCCAACCCCTCACCAATCCCGGCTGCATTTTCGGGCTTCTGTTCGTATACGAACGGAACTAGGCTTCCCCGGTTGGATCATCCTGGAGGGAGACGAACGATGCTGGATCGGCGACAGGTCTTGGCAATGCTTGGAACGACGGCGCTGGCGACCCTCGCGCCAACCGCGCTGTTTGCAGCGGCATCGATCAAGCCGGACGATGCGTCCGCGCTGCTCGTGATCGACGTGCAGAACTGCTTCCTGCCCGGCGGCAGTCTCGCCGTGAAGGAAGGCGAGCAGGTGGTGCCCGTCATCAACAAGATGGCAAAAGCGTTTGCGAACGTGGTGATGACGCAGGACTGGCACACGCCCGGCCACGTCTCGTTTGCGTCGGTCCACTCCGGCAAGAAGCCGTTCGAGACCATCGACCTGCCCTACGGCAAGCAGGTGCTGTGGCCGGACCATTGCGTGCAGGGCACCGATGGCGCGGCGCTGTCGAAGGACCTTGCGATCCCGCACGCCGAGCTCATCATCCGCAAGGGTTTTCACAAGGACGTCGACAGCTACTCGGCGTTCCTCGAAGCCGACGGCAAGACCTCGACGGGACTTGCAGGCTATCTGAAGGGCCGCAAGATCAAGCGCGTCTTCGTCGCAGGACTTGCCACGGATTTCTGCGTCGCCTGGACCGCGCTGGACGCACGCAAGGCGGGCTTCGAGGTCTATGTGGTGGAAGACGCCTGCCGCGGCATCGACACCCAGGGCTCACTGGCGAAAGCCTGGGCCGATATGGCCAAGGCCGGCGTGAAGCGCATCCAGTCCGCGGATATCGCGGTGAGTGCGTAAGGCAGCGTGCGATATTGCAAGACCCTCATCCTGAGGAGCGCGCTTCTTCGCGCGCGTCTCGAAGGATGAAGGCCACGCTGCAACAGCCGGGCCTGCATGGTTCGAGACGCCGCGCAAGGGCGCGGCTCCTCACCATGAGGGTCTGAGACTCAGTTCGTCGCGCCGCTCGACTCATTGTTGTTGGCCGCAGGCGCGGCCTTCGCGCCGCCCTTGGCGACACCGACGAGGGCCGGACGCAGCACGCGGTCGCCGATGGTGTAGCCGGCCTGCATGATCTGCACCACGGTGCCCGACGGCACCGACGGATCGGGCACTTCGTACATCGCCTGGTGGAAGTTCGGATCGAACTTCTGGCCCTGCGGATCGAGCTTCTTCACGCCGTGCTTTTCCAGCGCGTTGAGCAGCGCGCGCTCGGTGAGCTCGACGCCTTCGATCAGCGAGATCAGGCCGGGATCGGCCGTGGCACGGGCCTCAGCCGGAACGGCATCGAGCGCGCGCTGGAGATTGTCGGCGATGTCGAGCACGTCGCGGGCAAAGCCGGTGATGCCGTAGAGGCGGGCGTCGGCGACTTCCTTGGTGGTGCGCTTGCGCAAATTCTCCATCTCGGCCAGCGTCCGCAGCATGCGGTCGCGCGCCTCGGCGGCTTCCTTCTGCAGCAGCTCGACCGAACCCGGCTCGGGATCGTCGGGCATGATGTAGGGTTTTGACACCACGGGCTCGCCGGTCGGCGCGGTCGTGTCTTCGGGTTGCCGGTCTCGATCGGTCATCGGCTCAAATCTCGAACTCGTTTCCAAGGATTGTCAGGAAGGATTGTTGGCCCGGATATCGTGCCTTAAGCGCCGAAAATCAAGCGCCCGTGATCGGCGCAAATGCCGGTCAGCCCCCCAAAAGGCGGCTGACGATGCGGGCGGCATAGTCCACGGTCGGGATCACGCGGGCATAATTCAGCCGCGTCGGCCCGATCACGCCGAGAACACCGACGATGTGGCCGGCGGCATCCCGATAGGGTGAGATGATGGTGGAGGACCCCGACAGCGAAAACAGCTTGTTCTCGGAGCCGATGAAGATCCGCACGCCCTCGGCAGTCTCGGCGCGGCCGAGCAGGTCGATCACGCCGCGCTTGGTCTCGAGATCGTCGAACAACAGGCGCACCCGCTCCAGATCTTCCAGCGCGTGCAGATCTTCCAGCAGATTGGCGTGACCGCGGACGATGAGCTGGCGGTCCTCGTTCTCGCCACCCGACCAGCTGGCGATGCCGGCTGAAATCACCTTCTGCGTCAGCTGATCGAGCTCGGCGCGGGCTTGCCCGAGCGCGGTTTCAAGCTCGAGCCGCGCCTCGGCCAGTGTCCGGCCGCGAATCCGGGCATTGAGGAAATTGCCGGCTTCGGTGATGGCCGAGGAGGGAACCCCCGGCGGCAGCGTCAGCACCCGGTTTTCGACCTGGCCGTCCTCGCCGACCAGGATCACCAGCGCTTTTTCCGGTTCCAGGCGGACGAATTCGATGTGCTTGAGCCGCGCATTGGATTTCGGCGTCAAAACCACCGCCGCGGCGCGGGTCAGGCCCGACAGCCGCGTCAGCGCCTGGTCCAGCGCCGCCTCGACCGACTGGGCCTGGCCGACCGTGGCAAGCTGGCTCTGGATCGACTGCCGTTCGGCCTCATTGAGATCGCCGACCTGCATCAGGGCGTCGACGAAGAAGCGCAGGCCGAGTTCCGTCGGCAGCCGGCCCGCCGAGGTGTGCGGGGCGTAGATCAGGCCGAGCTGTTCCAGATCCGCCATGACGTTGCGAACCGAGGCCGGCGACAGCGGCGTGGCAATCAGGCGGGAAATGTTGCGCGAGCCGACCGGCTCACCGGTCGCGAGATAGCTTTCGACAATTTGACGAAAGATGTCGCGGGAACGCTCGTTGAGCTGGGCGAGGCCTGCGCGCGGCGCGATCAGATGGATCGGATCGTGATGGGCCACAGACGGTAACTCCTCTCAGATGCTCATAATTTGTCCATCCGGGACGGTTCTGACAAGCGTGGCGTTTGCGGGGTGGAAAACCGGGGCGAACAAGCGCCGATCTTCCCCCTTGCCGCCCACCGTCACCCCACCTACAAGCACCGCGAACAGCCTTTTTCCGAGAATTTTGGAGGATTTCCCATGCGGCCAAGCCGCCGTGCGCCCGACGAATTGCGCCCCGTGACGCTGGAGCGCGGCGTCGTCAAATATGCGGAAGGCTCCTGCCTGGTGAAATTCGGCGACACCCATGTGCTGGTCACCGCCACGCTGGAGGACCGCCTGCCGCCATGGCTGAAGGGCCAGGGCCGCGGCTGGGTCACCGCCGAATACGGCATGCTGCCGCGCGCGACCTCCGAACGCACCCGCCGCGAAGCCTCGGCCGGCAAGCAGAGCGGCCGCACCGTCGAGATCCAGCGCCTGATCGGCCGCTCCTTGCGTACCATCGTCGACCTCGAAGCGCTCGGCGAGCGCCAGATCACGGTCGATTGCGACGTGCTCCAGGCCGACGGCGGCACCCGCACGGCCTCGATCACCGGCGCCTGGGTCGCGCTCGCCGATTGCATCAGCTGGATGAAGGCGCGCAACATGATCAAGGCCAACGTGCTGCGCGACAACGTCGCGGCGATCTCCTGCGGCATCTACAACGGCACGCCGGTGCTCGATCTCGATTATGCCGAGGATTCGGAAGCCGAAACCGACGCCAATTTCGTCATGACCGGCGATGGCCGCATCATCGAGGTGCAGGGCACCGCGGAACGCGAGCCGTTCACGGAAACCGAGTTCCTGGCGCTGATGGCGCTGGCGCGCAAGGGCGTCGCGCGTCTCGTGGACTTGCAGAAACTGGCTGTCGCGTAGTCAATAGGCCCATGCACCGCCGAATCACCGGAAAGCTCGTCATCGCCACCCACAATCCCGGCAAGCTCGCCGAGATGAAGGAGCTGCTTGCGCCGTACGGGATCGAGGCGGTGTCGGCCGGTGAGCTCGGCCTGGACGAACCGGACGAGACCGGCAACGACTTCCGCAGCAACGCCGCGATCAAGGCGATCGCGGCGGCGAAAGCGACGAAGCTTCCGTCCTTCGCCGACGATTCCGGCATCGTGGTCGATGCGCTCGACGGCGCGCCCGGCATCTACAGCGCGCGCTGGGCCGGTCCGACCAAGGATTTCAACGCGGCGATGGCGCAGATCGAGCGGCTGCTGCAGGAGCGCGGCGCGAGCACGCCCGCAAAGCGCACCGCGCATTTCGTCTCCGCGCTCTGCGTGGCCTGGCCCGACGATCATCTCGAAGAGGTCGCGGCGCGCGTCGACGGCACGCTGGTCTGGCCGCCGCGCGGCACCGCCGGGTTCGGCTACGACCCGATGTTCCTGCCCGATGGCCACGGCCGCACCTTTGGCGAGATGGAAAGCATCGAGAAGCACGGCCTGCCGCCGCTCGGCCTCGGTCTGTCCCATCGCGCCCGCGCCTTCGTGAAACTGGCGGAGATCTGCCTTGAGCCGCGCTAAGGAAGCCTTCGGCGTCTACGTGCACTGGCCGTTCTGCCTGTCGAAGTGTCCGTACTGCGACTTCAACAGCCATGTCCGCCACGCCGCGATCGACGAGGCGCGCTTTGCTTCGGCCTTCGCGCGCGAGATCGCAACGACCGCCGAGCGCGCACCCGGCCGCGAAGTGACCTCGATCTTCCTCGGCGGCGGCACGCCGTCGCTGATGCAGCCTTCAACCGTCGGCGCGGTGCTCGATGCCATCGGCAAGCACTGGACCGTCGCAGGCGACGTCGAGGTGACGCTGGAAGCGAACCCGACCAGCGTCGAAGCCACGCGCTTCGCCGGCTATCGCTCAGCCGGCGTCAACCGCGTCTCGCTCGGCGTGCAGGCGCTCGACGATGCCTCGCTGAAAGCATTGGGACGCATGCACAGCGCGCGCGAGGCGCTCGATGCCGTCGCCATCGCGCGCCGCTCATTCGACCGCTATTCGTTCGACCTGATCTACGCCCGTCCCGACCAGACGCCGGCGATGTGGGCCGATGAGCTGCGGCACGCGATCGATGAAGCGGCCGAACATCTGTCGCTCTATCAATTGACGATCGAGGAAGGCACGCCGTTCTTCGGCCTGCACCAGGCCGGCAAGCTGAAGACGCCGGACGAAGCGGTCGCGCGCGCGCTCTACGACGTCACGCAGGAGACCTGCGACAAGCTGGGGCTACCCGCCTACGAGATCTCCAACCACGCACGACGCGGCGCCGAGTGCCGGCACAATCTGGTCTACTGGCGCGGCGACGAATATGCCGGCATCGGCCCGGGCGCACACGGCCGTCTCGACATCGATGGCGTGCGCCATGCCACCGCCACCGAGAAGCGTCCCGAGGCCTGGCTGATGCGGGTCGAGACCAACGGCCACGGCGTCATCACCGACGATCTCCTCAACAGCGAGGAGCGCGCCGACGAATTTTTGCTGATGGGACTGCGTCTCGCCGAAGGCATCGACCCCGCGCGCTACAAAGCGCTGTCAGGCCGCCCGCTCGATCCCAAGCGCATCGCGCTGCTGCGCGAGGAAGACGCGATCACGGTCGATGCGACGGGACGGTTGCGCGTGACAAGCAGCGGTTTTCCGGTGCTGGATGCGGTGGTTGCGGATCTCGCGGCGTAACGCGATGCCGTAGGGTGGGTTAGCGAAGCGTAACCCACCACTGTCTGTCTCCGCAGAGGTAGAAGAGGTGGGTTACGCCTTCGGCTAACCCACCCTACGGCACCGTCGTCCTGAACTAGGCCCCAAAACTCTTCGGCGAGCCCGCGACCGCAACGCCGCCGCCGGTCGTCACCTTCATCACCGCAAGGCCGCGTTCATTGGTGCCGTCGGGGCGGAAGCGGAACAGGCCGTCGATGCCGGCGAAGCCCGAAGGATTGGTGAGCACATCGGAGGAGAAGCGCGTGGGCCCTTGCGTGCGCGCCAGCGCGGCGACGAGCGCGACCGCATCATAGGCGAGCGTCGCGGTGCGGATCGGCTCGGCGCCGTACTTCGTGCGATAGCGGCCCGAGAACGCGCGAAAGCCGGCCGGATCCGGCGCGGCGTAGAGGCCGCCCTGCAGCGCCGAGCTCGCATAAACGCGCGGATTGTCCCACAGGCCGGTGCCGAGCAGCTGGATGTTGCGCAAATTCGCACCCGCCGCGGTCATCGCATCCGCGACCGTCACCACCGCATCGCCGTCGTCGGCAATGAACAGCGCGTCCGCGCTGCCGAGCTGCTGCGCCACGGTGCGTGCCGGCGTGGCGCGATCGGCGCCGTATTTCTCGAACGCGACGATGCGCCCGCCGCGCCGCGGCACCGCCGCCTTCACCGCGGCTTCGACCACATTGCCATAGGCATTGTCGGGCACCAGCACGGCGACGGAGCGCTTTCCGATGCTGGCGGAATATTCAATGATGCGGTTGACGTCGGACTCCGGCAGGAACGAGAGCAGATAGACGCCGCGGCCGGCGATGCTGGAGTCGGTCGAGAACGCGATCACCGGGATGTTGCGGGTGCGCGCGACCTGCGCCACGGCCGGCACGGATTGCGCGAACAGCGGCCCCAGGATGATCTCGGCGCCCTCCTCGACAGCCTGCTGCGCGCCGGCTTGCGCGCCCTGCGGGCTGCCATTGTCGTCCTTGATCAGCAGCTGGATGTTCGGGTTCTGGAACTCGGCCAGCGCCATCTCGGCGGCGTTGCGCATGGACTGCGCGGCAAGCCCGGCATTGCCGGCCGCCGAGAGCGGCAGGATCACCGCGACCTTGACCCCGCCGCTGCCGGCGGTCGTCGCCTGTTGCGGGGGACCTGCCGGCTGGGCCGGCGGCGCGGAGGAGCTGGAGAACGGATTGGAGAACTGGCTGAGGCTCTGCTGCACGCCGGCGCAGGCCGACAGCAGGGGCGCCCCCAGCAACAGGCCGAGCGCACTGCGCCGGGTCGCTCCCGACGATCGGGGGCCCGGAACGGGAGATTTTGGATGACGCGGGCCCAGCATGACAGCTTCTCTTCCGGCCGGCTCTCGCCAGCCGGTCACAACATTCTTTGCCGCGACACAAGTCGCGGATTCAGGCATAGTGTCGACAAATAGTTAACCAAAACAAAAGGATAATGACCGCTTAACGCGGCTGCCTTCCCGTCCTGGCCAGCTGTTCGCCGTTCGTCGCGTAGCATCAAGGCGGCGTTTCCGTCGCGAATATGGCACGAGGGCCCTCACTCCCCCTCGACGTGACCTTGGGTCGATCACATTCCCGTCCGTTCCTCGCCCCTCACCTCAGCACGATCTTTTCGAAGAGCAGTTCCCAGCCCTGCGGATCGTGCCTAAGTTGACTTCATTATGCGCGCAAAGCCGGCCCCGATAAATACGCCTGAAGGCCCAGACGCCGCCCCGCGCGGCTTCTCCATCGATGCCCATCGGCTGGCGGCCCCGAAGGCGGCCGCGGGCCTCCACCTGGTCGCGACCCCCATCGGCAATCTCGGCGACATCACGCTGCGCGCGCTGCAGACGCTCGCCGGCGTCGATGTCATCGCCTGCGAGGACACCCGCATCACGCGCCGCCTGACCGAGCGCTACGACATCTCCGCCCAGCTCAGGCAATATCACGAGCACAATGCCGAAGCCGCGCGCCCGAAGATCCTGGAGGCGCTGGCGCAGGGCGGCTCGGTCGCGCTGGTATCGGATGCCGGCACGCCGCTGATCTCCGATCCCGGCTTCAAGCTGGTGCGCGAGGTCTGCGCAGCCGGCCATGCCGTGTATGCGCTGCCCGGCCCGTCCTCGGTGCTGGCGGCGCTGTCGGTCGCGGCCCTGCCGACCGACCGGTTCTTCTTCGAAGGTTTCTTGCCGGCGAAATCCGCAGCGCGGCGCTCGCGCCTCGCCGACCTCGCCCGCATCGACGCGACACTGGTGATGTTCGAGTCCGGTAACCGCGTGCAGGACACGCTGGCCGAGCTCGCCGAGATCATGGGCAACCGTGAAGCCGCGATTTGCCGCGAGCTGACAAAACTGCACGAGGAGATTTCGCGCGCAACACTTTCCGAGCTGGCGCGCGACGCTGCAACGCTGGAGACGCGCGGCGAATTCGTGCTGGTGATCGCTCCGCCCGCGGCCGACGCCGAGGTGCTGACATCGGCTGCGCTGGACGACCTCCTGCGCGAGCAGCTCGCCGCGCACAGCGTCAAGGATGCCGTTGCGCACGCCGTCGCGCTCTCGGGCCGGCCGCGCCGCGAGGTCTATGCCCGCGCGCTCGAGCTCGCAAAAGATCTGCGGGGCGACGATGGCGAAGACTGAGGGTGCGGAACCGAAAGTCGCCTCGCCCGAGCGCGTCGCCGCCTTCCGCACCGGCATCTCCGCGGAGAGCCGCGCCGCCGCCTATCTCATGGCCAAGGGCTACCGCATCCTGGCAAAACGCTACCGCACGCCGCATGGCGAGATCGACATCGTGGCGCGCCGCCGCAATCTGATCGCCTTCGTCGAGGTCAAGGCGCGCGCCAGCCTGGATGATGCCGCTTTCGCGGTAACCCCACGCCAGCAGCAGCGCATCATCGACGCCGCCCAAGGCTGGCTCGTGGCGCATCCCGAGCATGCCGAATTCGAATTGCGATTTGACGCCATGCTGATTGCGCCGCGCTCGCTTCCGCGCCATGTGTTGGCGGCATTCGACGCCTCGACCTGAAAGGCAGACCATGAAACTCAACGTCGCCGTCCAGATGGACCCCATCGCCCGCATCAACATCAAGGGCGATTCCACCTTCGCGCTGCTCTTGGAGGCGCAGAAGCGCGGCCATGGCCTGTCCTATTATACGCCCGACAAGCTCTCGATGGTCGGCGATGAACTGGTCGCGCCGGTGCAACTTCTGACCGTGCGTGACGAGCCCGGCGATCATTTCACCCTCGGCGAGCCCAAGCGCGAGGCGCTCAACGGCTTCGACGTGGTGCTGCTGCGCCAGGACCCGCCCTTCGACCTCGCCTACATCACCTCGACGCACTTCCTGGAGCGCATCCATCCGAAGACGCTGGTCGTCAACGATCCGGCCTCGGTGCGCAACGCGCCGGAAAAGCTGTTCGTGATGAGCTTCCCGCAGCTGATGCCGCCGACGCTGATCTCGCGCGACCTCGACGAGATCAACGCGTTCCGCGACCGGCACGGCGCTGTCGTGATGAAGCCGCTGCACGGCCATGGCGGCGCGGCGGTGTTCCGCGTGATGCCGCAGGACATGAATTTCGGCTCGCTGTTCGACATGTTCTCGGTCACGTTCAAAGAGCCCTGGGTGATCCAGCAGTTCATCCCCGAGGTAAAGCACGGCGACAAGCGCATCATCCTCGTCAACGGCGAGTTCGCCGGCGCGGTGAACCGCGTGCCGGCCGCGGACGACCTCCGCTCCAACATGGTGCGCGGCGGTGCCGCGCAGGAAACCGAGCTCACCCCGCGCGAGCGCGAAATCTGTGCGACCGTCGGCCCGGCACTGCGCGAGAAGGGCCTGCTGTTCGTCGGCATCGACGTCATCAACGGCAATCTCACCGAGATCAACGTGACCTCGCCCACCGGCATCCGCGCCATCTCACGGCTCGGCGGCCCCGACGTGGCGGCGAAGATCTGGGACGTGATCGAGCAGAAGCGGAAGAAGTAAGTCTCGTAGCCCGAATTGCGCTTCGCTCCATCCGGGCTACGCACGCGCGCTGCGCACAACTGTTTCCCCAACGTCGTCCTGGCGAAGGCCAGGACCCATTACCCCAACCGCTGGTTTGGCGAAGTCGGGTAGACACGTTCTGCAACAATTCCCATTGGTGGTAATGGGTCCTGGCTTTCGCCAGGACGACACCGGTGATGTAGCGCGCCGCTTCCTTCTCACAACCATGATCGTGCAGCTCCAAACGTGGGAGCCACTAACCACCCGTTCACCATGACGCCCCGCGCCTCATGCGAACGCGCGATCCGGCATGCGTGAATCTACGGGGCCGCTCGCCGACTGAATAACGCCGCGTTCACCATCTGCCGAAAACCAGCATCGTGACCGGCCGGCGCATTCGGCCTCGCAACACCCCTTATACTTTTACTCCCTACTCATCGACGCAGGGGAACCCGCCAGGTGCGGTTCGAGTGACCCGCGTAAGAGTAAAAGCGTATGAACACCGCACGCATTGTCGTTCTCGTCATCGCGCTGGGCGCCGGCGGCGTCGCTGCATATCTGGCGAGCGGCTATCAGAATGCGCCCGCCCCCGTCGCTCCCGTCGCCGAGAGGCTGCCGACGGTCGAGGTTCTGATCGCGAAGAACGACATCCAGCTCGGCCAGGCCGTGAAGCCCGACGACCTGCAATGGCAGTCCTGGCCGGCCGCGACCGCGAGCAGCGCCTTCATCCGCCGCGACGCCAGGCCCGACGCGCAGACCCAGATCGCCGGCTCGATCGCACGCGTCCCCTTGATGCAGGGCGAGCCGATCCGCGAGCAGAAGCTGGTGCGGGCCGAAGGCTCCGGCTTCATGGCCGCGATCCTGCCCTCGGGCATGCGGGCCGTCTCCACCGAGATTTCAGCCGAGACCGGCGCCGGCGGCTTCATCCTGCCGAACGACCGCGTCGATGTCGTCCTGACGCGCCGCCTGAAGAATCCCGACGCCAACGGCGCAACCGGCGGCAACGACCTCATCGTGTCCGAGGTCATCCTGTCCAATATCCGCGTGCTCGCGATCGACCAGGCGCCGAAGGAAAAGGACGGCCAGACCGCCGTGATCGGCAAGACCGTCACGCTCGAGCTCAAGCCCGATCAGGTCGCGACGCTGTCGGCCGCGCGCCAGGGCGGCACGCTCCAGCTCGCGCTGCGCAGCATCGTCGATGTCAACGCGACCGAACTCACGGTCGAGGATCAGGCGGCCAAGCGTTCCGGCGGGGTCAACGTGATCCGTTACGGGGTGCAGGTGCGGCAACTGACGTCACAGAAGTGATGGGGATAGCATGAACTACGGGGATGATCGGACGGGCCTGCGCATTCGGGGGATTCGCGCACGCACGTTCTGGACAGGGGCGATGCTGATGCTCGGGCTGCTCGCAGCGCCCGACATGGTCAGCGCTGCTGCGGATGCGCCGGTCGGCGACCAGGCACCGATGCAGGTACCGGATCTCGGCGTGTCGTCGGTCGGCTCGATCGCGCCGGCGAAGACGCGTTTTCTCTCGCTCGGCGTCGGCAAATCCGTCGTCATCGACCTGCCGCGCGAGGTGAAGGACGTGCTGGTGGCCGATCCCAAGATCGCCAATGCGGTGATCCGCTCGGCCCAGCGCGCCTACATCATCGGCGGCCAGGTCGGCCAGACCAACGTCGTGTTCTTCACCGCCGACGGCCAGCAGGTCGCCGCCTACGACATCGCGGTGAAACGCGACCTCAACGGCATGCGTGCGGCGCTGCGTCAGTCGCTGCCGGGCGTGCAGATCGAAGGCGTCGGCGACAGCGTGATGCTGACCGGCTCGGTGTCGAGCCCGGTCGAGGCCCAGCAGGCCGGCGACGTCGCCGCAAAGCTCGTCGGCGGCGCCGAGAAGGTCGTCAACAACATCGTCGTGCGCGGCCGCGACCAGGTGATGCTCAAGGTCGTCGTCGGCGAAGTGCGCCGCGACATCGTCAAGCAGCTCGGCGTCGATCTCAGCGCCAGCCTGAACGCCGGCACCGCCGTCGTGAATTTCAACAACTCCAACCCGTTCTCGGTCTCCGGCGGCCCGCTCGTCAGCAGCAACGGACTCGGTGTTACTGGCCTTGCAAAAGGCGTGGCCACCGTCAACGCCACGATGCGCGCGATGGAAAGCGCCGGCGTGATGCGCACCCTGGCCGAGCCGAGCCTGACGGCGATCTCCGGCGAGTCCGCCACTTTCATCGCCGGCGGCGAATTCCCGATCCCTGCGGGCTATTCCTGCGATCCGGTCACCCACGTCTGTACCACCCAGATCACCTACAAGAAGTTCGGCATCTCCCTGAACTTCACGCCGGTCGTGCTCAGCGAGGGACGTATCAGCCTGCGCGTGATGACCGAAGTCTCGGAGCTGTCGAATCAGAACGCCATCTCCGTGACGCAGGCGGTGTCCTCGGGCACAACCAGCTCGATCACCATCCCCTCGATCCAGACCCGCCGCGCCGAGACCACGCTGGAAATTCCCTCGGGCGGCTCGATGGCGATGGCCGGCCTGATCCAGCAGCAGACCAAGCAGGCGATCAACGGCCTCCCCGGCGTCGACCAGGTGCCGATCATCGGCGCGCTGTTCCGCAGCCAGGACTTCGTCAACAACGAGACCGAGCTGATGGTGATCGTGACGCCCTATGTGGTGCGCGCGGTCGCCCAGAAGGAATTGTCGCGGCCGGACGACGGCTTCGCGCCGGCCTCGGACGCGCAGACGGCGCTGCTCGGCCGCATGAACCGCCTCTATGGCATCGCGCGGCGCGTCGATCCAATCGACGGCGATCGCGGCGATTTCGGCTTCATCATCGACTGAAACGAACGGTTTGGGGACCGGGACAAGAGGGGATCAAGCGATGACGAAGACGACAGCGGATCGACGTCGCGGCTTAAGCGTCGCGCTGGCGTTGACGGGTCTCTCCGTCATGCTCGGCGCCTGCAACACCACCGGCGAGATCGTCACCCAGACGGTGCCGACCGACTACCGCCAGCGCCACCCGATCGCGGTGCAGGAAGGCAAGAAGTCGATCGTGATCTTCGTCGGCAAGGCGCGCGGCGGACTCTCGGACGCGCAGCACTCCGACGTCGCGGGAATCGCCCGGGACTGGGTGCGCGAAGGCACCGGCTCCGTCGTCGTCGACGTGCCTGTAGACACTGCGAATTCGCGCGCTGCGGCGGCGACCTACCAGGAAATCCGTTCCGCGCTGGCATCCGGCGGCGTGCCGTCGCGCGCCATCGTCAAGCGTCCCTATCGGCCCGAGGATCCCGGCCTGCTGCCCACCATCCGCCTCAGCTATTCCAGGATCGCCGCGGTCGCCGGCCCCTGCGGGCTGTGGCCGGAGGACGTCGGGCCGTCCATCCTCGATCCCGGCTACAACGAGAACCGGCCGTACTTCAATCTGGGCTGCGCCAGTCAGCGCAACCTTGCTGCGATGATCGACAATCCCGCCGACCTCGAGCAGCCGCGCTCGGAAACGCCGGTTTACACCGCGCGGCGCGACATCGCCTTCGACCGCTATCGCAAGGGCACCCCGATCGCCACTCCCAATCCCGACGCCGAGAAGGCCAAACTCAGCGACACAGGCAAATGACAGGCTTCAACGACGAAGAAGAAGCGGACGATCCGCGGCACCCCGAGGAACACATTGCACCGGTTCCTCGCATCTCCGTGCAGGCGTTTTGCGAGACCGACCAGACGCTCAAGGCGGTGACCGCCGCAGGCGAGGATCGAAGGCTCGCCAAGGCGCATCTCACCGCCAAGGAAGGCGGCCTAGCTGCGGCGATCGAAGTCTATGAATCGATGCCGACGCCGAACGTGATCGTGATCGAATCCGACGGCACGCGCGACATCCTCGAAGGGCTCGACGATCTCGCCGGCGTCTGCGATCCCGGCACCCGCGTGGTCGTGATCGGCAACCCCAGCGATACCGCGCCCTATCGCGAGCTGGTGCGGCGCGGCGTCAACGACTATGTGGTTGGCCCGGTCGAGACGCTCGACGTGGTCCGCTCGATCTGCAGCCTGTTCTCGGCCTCCGAAGCCATCATCACCGGCCGCGTCATCGCGGTGGTCGGCGCCAAGGGCGGCGTCGGCGCATCCACTGTCGCGCACAACGTCGCCTGGACCATCGCCCGCGACCTTTCGCTCGATTCCGTCGTGATCGATCTCGACCTCGCCTTCGGCACCGCGGGCCTCGATTACAACCAGGATCCGGCGCAGGGCATCGCCAATGCGGTGCTGTCGCAGGACCGCCCCGACACCGCGCTGATGGAGCGCCTGCTCGCCAAATGCACCGAGCACCTCAGCCTCCTCGCCGCACCCGCCACCCTCGACCGCGTCTATGATTTCGGTGCCGAAGCGTTCGACGCGGTGTTCGACACGCTGCGCATGACCACGCCCTGCATCGTGCTCGACGTTCCCCATCAATGGTCCGCCTGGACCAAGCGCGCGCTGGTCAACGCCGACGACATCGTGATCGTAGCCGAACCCGATCTCGCCAATTTGCGCAACACCAAGAACATGCTGAGCGTGCTGAAGGCGGCGCGGCCGAACGACCGGCCGCCGCTGTACTGCATCAACCAGGTCGGCATGCACAAGCGCGCGGAGATCGAGGTCAAGGCGTTCGCCAAGACCATGGAGAGCCAGCCGATCGCGGTGATCCCGTTCGATTCGAAACTGTTCTCGACCGCGGCCAATAACGGCCAGATGATCGCGGAGGTCTCCAAGAACCACCGCACCACCGAGCTGTTCCAGACCATGGCCAACCGCCTCGCCGGGCGCGGCGACGTGAAGAAGCCGAAGCGTTCGCTGCTCGGCCCGCTCCTGAAGAAGCTGAAGGGCCGCTCGGGTCGCGGCTCCGCCCCGCATCGCAAGGCGTCGTAGGTTTCGCGTACGGAAAACGCGGCGAGCGGGCTACTTCTCGGCCCGCTGCTGCTTCTTCGCCAGCAACTGGCGCAGCGCCGTGACCTTGGCCGCGGCCTGGTCCGGCGGCAAATCTGCCTTCACGAGGATTTCAGCCTCGGCCTCACGGCCTTGCAATCCCAGCACGAGCGCGAGATTGGCACGGATCCGCACATCGTTCTGATTGCGCTGATAGCCGCGGCCGAGCACCTGTTCGGCCCGCGGCAGATTGTTCTGGAGCATGTAGGACAGGCCGAGATTGGACAGAACCTGCGGCTCGTCCGGCACGATCTTCAACGCGCTCGCATAATATTGCTGCGCCTCTTCGTTGCGGCCGAGCTGATCGAGCGCGGCGCCCTGCGCCGACAGGATCCGCCAGTCGGGATCCTCGGGCGAATGCGCGCGGCCCAGAACGTCGAAAGCCTGCTGGAAATTGCCGTTGTCGGCGAGCGCGCGGCCGTAGCCGGCGAGCAGCGCCTTGTTGCTGGGATGGGCGAGCACGGCCTGCTCGAGCACCGCGACCGCCTGGGCGCGCTGGCCGGTGGCGCGCAGCGCCTTGCCGTATTCGAGCGCGAGGTTGGGATCACCGGGCTTGGCGCGATAGCGCTCGCGCAGCCCGTCCATGTCCGACCTGGCGTCGGCCTTGCCGGCTGTTTCCGGCTTGCCGCCGAGCGCGCCGGTGACATCCTCGAGGCTCGTCGTCTGACAGCCGCCGAGGGCAAGCACGATGAGCGCGGAAAGCAGAAATCTCGCCGGGGGGAAGGCGAGGGACGAACGCTTGGGCATACTCTGATCACTCGGCAACTGATCAGAGATGCTTACCGATTAACGCTAAAGTCCCGTTAAGGACGCGTATCGATCGGACTTAGTCGGTGAATTCGGCACCGAATTCGCAGCCGATGCGCCAGCGCAGGCGGCACTGGCGGGAATAGTCGGGTGCAAAGATGATGGTGAATTGCGGCGGCACTTCCAGAAACTCCGCCACGACTTTCACGCCCCCGTCCGAGATATCCGTGATGGTGCAGTCCCTGGGCAGCGAGCCCGCCCCAAAATGAATCTTGGCGAGCCGGCTGCACACCCGACGTTCGCTTCTCCGGCGATTTGCAAGCATTTGAACTGTTCACCCGTTAGACCACGGCCCATCCCGCACCCTCAGGAATAGCGGACATTCGTTGGAATGTGCTGATGAGAGCCGCTCGCATTCAAGGCGTAGTGTCTCCGTTGTGTTTACGGCCTGTTAGGGCTGGACGGGCGCCCTGGATTGTTCCCGTATTGTTCTTGCGGACGGCGCCCTGCTCTGCTACCCTTGATTGTGCGAGAGGGCAGGCTGGTTCGGGCATGGTTCAACGGGTTTCCACCGTCGCCTTTGAGGGGATCGAGGCCCGCGCGGTCGACGTGCAGGTGCAGGTCGCGCCGGGCCTGCCTGCGTTCGCCATCGTCGGCCTGCCTGACAAGGCGGTGTCGGAGGCGCGCGAGCGGGTGCGCTCGGCGCTGATCGCCTCGGGGCTGGCGCTGCCGGCGCGGCGGATCATCGTCAATCTGGCGCCCGCCGATCTGCCCAAGGAAGGCGGCCATTACGACCTGCCGATCGCGCTCGGCCTGATGGCGGCGATCGGCGCGATCCCGCCGGATGCGCTGACCGGTTTTACCGTGCTCGGCGAGCTCGGGCTCGACGGCTCGATCGCAGCCGTCGCCGGCGTGCTCCCCGCCGCGATCGGCGCCAATCAGCGCGAGGAAGGCTTGATCTGCCCGGCGTCCTGCGGTTCGGAGGCGGCGTGGGCCAGCCCGGATATCCAGATCATTGCCGCGCAATCGCTGATCCAGATCGCCAACCATTTCAAGGGCACGCAGGTGCTGTCGCGGCCCTCGCCGAAAGTGCACGAGGCCGCCACCTCAAAGCTCGACCTGCGCGACATCAAGGGCCAGGAGAGCGCCAAGCGCGCCCTGGAGATCGCGGCCGCCGGCGGACATCACCTCTTGATGATCGGCGCGCCCGGTGCCGGAAAATCGATGCTGGCGGCGCGTCTGCCCTCGATCCTGCCACCGCTGTCGCCGGGCGAGCTTTTGGAAGATGATCGCTTCCGTCGCCGGCGAGATCGAGGGCGGCGCGCTGACATCGCGGCGGCCGTTCCGCTCGCCGCATCACTCCGCCAGCATGGCCGCGCTCACCGGCGGCGGCATCCGCGCAAAACCCGGCGAGATCTCGCTCGCGCATCAGGGTGTGCTGTTCCTCGACGAATTGCCGGAGTTCGATCCGCGCGTGCTGGATTCGCTGCGCCAGCCGCTGGAGAATGGCGAGGTCTCGGTGTCCCGCGCCAATCACCGCGTTACCTACCCTGCGCGCTTCATGCTGGTCGCGGCGATGAATCCGTGCCGCTGCGGCAACGCCTTCGAGCCAGGTTACGCCTGCAAGCGCGGCCGCATCGATCGCTGCACCTCCGACTACCAGGCCCGCATCTCCGGCCCGCTGATGGACCGCATCGACCTGCGCATCGAGGTGCCGGCCGTGACCGCCGCCGACCTGATCCTGCCGCCGGCGGCGGAGGGCTCGGCCGAGGTCGCCGCACGCGTGGCGGCGGCGCGCGACATCCAGCTCGCGCGTTACGCCGATGCAGGCCTGCCGCATGTCCGCACCAATGCCGAGGCGCCCGCCTCCGTGCTGGAGGAGATCGCCAAGCCCGATGCGCAGGGTCAAAAACTGCTGCGCGATGCCGCCGAGACCATGCGGCTGTCGGCGCGCGGCTATCACCGCGTGCTGCGGGTGGCGCGGACGCTCGCCGATCTCGATCACGCCGACAAGATCGGCCGGCTGCATCTCGCCGAGGCCTTGTCCTACCGCGCACTCGCGGAGGATGTGCGCCAGATGGCGTGATCATTCCGCGCGTCAACCCGGCGGTAACGAGTTTCCTTTACGCTCTGCAAACCATAAGGCCCGACGGGTTTTCAAAAGGGCCTGGCGAGTAGAGTGTCATGTTGCGTTTCAAGATCCTGGCCTCGGTTGTTCCCCTGCTGGCGGCTGCGGTGTTTGCCCGCGGCGAGATCGGATCGGTCTCACATCCCTGCATCGCCCTGGGCGAAACCTCGGTCGAGCTGACATCCCTGTTCTGGACCGCCGGCGTCCACGTCGCCTTCACCGACGATCCCGCGCGGGCCACCGTCAGGGTCCAGATCACCGACGATGCGGACGCCGCGGACTTCGCGGTCGTCGACGACGGTCTCGGTTCCGAGACCGATTCCTGCCAGGCCAATCCGGCAAACCGCCTCGTCACCATCGCGGCGCAGCCGGTCGATGGCGGCCCGGTCATCTATCTCTCGACCGACGGCCCCGCCGATTACCGAATCTATGTGCGCTCCAAGACGTTCTCGCAGCGCGAGGCCGCGGCGCTGATCGTTGGCGCTCACGACGGTCGCCGGCCGGTCCAAGCCGCCTCGCTCTAAAGCGCGATGAGGAGTCTCATCGCGCTTTAGGTTATTGTTCGAGCATGATCTTCCCGGAAAACCGCTGCACACTTTTCCGGATCATGTTCTAGGCCATTAACACCTCGTCAACCCTGTTTGGAGGCGGCGCCACCGCCTCAAGCTGTTCGCAAGGTCGGCGCGACATCGTCGCATGCAGCGGCGGTGGGGTTTCGGACAAGAGTCGGGGTTGCGATGGGTCGGACGTTCCGGATCAAGGTGCGCATGCGCCGCTTCAGGCGGCAGCATCCCAGGATCGCCTTCGCGATCCGCTCCTTCATGATCTTCTCGGCGACGTTCGGCGGCGCCTATGGCTTCGTCTCCGGTAGTCGCTCCGAGAATTCCGGCTACGATCCCAACGCCTTTGCGATCGGCGCGAGCTTTTTGTTCGCCCTCGCCTGCCTCGGCCTTGCCACGCTCAGCATGCGCTTGCGCTTCGTCAACAAGCGGCTGCGCAAGCTCGCCGCCCACAACGAGGCGCTGATCGACCGCAATTGGGAGCTGAAGGAAGCCGAGGAGCGCGCCCGCAGCCTGTTCGAGCAGCAGGGCGATCTGATCGTGCTGCGCGACCATCAGGGCCGCATCACCTTCGCCAACGACGCCTATTGCGCGCTTGCGGGCCAGGCGCGCAGCGCGCTGGTCGGCACGCGTTTCGATTTCGACGTGCTGGAGCAGGGCGACAGCGCCCGCGAAAGCAACGGCACCCGCATCCACGACCAGAGGATCACCACGCCGCTCGGCGCGCGCTGGATCGCCTGGCGTGAAGGTTACGTGCGGCTCGACGCCGGCCAGGCCGCCGAACTGCAGAGCGTGGGGCGCGACGTCACCGACCGCACCGAGACCGAGCGTGCACTGTCGGAGGCACGCGATCAGGCCGATGCCGCCAACCGCGCCAAGTCGCGCTTCCTGGCGATGGCATCGCATGAGATCCGCACGCCGCTCAACGGCATCATCGGCATGGGCGGCCTCCTGCTCGACACCAATCTGACGCCGGAGCAGGCGACCTATGCCAGGGCGGTGAAGACCTCGGGCGAAGCGCTGATGGCGCTGATCGAGGAGCTGCTCGACTATTCCAAGATCGAGGCCGGCAAGCTCGACCTCGAGCAGCGTCCGTTCGCGCTCTCGACCCTGATCGAGGAGATCACCGAGCTGCTGGCGCCGCGTGCGCAGGCCAAGCAGCTCGAAATTGCCGCCTATGTCGACGAGCGCCTGCCGCTGGAAGTCGTCGGCGACGCCGCACGGCTGCGTCAGGTGCTGCTCAATCTCGCCGGCAACGCCATCAAGTTCACAGCTCACGGCGGCGTCGCGCTGATTGTCGAACCCGGCATCTGGCCGAACGAGATCAGCTTCCTGGTCCGCGACACCGGCATCGGCATCGCGCCCGAAGCGCAGCAGCGCATCTTCCGCGAATTCGAGCAGGCCGACGAGCGCGTCGCCCGCACCTATGGCGGCACCGGGCTCGGCCTCGCCATCAGCGAACGCATCGTCAAGCGCATGGGCGGCCGCATCACGCTGACCAGCGAGCCGGGCAAGGGCGCGACCTTCGAGGTCGCGGTGCCGCTCGCACCGTCGCTGGGAGCCACGGGGCAGACGACGTTCCCGAGCCCCGACCTCACCGGCAAGTCGATCCTCGCGATCGCCGAGGGGATCGAGGCCTCGCTGATCGCGCGGCGCTTGGAGCGCTGGGGCGCTCAGACCTGCCTGGTGTCGGACGCCACCGTCGCGGAAGCGCTGCTGCCGGAACGTTCATGGCACGCAGTGCTGGTCGATCGCGCGATCGGTCCTGCCATTGCCGACCGGCTGGGTGAAACCGCCCGCGCGCATGCGCCGCAGCGGCTGGTGCTGCTGACGTCGAGCTCGCGGCATGAGAAGATCTCGCCGGCCTTCACCGGATTTCTGGTCAAGCCGCTGCGCGCGGCCTCGCTCGCCGCACGCCTCACGCTGACGCCGGAGATCCCCTCGCCCGACCTCGCACCGGAACCGCCGGCGGAATCCACCGGCGCAGCGTCGGTGAAAGCCCTGTCGATCCTCGTCGCCGAGGACAATGAGATCAACGCGCTGCTGATGCGTTCGCTGCTGACAAAGATCGGCCACCGCGTCGTCATCGCCGTCCATGGCGAGGCCGCGCTGGAATCCTGGCTGGCGGCGTCATCGGCCGGCACGCCCTACGATCTCGTGCTCATGGATATCCAGATGCCGCAGCTCGACGGCATCGAGGCAACCAAGCGCATCCGCGCCCATGAGTCCGCTACCGGCGGCCATAACACGCCGATCCTGGCGCTCACGGCCAATACACTAGTTGAGGATCGTTATGCGTGCTTCGAGGCCGGCATGAACGGCTTCCTGATCAAGCCGCTCGATCGGGACAAGCTCGACGAGGCACTGGCGGGACTGGCGGCGTCGCGCCATCTGGCAGTGTAGCGGCAATCGACGCTGCCGTAGGGTGGGCAAAGCGAAACGTGCCCACGCATCGTTCGACAACAGGCACAGAGCGTGGGCACGGCGCTTCGCGCCTTTGCCCACCCTACGGCACCGCAGCCTGCAACTCTCTCCCCGTCATTGCGAGCGCAGCGCAGCGAAGCAATCCAGAGTCTCTCCGGGGGGACAGTCTGGATTGCTTCGCTGCGCTCGCAATGACGATGTGGTGACAGGAGCGCCTTGCCCGACCGACAATCTGCGATTGAAATCCAACGCACTGCGCGTCATCATCCTTCGGGGGCTCGGTTTCCGACGAGGATATCGCGCATGAATGTGCTTTACCGGCTCTCCGTCATTGTCTTTCTCGCTGTTTGCTCCCAGGCCGCCACGGCCGACACGCCGGACCTCATCGCATCGCTGAAGCAAGGCGGCTACGTCCTCGTCTTTCGACACACCGCCACCGACGACAGTCAAAAGGACGTCTATCCCTTCAAGTTCGACGACATGAGCGCGCAGCGTCAGCTCAGTGAAAAGGGCAGGGATGCGGCGCGCCAGATCGGGACGGCGATCAAGGAGCTCGCGATCCCGATCGGCAATGTCTACACCAGCCGGCTGAACCGTGCGGTCGAGGCCGGCAAGCTGATTTCCGGCCGCGAGGTCAAGCCGGTCGATGCGTTGACGGACAGCAGTAACGCGAGTGCATCGGGAATGGCAAACCCGACCGGTGCAAATGCCAGGGCGGGCCAGGCCGTGCGTCAGCTCGTCGATACGCCGCCGAAGGCCGGCACCAACACGTTCCTGGTCACGCACAAGACGAACATCGCCGATGCTTTCGGCAAGGAGGCCGGCGACGTGCAGGAAGGCGAAGCTTTCGTCTACAAGGCCGGCAGCTCGGGCCCCGCCACTTTTGCAGGGCGCATCAAGCTTGCGGATTGGACCGCGAAAGCGGGCAAGTGACGGGAGCGCGACTTGGCGCGACGAATGTCCCGCGTGACTTGCCGCTCCGCCACGATCTTGTGATACCGATGTCTTGTGACGCGCGACTGAAGGGCTGGCGAACACGTGAGAACATCGGAAGACCGCTCATTCCTCGTCTTGCTTGCCGCGATCTCCGTCGCGTTCGGCTGGGTGCTTTGGCCGTTCTCCGGAGCATTGCTGTGGGCCACGCTGCTGGCGATCATCTTCGCACCACTCTATCGACACGCCCTGAAAACCCTCCCGGGAAGGCACAACCTTGCCGCATTATTCACTGTCGTCGTCGTGGTCGTCATGGTGTTGATCCCCGTGGCGATCGTCATCGCTTCGCTCGTCGAGCAGGGAGGGGAGCTGTATCAGCGCGTTCAGAGCGGGGAGATCAGTTTCGCCCATCCTCTGCAGCAACTGAAATCCGCGCTGCCGGACTGGGCTGCTTCCGTCTCGGACCGCCTGGCCGGCATCGATCTTTCGGCCCTGAAAGAACGCCTCTCGAGCCTGGTCGTCCCGGCCGGCCAGCAGCTGGCCGGCCATGCCTTCAACATCGGCCAGCTGACGGTGGAGTTCGTCGCAAGCTTGCTCGTGATGCTGTACCTGCTGTTCTTCTTCCTGCGCGACGGTGACGAGCTCAACACACGCATCCGCGACGCGCTGCCGCTGCGTGCGAGCCACACCGCCGCGATTCTGGATGCGTTCACCCTTTCGGTTCGCGGGACGATCAAAGGAATCATCCTGGTTGCTCTGATCCAGGGAGCGCTGGGCGGGCTGATCTTCTGGCTGCTCGGCCTGACCGCGCCGCTGCTGGCGGGCGCTCTCATGGCGCTGCTCTCGCTCCTGCCCGTGCTCGGCTCCGCCCTGGTCTGGGTTCCGGTCGGGCTCTACCTGCTTGTGGCAGGCGCAGTCACGAAGGGAATCATCCTGCTCGCATTCGGGACTTTCGTGATCGGTCTTGCCGACAATTTTCTCCGCCCTGTCCTGGTCGGCCAGTCGATCCGAATGCCAAGCTATATTGTGCTGCTTGCCACCCTGGGCGGCCTTGCAACTTTCGGCGCGAACGGCTTCGTCATCGGCCCGCTCGTCGCCGCAATGTTTCTGACGACGTGGCACATCTTCGTCGGTTCGAAAGCGCAACAGTAGGTCCGGAAACGACCAGTTATGCGGCGGAAGCCGTAGGCCGCGGCGTAGAGAGCTTGTCAGTCGGCGCTTTGCCTGCCTTGAAGATGGTCTCCGTCTGGGCCGCCCGCTTGCAATGCGGGCACACGAAGAGATGCGCGATGATCGGGGTCGGCTCATCCGCGAGCAGTTCGGAGCGGAACCACTTCATCTCGATATGACAGTCCGGGCAGACCGGCGCTTCGAGCTGCGCCGCAGCGCTTCTGATACGATCAACCATGGTGCCTCCCGCCGTTTCAAAGCATAGCGGAAGACCCATTATTGGTCTGCAACAAAAGATACATTTGCGGGCCAGCCGGAGCCCATGTTCACGGGCGCGATCACAGCCGCCTGAGCGCCACGCTCTCCACCACGTGATCCGGGCCCTTCTTCAGGATCAGCGTCGCGCGGGGGCGGGTGGGCAGGATGTTGTCCTCGAGATTGGCGAGGTTGGTGCGCTCCCAGATCGCGGTCGCGGTCGCAGTGGCTTCCTCGTCCGAGAGCAGCGCGTAGCGGTTGAAGTAGGATTTTGGATTGGTGAACGCGGTGTCGCGCAGCGCCAGGAAGCGCTTGATGTACCAGCGGCGCAGCGCCGCCTCGTCGGCGTCGATATAGACCGAGAAGTCGAAGAAGTCGGAGACGACGGGCACCGCCTTGCCGTCGCGCGGCAGCTTGCCGGTTTGCAGCACGTTGACGCCCTCGACGATCAGGATGTCGGGCTGGTCGACCTCGGCCCACTGGCCCGGCACGATGTCATAGGTCAGATGGGAGTAGACCGGCGCGCGCACATGGCGACGGCCCGACTTGATGTCGGAGAGAAAGCTGAGCAGCAGCGGCAGGTCGTAGCTCTCCGGAAAGCCCTTCTTCTGCATGATGCCCTGCCGGTCGAGCACCGCGTTGGGATAGAGGAATCCGTCGGTGGTGATCAGCTCGACCTTCGGGCGCGGCGACCAGCGCGCCAGGAGCGCCTGGAGCACGCGGGCCGTGGTGGACTTTCCGACCGCGACCGAACCGGCGACGCCGATGATATAGGGCACCTTGCGGTCGCGGATGTTGAGGAACTGGCGCTCGGCGTAATACAGGCGCTGCATCGCATCGACATAGATCGAGAGCAGGCGCGACAGCGGGAGATAGATGTCCTCGACCTCCTGCAGGTCGAGGCGATCGTGCAGCGAGCGCAGCCGGTCAAACTCGCCCGGCTCCAGCGTCATCGGCGTATCGTCGCGCAGGCGCGCCCACTCATCGCGCGTATAAACGCGGTACGGATTATACTGCTGCTCCGGTGCGCGGATATCCATGAAGCGACCTCTCCACCTCGGCTAGTTGCCGCTCTTGCGCGACGCCTTCTCTTCCAACCCTGACATGTTCGTCCGCTTGTCCAGCGCGGCTTCGACCTCTTCCAGCTTTATGCCGCGTGCCTTCAAAAGCACAAGGAAATGATAGAGCAGATCGGCACTCTCGGCGATCAGATGCGCGCGATCGTTTTCGACTGCTGCGATTACGGTTTCGACTGCTTCCTCGCCGAACTTCTTGGCGCAATGCTCGGCGCCCTTGTCCAGGAGCTTGCGGGTATAGGAGGCCTCGCCGCCGGAAGCCGCGCGGGCGTCGATGGTCTCGGCCAGATCGTGGATCGTGAAACGCGACATCGGACTTACTCGGAAACACATGAGGCCACGGAGGCCATTCCCCGCGGCTTATGTAGCATTTTTACGAACGGGAGTCGTCAGGCATCGAGGCGCATCGGCAGCCCGCGCCTCGCCATGTGCTCCTTGGCTTCGCGGATGGTGAATTCCCCGAAGTGGAAGATCGAGGCGGCCAGCACGGCCGTGGCATGGCCGTCCCGGATACCGTCGACGAGATGGTCGAGATTGCCGACGCCGCCCGAGGCGATCACGGGAACGGGAACGCTGTCGGCGATCGCACGGGTCAGCGGAATGTCGAAACCCTGCCGCGTGCCGTCACGGTCCATCGAGGTGAGCAGGATTTCACCGGCGCCGAGCGAGACCACCTCCTGGGCGTATTCGATGGCATCGATGCCGGTGGAGTTGCGGCCGCCATGGGTGAAGATCTCCCAGCGGTCACCGCCCGGACGCTTGACCCGCTTGGCGTCGATCGCGACCACGACGCACTGCTCGCCGAATTTTTCGGCAGCTTCCTTGACGAATTCGCGCCGCGACACCGCGGCGCTGTTGATCGAGACCTTGTCGGCGCCGGCGCGCAGCAGCGTCTTGATGTCGTTGACCTCGCGCACGCCGCCGCCGACGGTCACAGGCATGAAGCAGGCCTCCGCCGTGCGCCGGACCACGTCCAGCATGATGCCGCGATTCTCGTGGGTCGCGGTGATGTCGAGGAACGTCAGCTCGTCGGCGCCCGCGGCGTCATAGGCGATCGCGGCTTCGACGGGATCGCCGGCATCGCGCAGATCGACGAAGTTGACGCCCTTGACGACGCGGCCGTCCTTGACGTCGAGGCAGGGGATCACGCGCACCTTGAACATGTGTCAGCTCCCAGGCGCGCGTGCGTTGCGGATCAAGGTGAGGGCGGCGGCGGGATCGAGCCGGCCGTCGTAGAGGGCGCGGCCGGCGATCGCGCCGGCGAGCTTTTTGGCCCGCGGCATCAGCATCGCTTTCACATCCTCGATCGAGGCGAGGCCGCCGGAAGCGATCACCGGAATGGAGATGGCGTCGGCGAGCGCGATGGTCGCATCGAGGTTCAGGCCCTTGAGCAGGCCGTCGCGCGCGATGTCGGTGAAGATGATGGCGGCGACGCCGGCATCCTCGAAACGCTTGGCGATCTCGAGCACCGTCACCTGCGAAGTCTCGGCCCAGCCTTCGACCGCGACCTTGCCGTCACGAGCATCGAGCCCGACCGCAACGCGGCCGGGGAATTTCTTCGCAGCTGACTTCACCAATTCAGGATCGCGCACTGCAGCGGTGCCGATGATGACGCGGGTGATGCCCTTGGCGAGCCAGGCTTCGACGGTCTTGAGATCGCGAATGCCGCCGCCGAGCTGCACCGGGATCTTGATCGTCTTCAGCATCGCCTCGACGGCCTCGGCGTTCACCGGCTTGCCGGCGAAGGCACCGTCGAGGTCGACGACGTGGATATACTCAAAGCCCTGCTCGGCAAAGCTCTGCGCCTGGGCTGCGGGATTGAGGTTGAAAACGGTCGCGCGCGCCATGTCGCCTTGCTCGAGGCGCACGCATTGGCCGTTCTTGAGGTCGATCGCGGGGAAGAGAATCACGGTTTCCATCGCAAGAAGTTCGAGATCAGGGCGAGGCCGAAGCGCTGGCTCTTCTCGGGGTGAAACTGCGTGCCGATTGCGGTGTCCTTCGCGACGATCGCGGTGACAGGCCCGCCGTAATCGGCGCGCGCGAGCACGTCCGCCTCGCTGGCGGGATTGAGGTGATAGGAGTGCACGAAATAGGCGTGCTGGCCCTTGGGGCCGAGCGGCAGCCTGTTCAGCACCGGATGCTCCCTGAGCACCTCGAGCGTATTCCAGCCCATGTGCGGGATCTTCAGGCTTTCGTCGCGCGGCGTGATCTTCTCGACGTCGCCGCCGATCCAGTTCAGGCCTTCGGTGATGACATGCTCCTTGCCGCGGCTTGCCATCAGCTGCATGCCGACGCAGATGCCGAAGAACGGCCGCGCCTTGACGCGCACCGCTTCGGTGATCGCCTCGACCATGCCGTTGACGGCATCGAGCCCGCGCCGGCAATCGGCGAAAGCGCCGACGCCCGGCAGCACCAGACGGTCAGCCTCGTAGGCCTGATCGGGATCGCTGGTGACGAAAACCTTTTGCGGATTTTCGAGGCTGCGCGCGGCGCGCTCGAAAGCCTTGGCGGCGGAATGCAGATTTCCGGAACCGTAATCGATGATGGCGACGCTCATCTTGACCCTCCCGGTTCTGGAAACAATCCAATGATGCCGCCGGCCGGAATCGGCGGCGGGTTCGAGAATTGCTGGCCGGGCACGCCCCGGGTCGGCGGCGGGCCGCCACGGTCGACGGCCCATTGATCATTGACGATGCCGTGCTGCTTCTGGCTCCAGCGCTCGAAGAAGCGGCGCTCGGCCGTGTCATGGTCGTCGGCGATGACGATGTCGAGCTGCCGCCACTTGCCGCGCGACAGCGTCCAGCGCCGCAGGCTGGAGGCCTCGAGACCCATCAGCAGCGCGATAACGATATCGGCGAGGAAGATCGAGCTGCGGCCAATACCGAGGCTGGAGAGCCCGGCATGGAATGCGGCAATGAAGATCAGCCAGCCGATCAGCACCAGCCACAGCCGATTCCACAGCAGCCAGAGCGGGCCGAAGATCATCGCCCAGAAATGGAAGCCGTCGCGCACGAAGACGAACTTGTCGGTCGCGCGCAGATCGGCTCCGCCAGGGAAGGGAGCATGAACTGTGTAGACAGGCATGGTGATGCCCCGTTCTGAAGAAATCAGTGATGCCGCCGGCGGCATTCGCCGCGCGACGGAGATGTCAGCCGCCGAGCGAGCCCTTGGTGGACGGGATTTCGCCCGCCGCCTTCGGATCGATCGCAACGGCGGTGCGCAGCGCCCGCGCCAGACCCTTGAAGCAGGACTCGGCGATATGATGGCTGTTATCGCCATATAGGGTCTCGACGTGGAGAGTCACGCCGGCGTTGATGGCGAAGGCCTGGAACCACTCGCGCACCAGCTCGGTGTCGAACTCACCGATCTTGTCGCGGGGGAATTCGGCCTTGAAGACCAGGAACGGGCGGCCCGAAATGTCGATGACCACACGCGACAGCGTCTCGTCCATGGGCATGTGCACGCCGGCATAGCGGGTGATGCCCGCCATGTTGCCGAGCGCCTGCTTGACCGCCTGGCCGAGCGCGATGCCGGTGTCTTCGGTGGTATGGTGATAATCAATGTGCAGGTCGCCCACCGCCTTGACCGTGAGGTCGATGCGGGAATGGCGGGCGAGAAGATCGAGCATATGGTCGAAAAAGCCGATGCCGGTCGCGATATTGGCCACGCCGGTGCCATCGAGGTTCACGGAGACCTCGATGTCGGTTTCCTTGGTCTTGCGCTTGATCGTCGCGGTGCGCATTGAAAGCTGGCTTTCGCTTCTATTTGAACATGATCTTTTCCGGAAAACCGGTGCCCACTTTTCCGGATCATGCTCGGGGGCCGAAAACGCCAGTCTATTAACAGCCAAATGACACCTTCGCTACTGCGGGAACGGCCGGCCGGGGCTCTACTTCTGCCTATGGTGAGCGAAATTCGGCCCGGAACGGCCCGTTGTGCCCTTGGCTCGGACCCCCTAAATCAGGCCGGACAGTGAGGTATTTCATGCAGGACACCCAGAACAGCTCGCCGGGCTGGCACGGCACCACGATTTTGACGGTCCGCAAGGGCGGCAAGGTGGTGGTCGGCGGCGACGGCCAGGTCTCGATCGGCCAGACCGTGATCAAGTCCAACGCCAAAAAGGTCCGTAAGCTCGGCAAGGGCGACGTGATCGGCGGCTTCGCCGGCGCCACGGCCGATGCCTTTACGCTGTTCGAGCGACTGGAGAGCAAGCTCGAGCAATATCCGGGGCAGCTGACCCGGGCCGCCGTGGAGCTCGCCAAGGACTGGCGCACCGACCGTTACCTCAGGCGGCTGGAGGCCATGATGATCGTGGCCGACAAGGACGTCTCCCTGGTGCTGACAGGCACCGGCGACGTGCTCGAGCCCGAGGCGGGCGTGATGGCGATCGGCTCCGGCGGCAACTACGCCCTGGCCGCGGCCCGGGCCCTGCTCGACACCGACAAGGACGCCGAGACCATCGTCCGCCGCTCCCTCGACATCGCCGCCGACATCTGCGTCTACACCAACCGCAACCTGACCATCGAGAGCCTGACGAGCGGCTAGGAGATGCCGCCCGCCTATACCTTCCGACCGATGGCCGCAGCCGACCTGCCGCTGATCCGGCGGTGGCTGGGCGAAGCCCATGTGCGGGAATGGTGGGGCGATCCGGACGAGCAGTTTGCGCTGGTGAGCGGTGACCTCATTGAGCCGGCGATGGACCAGTTCATCGTCTTGGCCGGCGACAGGCCCTTCGGCTATCTTCAATGCTACCGCCTGACCGCCTGGAATACGGGCTTCGGGCCGCAACCGGAGGGCACGCGTGGCATCGACCAGTTCATCGGCGAGCGCGACATGATCGGGCGCGGCCACGGCTCGGCGTTCATCCGCGCGTTCGTCGACGAACAGTTGCGGCACGGCCTGCCGCGCATTGTCACCGATCCGGATCCGCTCAATGCACGCGCCGTACGCGCCTACGAGAAGGCAGGCTTCGTCCGAGACCGCATGGTCGAGACGCCGGACGGGTCGGCGCTGTTGATGGTGCGCGAAGCATGACGCTGGCACATGCGCAGGAGAGCAAGGTCGCATTTCCACCGCTCGCCTGGGCCGGCGTCGCGCTGCTGTTGCTGGCGCTGCAAGCGGCGATCCTGTTCGCGATGGGCCGCGTGCCGATCTGCACCTGCGGTTATGTCAAGCTGTGGCACGGCGTGGTGAACAGCTCGGAGAATTCCCAGCACATCGCCGACTGGTACACCTTCTCGCACATCCTGCACGGCTTCCTGTTCTACGGCTTGACCTGGCTGCTGTTCGCTCGTCTGCCGTTTCTCACCTTGTCGTGGCCGGCGCGGCTGATCATCGCCATGCTGATCGAGGGCGCCTGGGAGATTGTCGAGAACTCGCCCTTCATCATTGAGCGCTACCGCGCCGGCACGATCTCGCTGGACTATTACGGCGACAGCATCGTCAATTCGGTGTCTGACAATCTGGCCATGATGCTCGGGTTCCTGGTCGCGCGCGTGCTGCCGGTATCTGCGACCGTCCTGCTCGGCCTTGCCTTCGAGATCATGCTGGCGCTCCATATTCGCGACAATCTGACGCTCAATATCCTGATGCTGATCCATCCGATCGAGGCCGTGAAACAATGGCAGTCGGGCCCGCCGATCATCTGACGGCCGAAAAAAGCGGCTTGTCCCGGCCCGCATCTGATCCTAGCTAAGGTGCCATGACAGACTTCTCCCCCCGCGAAATCGTTTCCGAACTCGACCGTTTTATCGTCGGCCAGGGCGACGCCAAGCGCGCCGTCTCGATCGCGCTGCGCAACCGCTGGCGGCGGCAGCAGCTCGAAGGCTCCTTGCGCGAGGAGGTGCTGCCGAAGAACATCTTGATGATCGGCCCCACCGGCGTCGGCAAGACGGAAATCGCGCGGCGGCTCGCCAAGCTTGCGAACGCGCCGTTCCTGAAGGTGGAAGCCACGAAATTCACCGAGGTCGGCTATGTCGGCCGCGACGTCGAGCAGATCGTGCGCGATCTCGTCGAGGTCGCGATCGCCCAGGTGCGCGAGAAGAAGCGCAAGGACGTGCAGGCGCGGGCGCAGCTCGCCGCCGAGGAGCGCGTGCTCGATGCGCTGGTCGGCGCCAATTCCAGCTCGGCGACGCGGGAATCCTTCCGCAAGAAGCTGCGCGCCGGCGAACTCAACGACAAGGAAATCGAGATCGAGACGCAATCGTCCGGCGGGGGCATGCCGATGTTCGAGATCCCGGGCATGCCCGGCGCGCAGATGGGCGCGATCTCGATCGGCGACATTTTTGGAAAGCTCGGCGGCCGTTCCAAGACGCGGCGGCTGACGGTCGAGGGATCGCACGAGATCCTCGTCAATGAAGAGTCCGACAAGCTGCTGGACACCGAGCAGCTGACGCTGGAGGCGATCAGCGCGGTCGAGAACAACGGCATCGTGTTCCTCGACGAGATCGACAAGATCTGCGCCCGCGACGGCCGCGTCGGCGGCGACGTCTCGCGCGAGGGCGTGCAGCGCGATCTCCTGCCGCTGATCGAGGGCACCACGGTCTCGACCAAGCATGGCGCGGTGAAGACCGACCACATTCTGTTCATTGCGTCGGGCGCCTTCCACGTCGCAAAACCGTCCGACCTGCTGCCGGAATTGCAGGGCCGCCTGCCGATCCGCGTCGAGCTGCAGGCGCTGACCCGCGACGACATGCGGCGCATCCTGACCGAGCCCGAGGCCTCGCTGATCAAGCAATATATTGCGCTGCTGCAGACCGAGGGCGTGACGCTCGACATCACCGACAGCGCCATCGATGCGCTGGCCGACGTCGCGGTGGCCGTGAACTCCACCGTCGAGAACATCGGCGCGCGGCGGCTGCAGACCGTGATGGAGCGGGTGCTGGACGAGATCTCCTTCACCGCCCCCGACCGCAGCGGCGAGACCATCAAGGTCGACGCCGACTACGTGCAGAAGCACGTCGGCGACCTCGCCAAGAATGCGGATCTGAGCCGGTTCATTTTGTAGTTTTTTGGAGGTCGGCTATCTATCCGTCGTCCCGGCCTAGTGCGCAATTGCGCACGGGGGCCGGGACCCATAACCACCGGCGGATATTGTTGAAAAAGATAGCGGCTCCATCCTTGGCTCAAAACAGACATTCGTGGTTATGGGTCCCGGCTTTCGCCGGGACGACGGCGGTGGTTGGCGCGCGTCGAGTGCCACATGCTCGCTAACGTCCAGAAAAACCCCTGGCGCCTCCTGCTCGCGATCAACGCCGCAATCATCGTCGGCGTGTTCGTTCACAAGATCCAGCTGCCGCCTTACGTCCCCTATATCCATCTCCTCGTCGACTACCATCTCGGCTTCATCAAGCGCGCGCTGATCGGGGCGATCGTCGCGCTGTTCACCGACAAGGTGCCGGTCTGGCTGGTGTTCGCACTGGGCGGGGCGACATGGCTGGTGACATCAGGGCTGTACGCAAAGCTGTTCCAGAGGACGTTCGGCTTCACCGCGAAGACGCTGCCGCTGTTCGTGTTCACAGCAGGCTCGCCGTTCTTCCTGAAGAATTTCATGCACACGCTCGGCCATTTCGACATCTATGGCTGCGCGCTGGCGATCGTCCTCTTGCTGATGCCGGCGCGCTCGTTGCTGTTCGTGGCTTTGGCGGCGCTGTTCTCGATCGTGCTGGTGTTGATCCATCACATTCATCTCTTGATGTACGTGCCGACGATCATCACCATCGCAGTGATCAGGCATTACCTCGCTTACGGCAGCAATCGCGGCAATGTCGCATTCGGCATGATCGCCTTCGCCGTCGTCTCCGCGCTGTTCTTCGCCGCGCAATTCCTGGGAACGATGCCGATCCCCGAAGCGGACTTCGTCGCCTATCTGAAGACCCGGATGGCCGATCCGTCCCGCACTGACCTCTTGCAGTTCGCCTACATCTGGTATCAGCCGCTGGCGAAGGAAATCTCGGACACCTGGGGCCGCCTGCCGCACAACATCCTCGGCGTGCCCGTGTTCGCGCTGCTGATCTGGCTGCACACGCCGCTGTGGCGCTTCTTCGCCAGCCTGGTCGGCGCGCTCGCCAGCGATCTGCACAGGCGGCTCGTCATCGCGGCGCTAACAGGCGTCAGCCTCGCTTTTCTCGTGATGTTCGCGATGGTGTTCGACTATTCGCGCTGGATCTCGAACTGGGCGGTCTGCATGATCCTGATCCTGCATGCGGTGAAGATGCTGCCAGCGAAGCGGGAAACGCCAATGATTTCGGCGGAGGACCGGAAGACAAACATCTTCGGCCTGATCATCACACTGATCCCACGCGTCGGAATCGTCCGGCCGTTTTAAATTCTCGCCCGCCTGATCCGCACATACAGCGCGCCCTCGCCGCCATGGCCGATATGGGCGGTCTCGAAGCCGACGACGAAGGCGCGGAATTCCGGCAGGCTCAGCCATTCCGGCACCTGGCGGCGGAGCACGCCGCTTTCGCCGCCGCTGCGTCCCTTGCCGGTGATGACGAGCACGAAGGTCAGGCCGTCGTGATGGGCGCGGTGCAGGAAGCCGGTCAGCGCGCGATGGGCGCGCATCTGGGTCATGCCGTGCAGGTCGAGCCGCGCCTCGATCTCGCTGCGCCCGCGCGACAATTTTGTCCGCTCGCGCTTGCCGAGCGGCGCCAAGGGCGGGACCTGCGGTTTCGCAGGCCGCGGCGCCGATGCAGTGGCAGCCGGCCTTGCCGGTGGCGAAGGCCGGGTCACCTGGGCTACGGGCAAAGGCACGGCAGGCGGCGCGGCATGCGCCTTGGCCACGCGATGCTTCCTGAGCGGCTTGACCTGTCTTGCGACCGTATCCCACAGCGCGCGCTCATCCTCGCTCAGCGCGCGGCGGCGCGGCGAGGGGCGAGGCTCCAGCACGGGCGGACGGGACGATCGCTTCATTGCTGCCGATGGGGACGATTCTTCACGGGCCGCCGCGGCTCAGGGACAGGCTCGATCGCGGGACGCGGCACCGGTAGCGGGACAGGGCCGGCGATGGCAACCGTTTCGTTCTTGCCTGGCGTCACGGCGGGCGCAGCAGCAGGCGTGCCCGTCCTGGCGGGATCGGTTTGCGGAAACAGTTTTGCGATCTTCTCCGAGGGACGCGGATCCGGTACCGGCAGCTTCGCGCCCCTCACCGAGGGATCGAGACCCTTCGGGACCAACATGACGAAATGCATGGGATGGCGCAGCCGGCCGGAGACACGGCCGGCTTCCTGCCCGGCGCCGAAATAGAGATCCGCACGCGCGGGGCCGATGATGGCCGAACCGGTGTCCTGCGCGATCATCAGGCGGTGAAACGGCGTCTTGGAACGTTCGGAATCGATCGGCAGCTCGCCCTCGATGAAGAACGGCGTGCCGTAGACATGCAGCGATTTGTCGACCGCGATCGAGCGTCCCGCCGTCAGCGGAATGCCTTGCGCGCCCACCGCCTCGTCCTTGTCGGAGAGGTTGACCTCGCGGAAGAAAATGTAGGCGCGGTTCTGGCGGCGCAGCTCCTTGGCACCATCCGGATTCTGCGCCATCCATTCCCTGATCTTCTGCATCGACATCTCCTCCTTCGGAATGATGCCGCGCTCGATCAGGATGCGTCCCACCGCCGTGTAGGGATAACCGTTGTAGGCGTCGTAATTGAGCCGGAGCGTCGTGCCGTCCTCGAACTTGATCCGCGCCGAGCCCTGGATCTGCGCGAACAACAGATCAGTCGGATCCTTCAGCCAGGCAACCTCCAACCCGCGGCCGGCGATCTTGCCGTCCTCGATCTCGCCGCGGTCGTAATAAGGCACCAGCTTGCGGCGGCCGATCTTGCGGTAGACCGGGCCCTTGTTGGGCAGACTGACGGAATCCTGCTTGTAGCCGCGCACGAACAGGTTCGAGGGCCGGCGATAGACCGGGACATTGTAGACGTCGGTCTGCGTGCGCGATCCCTCGAGCACCGGCTCGTAATAGCCGGTGACGAAACCGTCGGGCTCCCCTAAGCGGGAGATGCGCAGCGGCGCAAAATTCTCCTCGAAGAAGGTCTTTGCCTTGGCGTCGTCGCCGAGCTCGAGCGATTTGGCGACCCGGCAGGGCTCGCTCAGCGAAGCCCCCAGCGCCTTGTATTCATTCTTGGGCTCGGGCGCGCCGTTCTGCGCGTTGATCGTCTTGCAGCTGGCGCGAAAGGTCTTGTAGGCGGCGAGATGATCGTCGTCGCCCCAGCCTTTCACGTCGGCCCAGGCCAGCGGCAGATATTGCGCGCCTGATATCTCGAACGGCAGGGGGAGCTGCGGATAGGGCAAGGCCCGCGGCGGGCTGGCTGCCAATTGCGGCGGATGGTGATGGTGGCTGCGGTAGTGGCGCCGCGCCGCCTCGGCGCCGAGCGAAAACGTCGACAGCACGACGACACCCGCGCAGAACGCCGTCGCGCTGTTCTTGAGAAAGAGCTTAATTCGCGCTTCCGGTGCCAACCAGCTTCCAGTTCGGATCGCGAGAGGTGGTGTCGCGGGCGAAAGTCCAGATATCGGTGATGTCGGCAACCGTGTCGGCACTGCCGTCGACGATGTTGCCGGCCTTGTCGCGGGTGGCCGAGATCATCTGCGAGACGAAGCGGATCGTGAGCTGGGCGGTCCGGTCGCGCAACTCGGCACCGACTAGCTCCGCCTTGTCGATCGAGACGAAGCGCGTCTCGGTCTTCTGCTCGTTCTTCTCGCGCTCCTTGATCGCGGCGTCGAAGCTCTCATAGACCTCCGACGACAAGAGGTCGCGCAGCGCGCGGCGATCGCCATTGGCAAAGGCCAGCACGATCATCTCATAGGCGCCGCGGGCGCCCGAGATGAAGTGGCGCGGATCGAAGGTGGAATCCTTGTCGACGATGGCATCGAGACCCTGGGCGAGTGCGGTGCCCGGTTCAGCCAGACCCTTCCAGCGATCGCTTGGCACGGTCGGCTCGACCGTCGGCGCCAGCGGGGCCTGGTCGATCACCTTGCCCGGCATGGTCACGACGTTCTTGTCCTGGGCACCCCCCAGCGCATTGCGGGCGGCAGTGTGATCGAACGGCGGCCGCTCGTTGCCCGTGCGCTGCCCCAACACGCTGCGCAGCCTCAGAAAGATGAAGACCGCCAACGCCAGGAAGATGATGGTGTAGATATCCACGTCGTATTCGCTTTCTGGTCTTTGCTTCTGGGTCTTCGCTTTGGCGTCGTTGCCGGGAAAATCGATCCGGCCAGTAGACCGTTCCATACGAGAACGGCAAGTCTACATCACCGTTTTGGGTCCCGCGCGTCTGGTCCCTGGGATGTAGGCACGAAATCTTGCCCGGCCAATGGCGCCTTTTGGCACAGCGGTGAGTGTAGCGCGTTTTATGCTTAAGGGGAAACCCGATCCTGGGCGGAAATCGCGTATCTTCAATCGTTTAAGGCGCGATTTCGCCTAAAGTCCGCTCGGAACGTCACAGTTGCGGGCACGGCCTGAATCCCCCGTCCGGGACCGTTCGTCCTTGTGGAACGAGGCAGCCCTATGTTAGCCAACCGCCGCGAAATTCAGCCCCAATCGGGTAAGGAGACACTTCTATGACCAACGGTAACGGTACCCCTCCCGAGGCGGCCCAGGCTCCCCAGCTCAACGTGCTGGCGCAATATACCAAGGACCTGTCGTTCGAAAATCCGAACGCGCCGAGCTCGCTCCAGCAGCAGGGCCAACCGCCCCAGATCAACATCCAGATCAATGTCGGCGCCAATAACCTCAGCGAGCAGGAGTTCGAGGTGACGCTGACGGTCGAAGGCAAGGCCGAGACCGCGGGCAAGGTGATGTTCTCGTTCGAGCTCGCCTATGCCGGCGTGTTCCGGATCGTCAACGTGCCGAAGGAGAACCTGCACCCGCTGGTCATGATCGAATGCCCGCGGCTGCTGTTCCCGTTCGCCCGTGAGATCATCGCCACCGCGGTGCGCGACGGCGGGTTCCCGCCGCTGATGCTGGACCCCGTCGATTTCGTCGGTCTCTATCGCCAGAACATGGAACGGCAGATGGCCGCCCAGGGTGGCCAGACCGGCCAGGCCTAACTTGCGATCCTAACCAGCCGGATCGGCGATCGCTGGAGCGGGCAAAAACTCGTTCCAGATCGCCTTTTCGCCCATCGTCGCGATGAAGGCCCGATGGGCCTCCCGCTCGGCATCTGAAACCCGCGGCGCGAGCGGCACCAAACGCTGCCGCCGCGGCGCGTCGCCGGCCGTACTGACGCGAATTTCTTCGGCGTCCGAAGCCAGCAGCAGCTGCGACTGCCGCGCTCCCACCAGATCGACATAGACTTCCGCAAGCAGTTCGGCGTCGAGCAGCGCGCCGTGCTTGGTGCGGTGTGAATTGTCGATCGAATAGCGCGAGCAGAGATCGTCGAGCCGGTTCGACACGCCGGGATGCTTGCGGCGCGCCAGCAGCAGCGTATCGACCAACCGTTCGCGCGGGACCGCGGCACGCTTGATCCGGTCGAGCTCGGCATTGATGAAGCTGATGTCGAACGAGGCGTTGTGGATCACCAGCGGCGCATCGCCGATGAACTCCAGAAACGCATCGACGACCTCGTGGAACAGCGGCTTGGTCGAGAGGAATTCGGCCGACAGCCCGTGCACCGCGAAGGCTTCCGCCGGCATGTCCCGTTCGGGGTTGATATAGACGTGATACGTCTGTCCCGTCGGCATGCGATTGAAGATCTCGACGCAGCCGATTTCGACCAGGCGATCGCCGCGGAGCGGATCGAGGCCGGTGGTTTCGGTGTCGAGGACGATTTCGCGCATGATCCTGGGAAAAATGAGAGGCCGTGTGAGAGCGGCGAATCAGGCTCGCCGCTGCGGCATCTTAACGACCTCGGTCAGGATGTGCTTGATTTGGGCGCGCACCGGCTCAAGTCCGTGTGAGGTATCCACCACGAAATCGGCCCGCTTGCGCTTCTCGGCATCGGGCGTCTGCTTGGCGATGATGGCATCGAGCTTGGCCTCGTCCATCGTGCCGCGCGCCAGCACCCGCTCACGCTGGAGTTCCGGCGATGTCGACACCACGACCACCGCGTCGACCCGTTTCTCGCCGCCGGTTTCAAACAAGAGCGGGATGTCGAGAACCACGACCGGCGCCTTGGCGGCCTCGGCGTCGGCGAAGAACTTCTTCCGAGAGGCGCCGAGCATCGGATGGACGATCTGCTCGAGCTGCTTGATCGCGGCGGGATCGTGCACTACGCGCGCCGATAGTTTTGTTCGATCGACCTTGCCGTTCACGGTGGTGCCGGGGAAGGCGGCCTCGATCGCCGGCGCGGCCTCGCCCTCATAGAGCTGATGCACGGCGGCATCGGCGTCGTAGACGGGCACACCGGCCTCCGCGAACAATTTCGCGGTGGTGGATTTGCCCATTCCGATCGAGCCGGTCAGTCCCAGGATCCGCATCAGCGCCCAGCCTTCTCTAGCATCTACACCGCAATTAGCTGTTCGCTCCGCAGGAACGCAAGCAGCGGCAGCAGCGGCAGGCCGAGAATGGTGAAATGGTCGCCCTCGATGCGCTCGAACAGATGGATGCCGAGGCCCTCGAGCTGATAGGCGCCGACGCTTCTGGTCACGGCATCGCCGGCGGCGTCGAGATAGGCCGAGAGTTCGGCCTCGCTCATCTGCCGCATGGTCATGCGCGCCACCGAAACATCCTCGAAAACGATCTTGCCGTCCCGCGCCACGGCCACGGCGGAATTCAGCTCGTGGCTGTTGCCGACGAGGTCGCGCAGTTGCGCCAGCGCCTGCGGGCGGCCGGCCGGCTTGTTGAAGAGACGACTCCCGAGGGCAAGTGTCTGATCGGCGCCGATCACATAGCTTCCAGCACGATCGGCAGAGACCGCCTTGGCCTTTTCGCGGGCCAGGAGCAGCGCGATCTCGCGCGGATCTCCGAGATTGGAGCTCGCCTGGATGCCGCGCTCGTCGATGTCAGCCGTGACGGCTTCGAATGCGAGCCCGGCATTGGCCAGCAGCATTTTCCGCGCGCTGCTTTGCGAGGCCAGGATCAACGGAGTTTTGCCGAGCCACAGAGCCATCGCGGAAACTATTCCGACGGCCGGTTGCGCTGGCGGTCGCTGTAGAGCTTCATGATCGCCGCGGCGGTTTCCTCGATCGAGCGCCGCGTGACGTCGAGCAGCGGCCAATCGTGCTTGGCGCTCAGCTTGCGCGCGAACGCGACCTCCTCGGTGACCGACTGTCTGTCGGTATAGGTGTCGCTGCCGGATTCGGCGCCCATGGAGAGCAGGCGGTTCTGGCGGATCTGGATCAGACGCTCCGGCGTCGCGTGCAGGCTCACCACCAGCGGGCGCGTCAGCGTCTCCAGCTGCGCCGGCACGGGAATGCCGGGCACCAGCGGCACGTTGGCGGTGCGGATGCCGCGATTGGCGAGATAGATCGATGTCGGCGTCTTCGAGGTGCGTGACACGCCGACCAGGACCACGTCGGCCTCGTCGAGACCTTCGACATGCTGACCATCGTCATGGATCATCGTGTAGTTCAACGCGTCGATGCGCTTGAAATATTCCGCGTTGAGCACGTGCTGGGCGCCGACGCGGCCCGTGGTCGCAGCGCCGAGATAAGCTTCGAACAGCTGCATCACCGGCCCGATGATCGAGAGGCTGGGAACATTGATCTGCTTGCACTTGTCCTCGAGCCTGGCGACGAGATCCTTCTCGAGCAGCGTGAACAGCACGATCCCCGGCGCTTCCTCGATCTCGTCGAGCACCCGGTCGAGCTGCTTCTGGCTCCGCACCAGCGGATAGACATGCTCGACCGGCGTCACGTTGGCATACTGCGCGGCGACGGCGCGCGCGACCGTGATCAGCGTCTCGCCGGTGGAGTCGGAGACCAGGTGCAGATGGAAATAATTGTTCGAGGTCGGCACAAAAACTCTTGGGATGAGGGCGGGGTGGTTTGTGGATTTCTGTGGAGCTTAACCGCTTGGAAAGGGATGTGCGACACCAGGGACGGGACAAGTGCCAATTTTCTTCACACCGGTGACCGTCAGAACAAGTCCGGCGGCTCTTCAAGCGGGAAGCGGGATTGCGCGGATAACCCCCTTGATAAGCTGCCGACGAGCGGACGCAAGCCTTTGAGTCCGGACGGCTTATCGGAACAAGCCGAACTGGCCCAGGATATGTTGAGGAATGTGAACAAGCGCGCGTGAACACGCGGACGGAATTGCGTGAGTCCAATCCACGGTCACTAAGACTCAAACCTTTAAGAATCTAAGATTCTAGATTTGAGGAAGGCGCTACGGACGGATATGTGTGCAGGGTAAGACCTTAACGGGTTCTTACTATCCCCAGCTCCTTTCGCTGGGCATCAATCCGGGCCGCGAAAATGTTCGAAGACGTCTATCTCTGGATCAAGGCGCTGCATGTGATCGCCGTCATCTCCTGGATGGCGGGCATGCTCTATCTGCCGCGGCTGTTCGTCTATCATTGCGACGCCGAGATCGGCTCGAAGCAGTCGGAGACGTTCAAAATCATGGAACGCCGGCTGCTTAAGGCGATCATCAACCCCGCGATGATCGTTACCTGGCTCGCCGGGCTCTTTCTCGCCTGGTCCGGCCACTGGTTCACGTTCGGCTGGCTGCACGTAAAACTGGCATTGGTTCTGGTGCTGTCGGCGGTCCACGGCTTTTTTTCCCGCTGGCTCAAGGATTTCGCCGCCGACAGGCGTCCGCGAAGCCAGAAATTCTATCGGATTATCAATGAGGTGCCGACCGTTTTGATGATTCTCATCGTCATCATGGTGATCGTGAAGCCGTTCTAGGCAAGCCCCGCGCGGTTTAGCTCAGCGCTTCGGCTTGCGGAGAAGGGAGCGATTTTCTATATTATCGATATCCCACCCAACGCAGGCGGATGTGGTTGTGTCTGAGCTTTCCAGAGGCCGGACACCGCATCAGGTTTGAAGCCTCACCGGCACTCTCCTTGCCAGACCTGCGGACCTTATCTTCTCACGTCCGCATTTCAGAGCCTCCTCGCACCCCTTCCAAGGTTACCCCACAGGACCACCCCAATGCGGGAAATTAAACTCCAGGACCTCAAGTCGAAAACCCCGGCCGAGCTCGTCTCGTTCGCGGAAGAGAATGGGGTCGAGAACGCCAGCACCATGCGCAAGCAGGAGCTGCTGTTCGCCATCCTCAAGCAGCTCTCGCTGGCCGAGACCGATATCGTCGGCGAAGGCGTCGTCGAAGTGCTCTCCGACGGTTTCGGCTTCCTCCGCTCGCCCGATGCCAATTATCTGCCGGGCCCGGACGACATCTACGTTTCGCCCTCGCAGATCCGCCGTTTCGGCCTCCGCACCGGTGACACCATCGAAGGCCACATCCGCAGCCCGAAAGAGGGCGAGCGCTACTTTGCGCTGCTGAAGGTCAACACGCTCAATTTCGAGGACCCGGAAAAGGCCAAGCACAAGGTCAATTTCGACAACCTCACGCCGCTGTTTCCGAACCAGCGTTTCCGCATGGAGATCGACGATCCGACGCGGAAAGACCTGTCTGCACGCGTGATCGACATCGTAGCCCCGATCGGCAAGGGCCAGCGCGCGCTGATCGTGGCGCCGCCGCGTACCGGTAAAACCGTGCTGATGCAGAACATCGCGCACTCGATCACGCACAATCATCCCGAATGCTACCTGATCGTTCTTCTGATCGACGAACGTCCGGAAGAAGTCACGGACATGCAGCGCTCGGTGAAGGGCGAGGTCGTGTCCTCGACCTTCGACGAGCCGGCGGTGCGCCACGTCCAGGTCGCCGAAATGGTGATCGAGAAAGCCAAGCGCCTGGTCGAGCATGGCCGCGACGTCGTGATCCTGCTCGATTCGATCACGCGCCTCGGCCGCGCCTACAACACCGTGGTGCCGTCATCCGGCAAGGTGCTGACCGGCGGTGTCGACGCCAACGCACTGCAGCGCCCGAAGCGCTTCTTCGGTGCCGCCCGCAACATCGAGGAGGGCGGCTCGCTGACCATCATCGCGACCGCGCTGGTCGATACCGGCAGCCGTATGGACGAAGTCATCTTCGAAGAGTTCAAGGGCACCGGTAACTCGGAACTGATCCTGGACCGCAAGGTCTCGGACAAGCGCACCTTCCCGGCGATCGACATCTCGCGCTCCGGTACCCGCAAGGAGGAGCTCATCACCGATCCGCAGGTGCTCAAGAAGATGTACGTGCTCCGCCGTATCCTCAATCCGATGGGCACGATGGACGCGATCGACTTCCTGCTCGACAAGCTGCGCTCGACCAAGAGCAATTCGGAGTTCTTCGACTCCATGAACACCTGAGTGCAGTGCAGCAAAGATCAGAGGGCGCCTTCGGGCGCCCTTTTTGTTGCGGCTTTGCTGCAGCGAAGTGCAGCATGAATGGCAGCCAGCCACCGAAGTTCGGGGCGTCTTTTAATCTGTTGATATATCAAAATAATACTTGAATTGCCGCCGGCCTGTCCGCCGCGCAAGGGCGTATTCTTGCAGCAAAAATGCTGCGGGATTGTTGCGATGCAGCATAAATTGTTGCGAGATCTGGTGCGGCAAAATCCCGGCGCTGGCCGGCCAAAAACGGATGTTTGCCTTTTCACTGGCAGCCGGACAAATAGGCCATGCATCCGCGAGACCAGACCATTTTTGCGCTGTCATCCGGCCGGGCGCCCAGCGCGATCGCCGTGGTGCGCGTGTCGGGCTCGCAGGCCGGCCTGGTGCTGACGACGCTCGCGGGCCAATCGCCGGCGCCGCGGCAGGCGAGCCGCCGGTTGCTCAGGGACGGCGCGGGCCAGCCGATCGACGACGCTGTCGTGCTCTGGTTTCCAGGGCCGGGCAGCGCGACCGGCGAGGACATCGCCGAATTCCACGTCCATGGCGGCCGCGCGGTGCTGGCGGCGCTCCTCGCCGCTATTTCTTTTATTCCGAATACGCGCGCGGCCGAGCCCGGCGAGTTCACCCGGCGCGCCTTCGAGAACGGCAAGCTCGACCTGACCGAGGCCGAGGGCCTCGACGACCTCATTCATGCAGACACCGACCGCCAGCGCCGCCAGGCGCTGCGTCAGCTGCAGGGCCTGCTCGGCGACCGCGCGCGCGACTGGCGCGAGCGCATCATCGAGGCATCCGCGCTGATCGAGGCCGGCATCGATTTTTCCGATGAAGGCGATGTGCCGGCGGAGCTGAGGGCGCCGGCGGTGAAAGCGATCGAAGCGCTGCACGACGAAATTGCAAAAGTGCTTGCGGCACAGGGACATTCTGAACGTCTGCGCGACGGCCTCGTGGTTGCGATCGCGGGCGAGCCGAATGTCGGCAAGTCGACGCTGATGAATCAGCTCGCGCGCCGCGACGTCGCGATCGTGTCGCCGCATGCCGGCACCACGCGTGACGTGATCGAAGTGCAGCTCGATCTCGACGGCTATCCCGTCACGGTCATCGACACCGCCGGCATTCGCGAGACCGACGATCCGGTCGAGCAGGAAGGTGTGCGCCGCGCACGGGCGCGGGCCGAGGACGCGGACCTGGTCTTGTGGCTGGTCGAGGGTGAGGGGCCGGTCGGTCCCGAGGCAATGCGGTCGTTGCGGACATCCGAAGACGATCGATCCAGCTCGGTCTGGATCGTGCGCAACAAGATCGACCTTGGCGGGGTCGGGGGATCCGAGCCGGGAGAGTTCGGGATTTCGGCAAGCCGGGGCGATGGCATTCCTGAGCTGGTCGCTGCGCTCGTCAAATTCGCGGTCAGCTTCTTCGGGACGACCGAGGGCGCCTTGGTGACCCGGGCCCGCCAGCGCGACCTGTTACGCCAGGCGTCAGACAGCTTGCGCCGGAGTCTGGAGCTTGTAGAAGAGGGCGAAGAGCTCGCGGCCGAAGAGCTGCGTGCCGCCGCCTATGCTCTGGGGCGCCTGCTGGGCCGGGTGGATGTCGAGGACGTCCTCGGGGCCATTTTCCAGAAATTCTGCATCGGAAAGTAGCGCTAGTTCTTCATTGTAGAACTAGCACTTGTTCCATTACTTGTGTTTCACATGAAACGCTGGCTCGCTGTTCCAGCCTTGTAGCCCGGATGGAGCGGAGCGCAATCCGGGACAGATGCTCCGACGGGGACACTTCCCGGATTTCGCTCCGCTCCATCCGGGGACGGGGATCGGTTCCCTTCTGTTTCACGTGAAACAGCGGCGCGCCGTTCGGCCTCTCAGGTTTCGTCTGCGGGATCTGATATTCCCGCCACCAGCAACGAGGAATTGGGCCGGCGGCTGCGCCCCAACCTCGTCATTGCGAGGAGCCCTGCAACGAAGCAATCCAGATTGCCTCCGCGGGGGGATTCTGGATTGCTTCGCTGCGCTCGGCCGGTCGGTGTCGTCCTCTCCCGACCCGTGCCCAACGCGGTGAGAGGTCGACTATGCAATCCCTTTCTGCGCTCGGACCTGACCTTGTTTCACGTGAAACAATAGTCCCTTCAACACCGCCTCTACTGTGCATGGGGTTGTTCTCGTCAAAAAGCCTCTCCCACGCCGGGACACCCTGTTTCACGTGAAACACTGCCCCACCCAGTTTCCACTTCCGGCTTTTTCCGCTCTGGGATAGAAGTCCGCCCATGCGAACAGAGCGAGAGAGTTTCGACGTCATCGTGATTGGCGGCGGCCACGCCGGCTGTGAGGCTGCGGCTGCTTCTGCCCGGATGGGCGCGGCGACCGCTCTGGTGACTCATCGTTTCTCCACGGTCGGCGCGATGTCCTGCAATCCCGCGATCGGCGGTCTCGGGAAGGGCCATCTGGTCCGCGAGGTCGATGCTCTCGACGGTCTGATGGGCCGTGTGGGCGATGCCGGCGGCATCCAGTTTCGCGTTCTCAATCGTCGGAAGGGCCCGGCCGTGCGTGGTCCGCGGGCCCAGGCCGACCGGAAGCTCTATGCCGCGGCGATGCAGACCGCGATCCGGGAGACCGAGAGACTTTCCGTCATCGAGGGCGAGGCTGACGAGCTGATCGTGGTTGAGGGACGGGTCACTGGACTGCGCCTGGCCGACGGCCGGGAGCTTCGGGCAGGGGCCGTTGTCGTCACCACCGGGACCTTCCTGCGTGGCCTGATCCATCTCGGTGAGAAGAATTGGCCCGCCGGCCGCGTCGGGGAGGCACCTGCGATGGGGCTTTCCAGCTCTTTTGAGCGGGCCGGCTTCTCCCTCGGACGGCTCAAGACCGGGACGCCGCCGCGTCTGGACGGCACCACGATCGACTGGTCAGCGGTGGAAATGCAGCCCGGAGACGAGCCGCCGGAGCCGTTCTCGGTGATGACCGAGCGGATCACGACCCCGCAGATCCAGTGCGGGATCACCCGGACCACGCCCGCGACCCATGAGGTGATCCGGGCCAATGTCCATCGCTCCCCGATGTACTCCGGTCAGATCAAGAGCTCTGGTCCGCGCTATTGCCCCTCGATCGAGGACAAGATCGTCCGCTTCGGCGATCGCGATGGCCACCAGATCTTCCTGGAGCCGGAAGGGCTCGACGATACGACCGTCTATCCCAACGGCATCTCGACCTCGCTGCCGGAAGAGGTTCAGCTCGCGATCCTTGCCAGCATTCCCGGCCTTGAGCGGGTGAAGATGGTCCGCCCCGGCTACGCCATCGAATACGATCACGTAGATCCCCGCGAGCTCGATCCGACCCTGCAGACCAAGCGTCTGCGCGGACTGTTCCTGGCCGGGCAGATCAACGGCACCACCGGATACGAAGAGGCCGCCGGGCAGGGCATCGTGGCCGGCCTGAACGCCGCGCTCGCTGCGAGTGGCGCCGCGCTGACGGTGTTCGACCGTGCCGATGGCTATCTCGGCGTGATGATCGACGATCTCGTCACCCGCGGGATTAGCGAACCCTATCGGATGTTCACCTCGCGCGCCGAGTATCGGCTGACCCTGCGAGCCGACAATGCCGATCAGCGCCTGACCGAGAAGGGGATCGCGCTCGGCTGCGTCGGCAGTGCCCGGACCCGGCATCATCGCGCCAAGATGGACGCCCTGAACGCCGCCCGGACCCTGTCGAAGTCGCTGACCATCACCCCGAACGAGGCGATCAAGCACGGACTGTCGCTGAACCGGGATGGCCAGCGCCGCTCGGCCTTCGAGCTGATGGCCTATCCGGAGATCGGCTGGAGCCAGGTTCGCGCGATCTGGCCGGAGCTGTTCGCGATCGATCCCGTCATCGCCACGCATCTCGAGATCGACGCCAAGTACGATGTCTATCTGGAGCGCCAGAGCGCCGATGTCGAAGCCTTCCGGCGCGACGAGGGGATGGTGCTGGCGGAGGTCGACTACCAACAGGTCCCCGGTCTCTCCAACGAGGTCCGCGCCAAGCTCGAGAAGGCACGGCCGTTCACCGTCGGCCAGGCCGGCCGGATCGATGGCATGACGCCGGCGGCGCTCGGCATCCTCGCGGCCTATCTCCGCCGTGAGGCACGGAAGACTTCCAAGGCAATCGCATAAGCCAATCGCATAGGCGTTTCACGTGAAACAGCGCGGACCGGGCGGGGACAAACCGCTATCGCGACGACCCGGAGCGGGTGAGGGCGCCAGTCGCCGAGCCGAGCCGTCGCCGGCTAGGCCGAGGATCGACAAGGCCAGCGCCAACGATCAGTCGCTCTACGCCATCGTTGCTGCCGACAAGATCGCGGCGCTCAAGCTCGCTCCCGTTTCACGTGAAACCGAAGCCCGGCTGGATCGCTATATCGCCCTGCTGCGGGAGTGGCAGGCCAAGACCAATCTCGTCGCGCCCTCGACTCTGCCAAACCTCTGGACCCGGCACATCGCCGATTCGCTTCAGCTGGTCGATCTCGCGCCGACCGCAAAGCGCTGGGCCGATTTCGGCAGCGGCGGCGGCTTTCCCGGCGTCGTCCTCGCCTGCGCCATGGCTGGGACACCCGGAGCGAGCGTCCATCTCGTCGAGCGAATCGCCAAGAAGGCGGCATTCCTGCGCGAAGCGATTCGCGTCACCGCATCTCCGGGAGTCGTACATCTCGCTGAGATCGGGGATAATGTGGATAGAATCACCGGCCCCGTCGATTGCGTCACCGCGCGTGCGCTGGCTCCGCTACATCAACTCATCGGCTTTGCGGAGCCGCTGATGCGCCAGGGCGCAAAGGCGTTGTTTCTCAAGGGTCAAGATGTAGAGGCTGAATTGACCGAAGCCGCTAAATATTGGAATATTCAGCCGCAGCTCCACCCAAGCCGGACCGGCGACGGTTGGATCGTGGAGCTGAGTGCCGCCGAACGGCGTGGGTGAGGCGTTCAGGGGGAGTGGGGAATTTCGATGAGCGTGATTGACGAGCCGCAGCAAGAACAGACCGACCAGGAGAAGGCCGAGGTCCCGCACGGTCATCCGCGCATCCTGGCGCTGGCGAATCAGAAGGGCGGTGTGGGAAAAACAACCACAGCGATCAACCTCGGCACGGCGCTCGCTGCGATTGGCGAGCGCGTCCTGATCGTCGATCTCGATCCGCAGGGCAACGCCTCGACCGGCCTCGGCATCGACCGCCGCAGCCGCTCCTGCTCGACCTATGATGTGCTGATCGGTGAAGCGCCTCTGCGCGAAGCCGTGGTCTCGACCGCGGTGCCGCGGCTGCACATCGCGCCCTCGACCATGGATCTCTCCGGCCTCGAGCTCGAGCTCGGCACCACGCCCGGCCGCGCCTTCAAGCTGCGCGACGCGATCGGCGCGCTCAACAACAACGTCTCGCCGGATGCCGACTACACCTATGTGCTGATCGACTGCCCGCCCTCGCTCAACCTGCTCACGGTGAATGCGATGGCGGCCTCCGATGCGATCCTGGTGCCGCTGCAATGCGAGTTCTTCGCGCTCGAAGGTCTGTCGCAATTGCTGCAGACGGTGGAGCAGGTGCGCTCGACGCTGAATCCGAACCTGTCGATCCACGGCATCGTGCTGACCATGTTCGACTCGCGCAACAACCTGTCGAACCAGGTCGTCGCCGACGTCCGCCAGTTCATGGGCGAGAAGGTCTACAAGACCATGATCCCGCGCAACGTGCGCATCTCGGAGGCGCCGTCCTACGGCAAGCCGGTGCTGGTCTACGATCTCAAATGCGTCGGCAGCGAAGCTTACTTGCGCCTCGCCACCGAAGTGATCCAGCGCGAGCGCGAGCTGCGCACGACGCATTGATCCAACACCGGCGCGTAGGGTGGGTTAGCCGAAGGCGTAACCCACCATGTCTGCCGCCTCGAACGAAGCAGTGGTGGGTTACGCTGCGCTAACCCACCCTACGATCTACGATTTGAAATTCAGTTCTGGAGTGCTGCACCGTGAATCCAAGGGAGCTGGCGATGGCCGACGAAGCGCGTTCGCGACTGGGCCGGGGTCTTGCAAGTCTGATCGGTGACGTCGGCGGCGAGGCTCAGCATGTCGATCGTCCGCGCGCACAGCGCAAGGTGCCGATCGAATTCATCAAGGCCAATCCGCGCAATCCGCGCCGCACCTTTTCGGACACGGAGCTGAAGGAGCTCAGCGACTCCATCAAGCAGCACGGCGTGATCCAGCCGATCGTGGTGCGCCCCGTGAAGGGCGCGCAGGATCGCTACGAGATCATCGCCGGCGAACGGCGCTGGCGCGCCTCGCAGATGGCGGGTCTTCATGAGGTGCCGATCGTCCCGGTCGACATCAGCGACAGCGACGCGCTGGAGTTCGCGATCGTCGAGAACGTGCAGCGCGAGGACCTCAACCCGATGGAAGAGGCGCAGGGCTATCACGCGCTCGCCAACGAGTTCAAACGCAGCCAGGACGACATCGCAAGGGTCGTCGGCAAGAGCCGCAGCCACGTCGCCAACATGATGCGGCTGACCAAGCTGCCGGCCGAGGTGCAGGCCTTCATCGCGACCGGTGAATTGACCGCGGGCCACGCCCGCGCACTGATCGGCGTGCCCGACCCGCTCGCCGCGGCCAAGCGCATCGTCGAGGAAGGCCTCAACGTCCGCCAGGCCGAGGCGCTCGCGCATGAAGAAGGCGTGCCGGAGCGCAAGCCGCAGAAGGCGCGCGGCACCGGCGGTAAAGAAAAGGACCCCGACACGGTCGATCTGGAGAAGCGCGTCAGTGATGCGCTCGGCCTCAAGGTCACCGTCAATCACCGCGATCCCGGCGGCTCCGTGCAGATCAACTACCGCAACCTCGATCAGCTCGACGAGGTGATGAAGCGGCTGGCCAAGGGTGGGCTGTAGCTCTCTCGGTGTCGTCCTGGCGAAAGCCAGGACCCATACCGCGTGATCTTTCGACCGCGGAAGATCACAGTACCGAACCACCAATCTTCGCCAAACCCCTCCCAGGGGTAATGGGTCCTGGCTTTCGCCAGGACGACGGCTGAGTATTTGGCGCGTGCTGCATCCACCTCGTCATTGCGAGCGCAGCGAAGCAATCCAGAATCTTTCCGCCGAGGGACTCTGGATTGCCTCGCTGCGCTCGCAATGACGTGGAAGGAGCGGAGGCCTATCCCCGCCGCTTCGCATTCGCCGCGATCGCCATCAGCGTGCGCTGGGCGATGGCGGCGGCTAGCGTCGATTGCTTGCGGGTTTCGAGCGCGGCGGTTGCGAGCTGCTCGATGATGGCGGCGAGGCGCGCCACGCTGAAATTGCGCAGCGCGGTTTCGACCATGGGCTTTCGTGAAAAGTGCAGCCGCGGATAGCCGCCGTCGAGCACGGCAGAGGCAGGCTGGCCGTCGGCGATCGCGAGCGCGGATTTGTGCAGCCACGCGGCCTGGCGCTGTGCGGCCGAGATGATCACGCCCGGATAGGTGCCGGCGATCATGGCTTTTGCAAACTCGGTCTCAACGATGTCGGGTCGCCCGGCGAAGGCGCCGTCGACGATCGGATCGAGCTTCAGCTCGGATGCGTCGGCGACCACGGACATCACGTCATCCAGCGTGATCTCGCCTTTGCCATGGGCATAGAGCGTGAGCTTGCGCAGCTCGTTGCGGGAGGCCTGGCGGTCACCGCCGAGGAACGACATCAGTGCCGCGCGGGCATCCTGCGCGATGCGGAGATTCGCGATGCGGAGCTCGTCCTCCATCAGCTTAGCGAGGTCGCGCTCGGTGTCGGGATAGCAGCCGATCGCGACCGCCGTCTTGGCCTTCTCGCAGGCCTTGCGCAGCGGCGATTCCGGCCGCAGCTCGCCGGCCTCGATCACGATGCGGCAATCCTTCACGCTCATCTCGGCCAAAGTGTCGATGCCGCCGGCAAAGCTGCGCGAGCCGGCGCGAACGCGGATGGCGCGGCGGCCGCCGAACAGCGGCACCGTCATGGCTTCGTCGACGAGCCGCGACGGCTCGGCGGAGAGTTCGTCGCCGTCGAGCTTCACCAGCGAGAAGGGATCGTTGGGATCGTCGACCGCCGAGGCGATCAGCGCGTCGGCGCGCTCGCGCACGAGCCCGGCGTCGGGTCCGTAGAGCAGGATAATGGGGCGGCCGGCATCGGGGCGGGCGAGGAAGGCGTCGATCTCTTTTCCGCGCAGTGCGACCATCGGCCTAGATCGTCATTCCGGGGCTCGCAAAGCGAGAACCCGGAATCCAGAGGTTGGGGATCGAGATTCCGGATTCACGCTTCGCGTGCTCCGGAATGACGGAACGGAATCAGGTGCCCGCGGTGAAGAACGCGGCGAGCCGGGTGTTGATGTTCTCTGCGATCTCGTTGGCGGCACGATCCTCGGCATCGCGAACGGCGCGGTTGCGCGAGAACCGCTGGTAGGAGCCGGGCATGTCGTAGGAGACGCGCGAGAACGTGGTGCCGGTCATGACCGACTTGCCGCTGACGATCTCGATCAGATTGTACTGGCAGTCGATGCCGTAGTTCTCGGTGTTCGGCAGACCCGTGTTGGGATCGACGATCAGGGACGAGCGGCTGGAGGCGAAGCGGATGTCCAGGCGGTGGGTCGGCGGCATGCCCGTCGCCGAACCGTAGAGCTTGAAGGCCAGGGCATTGCGGACCTCGACGCCGACGCGGGCCTCGCGGGAGGCATTGGGCTTGCTGATCGGCGGCAGCTCGACCCCCATCAGCTTCTCGCGCAGGCCGGGGGTGCCGTCACCACGGTCGGCATACATCGGCTGGAAGCAGCCAGCCGTCAGCGCCGCCAGTGCGGCGACTGCCAGCAGGCGGGCTGCGATGCGGATCCTAGCCGACAACATTCACAATCCTCTTGGGGACGATGATCACCTTGCGGACGGGCTTGCCGTCCAAGGCCAGCTTTACCGCATCGAGGGCCAAAACGGCAGCCTCGATTTCCGGATTCTGGGCCGCTGTTGCAACTGTGACCTCACCCCGTTTCTTGCCGTTGACCTGAACCACCAGGGTCGCGCTGTCTTCAACCAGCAAATCGCGTTCGATTTGGGGCCAATTGGCCTCCGAAACCAGCCCGGAGTGCCCCAGAACCTGCCAGCACTCCTCGGCCAGGTGCGGCATCATCGGGGAGAACAGCTGGACCAGGATCTGGCTGGCCTCGCGGATCGCCCAGGCAAGGTCTGCCGCCGGCTGCCCGGGACGCTGCAGCACTTCCGAGAACGCATTCGTGAATTCACGGATATGGGCGAGGCAGACGTTGAAGTGCAGCCGCTCGACGCCGGTGGTCACCTTGTCCAGCGCGCCGTGGGCCGCCTTGCGCAGGAGGAGCGCATCCTCGCCGAACGAAGCCGGCCGGGCCGCGGGGGCTGCCTTGCCGAGTTCCACCGCGTCGTTCACCAGCCGCCACAGCCGCTGCACGAAGCGCGAGGCGCCCTGGACGCGCTCGTCGCTCCAGATCACGTCGCGGTCGGGCGGGGAGTCCGACAGCATGAACCAGCGGGCGACGTCGGCGCCGTAGGTCGCGATGATGTCGTCGGGGTCGACCGTATTCTTCTTCGACTTCGACATCTTCTCGATCGGACCGATCGCGACGTCCTCGCCGGTGCTGAGCAGCGTCGCGCGCCGCCCGTTGCCGCCGACCTCGATCTTCACCTCGGCCGGCTGCACCCAGGTGCCGTCGGCCTTCTGGTAGGTCTCGTGCACCACCATGCCCTGCGTGAACATGCCGGCGAAGGGCTCATCCAGCGCGATATGCCCGGTGGCCTTCATGGCGCGGGTGAAGAAGCGGCTGTAGAGCAGATGCAGGATCGCGTGCTCGACACCGCCGATATACTGGTCGACCGGCAGCATGCGGTTGGCGACGGCGGGCGTCGTCGGCGAATTCTCGTTCCAGGGATCGGTGAAGCGCGCAAAATACCAGGACGAATCCACGAAGGTGTCCATGGTGTCGGTTTCGCGCTGAGCCTTGCCGCCGCATTTGGGGCAGGTGACGTGCTTCCAGGTCGGGTGATGGTCGAGCGCGTTGCCGGGCTTGTCGAAGCTCACATCCTCCGGCAGCACCACTGGCAGGTCGGCATCCGGCACCGGGACCACATCGCACTTCGGGCAATGGATGACCGGGATCGGGCAGCCCCAGTAGCGCTGGCGCGAAATGCCCCAATCGCGCAGACGGAAATTCACCTGGCGCTCGCCGACCGGCGCGTTGCCGCGCAGCTCGGTCTCGAGACGCTTCGCCACCTCTTCCTTGGCCTGATCGATCGTCATGCCGTCGAGGAAGCGCGAATTGATCATGCGGCCGTCACCGTCATAGGCGGTGTCGGTGATGACGAACGACTTCGGATCTTGGCCCTCGGGGCACACCACCGGAATATTGCCGAGCGCGTACTTGTTGACGAAATCGAGGTCGCGCTGGTCGTGCGCGGGGCAGCCGAAGATCGCGCCGGTGCCGTATTCCATCAGCACGAAATTGGCGACATAGACCGGCAGCTTCCAGCTCGGATCGAACGGATGCACCGCGCGGATACCGGTGTCGAAGCCCTGCTTCTCCGCGGTGTCGATGATCGACTGCGCTGTCCCGATCTTCTTGATGTCGGCGATGAACTCCGCAAGCTTCGGGTTCTTCGCGGCAGCCGCTTGTGCCAGCGGATGATCCGCCGAGATCGCCATGAATTTTGCGCCGAACAGCGTGTCCGGGCGCGTCGTGAAAATCTTCAGCTCGCTCTCGCCGGCGGGCGTCGTCGCCGCATCCAGCGCGAATCGGATCAAGAGGCCCTCGGAGCGGCCGATCCAGTTGCGCTGCATCAGCCGCACCTTGTCGGGCCAGCGGTCCAGCCCGTCCAGCGCCGACAGCAGCTCCTGCGAGTACTTCGTGATCTTGAAGACCCACTGGCTCATCTCGCGTTGCTCGACGATCGCACCGGAGCGCCAGCCGCGGCCGTCGATCACCTGCTCGTTGGCGAGCACGGTCATGTCGACCGGATCCCAGTTGAGCTTGCGCTTCTCGCGCTCGGCGAGGCCGGCTGCGAGCATGTCCAGGAACATCTTCTGCTGATGCTTGTAGTAGCTGGGATCGCAGGTCGCGAATTCGCGGCTCCAGTCCAGCGACAGCCCGATCGAGCGGAGCTGCTTCTTCATCGCGGCGATGTTGTCGTAGGTCCAGGCCTTCGGCGCGACCTTGCGCTCGATGGCGGCGTTCTCGGCCGGCAGGCCGAACGCGTCCCAGCCCATCGGATGCAGCACGTTGAAGCCCTTGGCGCGCATGAAGCGGGCCAGCACGTCGCCGAGCGTATAATTCCGGACATGGCCGATATGGATGCGCCCGGACGGGTAGGGGAACATCTCGAGCACATAGTATTTCGGCCGCGAATCGTCGTTCTTCGAGACGAAGATCGCCTGCTGGTCCCAGGCAGCCTGCCAGCGCGGTTCGGAATCGCGGGCGTTATAGCGTTCGGAGGTCATGGAATCGTTGGTTTTTTCTTGGGTTCGGCCGTCTAAAGACGGCGGACTAGGCCATAGAAGCCCTCGGGGGGTCAATGGGTTGCCTCACCTTCGGAACCTGCGCCGCTGCTCCGCATAACGACCGAGGCCGCCATTGGGGTGTGATTAAGGGGTCGATGCGAGGTTGCGGCTGGCCAGGGACCCCGAAATCCTTGCGACGGACGCCAGCTTCGACGATCCCGACGACGATTATGCCGCCTCCATCGCCGGGTGCAATTCGACCTCTCCCCGTAAGCGGGGCGAGCCAAAGTCAACCGGTAGAGTTGTCCGCGCGGGCTAGGCGCTGGCCGCCATCATCATGGCGCCGCCGCCGGTCTCGATCGCCTGCACGCCGTGCTCGACGACGTTGTTGCGGCCGCGGTGTTTTGCGGCGTAGAGCGCGGCGTCGGCGGCTTCGATGAGGTCGCCGGGGCGCAAGGCCTCGTTGGGCCTCGTCGCGGCAACGCCGATCGAGACGGTGACGATCATGTGGGCGGAGGTGATGTGCGGCAGGCACAGCTTCAGCACGGCCGCGCGCACCTGCTCGCCGATCTCGACGGCGCGGTTCACATCCGTGTTCGGCAGCAGCAAACAGAATTCCTCGCCGCCATAGCGCGCGGCAAAGCCCATCGTGTCGGCGGCAATGCCCGAAAGCGACTCGCCGAGCCGCGTCAGGCAGGAATCGCCTTCGAGATGGCCGTAGGTGTCGTTGAACAGCTTGAAATGGTCGACGTCGATCATCAGCAGTGCGAGATCGCTGCCATATTGCTGCGCGCGCATCCATTCGAAGTCGAGCCGGCTCTGGAAGCCGCGGCGGTTGGCGAGGCCCGACAGCATGTCGATCGAGGCCATCACGGTGAGGCGGTCGTTGCTCGCGATCAGCTCGCGCTCGCGCTGGCTGAGCTGCGCGGCCATCGCGTTGAACGCGCGGGCCAGCGGCACGAACTCGGCCGGCAGGCGGTTGCGCGCCGCGCGCGCGGAGAGATCCCCCTCGCCGAGGCGCTTGGCCATGTCGGCGAGCATCTCGATCGGCTTGATCACGAGCTTCTCGGCGGCGATCAGCGCGCCGAGCAGCACGAACACGACGACGAAAGCGAGCTGGAGATAGGCGGTGCGGATGTCGCGGCTCACCGCCGCGGACACCTTGTCCTCGTCGATGCTGGCGATCAGACGAGCGTTGGTGCCGGCGATGCGGATGTAGCTGACCGCGCGGCGGGAGCCGTCGGCGGCGAGGAAGGACAGCGAGCCTTCGTCCTGGTCCGAGCGCAGCGCCCTGTCGGCAATCGCGGACATCAGTGGCATGTTGTCGAGCGGACGGCCGACCGCACTGTGCTGGTCGGCGGGCGCGGCCAGCACGGTGCCCGCGCTGTCGACCAGCACGGCGGTGATACCGGCGCGGCCGCCGAGATTGTTCATGACCTTCGACATCCAGTCGAGGTTGACGGTGGCGAGCACGACGGCATCGGGTACGCCGCTGAACGCCGACACGGGGTAGACCGCCATCACGGTCGGCGACGGCACCGGCCGCGACAGGATGAAGTCGCTCAGCACGAAGCGGCCGGTTTCCTGCGCCTGCTGGAAGTAGGGCCGGTCACTGAGGTCGAGCCCGACATACATGTTGTTGGTGGCGCACTGGATGCGGCCGTCCTGGCCCGCGATCAGCAGCGTGCGGATCCAGGGAAGATTGGAGGGCAGGCTCGCGCGCAGCACGTCGCAGCTCTTGCTGATGCCGCCGGCGGAGGCGCGGATGAAGGCTTCCGATTTCAGGATGGTCTCGACCGACGAGATCACCTCGCGCTGCGCATCGGCGCTGTGCCGTGCGACGGTGGTGAATTCGGCTGCGGCCTGCGCGATCTGCCGCGTGCGCGCATCCTCGAGCGAACGAATGCGCTCGAGCATCAGGGGCGCAACCAGAATCACGGCAAGCAACGCAAGCCGGGCCCGGATTCCGAGAACCTGCTTGAGTTTCGCTCGTTTGCGGTTGAAACTGACGTTTGCCATCTTCGCTGCCCACCCCGCGGGCTAAGGTAAAGCGAAGGGTTCAAAAACTCTTTCTTGAACTCGGTAAAATTGGACTTACCTCCGTAAGATCACGGCCAATCCAACGTCATGACAGAAAAAAGCGCCGCGCCGATAACCGGCCATTCACCAAACGCACTCGCTTCGGTCGAAGCCGAAATTGCACGCGCCTGCAGGGATGCGCGGCGTGATCGCGCCTCCGTCACGCTGATCGCGGTCTCCAAGACTTTCGCCGCGGATGCAATTACCCCGGTTATCGCCGCCGGACAGCGCGTATTCGGCGAGAATCGGGTGCAGGAGGCCAAAGGCAAGTGGCCGGCGTTAACGTCTGTTTACCCCGACATCGCGTTGCATCTGATCGGGCCGCTGCAATCCAACAAGGCGAAAGAGGCGGTCGCGCTGTTCGACGCCATCCATTCGGTCGACCGCCCGAGCATTTGCCAGGCGTTAGCCAAGGAAATCGAATCCCAAAAAAAGCACCCGCTTCTCTTCGTCCAGATCAACACTGGCGAGGAGCCGCAGAAGGCCGGTGTCGCGCCGGGCGAGGCCGATGCCTTCCTCGCGAGCTGCCGCGACACCTATGGGCTGACGATCTCCGGACTGATGTGCATCCCGCCGGTCGACGAGCCGCCGGCTGCGCATTTCGCGCTGACTGCCAAGATCGCGGAGCGCAACGGCTTGAAGAATCTCTCGATGGGCATGAGCGCGGATTTCGCGACCGCGATCATGTTGGGCGCCACGCATGTCCGCGTGGGCAGCGCGATCTTCGGGCATCGGTAGTGGTTGTCGTCCCGGCGAAGGCCGGGACCCATACCGCGTGATCTCTCGGTGACGAGCAGTGTTCGTACCGGCGAAAGTCCGGTCACTTCTGGTCTTCGCCAAACTACTCCTTGGGGTTATGGGTCCCGGCCTTCGCCGGGACGACGGCGGTGGGTGAGGCTTTTACACAAACCCCACCGACACCTTTCCGAGCACGCCAAAATCCACCGCGAACTGATCGCCGGCCTGGATCGGCAGCGGCGGATGGCACGTACCCGTGGTCACCACCTCCCCTGCCCGCAACGTGATGTCGAGCCCGCGCAGTTCGTTGGCGAGCCAGGCGAGCGCAACGCGGGGATCGCCGAGCACGTTCTTGCCGTGGCCGACATAGCGCTCGCCGCGTAGCGTGATCTGCGGCCGCTCCTCGACGAGATCCATCGCGCGCCAATCCGCTGATGTCGTTGCGCCCAGCACGAACAGATGCGCGCAGGCATTGTCGGCGATGAGCTGCGCTTCGCCGGCGCTGGCGAAATCGACAAAGCGCGAATCCGGAATCTCGATCGCGGGATGGAAGCTGCCGACTGCAGCGAGCACTTCGTCGACAGTATACGGCGTCGCGCGCGGCGGCAGATCGCGCCCCATGCGGAAGGCGAATTCCGGCTCGCCGACGCGCATCGCGTTGCCCTTCATCGATGCGGTGCCGCCGTCGGCGATCACGGTGTCGCTCATGATGCGCCCGGCCAGCGGTCCGGAGACGTTGATGTGCTTCTGTCCTGATACGCTCGTTGCCGCGATCTTCCAGCCGAACAATTTTCCACGCGACAGCGCCTCTAACCCGGCCTGAATGGCATAGCCCTCCGCGCGGCTCTGCGGTCGCAAGCGCGCCTCGAGCGCATCGAGCTTGGTGCCGTCGCGCCAATGTTCAAAGAGGACGCGCGATGCGGCGGCGATCTGATCTTTCTCGAGCATGTGCCCTCACCCGATGATGATTCTTGTTCTTGGTCCCAGCCGCCGCAGCAATTGCAGCATCGCGGATTTGGTCATGGAGACGCAGCCCGCTGTCGGGCCGAAATTGTCGCGGGCCAGATGCAGGAACACGGCGCTGCCGCGTCCGGCGATGCGCGGGCGCGTGTTGTGGTCGATTTCGATGATGAAGTCATAGAGGTGGTCGGCCCGCTTGAGCCGATCACCGCCCTGCCCCTCGCCGAGCCGGATTCCCTGGTTGTAGTGACGGTCGTTGGGATCCTCGCACCAGGCGTCCGCGCCGGTGATGATCCGCGCCGGCAGGAAAGTCTGCGGGCGGCTGTGCCGGTCGCCACGCCACCACAGGCGCCGGGGACGGAAGCTACCCCTCGGAGTACCGCCGTCGCCCTCGCGCTTGTTGGCGAGGATGCCGCCCCGCCCCAGCGCCACCGGTATCGTCAGCGGTCCGGCGGTCAGCCAGCCCCGGCGCGGATTCCCGGCAGCAGGCTTAACGCGGATCGCCGACAGCGGTCCGGAGCTCCGATTTCGGGTGTAAGTAGCTGAAGCAACGTTGTTTTTCATGTGAACGTGCGATGTCGAATTCATTACAGGACATTCATCAAAGCGCCCTGCTATTCTGGGTTAGAGTGCTTCTGGCTTGAGAATCGGTAACAGCCCACTACTTCAACACGAACAACAATAATAACGGCGACCCTCTTAAACTTCCCCTCGCGGCCGGGCGCGGCATGCATGCGCGCCGAGCCGGACTCCAAAAGGATGATACCCCATGGCCAATGCCCGCAAGATCCTGATCGTGGATGACGATACCGATCTGCGCGATACGTTGGTGGAGCAATTATCGCTGCACGAAGAATTCGAAGCCTCCGCCGTCGATACCGGCGCCAAGGGCGCGAGCGCCGCGAAGGCCAATTCTCCCGATCTCGTTCTGATGGATGTCGGCCTGCCCGACACCGATGGCCGCGAAGTTGTCCGTAGCTTGCGCAAGGGTGGCTTCAAGGCGCCGATCATCATGCTGACCGGGCATGACACCGATTCCGATACGATCCTGGGTCTGGAATCCGGCGCCAACGACTATGTCGCGAAACCGTTCCGCTTCGCGGTGCTGCTGGCCCGCATCCGCGCCCAGCTCCGCCAGCACGAGGCCAGCGAGGACGCTGTGTTCTCGGTCGGCCCCTACTCCTTCCGCCCAGGCTCGAAGATGCTGACCGCGGCCAATGCGCGCAAGGTCCGGCTCACCGAGAAGGAAACCGCGATCCTCCGCTTCCTCTACCGCGCCGGCCAGATGCCGGTCTCGCGCGAGACCCTGCTGCAGGAAGTCTGGGGCTACAATTCCGGGGTCACCACCCACACGCTGGAAACCCACATCTACCGCCTCCGCCAGAAGATCGAGAAGGACGCCGCCAACCCGGAGATCCTGGTCACGGAAGCCGGTGGCTACAAGCTGGTGCCGTGATACGCTTTGGGGGCGCGCGAATCGTTTTAGATGGCGTGCCTTTGAGCCTCGGACCTGAATGTCAATCGACGACGACGTAGCGCTTCTCGAGCGTGTCCCGACATTGCGCCTGTTGGGAGACGCCTCGTTGCGCATGCTGGCGATCGGCTCCGAGCAGCGTGACTTCGTCCGCGGCGACGTCCTGTTCACTCTCGGTGACGACGCCGATGCCGGCTACGTGGTCCAGCGCGGTGCGTTCCGGGTCGAGGACGGCGCCGGTGCCGAGATGATCGCCGGTCCCGGCGCGCTGATCGGCGAGCTTGCGCTGGTGGTGCCGATGAAGCGGCCGTCGAGCGCGATCGCGCTGGAGCATTCCTCCGTCATCCGCGTTGCGCGCAGCCTGTTCCAGCGCGTGCTCGAAAGCGATCCCGCCGCCGCTGTGCGCCTGCGCGACGAATTCGCGGTGCGCTCGAGCCAGATCGCCAGCGATATCCTGATGGCAGGTGCGAAGCTGACGAACTGAGTGGTCTCAGCTTCGTAGCCCGGATGGAGCGAAGCGCAATCCGGGAATCTCGCCTGCCGGAAAGACCGTCCCGGAGTGCGCTGCGCTCCATCCGGGCTACGGGACTTCACACCTCCAGCGTCACCGTGACAGGCACGTGGTCCGACGGACGCTCCCAGCTGCGCGCATCGCGCAGAATCCTGAAATCGCTGACCGCGTCCTTCAGCGCGCGCGAGACCCAGATGTGGTCGAGTCTGCGGCCGCGGTCGCCGACGGTCCAGTCGGCGGAGCGGTAGCTCCACCACGTATAGACCTTTTCCGACATCGGGATGCGGTCGCGCGCGACATCGACCCACTCGCCGGCTGCAAGCGCGGCCTTCAGCTTCTCGGTTTCGACAGGCGTGTGCGAGACCACTTTCAGCAGCTGCTTGTGCGACCACACGTCGTTCTCGTGCGGGGCGACGTTGAGATCGCCGACCAGGACATGGCGATCCTCACCGCGCGGATGCAGCGGCTCGCACGCTGTCATCTCGTCGAGGAAGCGGAGCTTGTGGTCGAATTTCTCGTTCAGCGCGGGATCGGGAATGTCGCCGCCCGCGGGCACGTAGAAATTATGCAGCACCAAGGGCTTTGCGATGCCCGCCTTCTCGCCGAACGACACCGAGATGTGCCGCGAATCCACCTTGTCGCAGAAGGTGCGGATGTCCTTCGACTCGAACGGAATCTTCGAGACGATGGCGACGCCGTGATAGCCCTTCTGCCCGTTCAGCGCGACATGCTCATAGCCGAGCCGCTTGAAGCGCTTCAGCGGAAAGGCGTCGTCGATGCATTTGGTCTCCTGCAGGCACAGCACCTCCGGTCGCGCGCTCTTGAGGAATTTCGCGACGAGGTCGATGCGTAGCCGCACCGAATTGATGTTCCAGGTTGTCAGGGAAAGACGCATGGGGAATGCGTCTTAGCATGGATTGGCGCGGGGAAAATGCTTGTCCACAGGCGTGGAATCGTAGGGTGGGTTAGCGCAGCGTAACCCACCACTGTTCGTATCCGCGGAAACAGAAGAGGTGGGTTACGCCGGCGGACTGCGCTTCGCGCAGCCGCGGGCTAACCCACCCTACGAACCATCAGCCCGGCGACTGGCCGTAGTTTGTGAAATCGATCTTGAACATGCCGGGGTCGAGCCTCTTGCTCGAATCCAGATTGTAGACCGCGATCGTGGTGTCGTAGCCCTGCGGGTCGGTGACGGTCCACTGCTTGAGCTGGCCGTCCTTGGCGCCGAACATCAGCAAGAGCCGGCTGGTGCCGACGAGCGCCTGCTTCTCCTCGATGGTGACGCTGACGAAGAGGTCGTCGGCCGAGACGTTGACGACATTGGTGTCCTTCATCAGGTCGATGCGATCGGACAACAGGAAGCGCAGCGGCGTCTGCGACAGCGGATAGACGTCCTGGGTCGCAAGCTTGCGGTCGCGCACCACCAGGGACGAACCGTCGGCGATGATGTCGATCGGGCTCGGCGCGTCATATTCGAAGCGCACCTTGCCGGGCTTCTGGATGTAGAAATCGCCCTGCGTCTTGCTGCCGTCGGGGCCGACCTGGACGAAATTCCCGACCAGCGTCTGCAGCGACGACAGATAGGCGCTGACCTTGGCCGCCTGCGCCTTCTGGTTGGCATCGAAGGTCTGGAAGATGCTGCTCGGCACGTTGCGGCGCGGGTCCGGGATGACCGGGTTCGGCGGCGCCTGCGTCGCGCCGGTGACCGCCGGCCCACCGGCGGAGGTGCCGCCGTCGCGCCCCTTCGGCGCGGGCTTCGGCACCGGCACGGTCTGCGCGAACGACGACGCCGTCACCATCGCGGCGGTGACGAGAAGAACGCCGGCCACGCGCGCGCCTTGCGCAGCGATGGTGGCAGCGAATCGAATGTCCTTATGTCTGATCAACGCGTCGTCCTGTATGGCTGGGCGCCTTTTTAGCGTGATTTCGGGCAAAAGCAGATAACGATTTCGCGTGAAATGATAATTTGAGGCTCCTCGCCTCACATATGGCTGTCTTCTTCCTCGACCAGAATCTCGCGCTTGCCGGCGTGGTTGGCGGGACCGACGATGCCTTCCAGTTCCATGCGCTCCATCAGCGATGCGGCCCGGTTATAGCCGATTTGCAGGCGGCGCTGGATGTAGCTGGTCGAGGCCTTGCGGTCGCGTTTGACGATCGCAACGGCCTGCGCAAACAGGTCGCCGCCGCCATCGGCACCCATGCCGGTGGCGTCGAACACCGCGCCATCCTCGTCCTCGGTCGGCTCTTCGGCGGTGACCGCTTCGAGGTATTCCGGCTGGCCCTGCGTCTTGAGGTGACGCACCACCTTCTCGACTTCCTCGTCCGAAGCGAACGGCCCGTGCACGCGGCTGATGCGGCCGCCGCCGGCCATGTAGAGCATGTCGCCCTGGCCGAGCAGCTGCTCGGCGCCCATCTCGCCGAGGATGGTGCGGCTGTCGATCTTGGACGTGACCTGGAAGGCGATGCGGGTCGGGAAGTTGGCCTTGATCGTGCCGGTGATGACGTCGACCGACGGGCGCTGCGTCGCCAGGATCACGTGCAGGCCGGCGGCGCGCGCCATCTGCGCGAGGCGCTGCACCGCGCCTTCGATGTCCTTGCCGGCGACCATCATCAGATCGGCCATTTCGTCGACGATGATGACGATATAGGGCAGCGGGTCGAGCGAGAGCTTCTCTTCCTCGTAGATCGCCTTGCCGGTCTCCTTGTCGAAGCCGGTATGCACCGTGCGCGTCGGCTCCTCGCCCTTGGCCTTCAGTTCGAGCAGGCGCGTGTTGTAGCCGTCGATGTTGCGCACACCGAGCTTGGCCATGTTCTTGTAGCGCTCTTCCATCTCGCGCACGGCCCATTTCAGCGCGACCACCGCCTTCTTCGGGTCGGTCACGACGGGCGTGAGCAGATGGGGGATGCCGTCATAGACGGAGAGTTCGAGCATCTTCGGGTCGACCATGATCAGCCGGCACTGATCGGGCCGCAGCCGGTAGACCAGGCTGAGGATCATGGTGTTGATCGCGACCGACTTGCCCGAGCCGGTGGTACCGGCGATCAGCATGTGCGGCGTGCGGGCGAGGTCGATGATGACGGGGTCGCCGCCGATGGTCTTGCCGAGGCAGAGCGGCAGTTTTGCCACCGTGTCGGTCGCCTCTTTCGCCACCAGCAGTTCGCGCAGGTAAACCTTTTCGCGATGCGCGTTCGGCAATTCGATGCCGATGGCGTTGCGGCCGGGGACGACGGCGACGCGCGCCGACAGCGCGCTCATCGAGCGGGCGATGTCGTCGGCAAGGCCGATCACGCGCGATGACTTGATGCCGGGCGCCGGCTCGAGCTCGTACAGCGTGACCACAGGGCCCGGATTGGCCTTCACGATCTCGCCGCGCACGCCGAAATCCTGCAGCACGCCTTCGAGCGAGCGCGAATTGGTCTCCAGCTCAGCCTTGCTGAGCGGCTGGCGGTCGCCGGCCTTCGGCGCTGCCAACATGGAGACGGAGGGAAGATCGAACTTGTCGGAGGATTTTTTGGAAGCGGCCTTCGGTGCAGCCTTCTTCTTCGGGGCGCGCGCGGCGGGCTCCTCCTCTTCCTCCTCCTCGTCTTCCACTTCTTCTTCGTGCTCGTCCTCGTAATCCTCGTCTTCGGCCTGCGGCGAGATCGAGGGCGCGGCGCGGCCGCCGCCGAGATTCGGTTCCCGGCGGCTGAACGCGACGGCCTTGGTCTTCGGTCCGCTCGAGACCAGCGAGCGGTAGGCAGCGCCCAGCAGCCAGATCAGCCGCGCCTTGGTGCTCATCAGCGCATGGAACAGCCAGCCCAGCGACACCGAGCCGCGATCGCTCTCCTCGTCCTCGTCCAGCGGCTTGTCGTCGTCCTCGATCTCGGCGAGCTCTTCATCGTGCGCGCGTGCGCCGAGGCCGCAGGCGATCAGGAACGTCGCGGCCATCGCGGCGAACAGGATCGTGCCGAGGATCATGCGATAGATCGTGCCGGGCGGCCCGAAAATCACCGCGGGCGCGCGCACCAGGGCATCGCCGACCACGCCGCCGAGGCCGGTCGGCAGCGGCCAGGCGCCGCCGTGTGGCCAGCAGCTGGCGAAGCCCGCCGCGATCACGGTGCAGAGGATCCAGGAGCCGAGCCGCAGCGCCTCGCGGTCGAACGGGCGATGCGTCATCATGCGCCAGCCCCAGACCGCGACGGTCAGTACCAGCATGATCGCGCCGAGCCCGAGGATCTGCATCGCAAGGTCGGCGCCGATGGCGCCGGCATAGCCGAGGATGTTGCGGATCGGCCGCGAGGTCGCGTGGCTGAGACTGGGATCCTGCACCGACCAGGTCATCAGCGCCGCCGAGGCGACGCCCGACAGCGCGATCAGGCCGAGCCCGGTGAGCTCGCGCATGCGACGCGCCAGCCCCTCGCGGATCGAGGGCGGCAGATGGCCGACCAGTGGAATGACACGTTCGATTGCCGACATGCTCACGGGCCCCGCCTAACCCAGAGTCTCGACCAGACGGTGCAGCGCCTGCGCCGTCGTTTCACCATCCTGCACCAGCGCGAGGCGGATATAGCCTGCGCCGGGATTGAATCCGTCGGGCTGCTGTCGCGCCAGAAAGCTGCCGGGCACCACGCGCACGCCTGCTTCCTTGAAGAGCCTCAGCGTCACCGACACATCGTCGCCGATCCCGGAGGTGTTCAGCCAGACGCAGAAGCCGCCATCGGGCCGGCGATAGCCGTAGCGGTTGCCGATGATCTGGTCGGCGAGATCGAACTTGATCCGGTAGAGCCTGCGGTTCTCCTCGACATGCGCTTCGTCGCCGTAGGCAAAGGTCGCGACGTGCTGCAGCGGCACCGGTACCTGGGGTGCTGCGATGTTGCGCAGCTCCAGGAACATGCCGATGAACTTCTTGTCGCCGGCGGCGAAGCCGACGCGCAGGCCGGGAAGGTTCGAGCGCTTGGACAACGACTGGAACGCAGCCACGCGGGTGAAATCGGGGCCGGCGCATTCCAGCGCACTGCCGGGGGCTTCGCGGGTATAGATTTCCGAATAGCACTCGTCGCTGAGGATCATGAAGCCGTAGCGATCGGCGAGCTGCTTCAATCGCCTGAAATAGTCGGGCTTGGCGACCGAGCCCTGCGGATTGGCGGGCGACGCCAGATAGAACGCAACGGTGCGCGCCAGCGTCGCCTCGTCGATCGCGTCGAGATCGGGCAGGAATCCGTTCTCGACCGTGGTCGGCAGATAGATCGGCTCGCAGGCCGCTGCGAGGGCGCCGGCGCCGTAGACCGGATAGAATGGGTTCGGCATCAGGATGGCGGGCTTGCCGGGACGCGGGCCGACATAGCGCGCGGCTGCGATCGCGGCGATGAACAGCCCTTCGCGGCTGCCATTGAGGACGAGAATCTCGGACTTGGGGTCGAGCGGCCGCGGCAGCTTGAAGCGCGACGACAGCCAGGCGCCAGCAGCGTTCCGGAACGGCTCGGTGCCCTGGTTCATCGGGTAGCGGCCGAAATCGGCGATGTGCTTGGCCAGCACCGGGCCGACGAAGTCGGGCACGGGATGCTGGGGCTCGCCGACCGCAAGCGAAATCAAGGGTTTGCCCGGCTGATGCGGGGCCAGCAGCTCGTTCAGCCGGACGAAGGGCGAGCGTGCGGAATCGGAGCTTCCACTGGCCTGCGGCGTACGGGATGAAGCGGTCATAGCCATTCTGGACGCCAGCACTCTTGGAACAGCCGGACGCATGGATCGCCGGCGGGAAAACGGTTCAGTTCACCATAGATAGGGCGAGGTTAAGACGCGATTAACCATCGGTCGCCGCCGCCGTCCAGAGCGGGAAAAATGGGACCGGATAACAACGGGATGCATGGCGGCTCTCACCTCTCCCGCTTGCGGGAGAGGGATTGCACCGTCATCGCGGCTTCAGCGTCCCGGCAGCTTCTCGAATGTCTTCATGCCGGCGGGAATCGCGTGGAACTCCTGCATGTCGCAGGTGTAGATCGCCATTTGCGGCTGGAACTGCTTTGGCTCGTCCAGCGTGCCGACCTTCACTATCGCGGCGGGCAGGCCCGGAACCTTGGTCACCAGATGCGTGCCGCATTCAGGGCAGAATTCGCGCGTCACGGCGCGTTCGAGGTCCTTGCGCATGAACTGCTTGGGCTGACCGGCGATGTAGCTGAAGCCGGCTGCCGGCATTGCGATGAAGGTGTTGGGCGCGCCGCCCGAGATGTACTGGCACTCGCGACAGTGACACTGCGCCTGCATCATCGGGTCGCCCTCGGCCACATAGCGCACTTCGCCGCAATAGCATCCGCCTTCCAAACGCATGACGACCTCCCGTTTGTTGTTCTTGAGGTCGATATTTCTGCGCCGGCAATCTGGAATGGCAATCTTTTTCTTCGGCACCTGGTCAAAAAGAAAATTTGCAAAAAGAAAGGGGCTCCAACTTGCGCTGGAGCCCCTCAACGGTCGGGGCATTGCCGGGTATGTGCCCAAACCGTAGTTGTGGACGCGGTCCCCGAGGAGACCGCGCCCGGGAGGAGAGAGTTACATGTTGTAGGCGCGCTCGGTGTGCTCGGTGATGTCGAGGCCTTCACGCTCGCTCTCGACATTGGCGCGGAGGCCAACGATCACATCGACGACCTTGTAGAGGATCGCCGAACCGACGCCCGACCACACCAGCGTGGTGCCGACAGCCTTGAGCTGGGCCAGCACCTGCACGGTGAAGTCGTAATCGGCAACCTTCGGCGGGATCGCGGTGTAGTCGATGATGCCGGCGCCGCCGAGGGCAGGGTTGACGAGAATGCCGGTGCCGATGGCGCCGACGATGCCGCCGATGCAGTGCACGCCGAACACGTCGAGGCTGTCATCGTAACCGATCGCGTTCTTCACGACGGTGCAGAAGAACAGGCAGACAACGCCGACGATCAGGCCGAGGACGATCGCGCCCATCACGCCAGCGAAGCCGGCGGCAGGCGTGACGGCCACGAGACCCGCGACAGCGCCGGAGATGACGCCGAGCACCGACGGGTGACCCTTCACGATCCACTCCGCGAACATCCACGACAGCGCGGCGGCCGCGGTGGCGACGAAGGAGTTGGTCATGGCGAGCGCAGCGCCGCCGTTGGCTTCGAGGTTGGAGCCGGCGTTGAAGCCGAACCAGCCGACCCAGAGCAGCGAGGCGCCGATCATCGACATGGTCAGCGAGTGCGGAGCCATCAGCTCCTTGCCGTAGCCGACGCGCTTGCCGATCAGGAGGGCGCCGACGAGGCCTGCGATGCCGGCGTTGATATGCACCACGGTGCCGCCCGCGAAGTCGATTGCGCCCATCTTGAAGATCCAGCCGGCGTCGGCGTTGATCTCGTCGAGCTTGGCCTGCGCCGCGGTCTTCGCCGCCGCATCACCCGCCGCAGCGAGAGCCTTGGCCGCATCCTGGATCGCGTCCGGGCCGGGCCAGTACCAGACCATGTGCGCGATCGGGAAGTAGATCAGCGTGACCCAGAGCGGGATGAAGAGAGCGATCGCCGAGAACTTCATGCGCTCGGCGAAGGCACCGACGATGAGGGCGGGCGTGATCGCCGCGAAGGTCATCTGGAAGCACATGTAGATGAGCTCCGAGATGTTGGCGTCGACCGAGAAGGTCGCGGCCTTCGAATCGGTGGTGACGCCCATCATGAAGGCCTTGGAGAAGCCGCCGATGAAGTCGGAACCGCCGGTGAAGGCGAGGCTGTAGCCGTACACGGCCCAGATCACGGTGACGACGCAGACGGTGTAGAACACCTGCATCAGGACGGAGAGCATGTTCTTGGAACGGACGAGGCCGCCGTAGAACAGCGCGAGGCCGGGGATCGTCATCAACAGCACCAGCACTGTCGATGTCAGCATCCAGGCGTTGTCTCCCTTGTTGACCGTTGGCTCGGCATAGGCTGCGGTCGCAGCGAACAGGCCGACTGCGAGAGCCGCCATTCCCGCGCCATAGGGACGCTTGAACGTCATATTGTTTACTCCTGATTGGATAAGGTTGAGCGCGAAATCAGAGGGCCGCGGCATCGGCCTCGCCGGTGCGGATGCGAACCGCATGGTCGAGATTGATGACGAAGATCTTGCCGTCGCCGATCTGTCCGGTTTTCGCAGCGGACGTGATGGCGTCGATGGTCTTGTCGACCTGGTCGGAGGCGACAGCGACCTCGATCTTGATCTTGGGCAGGAAGCTCACGGCATATTCGGCGCCGCGATAGATTTCCGTATGGCCCTTCTGGCGGCCATACCCCTTGACTTCCGTCACCGTGAGACCGTGAACGCCGATGGCGGTCAGGGCGTCACGGACTTCTTCCAGCTTGAATGGCTTGATAATCGCCATAACAATTTTCATGGGTCCTATCCCCGCTTGGGCCCGGTCCGGACGTGGCCGGGCGTTTCTCGACTGGTTCGCCACGAGGGAGAAGTTTCACTACGCGGGCACAGCCGGACCCCTAGAATCAAATGCCGTGCCAGATCAGGCGGCTTGCCTAACGGACTATGAAAACGGGTGTTTTCGCGGTTGGCGCGTATTGCAGTGCAGTGCGCTATTACGTCGCGCTCAAAAGCTGGTCACGTCTGCTCAAAACGCAGGCACGACAGGCTGCCGACACAATGTTGCTCACGCGTCGGGCAGCCGGAAGGTAATTACGTAGCGCGGAAGCCTATTGCAGGGCTTCGCCGTGCTGCGAAATATCCAATCCCTCGAGCTCGTGCTCACGGGATACGCGCAAGGGCACGAACAGGCCGACCAGCTTGAGCAGGACGAAGCTCACGCCCGCGGCCCAGACGAAGGTGACGGCGACCCCGTAGAGCTGGATCAGGAGCTGTTGCGGATGGCCCTCCAGCAGGCCGGCGGTGCCGCCGATCGCGCTGGTGGCGAACACGCCGGCGAGCAGGGTGCCGGTCAGGCCGCCGATGCCGTGGACGCCAAACACGTCGAGGGAATCGTCGTAGTTGAAACGGTGCTTCAGCCAGGTGCAGGCCCAGTAGCAGACCGCACCGGCGATCACGCCGATGACGATGCCGTGCCAGGGCGCCACGAATCCGGAGGCCGGCGTGATGGTGCCGAGACCGGCGACCGCGCCGGAGATCATGCCGAGCACGGAGGGCTTGCGCCGCGTCGACCATTCGATCGCGCCCCAGGTCAGCGCACCGGAGCAGGCGGCGAGATGGGTGGCGATGATCGCCATCACCGCGCGCGAATTGGCGGCGCCCGCCGAGCCGCCGTTGAAGCCGAACCAGCCGACCCACAGCAGGCCGGTGCCCATCACGGCGAGCGAGAGGTCGAACGGCGAGAGGTTCTCGGTGCCATAGCCATGACGTCGCCCCATCACCTTCGCGGCGACGAGGCCGGCGGTGCCGGCCGACAGATGCACGACGAGGCCGCCGGCGAAATCCATCACGCCCATGCTGGCGAGGAAGCCGCCGCCCCAGACCCAATGCGCCAGCGGAATGTAGACGAAGATGAACCAGGCGACGGAGAACAGCAGATAGGCGGAGAACCGCATGCGGTCGGCGACGGAGCCCGCGACCAGCGCCACCGTGATGATCGCAAACGTCATCTGGTACAGCATGAACAGCGCTTCCGGGATCGTCTTCGCCGCCGGGTTGACGCTGTCGAGCGTCATGCCGGCGAGGAACCAGCGGTCGAGCGTGCCGATCCACGGCCCGTCGCCGACGAAGCAGAGCGAATAGCCGAACGCGACCCAGAGAATGGAGATCATCGTCACCGCGGCGAGGCTCTGCGCCATGGTGGCGAGCACGTTCTTCTTGCGCACCATGCCTGAATAGAACAGCGCCAGACCCGGGATCGTCATCATCAGCACCAGCGCGGTGGCGACGATCATCCAGGCGGTGTCGGCGGTGTTGATCTCGGAGGCGGCGGCGTGCGCCGGCGCGGCCATGACCAACGCGAATCCGATCGGCGCAGCCAAAGCGGCTGCACGGCGCAACAATCCCGCCATGTTGTTTCCCCCAGCATAGAAATTACGTCGCACGCTGTGGCGTCGCTGCCCGGTGCGATCGAAGCAGTCGTGTCTAATTCAGAGCGCGTCGCTGTCGGTCTCGCCGGTGCGGATGCGCAGCGCGTGGTCGATCGGCGTGACGAAGATCTTGCCGTCGCCGATCTGGCCGGTGCGGGCCGTCGAGGTGATGACGGCGACCGCCTTGTCGGCGACGTCGGAGGCGACCGCGATCTCGATGCGCAGCTTCGGCAGGAAGTTCACGACATATTCGGCGCCGCGATAGATCTCGGTATGGCCCTTCTGGCGGCCATAGCCCTTCACCTCGGTCACGGTCATGCCGTGGACGCCGATCGCCGTCAGGGCCTGGCGGACCTCATCGAGCTTGAAGGGTTTGATGATCGCGACGACGAGTTTCATGGTCAGGCCTATTCCCCGGGATGCGCCGCGCCGTATGTCCCCGGCGCCGCGTCAATCTGGCATCTTTACGGGCAAATGGCACAAAAAAGTTGCAGATTGAAGCGGAAAAACGTTTGGCCAAGGGAGGCCATGTGAACGGCCGCCTCTGTACAGGGCATCCGTTCATCCTTCACAATGCATTTTTGGCATGGATGCGGTGAACCGAAGCGGTGAACCTAAGCGCCTTGGCCGGTACATAAGTATGTTCGAGGGGGACGTTTCATGGCGAGTTGGTTCTACGCATCCGAGGGCAAGCAGCAGGGGCCCTTTCCGGAAGGACAGTTCCGCGATCTGATCGCCCAGGGCGTCGTCCGCCCGGACACGCTGGTGTGGACCGAGGGCATGGCCGGCTGGCAGAAGGCGGCCGAAATTCCCGGCCTGGTCGGCGGCGGCGCGCCGCCGATGGTTCCAGGCGGCGGGCCCCCGGCGATGGGCGCCGGTGGTTACGCTGGCGCGGCCAGCGGCGGATCACTCGCTGTCGATTTCGGCATCCTCGAGTTCACCTGGCGCACGCTCGTGCTCGTGATCGGCTCGTGCTTTGTCATTCCGGTGCCGTGGCTGTTCGTCTGGTACACGAAATGGATCGTACCCTGCATCAAGGTCCCCGGGCGGCCCAATCTCAGCTTCACCGGCAGCGCGATGACGCTGGTGCCCTGGGTTTTTGGCTTCATCGTTCTGGCGATCGCGCTCGGCTTCGTCGGCAGCCAGTTGCTGAGCAATCTGCTGTTCATCGTCCAGATCGTGCTCTACTGGCTGCTGATCAAATGGATGGTCGCGAACCTCGCTTCCAACGGGCAGCCGCTCGGTCTCAGCTTCACCGGTTCGGTCTGGGCCTATATTGGCTGGAATCTGCTGTTCGCGATCTCGATCATCACCATCATCGGCTGGGCCTGGGTGGCTGCGGCCCAGATGCGCTGGTTCTGCCGCAGCATCGAAGGCACGCGGCGCGAGATCGTGTTCAAGGGCAGCGGTCTCGACATCCTCTGGCGCGGCATCGTGGCTGCGATCCTGTGCAGCCTCATCATTCCGATCCCGTGGGTGTATCGCTGGATCATGAACTGGTTTGCATCGCAGACCGAACTCGCTCCGCGCGGCTCGCTCTAAGGATGGTCCGGTAAGCCATAAGCGCGATTTACCGCGCTTATGGCGATCAGGCTTTCCGCGCCGATGTATCAGGCGTGAATTGCCAGTTGTGGGGCGATGGCTTCGGCGACAACACGCATGTCGCGCGCGAGCGCCAGCGAGGTCGCGCGGTCCAGCTGGCTGCCGAGGCCGACGGCCGCGATGGTGTGCGAGATCGTTCCCTTCGCGTTGAGGACGGGCACGGCGACGATCGTCACGCCGGCAATGTAATTGCCGCGGTCGATGCTAAAGCCCTGCTTGCGCACCTGATCGACCTCCTTGCGCCAGGCCTCGAAGGTCGGCGCGTTGTGCCAGCGCAGCAGGCGAAAGCGCTTCTCGATCTCCTTCTCCGGCTGGCCGCTGAAGGCGGCGACGCAACGCCCCGTGGCGCTGATCAGCGCCGGAAAACGGCTGCCGATGTCGACGTGGAGCCGCACCGGCGCCTGGCTGCGCGCCAGCGCGACGACGATCATGTTGTCGAGATCCGGCACTTCGACGCCGATCGCGGTGACGCCGTAGCGGCCTGAGAGCTCCTCGAGCTTCGGCCGCATCAGGCTGGGAAAATCGGCATTCTCGAGCACGGCGCGCGCCAGCGGCAGCATGCCGACGCCGAGGCTGTAGCGTTTGGTCTGCGGATCGACCTGCAGCAGATCCTCCGCGAGCAGCGCGCGCACGATGTGCAACGCGGTGCTCGGCACCAGGTCGAGAGTTTCCGCAATCGCCTTGAGACTCTGCGGCGCAGGACTGCGGCTGAGCAGGCGGAGGATGGCGACGGCGCGCGTGACCGCGGGCACGGCGCGGACACGGGGTGATTTGGCATTCGGCATGATCGTATCGGTACAACAGCGGCTGGAGTGCAACAACACCAACTCATCGAGTCAGCGCTAACGCAGCGCTGATCTTTCGCCTCGCGCGGGCACGCGCCGCAAGCTCCGGCGTGATTCACGCAAATTGTACATATACAATTAATAACGCTATTTGACAATTGGCGCGTCGTCGGTATCTTGCCGGTCATGACCAAGCTGACCGACTTCACGAGCTACGCCGCCGCGCAGACGATCTTCTCTCCGGAGAAGCTCTGGGAATTGTTCGACGGCAATCGCGCGCAGCTGAACATCGCGCATGAGTGCATCGACCGGCACGCCGGTCGCTCCGATCCGGCCGTGATCGTCGTCCGCGCCGACGGGCCGGACGAGGTGCTGGGCTTTGCCGAGCTCGCGGAAGCCTCCTCGCGCTTCGCACATGATCTGGTGAGCCGCGGGATCAAGCCCGGCGATCGCGTCGCGGTCATGCTCGAGCCGTCGCGTGCGTTCTACGTGGCGGTGTTCGGCACCATGAAGGCCGGCGCCATCGCCGTGCCGCTGTTCACGCTGTTCGGACCCGACGGCGTCAAGCTGCGCGTCAACGATTGCAAGCCGCGGCTGATCGTGACCAACGCGGAGAAAGCGCCGCTGCTCGCCGGGATCGGCACCGAGGTCGTGGTCGCCGATGACGCGTTCCTGAACGGCCTGCAGCGCTTCGCGCCGCACTTTACCCCTGAGACGACGGCCGACGACATGGCCCTGTATCAATATACGTCCGGCACGACGCGCGAATTGCCCGAAGCGGTCAAGCACACCCATCGCTCGATCGTCACGCTGATGGTGGCGGCGCTGTACGGCACCGGGCTGCGTCCCGGCGACCGCTTCATCTGCCCGTCATCGCCGGCCTGGGGACATGGACTCTGGCACGGTACGCTGGCGCCGCTCGCACTCGGCATCACCATCGGGGCCTATGCCGGCAAGTTCAATCCGGAGCGGCTGCTGGCGGCGCTCGAACGGCACCGCTTCACCAACATGTCTGCGGCCGCCACTCACTACCGCATGATGCGCAATTCCGGCGCCGCACCGCGCTATCGCTACGCGCTGGAGAAATTGTCGTTCACCGGCGAGCCGATCGACAGCGAGACGGCGACCTTCGCGCACGACACCTTCGGCCACCAGGTCTGCAGCATGTATGGCACCACCGAGATCGGCGTGATCCTGGTGAGCTATCCCGGCGCGCACGACTTCGTCGTCAAGCCGGGATCCCTCGGCAAGCCGATCCCCGGCGGACGCGTCGAGGTGCACGACGCCGAAGGCAAGCCCTGCGCGCCCGGCGTGACCGGCGAGCTGAAGGTCTGGCGTCGCGGCGAGTGGATCGCGACCAAGGACCTCGGACGCATCGACGACGACGGCTACTTCTATCACGGCGGCCGCGCCGATGACGTCATCATCTCCGCCGGCTGGACCATGAGCGCCGTCGAGATCGAGGACGCGATCCTCAAGCATCCGGAAGTGCGCGAGGCCGCGGCCATCGGCGTCCCCGATCCGCTGCGCGGGCAGGTGGTGAAGGCGTTCGTCGTCACCGACCGTCCCGGCGATACGTCGTTCGAGCACGAGATCCAGGACGTCGTGCGCCAGCGCCTCAGCCATCACGAATATCCGCGTCTCGTCAGCTTCGTCGCGGAGCTGCCGAAGACGCCGGCCGGCAAGGTCAACCGCAAGGTGCTGCGCGACCGCGAGCAGGCCGCCAAACAATCAGAAGCGACGAATTAAAGAGAGGAACGTCACATGCTGGACAAGACCGAAAGCAGGTTTCCGAAAATCACCGAAGAGGGCCTCGACGATCTGCGCAAGCGCATCGGCGTGACCATCGGCGTGACCGCCGAGCCCTGGTGCTATGAGGCGACGCGCGACAACATCCGTCATTACGCGCACGGCATCGGCGACGACAATCCGCTGTGGTGCGACCCCGACTACGCTGCCAAGTCCGCTTACGGCGGCATCATCGCGCTGCCGAGCTTCCTGTTCTCGACCAGTCGCATCGTGTCGGGCTATGTCGGCGGGATGCCCGGCGTCCACGCCATGTGGTCGGGCGCGGACTGGACCTGGCACAAGGCCGTCAGGCGCAACGACGTGATTTCGACCGAGGCCAAACTGAAGGACCTCGTCGAGCATCAGACGCGCTTTGCCGGCCGCGCCATCCAGCAGACCTATCACGTCGATTTCTTCAACCAGCAGGGCGACCTCGTCGCCGAGGCGGACAGCTGGTGCTTCCGCACCGAGCGCGACCACGCGCGCGAGCAGGGCACCAAATACAAGGAAGTCAGGGCCCGTGAACCGCGCCGCTACAGCGACGAGGAGCTCGCCGCGGCCTACAAGCATTATGCCGACGAGCGGATCCAGGGCTCGCGTCCGCGCTACTGGCAGGACGTCACCGAAGGCGAGGCGCTGCCGGTGATGCTGAAGGGACCGATGACCGTCACGGGCTTCATCGCCTATGCGCAAGGCTGGGGCGGTCTCTACATCCGCGCCAACAAGCTCGCGTGGAAGCTGCAGGATGCCCATCGCGGCCTCGGCATTCCGAACCGCTTCAATATTCCCGATTGCCCCGAGCGCGTGCACTGGGAAGAGGAGTTCGCGCTCGAGGTCGGCGCGCCCGGCGCCTATGATTACGGTCCGGAGCGCTGCTCCTGGCTGACCCATCACCTCACCAACTGGATGGGCGACGACGGCTTCCTGCGCCGCGCGACCTGCAAGATCCGCCGGCACAATCCCGAGGGCGACATCCTGTTCATCAAGGGCAAGGTGAAGCGCAAATTCATCGAGAACGGCCGTCATCTCGTCGAGATCGAGCAGGAAGCGCGCAACCAGGACGACGAACTCTCCGTGCTCGGAACCGGCATCGTGCAATTGCCGAGCCGTAGCTGACAGCAACCAACTGGGCGCATGAGCATGCCCGCACCTGATCTCACGCGCGGAGCGGTGACCGGCCTCAAGGTCGTCGATCTCTCGCGCGTGCTGGCGGGGCCGCTGTGCACGCAGATGCTGGCCGATCATGGCGCCGATGTCGTCAAGATCGAGCCGCCATCGGGCGATGAGACGCGCGGCCTCGGACCGCCCTTCGATGCGGCGGGACAGGCGGCGTATTTCGGCGCCGTCAATCGCGGCAAGCGCGGCATGGCGCTCGACTTGTCGCGCGCCCTGGGGCGCGCGGTGCTCGAAGGCTTGTTGAAGGATGCCGATGTGCTGGTGGAGAATTTCCTGCCCGGCACCATGGAGCGCTGGGGGCTCGGCTACGAGGCCCATCTCTCCGAGCGCTTTCCGCGACTGATCTATTGCGCCATCTCGGGCTTCGGCGCCGACGGGCCGCTCGGCGGCCTCCCCGGTTATGACGCGGTGCTGCAGGCCATGTGCGGCCTGATGAGCATCAACGGCACGCAGGGCTCGGGCCCGACGCGGGTCGGCGTTCCCATCGTCGATTACGTCACGGGCTACAATGCGCTCACGGGTGTCTTGCTTGCGCTCGCGGCGCGCGAACGGACCGGACTGGGGCAGCGCGTCGAGGTGACGCTGTTCGACACCGCGCTCGGCCTGCTGGTGCCGCACGCGGCAAACTGGATCTGCTCGGGCAACGTTCCCGGTCGGCTCGGCAGCGCCCATCCCAACATCGCCCCTTACGACAAATTCGCGGCCGCCGACGGCGAGATCTTCCTCGGCATCCTCAATGACGGCCAGTTCCGCCGCTTCTGCCAGAAAGTCAGGCGCGGCGACCTGCTGGATGATCCGCGCTTTCGCACCAACGCCGATCGGCTCACCCACGTCGCAGCGCTACGCACTGAACTGGAGCGCACGCTGGCCGGCTTCAAATCGGAGGCGCTCTGCCGCGACCTGATGCAGGCCGGCGTTCCCGCCGGCGCCGTCAACACCGTGCCGCAGGCGTTCGCGCAAGCCCATGTCGCCCATCGCGACATGCTGGTCGAGAGCGAGGGCCATCGCGCGCCCGGCATTCCCGTGAAGCTGCGAGAGACGCCGGGCAGCGCCACGCGACGGCCGCCCCGCTTTGGCGAGCATGCGCGCGAAATTCTGGCGGATGCCGGCTTCGATGAGGGTACGATCGACAGCCTGATCGAGGCCGGAATCGTCATTCCGCAACGGAAGGACCCTGCGACACGATAAGACCACCAACAAGAAGACGACCAAAATAATCATAACGAGAGGAAACGAGCATGCTGAGATCCGCGAGATGGGCCGTGGGATTGCTGGCCCTGCTATGGAGTTGCGCAAGCCTCGCGCAGACCTATCCGACGAGGCCCGTCAAGATCATCGTTCCCTATCAGGCCGGTCAGGGCACCGACGTCGTCGCGCGATACCTCGCCGATCATCTGTCGCGCACGCTCGGCCAGCGCTTCTATGTCGAGAACAAGCCGGGCGCCGGCGGCAATATCGGGGCCGAGCAGGCCGCGCATTCGGAGCCCGACGGCTACACGCTGTTGATGGGCACCAACGCCACCCAGACCATGAACGAGTTCATGTATCCGTCGATGGGGTTCGCGCCTGCCAAGGATTTTGCGCCGATCATCCTGGTCGGCAAGCTGCCGCTGGTGATCACAGCCAGCCCGTCGTTCGCCGCAAACAACGTGGCGGATCTGATCACGGCTGCCAAGGCGAAGCCCGACCGGATCGACATCGCTTTGCCGAGCACGACGGCGCGCGTCATCTTCGAGTTTCTCAAGGATGTGACCGGCGCGCCGATGTTCGGTGTTCCCTACAAGGGCTCGGCGACCGCGATGACCGACGTGCTCGGCGGACAGGTTCCGCTGATCATCGATACGGTCACGGCGGTGCGCACCCAGATCGACGACGGCAAGCTGAAGGCGCTCGGCATTACCGTACTGAAGCCGAGTGAGCTTTTGCCGGGCGTAAAACCCGTCGCCGAGCAGGGCGTGCCTGATTTCGAGATGGCGGGATGGAATGCCTTCTACGCGCCACGCGCCACGCCGCAGGCGGTCATCGAGCTTCTGAACGGCGAGTTCGCCAAGGCGCTGGCCCTGCCCGAGACCAAGAAGCGGCTACACGAGCTGGGACTCGATCCGGCCGGTGGAACACCGGCTGACCTTGCCCGGTTCGAGACGAAGGAGCGCCTGAAATGGGGGCCGGTGATCAAGGCAACGGGCCTGCAGGGCGGCTGACGCCGATCAGGCTCTTTGCTCGAGCATGATCTCGTCCGAGAACCGCTTCCCACGTCTCGGGATCATGCCTTGCGTTCGCGCACCGAGCCTTCCTGCGCCACTGACGCCACCAGCGTGCCGTCGGGCTTGAAGATGAGGCCGCGCGACAGGCCGCGGCCGCCGCGCGCGTTCGGCGAATCCTGGGCGTAGAGCAGCCATTCGTCGGCGCGGAACGGGCGGTGGAACCACATCGCGTGATCGAGGCTAGCCGGCATCATGTCCTTGTCGAACAGCGTGCGGCCGTAGCGCGCCATGATCGCGTCGAGCAGCGAGAAGTCCGATGCATAGGCCAGCGCGCACAGATGCAGCGCGGGATCGTCGGGAAGTTTGGCAGCCGTGCGGATCCAGATATGGATGCGACCGTCGTCGACCTTCTGGCCGAAATAGCGGCCGATCTCGACGGGACGCAATTCGATCGGACGATCCATCTCGTAGTAACGGCGGATGAACTCCGGCATCTCCTTGAAGATCGGTTGCTTCGCGACTTCCTCCGCCGTCAGCTTCTCCGGCGGCGGCACATCGGGCATCTTGTCCTGGTGATCGAAGGCGCTTTCCTCCTCGGCGTGGAACGACACCATGATCGAGAAGATCGCGTTGCCGTGCTGGATCGCGGTGACGCGGCGGGTCGAATAGCTCTTGCCGTCGCGCAGGCGCTCGACCTGGTAGATGATCGGGACCTTCGGATCGCCCGGCAGAATGAAATAGCAATGCAGCGAATGCGGCAGCCGCCCCTCGACGGTGCGGCAGGCCGCGACCATCGCCTGCCCGATCACCTGGCCGCCGAACACCCGCTGCCAGTCCGTCTTCGGGCTGTTGCCGCGAAACAGGTTCACCTCGAGCTGTTCGAGGTCGAGGATCGAAATGAGGTCGAACAGGCTTTTGGACATGGAATGAACCTTCTTGCCGTCGTTCCGGGGCGGATGCTCCGGAATGGCACATTTGGGCCGTTCCGCCCTTGTTTCACCGCACTGTTTCGCCCAGCTCAAGTCTGCTAGCAAGACCGAGAATTGACCGGGAAGCTTGGTATGTCGGTACAGGGAAGCATTGTCATTGGCGGCGGCGCGTTTGCGGGCCTCGCGCTGGCGCTGGCGTTGCGCCAGGGACTGGGTCCCGAGATCCCCGTCATCGTCGCCGATCCCGCGCTCGGCACGCGGCCGAGCCGGGATCCGCGCGCCACCGCGATCGTCGCCGCCTGCCGTCGCCTGTTCGAGGCGATCGGCACCTGGGACGACGTCAGGGGCGAGGCGCAGCCGATCCTCGACATGGTCGTCACCGATTCGAAGCTGGAGGACGCCACGCGTCCGGTGTTCCTGAACTTCGCCGGCGACGTCGCGCCGGGCGAACCCTTTGCCCACATGGTCGAGAACCGCCGCCTGATCGATGCGCTGGTGGTGCGCGCCGAGGCCGAGGGCATCGATCTTCGCGCCACCACGGTGTCGTCTTACGACGCGCGCGCCGAGGGCATCGAAGTCTCGCTCGGCGACGGCAGCGTGATCGCGGCGAGCCTCTTGGTCGCCGCCGACGGCGCGCGGTCGAGACTGCGCGAGCGTGCCGGCATCGTTACGCACGGCTGGGAGTATGATCAGTCCGGCATCGTCGTCACCGTCGGCCACGAGCGCGATCACGAAGGTCGCGCCGAGGAGCACTTTTTGCCCGCAGGTCCCTTCGCGATCCTGCCGCTCTCGGGCAAGCGCTCATCGCTGGTGTGGACCGAGCGCCGGGCCGAGGCCGTGCGCATCGTCGCGCTCAGCGACGAGGACTTCCACGGCGAGCTCGAGCAGCGCTTCGGCCTGCATCTCGGCGAGGTGAAGGCGCTCGACAAGCCGCGCGCGTTTCCGCTGTCCTATTTCGTCGCGCGCTCCTTCATCGCCGAGCGCCTCGCGCTGGTCGGCGATGCCGCGCACGTGATCCATCCGATCGCGGGCCAGGGCCTCAACATGGGGCTGAAGGATGTTGCCGCGCTGGCCGAAGTCGTCGTCGATGCCGCGCGGCTCGGCATGGATCTCGGCGGCGCCGACGTGCTCGAACGCTACCAGCGCTGGCGCCGCTTCGACACCATGGCGATGGGCGTTGCCACCAACTCGCTGAACTTCCTGTTCTCCAACCAGTCGACCTTGCTGCGCACGGTCCGCGACATCGGCCTCGGCCTCGTCGACCGCGCCCCGCCGCTGAAGAACCTCTTCATCCGCCAGGCCGCCGGACTGACGGGCGAAGTGCCAAGGCTGCTGAAGGGCGAGGCGTTGTAAGGCGTAAGTTTAGAGAACGCTCGCGCCTCACTCTCTCCTTGTCGTCCCGGACAAGCGCGCCTCAAGCGCGCGCAGATCCGGGACCCATACTCCGCAGCAATAGTTTTGCGAAGACTCGGAGTTGCCGGCTCGTGCAGCAATGCAATTCGGTGGTTATGGGTCCTGGCTTTCGCCAGGACGACACCGAGGATGTGGCGACGAGCGACGGGCGACGCGTCCTCAATCGATCTTGCGGGCCTCTTCCGGCAGCATGATCGGGATGCCGTCGCGGATCGGATAGGCGAGCTTGGCGCTGCGCGAGATCAGCTCCTGCTTGGCGGAATCGAACTCCAGCGGGCCCTTGGTCAGCGGGCAGACCAGAATCTCCAGCAGTTTGGGATCGACGCTGGCTTCGGGGCGTTCGGTAGGCGCGTTCATCTTTGTCTCCGGCAATTGCTTGCCTCTACCACAGAAATTCGCGTCCGCCCATGGCAGCTGCTCAGGCGGAGACCATCGCCAGGAGCTCGTCGAGCATGCCCTGAAGCCGCGCCGCCGGCACCGGCGCCCCGGACAGGGCAAAGCCGAGAAACGTCCAATAGAGGATCTGCGCGCGGGCCGTCGCCGCCATCGGGGTAAGCCCGCGTTTTCCCAGCAGCTGCTCGATATAGTCGAGCCTGCGGCGGTCGATGGCGCGCACCGCTCCTTGCGCTGTCGCATCGAAGGCTGCCCAGTTGCGCACCGCGCGTTCGAGGTCGAGCCGCGCGCCGAAGGATCTGCGCAGCAGCGCCTGCAGCGGCTCGTCGCCGGCCGCCTCGACGTCGGCGATGATCTGCTCGGCCGCGATCTCGCGCCAGCGCTTCAGCACCGCGGCGTGGAACGCGCCGAGATCGGCAAAATGCCAATAGAAGCTGCCGCGCGAAACCCCCATGGCTTTTGCCAGCGGATCGGCCTTCAGCGCCGTGAAACCGCTTTTGGCAAGCGCCTTCAGGCCTTCCTTGATCCAGTCGTCGGCGGAGAGCTGTTCCGTCATGTCGCGTTCCAAATTCGACCATACACTAGTGTATTGACAAGCGGCAGGCGAGCGCTTAGTTGACCATACATAACTGTATGGAGGCGTTGATGCGTGATCTCCTGCTCCAATGCGCCGGCCTGCTGACCATCGTGGTGGCTCTCATCCACGGCTACCTCGGCGAGGCCAGGGTGTTTGTCCGCGCCCGCATCGAGCCGGAACGGCTGCGCACCCTGATCCGCCTGGTCTGGCAGGCCTCGACCGTCGCCTGGATTGGCGGTGGCGTGCTCCTGATCGCGACGCCCTGGATGGGCTCGGAGCCGGCACGCCACTGGATCGTCGTCACCATGGCCTGTGTGTTCGGTCTCTCCGCTATCGCCAACGCATGGGCTACGCGCGGCCGGCACTTCGGCTGGATGATGCTCAGTGCGGTCGTCGTGCTGGCGGTTGCGGGCTATTGAGCGTCGAATGAGAGTTGAGGCATGACGCTGACACTCGTCACCGGGGGTACAGGCCATCTTGGCCGGGATATCGTCGATCGCCTCGTTCACGACGGACGTCAGGTTCGGGTGTTTGCGCGCGCGCCGGGCCCGCGATCGGATGTTGAATGGGCGATCGGCGACCTCGCGACGGGCGCCGGGTTGCGGGACGCGCTGCACGATGTCGATACGGTGATCAATGCGGCAACCTGGTCGCCGATCGCGCGGCGCGGCGGCATTCGTCCGACGGACTTCTTCACGTCGCCCTCCGCCGTGGACGTCGAGGGCACCGAAAGGCTGTTGTCATGCTGCAGTGAGGCCAGGGTGCGGCACTTTCTCCACGTCTCGATCGTCGGCCTCGATGAGGCAACCCTGCCCTACGCGCGGGTCAAGCTCGCCGGGGAACGGCTGGTGCGTGCGTCAGCACTGTCCTGGTCCGTCGTTCGCGCGATGCCGTTCTACTATCTTCTCGACCGGCTGCTCGCGGGCCTCAGCTGGCTTCCGATGTGGCCGGTGCCGACGACACTGTTCAACCCGGTCGACACGTCGGACGTCGCCAAACACGTCGTGGCCTGCACCTTCGACGGAATGCGTGGCGAGCGTGTCGAGATTGGTGGTCCCGAAGATCTCGAGCTCGTCTCGTTGGCCCGCCGGTATCAGGACGCCCGGGGATGGCGTCAAAAAATCCTGCCGATGAACCTGTCGGACGCGAGGGCGCGCGGCATGGGCTTCGCCGTCAGCCGAGGTGTTCGCGGACAGCTCTCGTGGGCGGATTGGCTGCGACGCAACTATCCTGCGGCGTGAGGCGTTAGGCCGCAGAGGTGGGTCAAATGCGCACTGCGCACGGAGAGCACTCAGCTTTTGGACAATGTTAGAACTTATCTAAAGCGATCCATGCCCGAACCCGATTGACTTCACCTCCTCCTTTGCTTCCTTCGGTCCCGCTCGCGGCTCCGCGCAGCGCCCACGACAGAGGAGGAGAAGTTCGTGAAGGTCATTCGTGTTGTTGCCATTGCACTGACGATCGGGATTGGCGCGGGATCGACGGCCATGGCCGACGGTTTCAAGGATTGCACCAAGCTCGACAAGGCGTCGTGGAAGCCGGCCAGCGAAGCCGAAGCCAAGGCCAAGGCGCTGGGCTACGAAGTGCGGCGCTCCAAGATCGAAGGCTCGTGCTACGAAGTGTACGGCGTCAAGGAAGGCAAGCTCTACGAGCTGTTCTACAGCCCGGAAGATCTCAGCCTGAAGCACACGATTGCCAAGTAAGGCTGCCAAGTAAAACTTGCCAGTTGAGCTGCGCGAGATCGTCCGCGCAGAGTGAGGCTTGAGGGTGGTCCCAGCTTGATCGAAGAAGCGGTGCCAGAAGCGCGCGGGGTGTCCGACAGGGCCCCCGCGGATCGAACCGCTTCGCGGACGGTCGCGGTCTGGGATCTGCCGCTGCGCCTCTGGCACTGGGCTTTCGCGGCCAGCATCCTGGCCGCGTGGTTCACGCCCACCGTCTATGACCGGCTGCATCGCATCGTCGGCTATACCGTGCTTGGGCTTCTCGCCTTCCGCCTGGTCTGGGGTTTTTGGGGCAGTCGCTACTCCCGCTTCCGCATGGTCGGCGTCCGGCTGCGTGCCGGGCCGCGCTATCTCTGGAATTTGCGCCGCGGCATCACCGGCCGCTATATCGGTCTCAATCCCGCCGGCACGTTGATGCTGGTGGCGCTGCTGCTGGCGACCGCCGTCTCGGCGATCACGGGCGCGATGTCGGTGACCGTGACCTTTTTCGGCCTCTGGTGGGTCGAGGACACCCACCATTATTCATCGGACGCGGTCATCGTGCTGGTCGTGCTGCACGTGCTTGGCGTGCTCCTGATGGGACTGCTTCAGCGCGAGAACCTGATCCGCGCAATGATCACCGGCCGCAAGCGCATCCGTGGTCACCACTAGCGTCTCGCTGCACGCTTTCTTCCGTCCGCCTGGGCGCGGTCGACAAATCGAATTGAGCAGGAAGCGTTAACGCGCCGGTAAGTATGCAATCGGGCGTTGCACAAAATTAACGCGATGAACGTTTAGCGCGTACACCATCGACACTATTGACGGTGGAGCCAGATTGCATGTTCCGCGTTTTTTCCTGTCTGACGGCTGAGCACGATTGGCGGCTCGTTGTCCTCGCAGGCCTGGTCTGCTTCGTCGCGAGCATCGTCGCGGCCAGTATCTTTCATCGTGCGATCGCGACGCGCGCGAGAAGGCGGTGGATCTGGATCGCGATTGCCGGCGCAGCCATCGGATACGGAATCTGGGCGACGCATTTCGTCGCGATGCTTGCTTATGAGCCCGGCGTCACGACCGGCTATGGCCTCCTGCTGACTGCGTTTTCACTCGCCGTGGCAATGCTTTTGACCTCGGTCGGCTTCGGTGTTGCGGTCGGCACGTCCGGCCGCTGGGGCGCGATGGCAGGGGGTGTCATCGTCGGAGGCGGCATTGCCAGCATGCACTATCTGGGAATGTGGGCCCTTGAAGTGCCTGGCCGGGTCGCCTGGTCGGTGGACCTCGTATTCGTCTCGATCATTTTGGGCATGTGTCTCGGCTACGCCGCGCTGGCGGTTGCCCTGACCTACCAGGGCTATCGGGGCACGCTGGCAGCAGCCGTCCTGCTCACACTCGCCATCGTGTCGCATCACTTCACGGCCATGGGTGCCGTACAGATCACGCCGGATCCCACCCTCGCGACGGATAGTCTTTCGCTTTCCCCGGCTTTCCTCGCGCTTGCCATCGCCGGTGTCGCACTTTCCGTGCTGGGGATGAGCCTGATCGGCGTGGTGGCCGATCGTCGCATGGCAAGCAGAACCGCCAGGTTCGAGGAGATCATCAGCCAGCTTTCGGTCGCCCGGCAGCAGCTCGAAGACTCGCAGCAGGAACTCCAGGATCAGACGCTGAGGCTGGACACGGCGATCAATCACATGGTTGAAGGCCTTTGCATGTTCGATGCCGACAAGCGGCTTGTCGTCTGCAACGAGCGTTATGCCCGGCTCTATCAGCTGCCGCCGGAGCTGCTGAGGACGGGGACATCGCATACCGACATCATCAGGCATCGTATCGTGAAGGGCATTCTCAAGGGCGATTCCAGCGAGGGCGCCGCCGAGCAATTCATCTCGAAACTGGCGGCCCTGCCGTTCGATGCCGTCTCGAGCAGGATCGACGAGTTCGCCGATGGCCGGCTGATCTGCGTGACGCGGCAGCCGATGGCCGGCGGCGGATGGGTGGCCACGCATCTCGACGTGACCGAGCAGCGCCGGTCCGAGGCCAAGATCACCCATATGGCGCAACACGACGCGCTCACCGATCTGCCAAATCGCGTGCTGCTCAGGGAACGGATGGAGCATGCGATTGCGGTGACGCGCAACGGCGGCCTCGATCTGGCCGTGCTCATGCTCGACCTCGACCGCTTCAAGGAAGTCAACGACACGCTTGGACATCCGGCGGGCGATGCGCTGCTGCGCGCCGTCTCCGCGCGTCTGCGCGAATGCGTCACGGAAACCGCGTTGATTGCGCGTCTCGGCGGCGACGAGTTCGCGGTGATCGATTACGTGACCAACCCGGCCGTGGAGGCCGCCGCCCTTGCCGAGAACATCAGAAAGGCGCTTTGCCAACCTTTCGATCTCGGCGATCACCGGGTCACGGTAGGCACCAGCATCGGCATTGCCATCGCGCCGCGCGACGGCAACGATTCCGACGTGATCCTGAAGAGCGCGGATCTCGCCCTCTACTCGGCCAAGAGCGGCGGACGCGGTGCATTCCGCTTCTTCGAGCCGGAGCTCGACGAGCTCATGCATGCGCGACGCAATTTGGAGCGCGACATGCGGGATGCGCTCGCGGGGCGTCAATTCGAGCTTCACTACCAGCCGTTCCTCAGCGCCGCGAGCGGCGAGACCTGCGGCTTCGAGGCCTTGCTGCGCTGGCATCACCCGCAGCGAGGCCTGGTCCTGCCGGGCGAATTCATCCCGCTTGCGGAGGAGACCGGCTTGATCGTGCCGCTGGGAGAATGGGTCTTGAGGACCGCCTGCGCGGAGGCTGCCACATGGCCCGCGCATGCCAGGATCGCGATCAACCTGTCTCCCGCCCAATTCAGGAGCAAGGAGCTCGTCCCGGTCATTGTCGGCGCGCTGGCGAGTTCAGGGCTCGCGCCGCACAGGCTCGAGCTCGAGGTCACCGAGACGGTGATCATGCATGACAGCGAGGCCGTCTTTGCGGTGCTCGCTCAGCTGCGCGAGCTCGGCGTGCGAATTGCCCTGGACGATTTCGGCACCGGCTATTCATCGTTGAGCTTTCTGCAGAGATTCCCGTTCGACAAGGTCAAGATCGACCGCAGTTTCGTCGCCGAACTATCCAGCCCGCGGGCAGACGCGCGCCATCTCGCGCGCGCGGTGGTTCGTTTCGCAGTCAGCCTCGGCAAGACGACGACCGCCGAAGGCGTCGAAACCAAGGAGCAGCTCGACATCCTCCGCGAGGAAGGGTGCGTCGAAACACAGGGCTATTATTTCAGCCGGCCGATGCCTGCATCCGACGTCGCCAGATTGCTGCGGCGGGATGAGGCAGCCATCCGCGCTGCGTGAGCCGTTAAAGCGCGATGAGATTGGGATGAATCGTCATCGCGCTTTAGGTTGTTGTTTGCGCATGATCTTTCCGGAAAACCGCTTCGCACTTTTCCGGATCATGCTTCAGGCCCTCACTGCAGCGGCGGATCGCCGCTGGTGCGCTTCTTGGCGAGGTCCATCTCGGTGACCGCGATCAGGATCTCGGCGCGGGTCTTCAGGTCCGGCGCCTCCAGCATGGCCTGCTTTTCGGCGGGGCCGTAAGGCGACATCATCGCCAGCGCGTTGACGAGCGCCTCGTTGGGCGCGCTCTCGACGCCCTCCCAGTCGACCTTGAGATTGTTGGCCTTCAGGAAGTCCGCGAGCACCGACAGCAGCGCCTCCCGATCGACCTCGTCCTCGCCCATGCGGGCCGTGAAGTCGTCGACGAAGGTAAAGAAATCCACCTTGCACTGCCGGTAGGCGGTGAGCACCTCGAGCTCCTCGACCACCTTGAAGCGGGAGACGCCGGTGAGCTCGAGGATGTAGCGGCCGTCGCCGGATTCGGCGAGCTGGGTGATGCGGCCGACGCAGCCGACGCGGAACAGCGCGGGCTTGTCGGAATTCTTCGGCGAGTGCGCCACGTCGGGCTGGATCATGCCGATCAGGCGATGGCCGTCGCGGAAGCAATCGTCGACCATCGCGAGATAGCGCGGCTCGAAGATGTTGAGCGGCATCTGGCCGCGCGGCAATAGCAGCGCGCCCGGCAGCGGAAACACCGGAATGATTTCGGGAAGGTCGGCGGGTCCGCGATATTCGATGTTGATCGGCATCTGGTCCCCGCTGACGCTTGTACGCTGTCCTTACGAAAACAGGATCGTCGACAGGCGCTTTCGTCCCTCGACCGTTGCATCATCCGTGCCGCCCCAGGCCTCGAAGAACTGCACGAGCTGCTTGCGGGCGCCGTCGTCGTTCCACTTGCGGTCGCGCTTGATGATCTCGAGCAGCTGGTCGGTGGCGGCCGCGCGGTTACCCTGCGCGTTGAGCGCGGTCGCGAGGTCGAACCTGGCCTGATGATCGAGCGGGTTTGCGGCGACTTTCTGTTCCAGCTCGGCCACGGGCCCGAGCTGCTCCGCCTGCTCGGCGAGATCGATCGTCGTCTGCACGGCCTTCACAGCGGGATCGTTGCGCTTGGATTCCGGTACCATGGCCAGCGTCTGCTTGGCCTGCTCCATCGCGCCGGAGACGGCATAGCATTTGGCAAGGCCGGCCAGGGCCGCGATGTTGGTCGAATCATGCTGCAGCGCCTCGGCATAGATCTGCGCGGCGGCCGCGGCGTCGCCCTCGGCGAGCACGGCATCGGCTTCCTGCACGATCTCTGCGACATTGACCTCGCCCGGAGCGGTGACGCCCTTGGTCAGCTTTTCGATGAAGGCGTTGAGCTGGCTCTCAGGGACCGCGCCCATGAAGCCGTCGGCCGGCTGGCCGTTGACGAAGGCGATCACGGCCGGGATCGACTGGATGCCCATCTGGCCCGGGATCGCCGGGTGCTGGTCGATGTTCATCTTGACCAGCTTGACCTTGCCCTTGGCCGCCTTGACCGCCTTCTCCAGTACGGGGGTGAGCTGCTTGCAGGGGCCGCACCACTCCGCCCAGAAGTCGATCAGCACCGGCTGGCGCTTCGATTCCTCGATGACGTCCTTCACGAAGGTCTGGGTGGTGGTGTCCTTGATCAGATCGGCCGCAGCCGGGCCCGCCGCTCCGTTACCCTGGTCGATGATCGTCACGGGATCCCCTCGTCTGATGTCTGGAATGGCGGCTCTTTAGCACGTCGCCAACGCCGATGCTTGTTGTCGGCTCCTAAATTGGGCCGAATAGGCCGAATTTCAATCCACCGGGGCCGATTCGGCGGTTCCGGGCCGTTTTCGGGCGATTCGGCCGCATTCGGGCTCCATTTAGGGCCCGCAATTGCGTATCTATGCCGCCGGTAGCTGTTGCATTCCCCTCCCGCTTTTGGCATACGACAGCCGTTGCCGGCGCGTCACGCGACCGACACAGGATGCGGGTGTAGCTCAGTGGTAGAGCACGACCTTGCCAAGGTCGGGGTCGAGGGTTCGAGCCCCTTCGCCCGCTCCAATTTTTCCCAGAGCATCCAGCCAAACCAGACCGGGCCGTGGTTTTCCGCGCCGCTGGCGGCTGTATTGGGTTTGCAATGACAATTCTGGTTACGGGCAGCGCTGGGCACCTCGGGGAGGCCCTTTTGCGGACGCTCCAGGCGCAGGGTTCGCCAGCGCGCGGGATCGATCTGAAGCCCTCGCCCTTCACCGATGCCGTCGGCTCGATCGTCGATCCCGCGTTCGTGCGCGAGCAGATGGCCGGCGTCGCGGCCGTGATCCACACCGCGACGCTGCACAAGCCGCATGTGGCGACCCACGCCAGGCAAGACTTCGTCGACACCAACGTCACCGGCACGCTCAACCTGCTCGAGGCGGCTGCGGCCGCCGGTGTGAAGAGCTTCATCTTCACCAGCACCACCAGCGCGTTCGGCTCGCAGCTGCGCCCCGAAGCGGGGCAGGCGGCGGTGTGGGTTACCGAGGACCTGCCGTCCGTCCCGAAGAACATCTACGGCACGACCAAGCTGATGGCGGAGACGCTGTGCGAGCTGTTCTTTCGCGAGCGCGGCCTGCCGGTCGTCGTGTTGCGGACCTCGCGCTTCTTTCCGGAGGACGATGACGATCCGGCGATGCGGTCGGCCTATCCGCTGGACAACGCGCAGGCCAACGAGCTGCTCTATCGCCGGCTGGATATAGCGGACGCCGTGAGCGCCCATCTGCTCGCCGTCGAGCGCGCGTCAAAGATCGGTTTTGCTCGTTACATCGTCTCGGCCACGAGCCCGTTCGAGCCGCATCATCTCGCGGCGCTGGCGGATGACGCGGCAAGCGTCGTGCGCGCGCTCCATCCGGATTGTGCGCAGCTCTACGCGGCGCGCGGCTGGCGCCTGTTTCCGCAGATCGACCGCGTCTATGTCAACGCGCGCGCCCGGCGCGAGCTGGGCTGGCGGCCGGAATTCGACTTCGCGCATGTGCTGCAGTGCCTGCGTGCGGGTCAGGATTTCCGCAGCACGCTGGCGCGCGACGTCGGGTCGAAAGGCTATCATGAGGCGGTGTTTGACGACGGGCCCTACCCAGTCGCCTCGTAAGCGCCGCGTTCGTAGTTTTGCTCGACGCATCAAGCGTCTGTCCGGGTTCACCGGGCGCGCCGCGGCCTCCGCCGTTCTACTGTGCATGGGGTTGTTTTCGCATTTTTTAATGTGGGCCCTTCCCGCTGCCTCCAAATTGAGCCGCGCGTCATTCTGATTCCGCGTTGCAGCGAGATCGTTGTCGTTGCTGCGGCTGGCGCCGGCAGCAAATCCGTCTCAATTTTTATTGAGCGCAACCGCAGCACACGCGATGCGCTTCTCACCGCTCGCAGATGTGCTAACCTTTTTAAGTCTGTCGTCCTGACAGACTCCGAACTTCGCCTACTCAAACAGCAAAACAAGAACGTGCAGCCCTGACGGCTGCCTTAGGGGAGTGACGCGATGACATCGATGTTCCATCGATCCGTGTTGGCGCTTGCAGCGGTTGCCCTTCTTGCCGGGACCAGCGTTGTCAATGCGCAGCAACAGGACAAAAACCGGGTACTGAAGAAATACGAATCCGGCACCAAGGAATTCTGGACCCATCCGCCGGACGACTGGTTCCTCGGCGACGAGACCGAGGCGCAGAAAGGCCTCGCGCCGCCCTCGGGTCCGCCGACGGGCGCGTCGGAGGCCGAGCTCGCGGCGATGATGAAGAAGATCAAGCTGCCGGCAGGCTTCAAGATCGAGGTCTATGCGCCCGGCGTTCTCGCCGCGCGGCAGATGGCCTGGGGTGACAAGGGCACGTTGTTCGTCGGCTCGTTCGGCCTCGGCAACGTCTATGCCATCAAGGACAACAACGGAAAGAAGGAGGTCAAGACCATCCTCAAGGGGCTGAACATGCCCACCGGTCTCGCCTTCAAGGACGGCGCGCTCTACGTCATCGCGGTCGACAAGCTGATCCGCTACGACAACGCCGAGGCCAATCTCGATAAGCTCGGCGACGGCAAGGTCGTCTATGACGACATGCCGTCCTATGCCGCGCATGGTTGGAAGTACATCGCGGTCGACAAGGAAGGCTGGTTCTTCCTTCCGTTCGGCCCGCCCTTCAATGTCGGCATTCCCCCGACCAGCGTGTCGCAGATCCGGCGCGTCGATCCCAAGACCGGCAACGCCGAGATCTGGGCGCTCGGCGTTCGCAACTCGGTCGGCGGCGACGTCGATCCGCGCACCGGCAAGTTCTGGTTCACCGAGAATGCACGCGACTGGGTCAGCGACGATCTGCCCTCAGACAAGCTGAACATGATCAGCAAGATCGGCGAGCATTTTGGCTATCCCTATTGCCACCAGGGTGACCTGCCCGATCCGAAGTTCGCGATGGGCCACAAATGCTCCGAGTTCACGCCGCCGGTGCTGAATCTCGGCGCGCATGTCGCTCCGCTCGGCATGAAGTTCTATACCGGCGACCAATTCCCCGCCGAGTACAAGAACAACATCCTGATCGCCGAGCACGGCTCCTGGAACAGGCACAAGTACCAGGGCGCCCGCATCATGCGCGTGATCGTCGGGCCCGACGGCAAGAACGCCAAGCAGGAGGTGTTCGCCTCCGGCTGGCTCGAGGGTGACCAGGGCTATCTCGGCCGTCCCAACGACATCATCCTCGCCAAGGACGGCTCGATCCTCGTCGCCGACGACTGGGCCGGCGCGATCTATCGTATCAGCTACAGCAAGAAGTAGCGGAAGACGAAACGGAGGCTGCGACCGCGCCATGGCCGCAGCCTCATTCATTTCAACGTCACACGCCGTCGTTCCGGATTGCGCGCGACTTGCGCGCAAGTCCGGAACCCATAACCCCGATTGGTGGTTATGGAGTCCGGGCGCGCGCCAAGCGGTGCGCCCCGGGATGACGTACCCGACAGATCGGAATTCCCCATGCGCCGGCAGTTCACCTCGCACGCAATCAGCGCGATTGCGCTCCTGACGCTCGGCGCCCTTCCAGTCGGCGCCGCCGACAATTCAGCGATCAAGGACAAGGCCGCCGTCTGCTCCGGCTGTCACGGCGAGAACGGCATTTCGCAGACGGAGAACATTCCCTCGCTGGCCGGCCAGCCCGATCAGTTCATCCAGTGGCAGCTGGTGTTCTTCCGCGCCGGTTCGCGCAAGAACGACCAGATGCAGCCGATCGTGGAAGAGATCACCAACGAGGACATCCGCAGTTTCGGCGCCTATTTCTCGCAAATGACGCCGCCGAAGGCAGCGGAGGACAACGACCCGGACCTGTCGAAAAAGGGCGCGCAGGTTGCCGTCGGCCGCCGCTGCGCCTCATGCCACACCGACAGCTTTGCCGGCACCAAGGCCGTGGCGCGGCTCGCCGGCCAGCGCGAGGAATATCTCATCAAGGCGCTGCACGACTACAAGGCTGGCGCGCGCGTCGGCGGCGGCGTCGCCGCGATGGCCGATGTCGCCTATCACATGAGCGACGAGGAAATCACCGCGGTCTCGCATTATCTGGCGCATCTAAAGTAGCGCTGGGTGTAGCCGCAATCTCCACTGTCGTCCCGGCGAAGGCCGGGACCCATACCGCGTGATCTATCGGTGAGTGGAAGTATGAGTACCGCAAAAACTGAACAACTATCAGTCTTCGACCAAACCACCCCCCGGGGTTATGGGGTCCCGGCCTTCGCCGGGACGACAGCGGAGTGTGCAGCTACCCCGCCCGCTGCTTCTCATACGCCTTCAGATGCGTGTACGCGATGCGCAGCTTCGGCACCGGCACCTTGGCGGCATCGGCGCGGGCGATGAGGTCGCCGATGACGTGATCGGCCTCGACCGGCAGGCCGGCCTTGATGTCGCGGAACATCGAGGCCGTCATCGGTGAGCCCTCGGTGGTGATGTTGCCCTTCACGCGCTCGAAGAACGGGCCACCCGGCGGGTAGCCGGACGCGGTGGCGATGGCGCTGGTCTCATCGAGCATGCCGAGCAGGAAGTCGCGGCCGCCGGGAGCGGCAAGGATGTTGCCGACGGAGGTGCGCATCAGGCTGGTGCTTGCGGCGAGCGAAGAGAGGAACACCCACTTCTCCCACATGTCCTGCATGATGTTCTGGCTGGCGGTGGCACCAACGATGCCGTTCTTGAAGGCCTCGTCGATCGCCTTGACGCGATCCGACAGCTTGCCGTCGCGTTCGCCGTAATTGAGCGACTGCATCGGCTGGAGCTGCACCACCTCGCGCTTCTCGTTCAGCGTCGCGGCGATGGCGCAGAGCCCGCCGAGCACCCGCTCCTTGCCGAATTTGGCATCGAGGATGTCGAGATGCTTCATGCCGTTGAGCATCGGAATGATCGACGTATCAGGGCCGACCGCCGGAGCAAACGATTTGATGGCATCATCGAGGTCGAACGCCTTGCAGCTGAGCAGCACGACGTCGAACTTGTCTTTGAGCGCGTCGGCTTGAACGGTCGGCGGATTTTTCAGGGTCACGTCGCCATTCGGGCTCTTGATGACGAGGCCTGCACTCGCCAGCTCGCCGGCGCGGCGCGGCCGGACCAGGAAGGTGACATCGCGGCCGGCCTGCAACAGCCTGCCACCAAAATAGCCGCCGATGGCGCCGGCGCCGACCACGAGAATACGCATGGGATTGTCCTTGTTGTTTCTTCTTTGCCGTCGTCCTAGCGAAAGCCAGGACGACACCGGAGATGATTGCCCGGTTCGTCCACAATACGAAAATCAAGTCCCCGAGACCATCTCCTCGACCTCGCGCAGCTGCTCCTTGCCGAAGAACATCTCGTTGCCGACGAAGAAAGTCGGCGAGCCGAAGGCGCCGCGGGCGACCGCCTCCTCGGTGTTCTTGATTAGTCGCGCCTTCACTTCCGGTTCCTGAGCGCGGGCAAACAGTTTTTGCGCATCGAGGCCGGACGAGGCCAACGCCTTCATCGCAACTTCAGTGTCGTCCATCTTCTTCGGCTCGCGCCACATGTGGTGGAAGGCGGCCTCGACATATTTCTCGAACACGCCCTCGAGCTGCGCCGCGATCGCGGTGCGCATCAGGTTCAGCGTGTTGACGGGAAAGTGCGGATTGAAGACATAGGGCTGGACCTTGAAGCGCTTGATGAAGCGCTCGGTTTCGACCTGCTGGAATTCGCGCTTGTTCTTGATGCCGGCGAGCGTCTCGGCCGGCGACTTGTTGTTGGTCGATTTGAAGATGCCGCCGAGCAGGATCGGTACATACTCGAACTTGACGCCGATGCGCTGCTCGATCGCCGGGATCGCGAGATGGCTGAGATAGGCATTCGGGCTGCCGAAATCGAACAGGAATTGCGGGGCTGTGCGGGGCAAATTCGTTCTCCCTGGAGGCGCTTTTTTGGCATTGTGGCGCAGGCCGCGCCACAGGTCCATCGTTTAATGACGGTCATAATACTTTGGCGGTCAGATCAGGCGCCGGATTGCCCGCTTGCGCCACACCAGGAAGTAATAGCCCATCTGCAAAAGGAACATGGCGCAGAACACGATGGGATAGGCGGCCCACACGCCCTCGAGGCCGACGGTGCGGCTGAGGATGACCGCAGCCGGCAGCTCGATCGCGACAATCGCGAAGATCGACAGCAGCATCGGCGTGAAGGCGACACCGCCAGCGCGCATCGCGCCCGAAAACACCGTGGCCAGACCGAACGGCACCGAGCTCCACAGGGCGACGTGGAGCAATCCCTTCGCCAGATCCAGCACGGCGTCGTCGGTGATGAAGATGCCGAGCACGGCGCGCGGCGCGAGATAGATCAGCGCCACCAGGCCGCCGGTCAGGACGATGTTGAACGCAAGACCGGTGCGCACGATACTGTCGAGCCGGGCCCTGTCGCCGCCGCCGACGGCCTGGGCGCCGAGGATCGAGACCGCGATCGAAATCGACATCGCCGTGAACTGCGTATAGCCCATTACCTGGTTGACGGCGCCACAGGCTGCGGTGGCATTCGAGCCGAAGCCGTTGACGAGGCCGAGCAGCACCAGTTCGGCGATCGCCATCACCACCATGCCGATCGCGCTCGGCAGCCCGATGCCGAGAATTTTGCCGAGCATGGCGCTGTCGATCCGGAGATGACCCAGCAATGCAGCGTCCGGTGCGAGCGCATGCTTCTTCTGCAGCAAATAAACCGCGAGCACGATCAGCGTCGCCGCATTGGCGATCGCCGCCGCCCATGCCGGGCTGGTGATGCCCACGGCTGGCAATCCGAACGTGCCGCGGATCAGCATCGGCGTCAGGATCAGGCCGATCGTCGTCGATAACGCCAGCGCCAGGAGTGGCGTCAGCGCATCACCGACACCGCGGATCATCGCGGTCATCAGCAGGAAGACGAAGCCGAGCGGCATGGTGAGCAACACGACACGGGCGTAGGCGCTGGCCTGGTCCAGAATGTTCGCGGGCGTGGCAAGTAGCGTCATCAATTGCCGGCTGAAAACGCCGCCGACGAGTGCAATCGCAATCGAGAGCACCAGGCCGACCGTGAGCGTCGTGCCCACCACGCTTCTGATCTTGTCGTGCTCACCCGCGCCAAACGCTTGCCCGATCAGCACGGTGGCACCGGTGCTCAGGCCCATGACGAAAGCGAACAGGAAGAACATCACCGGGAAGAACGCCGACACCGCCGCCAGCGCGTCGACGCCGATCATCTGGCCGAGATAGACATTGCTGACGGTGCCGAACAGCGATTGCAGCGCATTGCTGAGCACCAGTGGCGCGAGGAAGCGGAGGAAGGTTTTCCAGAGCGGCTTTGGAGCAGACATGGGATAGGCCTTTCATCAGGACGTGCGAAGCCGTTGCCGCGCGAAGCGCGCGGCTCGGCCGTCGATGGGGTTGGAACAGCGACCGCGCCTTAGGCGCGGTCGCTGTAGGCGAGCTTGACGATGTGGTCGCGGATGTCGGTGGGCCAGTCCGCGATCAGTCCGGTGAAGCGTCGCCTGTCATCCGCGAACAGCGCGCGCGAGGCTTCCTCGAACTGCGGCAAATTGCCGGCCATGGTCGACATGAAGTGATAGGCCGCATCGCGTGCCTGCCGCTCGCGGTCCTTGTCGCCGCTGGCGCGACGTGCCTCGTCGACGAGCTTGCGCAAAGCGACCGAGGCGCCGCCTGGCTGCGCGCCGAGCCACTCCCAGTGCCGCGGCAGCAGCGTCACCTCGCGCGCGACCACGCCGAGCTTCGGCCGGCCGCGTCCGCGCGGCTCGGCCGGCTCTGCGGTCTCCTCGACAGGGGGCGGGACAAGCTTCGCCAGGCGTGCCAGCACCTCGCGATCCCCGCCGCGCAGATCGAAGTCGATCGATCGGCCCGTGGCGTCCTCGAAGATGACGATGGGCTCGTCCGGCCGTTGCGCCACCCGCTTGACGACCAGCGCGACCTCTCCTGCCGGCCCTGAGACCAGGCGACGCGGGCCCTGGAAGGCGGTGAAAATCTTTTGCATTGGAATCATTGCCATTTTGACGATGCTGGGCGCTTTAATACCCGGGTAAATTCCAGGCGTCAATATACCCGGGTAAAAATCCATCTGGATGGCTCGACATTGTGTTCCCGGGCTGGCACGAACGGCCTGGGACGACCGACCACGTCTAGCCTGGGGACCTCACGATGCTCACCGTTCACCACCTCAACAATTCGCGCTCGCAGCGCGTGCTGTGGCTGCTCGAAGAGCTGGGCGTGCCCTACGAGATCGTGCGCTATCAGCGCCAGCCGGACATGCGCGCGCCGAAGGAGCTGCGCGCGATCCATCCGCTCGGCAAGTCGCCTGTCATCACCGACAACGGCAACACCATCGCTGAATCAGGTGCGATCATCGAATATCTCATCGCCACCTACGGCAACGGCCGGCTGATCCCGCCGCCGAACACGCCGGAGCGGCTGCGCTTCACCTACTGGCTGCACTATGCGGAGGGCTCGGCGATGCAGCCGCTGCTGCTGAAGCTGCTGTTCACGCTGATGCCGAAGCGGGCGCCGGCGCTGTTGCGCCCGCTGGTGCGCAAGGTCTGCAACCAGGCGCTGACCGCGCTGGTCAATCCGCAGCTCAAGCAGCACATGGATTATTGGGAAGGCGAGCTTGCGAAGAGCGAGTGGTTCGCCGGCAGCGAGTTCACCGCCGCCGACATCCAGATGAGCTTTCCGCTCGAAGCCGCCCAAGCGCGCGGCGGGCTCGAGCAGGGCCACCCCAAGGCCATGGCGTTCCTGGAGCGCATCCATGCGCGGCCGGCCTATGCGCGCGCGCTGGAGAAGGGCGGGCCGTATCAGGTGGGACGGTAGTTATCTCACCGACATTTCGGGTTCACGCGGACCCGTCGACCTCCCGGGAAACAACGCGCCGATGCAACGACGAGACTACTGTCCCGCGGCTTCCGCACCGCGCGTGCGCGGATCGGGCGCGCCGAGAGGACCGTTCGGCGTCACGAGGATCGAATTGGCGGACGTCTGTCCCATCGGCTCGACGATGGCGTGGTCCATGGTCTTCAGCTCGGACAGGACCTGGTCGGGAAAGCCGCGCTCGATGCGCACTTCGTCCGGCAGCCATTGATGATGCAGCCGCGGCGCGGTGACGGCGGCGGCGACGTCCATTTTGTAATCGAGGACGTTGACGACCACCTGGAGCACGGTGGAGATGATGCGGCTACCGCCGGGCGAACCCGTGACCAGTACCGGCTTGCCGTCCTTCAGAACGATGGTCGGCGACATCGAGGACAGCGGCCGCTTGCCGGGCCCGGGCAGATTGGGCTCGTAGCCGACGAGGCCGTAGGCGTTGGAAGCACCGACCGCCGCGGTGAAATCGTCGAGCTCGTTGTTGAGCAGCACGCCGGTGCCTTCGGCGACGAGGCCGACGCCGTAGCTGAAGTTCAGCGTGTACGTGTTGCTGACGGCGTTGCCGCGGCTGTCGACGACCGAAAAATGCGTGGTGTTGCTGCCCTCACGCGGCGCCTCGGCGGCGGAGGCCAGCTGCTTCGACGGCGTGGCGCGATCGGTGGAGATGCCCGCGCGCAGCTTGCCCGCATAATCCTTTGACGTGAGGGTCTCGATCGGCGCGTTGACGAAAGCGGGATCGCCGAGATAGCGCGCGCGATCCGCATAGGCGCGCTTCATGGCCTCGATCAGGAGATGCAGCGATGCCGGCGATCCCTGCTTCAGATCGCCGAGTTGAAAGCCTTCGAGGATGTTGAGCGTCTCGACCAGCACCACGCCGCCGGAGGACGGCAGCGGCATCGAGACGATGTCGTAGCCGCGATAGCTGCCGCGCACCGGGGTGCGGATTACCGGCTGATAGGCCTTCAGGTCGGCCGTCGTCATGATGCCGCCGGCATCGGACAGTGCCTTGGCGAGCTTCTCCGCGACCGGGCCCTCGTAGAAGCCGCGTGGTCCCTGTGCGGCGACGGCCGACAGCGTTTCGGCAAGATCGCTTTGCACCAGCCGATCGCCTTCGACGAGAGACGTGCCGTCAGGACGCGAAAAGATTTTCGCGGAGGACGGCCAGCGCGCGAGGCGCCGGTGCCAGCCCGGCAGGCTGTCGGCGATGTCGTCGCTGACGACGAATCCGTCGCGGGCGAGCACGATCGCCGGCTCGAGCAGCTGCGCCAGCGTGAACTGGCCCGAGCCGTATTTCTCCAATGCCAGCGCAAGGCCTGCGACGGTGCCGGGCACGCCGACGCCGAGCGCGGAATCGCGCGACTTCGCGGCATCGGGCTTGCCGTCGGGACCGAGGAAGATCTGCGGCGTGGTCGCTGCCGGCGCGGTCTCGCGATAGTCGATCGCGATGTCTTCGTTGCGGCCAGTGGAATGGATCACCATGAAGCCGCCGCCGCCGATATTGCCGGCGCGCGGATAGGTCACCGCCATGGCAAAGCCGGTCGCGACCGCGGCATCGACCGCATTGCCGCCCCGTCGCAGGATGTCGGCGCCGACTTGCGCGGAGATCTTCTCCTGCGCCACCACCATGCCGTGCTCGGCGGCAACGGCGCGCACCGTATCGAGCGGCGGCGGAACATAGGCCCGCCGGGCATCCTGCGCTGTCGCAGGTGCTAGACCAAACGCTAGAGTGGCGAGGAAGGCGACAAATGTCCGCCGGGTCCAGTATGACGACATTATCAAATTTCCGCCGTGGCCTCGGGCCGGTTCACACGCCTCTCCTCAATGCTATACCGTTTGCGCTAAGAGAGACAAAACTGTTCGTGATGAGGACTTCGGAATGACGACGATCGCCCCCGATGTGCGCATGGCCGGCGTGCAGCGGACCTATCCGCCGCGCGCGGCTGTCGTCAGCTGGATCTTCTTCGACTGGGCCGCGCAGCCCTATTTCACGCTGATCACGACCTTCGTGTTCGCGCCCTATTTCGCGACCAGCGTTGCGCCGAATCCGGCCACGGGCCAATCGCTGTGGGGCTTTGCGATGGCGGCTGCGGGCCTCGCCATCGCGCTGCTGTCGCCGGTGCTCGGCGCCATCGCGGATGCGTCCGGCCGCAGGAAGCCCTGGATTGCAGGGTTCGGCACGCTGTTGGTGTTGGCGTCCTGCACGCTGTGGATCGGCAAGCCCGGCGATCCCTCGGTCATTCCGCCGCTGCTCACGGCGGTGGCGCTTGCCAGCGTCGGTGCGGAATTCGCCACCGTCTTCAACAATGCGATGATGCCGACCCTGGTGCCGCCGGAGCGCATCGGCCGGCTCTCCGGCACCGGCTGGGCCACCGGTTACATCGGCGGCATCGTCAGCCTGATCATCGTGCTCGGCTTCCTCGCCGCCAATCCCGAGACCGGACGCACGCTGCTCGGATTTACGCCGCTGTTCGGGCTCGATCCCGTCACGCATCAGGGCGACCGCATCGTCGGACCACTGACCGGCCTGTGGTTCATCATCTTCGTGACGCCGCTGTTCCTGTTCACGCCGGACTATCCGGCGAAGCTGCCGGTGCGTGAGGCGCTGCGCGAGGGCCTGCTGGAGCTCAAGCAATCGATCAAAAGTCTGCCGCAGCAGAAGTCGCTCGCGGCGTTCCTGCTTGCCAACATGATCTACACCGACGGTCTGGTGTCGCTGTTCGCGTTCGGCGGCATCTATGCCGCCGGCACGTTCGGCTGGCACACGATCCAGATCGGCACCTTCGGCATCATGCTCGCGATTGCTGGCACGTTCGGCGCATGGCTCGGCGGCAAGCTGGATGATCGTCTCGGGCCGAAGCGCGTGATTGCCGGCAGCCTGCTGGTCCTGCTGCTGTCGGTGGCGGCGATCCTTCTGGTCGACAAGGACAGTGTGTTGTTCGTCAAGGTGGCGCCGCCGCAGGCAGGCGCTCCCCTGTTCTCGAGCGCGGCCGAGCGCGCCTATCTCGTGCTGGGTTGTCTCATCGGTGCCGCCGGCGGCCCGCTCCAGGCCGCCTCGCGCACGCTGCTGATCCGCCTCGCGCCGAAGGACCGCATCGCGCAGTACTTCGGCCTGTTCGCGCTGACCGGGAAGGTCACGTCCTTCATCGGCCCGCTGCTGATCGGCATGATCACCGCCGCGACGGCGAGCCAGAAGGCCGGCATGGCCGTGCTGGTGGTGTTTTTCGTCGCCGGGTTGGGTCTGTTGATGCGGGTGCGGGAGCGATAAAACTCCGCTGTCGTCCCGGCGTAGGCCGGGACCCATAACCACAGGGAGTGGTTGCCGGACGAGCTGGTAACTCCGAGTCTTCGCAAAACTATTGCTGCGGCGCATGGGTCTCGGCCCCCGCGCGCAATTGCGCGCTAGGCCGGGACGACCCCGTTGAGAGTTCAGCGCACCAAACTTCAGTGCCTGAAGTGCCGCGTGCCCGTGAACACCATGGCGATGCCGTGCTCGTCGGCGGCCTTGATCACCTCGTCGTCGCGCATGGAGCCGCCGGGCTGCACCACGGCGGTGGCGCCGGCTTCGATGCAGGCGAGCATGCCGTCGGCGAAGGGGAAGAACGCATCCGATGCCACGACCGAACCCTTGGTGAGCGGCTCGGCGAGCTTCAGCTCAGTTGCCGCATCCTGCGCCTTGCGCGCCGCGATCCGGGCCGAATCCACCCGGCTCATCTGGCCCGCACCGATCCCGACGGTGGCGAGATCCTTGGCGTAGATGATGGTGTTTGACTTGACGTGCTTTGCGACCCGGAACGCGAATTTCAGGTCGCGCATCTCGGCATCCGTCGGCGCACGCTTGGTCACGACCTTGAAGGTCATGTCGTCGACCACGGCGTTGTCGCGGCTCTGCACCAGCAGGCCGCCGGCGACCGTCTTGGCAGTGAGGCCGGGCGCGCGCGGATCGGGCAGGCTGCCGGCGAGCAGCAGGCGCAGGTTCTTCTTCCCGCCGATGATGGCGATCGCTTCCTCGCTGGCGTCGGGCGCGATGATCACCTCGGTGAAGATCTTCGTGATCTCGCGCGCGGTGTCGGCGTCGAGCGCGCGGTTCATCGCGATGATGCCGCCGAACGCCGAGGTGGAATCGCAGGCCAGCGCCCTGCGATAGGCCTCGACAAGATTCGAGCCTTCCGCGACGCCACACGGATTGGCATGCTTGACGATGACGCAGGCCGCGGTGCGCTTGGTGTCGAACTCGCCGATGCACTCATAGGCCGCGTCGGTGTCGTTGATGTTGTTGTAGGAGAGCTCCTTGCCCTGGAGCTGCCGCGCGGTCGAGACGCCCGGGCGCTTGTCCGGCGTCGCGTAGAACGCCGCGGTCTGGTGCGGGTTCTCGCCGTAGCGCAGCGACTGGATCAGTCTGCCGCCGAAGGCGCGGAAGTCGGGCGCATCGATCTCGAGCTGCCGGTTGAACCAGTTCGAGATCGCGGCATCGTAGGCCGCGGTGCGCGCGTAGGCCTTCGCAGCGAGGCGCCGGCGCAGCTTCAGCGTGGTCGCGCCCTTGTTGGCGGCGAGCTCGTCGAGTACGGCCTTGTAGTCCTCGGCCTCGACCACGACGGCGACGTCGTCATGGTTCTTTGCGGCGGCGCGGATCATCGCGGGGCCACCGATGTCGATGTTCTCGATGCAATCCTCGAAGCCCGCGCCTTTGTCGACGGTCGCCTCGAACGGATAGAGATTGACGACGAGCAGGTCGATCGGCGCGATGCCGTGCGCCTTCATCGCCTCCGCATGCTCCTTGTTGTCGCGGATCGCGAGCAGGCCGCCATGCACCTTTGGGTGCAGCGTCTTGACGCGACCGTCCATCATCTCGGGGAAGCCGGTGAGGTCGGAGACGTCCTTCACCTTGAGGCCGGCGGCGGCGATGGCCTTGGCGGTGCCGCCGGTCGAGACCAGCTCGACGTCGTGCGCGGCAAGCGCCTTGGCGAACTCAATCAGGCCGGTCTTGTCGGAGACGGAGAGAAGGGCGCGGGTGACGCGGCGGGGATGGTCAGTCATGAGCAAGATCCTCTGCTAAGGGAGTGTCTATGCCCAGGCGCGCGGCGGATGTGTCCCGCGCTTCCCGATGGTGCTCCATCCAAGGTCGCCAGTCGCGCGAGCGAGGGCTCGATAGCAGCTTTTGGCCGTTTTCACAACGACGAGATGGGGCCGAATTCGTGCGTTTACAGCGGAAGTTCCGGCTCGCGGCGAGCGTTGCGGCGGGCATTGGTGACTGCGGGCGAGGCGGTAGAGCGGATGAAGCTCCAGCGGATCGAAGGTGCCTGCCGCGCGTCCTGGCGGATCACGATCTGCGCGGTGCGGCGCGGGCCGTCATTGCCGGCCAGGAACACGCTGTCCTCGAGGTCGACCTTGTCGTCCAATGCCTCGAAGGTCCAGACGTCGCGGTTCGGCAGCACCAGCATGACGCCGCGGGCATCCGACAACCGGCTCGCCTTCACGGCCGGATGCAGATGGAAGCGCAGCGCGAAATCGGCATCGGCGCCCTTGAAGCGTCCGCCCTGCGGCGGCGACAGCGTGTCCTCGCCGTCGATGCGCGCGCCGTCATTGGCGATCATCAGCACACGGCGATGGATCGCACCGAATTTGGAGAGATAGCCGTCATGCGAGGTCGTGAGCAGCGTGCCGTTCTGCACGACCTCGCGATAGCTCTCGACCTCGACCGGGCCGCTGGTGACGGGCGAGCCATGCAGCAGGCGCTTCATCGCCGACATCTCGACGAACTGGCACGAGGATGTGTCGTGATAGGTCAGCGTCGAATGCGCCGCGGTGCCGCGCGCGAACGGCCGCCAATTGTCGCGGCCCGTGGTCGGCATGCCGCAATTGGTGACGATGCGGCTGATGCCGGAGGACAATTCGAACGACAGGCAGCCCGCATGCGCGTCGTGGCTGACGCCGGCCGGCGGCGGCGGACCGGTGTCGATGATCAGCGTCGTCTGGCCGGCATCGAGGCGCTGGAAGCCGGTGTGCGGCATGTTCGCCATCGGCGCGCCGTGGGTGTCGTCATAGGCGAGCAGCGTCGCGAGCAAATCTGACGGCGTCGCGCTCATGCCGTTGAACAGCGCGAAATTGCCGTCGCCGTGGCGGAAGAAACGCAGCATCGGCATCATGCGATCGATGGCGTTGAGCAGCGCCGGCGGTGGCGCGATGTTGCGCGCAGCAAAAGTCTGCCGCAGCGGCAAGAGGTCGATCAGGAGCTCGATCAGCGCGCCCGGGTTGCGCGAGATGTGGCCGCCATCGGGCAGGATCTGCCGCTGCAATTCGTCCGAGAGCTTTTTCGAAACGCTCCGGATGTGACGCGCCTGGTTGGCGAGGCACAGCGCCGCATAGCACAGCGCGATCAGCACCTGCAGCTTCGGCACCCCGTCGGGGATGTCGACCATGGTGTAGCGCAGGAAGCGGATCTCGCGCGCGAGGGCGCGCAAATAGCGGCGGTAGAACTTGTTGTCGGTGTCGTTGAGCACCAGGGGCGCCTGCGACAGCAGCGAGATCACGCGCCGCGCCAGCACGTCGGCGCGTCGCGCCACGGGACGGCGCTTGTTGGCGGGGTTGGCGATCCAGTCCTCGACCAGCGCGCGCGCATTGGCCCGCGTCAGCGCGGTGTCGGCGGCGCGCAAGTGGCGCAGCCAGCCGAAGCCGAGCAGCGCGACCTCCCAATCCTCCGACGGCGGCTCGAGATCGAAGATCGAGCGGCCGTGGCAATTGACGATCTTGCCGGCGAAGACGAAGCGGCCGGCGTAGATCTCGGCGGCGCGGGTCGCATCCGCCGTGCGTAAGTCATGCGGCGCGATGATCAGCCGGTCGGTACGGCCAGGCCAGACCCGCGACAGCGCAACCGAGCCGCCGCTCGCGCGCGCGAGCATGTTCCGCGCGAAGCGGTTCATGACCAGCGTCGAGATACGTCTGCGTTGAGCGACCGACACGCCTTGCCTTGAAGGGGGAGAGAGGATTCCGACGAATCCTTATTAATCCCAAAATCGGCCGGCTGACACCACCCTGAACGGCGCGAATCGGCGTCGGGATTGCAAAAACCAGTGCAAAATCAGGATTTAACGAGCCGGCTTGCGAAGAATCCATCGAGCCCGCCGAGCTTGGGATCGGCGTTCGGCAGATGGCTCGGCAGGGTGCGCAGGTCGCCATCTGCGGTGATGATTTCGGCGAGGCCCGCGACCTCCGACGCCGCGATCGGGACGCGGCGAAGCGCGGGCTCTGCGGCCAGCAGCGCAGCCACGGCGTGCTCGCCTTCCTCGGGTTCCAGCGAACAAGTGCAGTAGACCAGCGTGCCGCCCGGCTTGAGCAGCGAGACGGATTTCTTCAGCAGTCGCTGCTGGAGCGCGGTCAGGGCGGCGATGTCGGATTCCTGACGGAGCCAGGCAACATCGGGATGACGGCGGATGGTGCCGGTCGAGGTGCAGGGCGCGTCGATCAGGATGCCGTCGAAACCTTCAGGCGGGCCGGCCCACTCCACGGCGTCAGCGACGACGGTCTCGGCCTGGAGCGACAGCCGCGCCAGATTCTCGCGCAGCCGCGACACACGGGCGGGCGAGCGGTCGATCGCCGTGACATGCGCGCCCGATAGCGCCAGTTGCGCGGTCTTGCCGCCCGGCGCGGCGCAGAGATCGGCAATGGACTTGCCCTTGATGTCGCCGAACAGCCGGGCCGGCAGCGCGGCGGCGGCATCCTGCACCCACCATTGTCCCTCGGCGAAGCCGGGCAGCATGGTCACCGAGCCGTGCAGCAGCATCCGCACCGTTCCGGTCGGCAGCGTCTCGCCATGCAGGCGGCTCGCCCATTGTTCGGCGTCCGACTTGACGGTGAGATCGAGCGACGGCTCATGGCCGAGCGCCAGTGCCATGTCCCTCGTGGTCGCCTCGCCGTAATGCGCGCTCCAGCGCGCCAGCAGCCAGGGCGGCAAGTCGAGCGATTGCGTGGCGACCTCGTCGACCAGCGCCTTGCCCTCGCGCGCGCAGCGGCGCAGCACGGCGTTGACGAGGCCGGCATAGCGGGCGGCGCGCCGGTCGGATTGCACGAGGCGGACGGAGAGATCGACGGCGGCGTGATCGGGCACGTCCATCCAGAGGATCTGGGCGGCGCCGATCAGCAGCGCGCTTTGCGCGCGCGGCGCGTCGGAAGGAATGCCCTTGTCGAGCAGGCGGGACAGCACATGGCCGAGCGTGCCGAGCCGGCGCAGCACGGTCGCAACCAGTCGGCGCATCAGCGCGCGGTCGCGGTCGGCCAGCGTCTTCAGTCCGGGATGGGCGCCACCGCCGTCGAGCTGGTCGTCAAGCGTGCGGTGCTTGTGCAGGACGCCGTCGACGATGTCGGCGGCAATCCGCCGCGCCGCGAGACCAGGCACTTCGGACGGAGGGGCGAAACGTTGAGATGGCATGCGGAAGCAAGGTTCTGAGCGAGCGGCAGTTCCGCCGCTATGGGCGCATGCCTAGAGAGTTCGATCTGTGGCACGCGAATATGCCAAATGTAAGAATCGCTTTCGGTTTTTTCAGCCCTCCGGGCCTGATTTCAGGAATGCGATATTGGACGTCGCGTTGCGCCTCGTCCTGCGCTAGAAGCGCCGGACCATGAGTGACCAGCCTCCCCTTCCCGAGCGCAAGCCGCTCTCGCCGGCCGCCCAGCGCGCGTTGGCCGAGGCCGAAGCGCGCCGGCAGGCTGCTGCTGCGGCTCATGCCGAAACGGCGGCGAAGGAATTGCAGGGACCGAAGGGACCCGAGCCCACCCGTTACGGGGATTGGGAGCGCAAAGGTATCGCCTCGGACTTTTGAGGCGCCGGTTCTCCACTCTCTTGCCGGTTCAGCCGACTCAGCCCTAGCGTGCGCGGATGCCGCGCTTCGATCCCAGCCATCCATACCGGCCGTCCTACCGCGGCTCGCCTTTCGGCCGGCGCTTCTCCGGCTTGCTCCCGTGGATGTTCGTGGTCGGCGTCGCGGTTGCGATCGTGCTTACGTTCCGGCACGGAACCAATTGGCCCATTCCGCATGCTGATGACGGCCGCTCACGAGACGCCGAGATCATCCTGCAGCAATCCGCCAACGCCGATGCACGTCAGCCGGTCGATGTCATCCGCACCGTCGACGGCGACACCTTTCTTGCGCGTGTGCATCAGCAGGGCGGCCGCGATCTCGTCGTGCGCGTTCGCCTGCGCGGCATCGATGCACCCGAGATGAAGGCATCCTGTCAGGAAGAGTTGACCAAGGCTGAAGCTGCGACCGACGCGCTGCGTGGGCTGCTCGGCCAGGGCGACGTCACGCTCACCAATCTCGGCGCCGACAAATACGGGCGCGTTCTCGCCGACGTCGCGACCCGGCGAACCGCCAACGTTTCGGCGGCGCTGCTCGCCGGCGGTTACGTGCGGAGCTACAATGGCGGGCACCGCGACGGCTGGTGCGCGCGAAGCAGGCGCTTCTGGTAACAAAAAGACCGCGTCGAACGACGCGGCCTTTTCGATTCTCTTTGATTTTGACGATCAGCGCGTCACGACCACCGTGGTGCCGACCGAGACGCGACTGTAGAGATCGGTGATGTCGTCGTTGAGCATGCGGATGCAGCCGTAGGAGACGAAGCCGCCGACCGAGCCCGGCACGTTGGTGCCGTGGATGGCATATTCGCCGCCGGCCAGCGTCATTGCGGCAACGCCCATCGGATTGCGCGGCGAGCCGCCGGGAATGACGTCGGGAAGCTGCGGCTTGTCGCGCTTGACCTCGGCGGGCGGCGACCAGGCCGGGTTGCGATACTTGCCGTCGATGCGGGTGGTGCCGGCCCATTGCTTGCCGGACTTGCCGACGCCGACGGGATAGCGCACGGCGTGGCCGCTATCGAGGATGAGGTAGAGTTTGCGCTCGCTGGTTTTGACCACGATGGTGCCCGGCGAATAGTCGGCGAGGCGGGCCCCCACCATTTCCGGCCGGGCCTCGGCCGCGCTCGACATCAAGACCCCTGCCCCGATGGTGGCGGCCAGCGCCACTGCAATCCTCATCGACATCAATGCTTCCCTTCCGTTGCCCCGAACGGGTCGTCCAAATCTACGCAAACCCGGCAATGGCCCGCTCGCCCACACAGTATTAACCGCGCCCGTTAACCGGATGGTTTCCACGCACGGCCGCTGAGGGCCAGCCAGCAGCGGGAACAAAGAAAATGTTCGAAATAAAGTAAATGACCTGAAAACAACACTCGATGGGAAAGAAGCGGCCACGCCGCCGCGCGCCCTGACAAGGGCGTGAGGATGTGAACGGCCGTTGTTTCGAGGGGGTTTTGGTGCGAAAGGCAGCGCCGTGTCCCGGACGCGCTGCAGCGCCATAAGCGCGTTTACGCGCGTCTTCGACGCGCTATGGCGCTGCTGCGCAGAGCCGGGACCCAGCTCTTTCTCTACGCGGATAGATGGGCCCCGGCTCAGCAGCGCACCGCTGAAGGAGCGCTGCGCTGCGTCCGGGGCACGAGGCCTTACGCCGACTTCTTGTTCTGGCGGTTCTTCACGAGATCATCGACCACGGCGGGATCGGCCAGCGTGGAAGTGTCGCCCAGGCTGCCCGGCTCGTCCTCGGCGATCTTGCGCAGGATGCGGCGCATGATCTTGCCGGAGCGGGTCTTGGGCAGGCCCGGCGCGAACTGGATCTGGTCGGGCGAGGCGATCGGGCCGATCTCCTTGCGCACCCAGGTCACGAGCTCCTTGCGCAGATCGTCGGTCGGCTGCACGCCGGCCATCAGGGTGACATAGGCGTAGATGCCCTGGCCCTTGATGTCGTGCGGGAAGCCGACGACGGCAGCCTCCGACACCTTCTCGTGCGCGACCAGCGCACTCTCGACTTCCGCGGTGCCCATGCGGTGACCGCTGACGTTGATGACGTCGTCGACGCGGCCGGTGATCCAGTAATAGCCGTCGGCATCGCGCCGGCAGCCGTCGCCCGTAAAATACTTGCCCTTGTAGGTCGAGAAATAGGTCTGCTCGAAACGGGCGTGATCGCCATAGACCGTGCGCATCTGGCCCGGCCATGACCGCGTGAGACAGAGATTACCGGTGGTCTCGCCTTCCAGCACCTTGCCGTCGGCGTCGACGATCTCGGGCACCACGCCGAAGAACGGCTGCGTCGCCGAGCCCGGCTTCAGCTTGGTCGCGCCCGGCAGCGGCGTGATCAGGATTCCGCCGGTTTCGGTCTGCCACCAGGTGTCGACGATCGGACAGCGGTCGTCGCCGACGACGCGGTGATACCATTCCCATGCTTCGGGATTGATGGGCTCGCCGACCGAGCCGAGCAGACGCAGGCTCGCGCGCGATGTCTTCTTCACCGGCTCGTCGCCGCTCTGCATCAGCGCGCGGATCGCAGTCGGGGCGGTGTAGAAGATGTTGACCTTGTGCTTGTCGATGACGTTCCAGAAGCGCGAATTATCCGGGTAATTCGGCACGCCCTCGAACATCAGCGTGGTCGCGCCGTTGGCGAGCGGCCCGTAGAGGATGTAGCTGTGGCCGGTGACCCAGCCGACGTCGGCGGTGCACCAGTAGATGTCGCCGTCGTGATAGTCGAAGACGTATTGATGCGTCATCGAGGCGAACACGAGGTAGCCGCCCGTGGTGTGCAGCACGCCCTTGGGCTGGCCGGTCGAGCCCGAGGTGTAGAGGATGAACAGCGGGTCTTCGGCGTGCATGTGCTCGGCCGGGCATTCGGTCGTCACCATCTTGGCGGCGTCGTGGTACCAGAGATCGCGCGAGGGATTCATCTCAACCGTGCCGCCGGTGCGCTTGACCACGACGACCCAGTCGACACCGTCGGTCTTGGTGAGCGCCGCGTCGACATTGGCCTTCAGCGGCACCTTCTTGCCGCCGCGCAGGCCTTCATCTGCGGTGATGATCACCTTGGATTGGCAGTCGTTGATGCGCTGGGCGAGGCTGTCGGGCGAGAAGCCCGCGAACACCACGGAGTGGATCGCACCGATCCGCGCGCAGGCCAGCATCGCATAGGCGGCCTCCGGGATCATCGGCAGGTAGATGGTGACGCGGTCGCCCTTCTTGACGTTGCGGGTGCGCAGGATGTTGGCCATCCGGCAGACCTCGTCGTGCAGCTCCTTGTAGGTGATGTGGCGGGATTGCGAGGGATCGTCGCCTTCCCAGATGATCGCGGTCTGGTTGGCGCGCTTGGCCAGATGCCGGTCGATGCAATTGTGTGCGACGTTGAGGATGCCGTCCTCGAACCATTTGATCGAGATGTTGCCCGGCGCGAAGGAGACGTTCTCGATCTTGGTCGGCGCCTTCATCCAGTCGATGCGCTTGGCCTGTTCGGCCCAGAAGCCGTTCGGGTCCGAGATCGAGCGCGCGTACATGTCCTTGTACTTGGCCTGGTCGACCCAGGCGCGTTTCGCCCATTCCGCCGGCACGTCGTAGATCTTCTCGGACATATTTTCCTCCACATGCGGCAAGCTCAGGCAATGCCGACATCATCATTGACTGATTATGCGTCGGGCTAACCGGACCCGACAAGGAGCACAAGCTGGACCTTCGGCGAGCCGCGGGCCATGCGGAGAATCAAGCCGCGCGGGCCGGCTGTCGCAAATCTGAAACAGGCCGCCAGGCGCCTTTCGGCTCTTTACCCAAATCGTCAGAACAGACGGCGCAGAGCCCCCATGCGCCCGCCGGAGGTATCTAGGAACCGTCTCTCACTGATTCGGGACTCGCAATACGGTTCGGAACACCCTAAATGGCCAACCCGGGTCCGAAGAGACCCCGTGGAACAAAAATCAGAACAGCGGCATTGACCGATAACAGGCAGGGCTAAGGCGTAAGACTATGATGGATCAGCAGAATCTCGGGACGTTGCGGCCCGCTTCAGCCGATCCTGCCGCTATTGCGCTGGCCAAGGCTCTCGGACAATGGCCAAAACCGGCCTCATCCAGCCGTCCCAGCCCGAAAAAGGTCTTCGATTCGGCGCCCGCGGCGACGGTCGAGGCGCTTGCCAGGGAACTGGGCCTGCGGCTCGGCGACCAGAACGAGCTGACCATCCGCCGCATCAGGCGCGGCAAGGGCTATTCCTTCGTCCGCCCCAACGGCGCCCATATCCGCGACGCCCGCACCATCCGCCGGCTGCACGCCATGGCGGTGCCGCCGGCCTACCGCGAGGTGCGCTACTCCGCCGATCCGAGCTCGCATCTCCAGGCCGTGGGCCGCGATGCCGCGGGCCGGCTGCAATACCGCTATCACGCCGACTGGGAGAAGGTCCGCGAGCACCGCAAGGCGCATCGCCTGGAGAAGCTCGTCGGCGCGCTGCCAAAAATCCGGCGCAAGGTTTCGGCGTTCCTGTCCGGCGACGAGCCGACGCGCGAGTTCGCGCTCTCGGCCGTGATCGAGTTGATCGCGCGCACCGCGATCCGCCCCGGCAATGAATCCTATGCCCGTCTCAACGGCACTCGCGGCGCCACCACGCTGCTGAAGGCCAATGTCACGCTCGAAGAGGACAGCTTCGTGCTGACCTTCAAGGCCAAGGGCGGCAAGGCGGTACGCAAGGAGTGCGACGCGGCCAAGCTGGTGCGCGCCATCGGCATTCTGCGCGGCGTCCCCGGCAAACGCATGTTCCAGTACCGCGATGCCTACGGCATCGTGCGTGCGGTCAACACCACGCAGGTGAATGCGTTCCTGCGCGAGATCGCGGGCATCAAGATCTCGCTGAAGGATTTTCGCACGCTGATGGCGTCCGCCGTCGTGGTGGAATCGCTGTCGCGGATCACGCCGGCGACCAGCCAGCGCGGCCGCAAGAAGCAGGTGCTCGATGCGATCCGCGCCGCGGCCGACAAGCTCTCGAACACGCCGGCGATCTGCCGCAAGAGCTACGTCCACGACACCATCGTCACCGCCTTTGAAGAGGGCATCCTCGAGCGTTTTGCTGCGACGATGAAGGGCCAGCGCTCGCAGGCGCGGCGCGAGCAGCTGCTGGCGCAGGTGGTGGCGACCGCGGCGGTGTAACGACACGTCGCGCTGTCGTAGGGTGGGCAAAGGCGCGAAGCGCCGTGCCCACCATCCAATCCAAATCTTCGTCGTGAATGGTGGGCACGCTTCGCTTTGCCCACCCTACGAGAGCTACGTCTTGTCCGAGACGCCCCTGTCCGGACCGGGATCACTGCCGGCCGCTGCGCTTGTAAGCCGTTCCAGATAGTGGGCCCACCCCTTCGCATGCGCCGCCGCCTGTTCCGCGTTCGGCAGTCCGCTATGGGTCATGCGCAGCAGCGTCCCGCCGTCGCGTTCGATCAGGTCGATCTCGATCAGGCTCGAGCCGGGCGGCACTTCCTGACCACCCTCCCAGCCGAACGTATAGGCAAGACGATGCACCGGCACGACCTCGCGAAAGGCGCCGCGGGCAACACCGCCGCGCGGGCCGATACCCTTCAGCAGATAGAGGCCGCCGGGATGCGGTTCCGTGGTCGCGTCGGAGCCCATCCAGCTCAGGATCTTCTCGGGGTCGGTGAGATAGGCGAAGACGGTGGCGCGGGGGGCCGCGATCTGGGTCTCACGTCGCACTATGAACGGCTCGGTCATCGGCGATCATCCCTGAAGGTGACGATGGGACATGGCGGCGCTGCACGGCTCCGTCAAGGATTGCCCGTGACAAAGACGGCCCTGTCTCGTCATCATCGGGCCATGAACCTCGCCCCGACCCTCGCCTGGCTCGTCGATGCCGCCTCGGATTGTCCCGGGGCCGACCGTCTGCTCGCGGAACTCGGCACGCATCTGATTGCCGACGGCGTGCCGCTTGCGGCGGGCGCCCTGACGCTGGAGGTGCCCCATCCGCTGATCGCGAAGCGGACCTGGCTATGGCGCGCAGAGAGCGGCAGCGTCATCGAAGCGCTCGGCTTCGCGCCGGGCGGTCTTGCGCCCGACCCGCCCAACGATGGCGGCCGCCGCTGGCTGCGCGAGGTCGCGTGCGGCGAGGTGCACGAAGATGCCGTCGGACGGGCCGATGGGCCGTTGCTCGGCTGGATCGGGCCGCGTCCGTTCAGCGCGGACGAAATCGAGCAATTGCGCCAGGCCGCGCGCTTCGCCGCGACGCCGCTTGCCGTGCTCGCAGCGCGCGCCACGTTGCGGGCGACGCTGGATGCTTATCTCGGCAAGCGCAGCGCGGAACGGGTGCTGGCGGCGCCCTTGCGGCGCGATCTCGGCGAGACCATCCAGGCCGCGCTGCTCTATGCGGATTTGCGCAATTTCACGAGCTTGTCGGAAACGGCACCGCCGGCCCTGGTCATCGCGGCGCTCGACGCCTGGTTCGACCGCATCGCCGGCGCCGTTCATGCCTTCGGCGGCGAGGTGCTGAAGTTCATCGGCGACGGTGTGCTCGCGATCTTTCCGGTGGTCGAGGCATCGCCGCGCCGCGCCTGCGATGCCGCTCTTCGTGCGGCAAGCGCTGCCGAAGCCGGGATGGCCTATCTCAACGCCGAGCGCCGCGCGCAGGGCTTGCAGCCGCTCGCGTTCGGTGCCGCGCTCCATCTCGGCGAGATGCTGTGGGGCAATATCGGTGCCGCCAACCGGCTCGACTTCACGGCGATCGGTCCCGCCGTCAACCTCGCCAGCCGGCTCGAGGGCTTGTGCAAGCCGCTCGGCCGGACGGTGCTGGTGTCGGGCACACTTGCCGCCGAGACGGAGATGCCGCTGATCGCGCTCGGATCACATTCGCTGCGCGGCATCGTCGCGCCTTGCGAGGTGTTTGCGCTGCCGGAGACACAAGCTCGGCTATCGTAGCCCGGATGGAGCGAAGCGTAATCCGGGATCGTGCAATACGAAAACTTTCCCGGATTTCGCTGCGCTCCATCCGGGCTACGGCACTGCCTACATCCCACCCATCTTGCAGACGAGCTTCCACTCCTCGGCCGTCACCGGCTGCACCGAGAGGCGCGAATATTTCACCAGCGCCATGTCTTTGAGCTTCGTCTCGGCCTTGACCGCAGCCATCGTCACCGGCGTCTTCAGGGGCTTGTCGGCCTTGATGTCGACGCAGACGAATTTTTCGGTCTTGTCGGTCGGATCAAGGTAGGCCTCCTTGATGATCTCGACGATGCCGACGATCTCCTTGCCCTCGTTGGAATGATAGAAGAACGCCTTGTCGCCCTTCTTCATGTTCACGAGGTTCTGGCGCGCGGTGTAATTGCGCACGCCGGTCCAGGCCTCGCCCTTGGCGCCCTTCGCCACCTGCTGGTCCCAGGACCACACCGACGGTTCGGATTTCACCAGCCAGTACGCCATGCTCATTCCTCTGCCTTGAAGGGGCGCGTCAACAGCCCCGAGATCGCGGCGTCGATCGTGCTGCGGCCGCTCAGGATCGACGCGACCGCTTCTGATACCGGCATCTCGATGTTTTGCGAAGCCGCGAGTTCGATCAGCACCGGCGCGGTGAACTCGCCTTCGGCGAGCTTGCCGGCGGACGGTTGCTCGCCACGGCCGAGGGCGAGGCCGAGCGCAAAGTTGCGCGATTGCGGGCTCGCGCAGGTCAGGATCAGATCACCGAGGCCGGACAGGCCGGCGAGTGTCTCGCTGCGCGCGCCGAGCGCGCGGCCTAGGCGCGTCAGCTCGGCAAAGCCGCGGGTCGTCAGCGCCGCCTGGGCCGAGGCGCCGAGCTTGCGCCCGACCGCAATGCCGACCGCGATCGCCAGCACGTTCTTGGCCGCGCCGCCGATCTCGACGCCGCGGATGTCGGTGGAGTGATAGGGGCGGAATGTCGGTGAGCCCAGCGCATGCACCAGGCCGCTCGCCAACACCTCGTCCTTCGCCGCCAATGTCACCGCCGTCGGCAGGCCGCGTGCGACGTCGTCGGCAAAGCTCGGACCCGACAGAATCGCCGGTTGCGCGTGCGGCGCGGCCTCCGCGATCACGTCGGTCATGAATTTATGGGTGCCGTGCTCGATGCCCTTGGCGCAGGCGATGATCGGTACCGGCGTCGTGATGTGCGAGGCCAGCATGTTGACCGCGCCGCGCAGATGCTGCGCCGGCGTTGCGATCAGCAGCATCTCCGCGTGCGCGGCGACCGCCAGATCGCTCGTCACCACGATCTCCGGCGCGATCCGCACGCCGGGCAATCGCGGATTGTCGCGTGTCGAGGCGATCCGCGTTGCATGCTCCGCGTTGCGCGCCCACAGCGTGACGCTCCGCCCTGCCCGCGCCGCCACCGTCGCCAGCGCCGTTCCCCAGGCACCCGCTCCGATCACCGCAACGGATTGGAACGCGGTCATCGTCAGTATCCCGCCCGCGTCTTGCCGTAGCCGGCGGGCGCCGTGGCATTGGCGTCGAGCAGCCAGCGCGCGCGCGGCTGCGCCTCCATCGTGTCGGTCATGCCCAGCGCGAGGCGCTCGGCGCCGGCCCATGCGATCATCGCGCCATTGTCGGTGCAGAGCGCCGGCGGCGGCATGATCAATTGCGTCCCCGCCTGCCGCGCGACGTCGTGCAGCGCGCCGCGGATCGCCTGATTGGCGGCGACGCCGCCGGCGGCCACGAGCGCGCGCGGCGCGCCGAACTGCTCGCGGAAAAGCTTGAGGCCGACGCTGAGCCGGTCGGCGGTTGAATCCAGCACCGCGGCCTGGAAGCTCGCGCAGAGATCGCTGATGTCCTGCGTCGTGATCTCGGCGAGCCGGCTCGCTTCGGTGCGGACGGCCGTCTTCAATCCGGACAGCGAGAAATTGGCGTCGGGCCGCCCCTGCATCGGCCGCGGGAAAGCAAAGCGCGTGGCATGGCCGCTTGCGGCCGCGCGCTCGACCTGCGGGCCGCCTGGATAAGGCAGGCCCAGCATCTTCGCGACCTTGTCGAAGGCTTCGCCGATGGCGTCGTCAACGGTGGTGCCGAGCCGCACATACTCGCCGACGCCGGTGACCGCCACGATCTGGGTATGGCCGCCCGAGGCGAGGAAGAGGCAGTAGGGAAAATCGATTCCGTCGGTGAGGCGCGGCGTCAGCGCATGCGCTTCGAGATGGTTCACCGCGACCAGCGGCGTGTCATGCACCATCGCGATCGCCTTCGCGGTGGTGAGCCCGACGATGACGCCGCCGATCAGCCCAGGCCCCGCGGCCGCGGCGACGCCGTCGAGCTGGGCATAGTCGATGCCGGCCTCGTGCATGGCACGGTCGATGATCCCGTCGAGCACGTCGACATGCGCGCGCGCGGCGATCTCCGGCACCACGCCGCCGAAGCGGGCATGCTCCTCGACCTGCGACCGCACGATGTTGGACAGGATCTTGCCACTGCCGTCAGGCGCGCGCTCGATCACCGCCGCGGCGGTCTCGTCGCAGGTGGTTTCGATACCCAATACCAGCATTGGCGAATCGTTATCCAATTTGCGCCCTTGCACTGATCCATAAAGCAGAGTTCTGGTAAGTCCGGTAGCATTCCGGGGTCGGCTTGCGCAATCGTCACGCGCAGCCATCCCGGCGAATGCGTCACCGTCACGCGCTTCGGGAACACCAGCGATGTCCATTCTTGTCACACGGCCGCATCCCGACAATGAGGCGACGGCGGAAAATCTGCGCGCACGGGGGCATGTGGTGCTGTTGGCGCCGGTGCTCAAGTTCGAGCCCGTCGCCTTCCACGACGAGAGTGAAGCGGGCTATGGCGCGGTCATCGTGACGTCTGCCAATGCGATCCGCGCCGTCGCGGTGCAATTGCGGGACCTTGGCCTTCTGGAGCTGCCGCTGTTCGCGGTCGGTGAGCACACCGCCTCTGCCGCGCGCGACGCCGGCTTTGGCGAGGTCATCGTCGCCGGCGGCGATGCCGCGGCCTTGCGCGACAAGGTCGTGCGAAGCGCGCGCGACAAGGTGCTGAAGAAGAAAAGCACGCTGCTTTATCTTGCCGGCGCGGATCTGTCGCGCGATCTCGGCGGTGAGCTCGGTGCGGAAGGATTCAACGTGGTGACGCAGACCACGTATCGCATGGCCCCGGTCAAGCATCTGCCACGCGAGGTCTGCGAGGGCTTTGCCGCCCACGGGGTCGAGGCGGTGCTGCACTACTCCCGGCGCAGCGCACGGGCGTTCCTGGATGCGGCGCGGGATGAAGGCGTCGAAATTTCGGCGCTGGCGATCCCGCAATGCTGCCTGTCCGAGACGGTCGCCGGCGTGTTGCGCGATGCCGGCGCGTCGCAGGTTCTGGTGGCCGCGACGCCGGACGAAAATGCCTTATTTGATACCTTGGAGCGTGCTTTGCGTACCCGTTTGGCGTAAGAGGTCGGGCCGAATCCGACGCAATCGGGGCCGCCTAAGGCTATTTGCCAAGGATGTTTGCCAAGGATCTATGTCAGGATCTGTGCAAGGTATGGAAGTGTGAGGAACCGTCACGATGGCCGACGACAAGCCTGAAGACGCAGGATTGGCTCCCGACACCGGTCGTGCCAAGCGCACCCCGCCCACCATCGATCTGGAGGCCACCGAAGTCTCGACCCAGCCGCAGGAGGTGGCGGGCGAGCCCGAGGCTCAGCCGGCGGCCGAGCAGGCCGCGCCTGAAGAGGTCAAGGTCGAGGAGGCCAAGCCCGAGCCCCACCCAGAGTCAGCCGAGGAGCAGCCTTCCGTTGCGCCCGCTTCCGCCTCGCGGCCGATTTCCCCCTGGGTCATCGCGCCGTTCTCCGGTGCAGTGGCCGCAGCGGTCGTGATCGGGGTCGGCTGGATGCTGGGCTGGCCCGCGGTGCAGGCGCCGCCGGCCGCGCCGCAAGTGACAAGCGCGACGGTGGATACACTCAGCGGTCGCGTCGCCGCTGTCGAGGCCAAGGCCGGCAAGCCCGTCGCCGATCCGGCCGTGGCCGCACGGATCGACGCGCTGGAGAAGTCGGCGAGCGCCCTGCGCAGCGACATCGCCAATTTGCGCGCGCAGTCCGACAAGACCGCGAGCGCGCTGAACGATAGCAAATCCGCGCCGCGCCCCGCCGCGCCCGATATTGCCGCGCTCACCGACCGCATCGCGCAGCTCGAGCGCGCCAGCAAGACCGAACGCGCCGAGCTCGCGCAGCAGGGCGAGAAGATCGCCGATGCAAAAGCGATCGATGACAAGCCGCTGCGCTTTGTGGTGGCGGCGGCCCTGCTCGACGTCGCGGTGCGCCATGGCGATCCCTATCAGTCGCAGCTGTCCACGGCGCGTTCGCTCGCCGCCAAGCCCGACATGCTGAAGCCGCTCGATGCGTTTGCATCGTCGGGCATCCCGACGCCGGTCGCGCTGAGCCGCGAGCTGCTCAACATCGTGCCGAAATTGTCGCCGCCGGCGGAAGCCCCGGCCGCGAATGCCGGCATCGTCGAGCGTCTTCAGGCGGGCGCATCGAAACTCGTGCGCATCGAGCGTACCGACGGCGTCGGCAACGATCGCGGCGCCATCGTCGCGCGGGTGACGGCTGCGGCGCTGCGCAACGATTTCGTCGAGGCGCGGCGGGAGCTGAAGACGCTGCCCGAGGCCGATCGGGCGCCGGCGCAGGCCTGGCTCGACAAGACCGACGCCCGCGACGCCGCGCTCGCCGCCTCCCGTAAATTCGCCGACGATGCCATGGCGGATCTCGCCAAATCTGCTCAATAAGATTCGCGCAACAATCGGCGCGTAATAGGGATCGCCATGCTTCGCATCGTCCTTTTCCTTGTCCTGATTGCACTCGCCGGCGCCGGGGCGGCCTGGGTTGCCGACCAGCCCGGCGATGTCGTGATGACCTGGGGCGGTTTTCGGGCCTCACCGAGCATTCCGGTGTTCGTGCTCTTGCTTGGGCTTTTTGCGGTCGCAATCGTGCTCCTCTGGAGCATCCTGACGATGCTCTGGCGTATGCCGGGCCGCATGCGCCGTCGCCGTCACGAGAAGCGCCATGCGCGCGGTCGCCACGCCATCACCCACGGCCTGCTCGCGATCGGCCATGGTGACACCGCGCTCGCGCGCCGGCACGCCGACGCGGCGCGGCGGCACGCGCCGAACGATCCGCTCGCGCTGCTGCTGCATGCGCAATCGGCCCAGCTCGACGGCAATCGCGACGAGGCCCAGCGCGTCTTCCGCGCCATGGCCGAGCGCGAGGATACGCGCCTGCTCGGCCTGCGCGGCCTGTTCATCGAAGCGCAGCGCGCCGACGATGCGGTCGGTGCCGTGATGATCGCGGAAGAAGCGATCAAGCTGTCGCCGTCCTCGACCTGGGCCTCGCATGCGGTACTCGGCTTCCGATGCGCCCGCGGCGACTGGAGCGGTGCGCTCGCGATCCTCGATTCGAATCTGTCCGCGGGCCTGATCGACAAGCCGGCCTATCGCCGCCAGCGCGGCGTGCTGCTCACGGCGCGCGCGCTGGAACTGGAAAAGATGGACCGCGACGTTGCACGCGAGAGCGTGATGGAGGCGATCAAGCTCGCGCCGACGCTGGTGCCGGCCGCGGTGCTCGCCGCAAAATTCGAGAGCGAGGCGCATCAGGTGCGCCGCGCCATGAAGCTGGTCGAAACGGCCTGGCTCGCCAATCCGCATCCCGATCTCGCCGAGGCCTATGCCCATGTGAAGCTCGGCGATTCCGCGCGGCAGCGCCTGCAGCGGGTCGAGACGCTCGCGGCCAAGACGCCCTCCGACAAGCCCGGCCATGTCGAGGGCCAGCTCGCGATCGCGCGCGCGGCGATCGATGCCACGGAGTTCGCCCGCGGACGCGAGGTGCTGGCGCCCTATCTCAACGATCCGACCCAGCGCGTGGCGCTGCTGATGGCCGAGATCGAGCGCGCCGAGCATGGTGATAGCGGCCGTGCCCGCGCCTGGACCCTGCGCGCGGTGCGCGCCCGCCACGATCCGGCCTGGACCGCGGACGGCTATGTCAGCGATCGCTGGCGCCCGGTCTCCCCGGTCACCGGCCGGCTCGATGCCTTCCAGTGGCAGACACCGGTCGCGAGCCTGCCCTCGGACAAGGGAACCACGATCGAATCCTCGGCCTTCGAGGAGGCCATGCTGGCCGCCCCGCCGCCGAAGCGGGTGACGGCAAGCCCGAGCCAGAGCCCGGTGGAACCGGTCGTGACTGCACCAGCCCCGATGCCGGCCGCCCAGGACAATTCGCCCCCTGAGACCAAGGAAACGGCCAAGGAGGCCGTCAAGGAAGCCGTCAAGGACGAGCCGGCGGTGGCCCCTGCCGAGCCGGTCAATCCGGCCCCCGAGCCCGCCGAATCATCGCCGCCGGCGGCAACCCCGGTGTTCCGGACCCGCGCCGACCTCGGCAAGCCCGCCCCCGCCCCGATCCCCGCCGTCATCCCGATCGTCCGTGCGCCCGATGATCCCGGGATCGATGACGAGGGGCCGAGCGATGAATTTACGGAACAAATCGGCACGCCTAAGGCCCATGCAAAGGCCCAGGCCGGCGGCTGGCGCGGATTCTGGTCCCGCTGGGGCGCGTGAGGCGCATTTCGGGCGCCGCTTGTCCTTGCCAATTCGGGCCATGCCCGATATCAGGGGCGCGCGTATCGGGACCGGCATCGCTCCGGTCCCGGCAGGGTTCGCCGCAATAGCTCAGTCGGTAGAGCACGTCATTCGTAATGACGGGGTCGGGGGTTCGAATCCCTCTTGCGGCACCAGCGCCTTGATCCATCACATCGCTATCAGCGCATTTGCCGACCACAGCCCGCCGCCAAGACCACGGCGAAGGCGGACAAGCCGAAGCACACGCGCAGCTCGACCGAACGCCGCATCATCAGCGAGCTGCATCACCACGGCATCTACTGGTAAGCGGTTGCTCGCCCCAGAAAAGCAAATGGCCGGGCAACAGCCCGGCCATGATGTCTTGAGGAGGCGTTTCGATCGAGCTTACTGCGAGACCGTCTGCACCACGCTCGAGATCGGGCGCGTGTTCGTGCTGGCAGTCGGCACCTTCATGTCCTTCATCAGAGCCTCGTCATATTCCGGCAGCGTCTGGAAGGTCGTCTTGGCCTTCATCTGCACGACTTTGTAGCCGCCGGCCTTGAGCCGCGCGAGCAATGCGGGCATCGCTTCACCGGTGTGCTTCTGGAAGTCGTGCATCAGGATGATGCCCTTGCCGAGCTTGTCGAGCCTGGTCATCACGGTCTCGACGATCTTCTCCGGCGTCGCACCCTTCCTGAAGTCGAAGGAGTCGATGTCGGTCGAGAACATCGCGACGTTGCGGCTGCCGAAATAGGTCACCATCGCCGGATTGTGCTGAAGCTGCGGGAAGCGGAAGAACGGTGCCGGGTTGGTGCCGAGCGCGAACCGCACCGCGCTAAAACCCTTCTCGACCTCGTCCTTGACCTGCTGCTCCGTCATCTTCTTGCTGTTCAGGTTGACATGCGACCAGGTGTGCGTGCCGACCGTGTGGCCCTGGGCCAGCACCTGGCGCAGGATTTCCGGATGGTAGGTCGCGTGCTTGCCGACCGAGAAGAACAGGCCCTTGGTGCATTCATCCGCGAGCGCCTTCAGCACCGCGGGCGTGTTGACCGGCCATGGACCGTCGTCGAAGGTCAGCACGACCTCCTTGTCGGTCAGGAAGTCGAACTGCTTGAAATGCTCGAAGCCGAAGCCCGGACCGCCTGTCGTGTCGATCTCGACCACGCGGGACACACCCAGCGCGTTCGGATTGGCGCAGGCCTGCTTCGGCTGAACTAGCGCGACCGGGGCGGGCGCAGGCGCTGGTGCCTGGGCAACGGCCGTCGGCTTCGCCGCGATCGTCGCGGTGGTCGCGACGTCGTCCCGGGCGGCGATTTTCGCCTGTGCCGGCAATGGATCGGCGGCACGGGCGGCAACTGTCTTGGGAGCGCCCTGATCGGCGCTCGCGGAATAATAAAACCAACCGCCGGCGGCGATCACGACCGCCGCAACTACACTGGCCAGCATCAGGCCCAACGCATTACGCATCGCTACTCTTTCCAATTACGCAACCAAACCGGCGGAATTTCCCGCGCGACGAGCCATTAATGCGAAGGAACAGTTAACGTGACACCAACACGACAGCGGATGCGGAGGAATTTCAGCGGGGTGCACAAAGTGACCGACGTCACAGAAGGCGGGCCGCTCGTGACCGTCATCACAGTGGAAACGGTTTTGCCGGAGCATCGTAGTTCCCATTAACAACGGGCCCGCTATGGCGGCGCCAATGGGAGCTTCAAATGACGACGTCCTGCACGACCAAATCCCTGAGTAGCAAGATCCGCGACACCGGCCTGGCGCTGGGCGTTGCCGCCCTCGTTTCGATCGTCTCGACGACCTCGAGCTTCGCCTTCACGGCCGAAGCGCAGCAGATGTGCACTGGCGATGCCTTCCGCCTGTGCTCGTCGGAGATCCCCAACATCCCGAAGATCACCGCGTGCATGATCAAGCATCGCTCCGATCTGAGCGCCGGCTGCCGCGCGGTGATGGACAAGGACCTCGCCAAGGGCGCCTCACGCAAGGTCGCTGACGCGCAGGACAAGCAGTAAGAGCGGCACTGCGATCGTTGCGTCGGTTAGCTCCCCTCGCGATGCGCCCCGGCGTCAGGCCGGGGCCACGCGGCGGTGTCATGCAGCCTGCCAATAAAGCCGTTGCGGCTGAGGGATCGTCGCACTAGCTTCGCCCGCACATTGTTCCGGGTAAGAGGCATTATGCGATGACCAGATTTCTTTTCGTTATTTCCCTGCTCTTGTGCGCATCCGCCGCGTCCGCGCAACAGCAGCCCGGACACGACGCCTGCGCGCGCGATGTCAGCCGCTTCTGCCGTGCCGTGATGAACAATGGCGATGGTGCCGTGCTGGCGTGCCTGAAGCAGAATCGCACCCGCCTCAGCAAGGCCTGCGACAAGGTGCTGACGGACCACGGGCAGTAAGGATTCCCGTAGCCCGGATGGAGCGCAGCGAAATCCGGGATTCTCTCCTGCGGCGAGACTGCCCCGGATTGCGCTACGCTCCATCCGGGCTACGAATTCACAATACCTACGTGCTGCTCCCCGCCGCGGTTGCGACCACGGGCAGCACTTCGCCGCCGGCGCGGTCCGGTGTCTCGTCCTTCCAGCGCACCGAGCCGAACGGACGCTCCAGCATGCGGCGTACGCGCACCGGCTCGGGGCCGATGTGGAAATCGATCGCCTGCTGATGCAGCGCGCGCTCGGACAGGGTCGAGCGGTTGCGCTGGCGCAAGTAGTCGAACCAGGTCGGACAGTGATAGCGCTCGGTCCACAATTCGGGATCGGCAATGTCGCGCGCGATCGACCAGCCATAGGCGCCGTTGCGCTGCCGTGAGAGCTGCACATCCTGCATCACATTGTGGAAGGCGCGCGCGTTCTCCTGGGCGACGCGATACTCGATCTCGACCACCAGCGGTCCGCTGCGGCCGGTGAGCGACAGCCGCACCTCGGGATCGGCCAGCACCTCGGCATCCTCGTTGCGGGCGCCGACGCGCGGCATCGTGAGCCAGATTCCGAGCAGCGGCGAGAGCAGCATCAGACCGGCGGCAACGAGCAGCGCGACCTCGACGCCGGCATAGTCGGTGAGATGGCCCCAGCCCCAGGCGCCGATCGCGATGCCGCCGGAGATCGAGGCCTGGAATGCCGCGAGCGACCGGCCGGCGACCCAGCGCGGCGCAGAGAGCTGTACGCCGATATTGAACAGCGCGACCGCCGCCATCCACACCGCGCCGGCGAGCACCAGCGCGGTGGCCGTCAGCACCGGCTCGGTGCTCACGGCGAGGGCGGCCATCGCGAACGCCATCGAGATGGTGCAGGCGCGGATCGCGGCCTCGCCGCTCATGCGCTTGCGCAATTCGTGGATGTTGAGCGCGCCGACCACCGCGCCCATGCCGAAAGCGCCGAGCATGATGCCGTAGGTCTGCGCGCCGCCATGCAAGAGGTCGCGCGCGATGAGCGGCATCAGCGCCATGATGGCGCCGCCGATCAGGCCCATCACCAGCGTGCGCAGCAGCACGATCTTGATCGGCGGCGAATTGGTGATGTAGCGGAAGCCCGACACCATGGCGCGGTTGAGCTTCTCCCGCGGCAGGCGCGAGGGCTCGACCGAGCGGCGCCAGAGCAGCAGCACCGCCAGCAGCGGCAGATAGAGGACCGCATTGCAGGCAAACGCCGCCACCGCGCCGAGCGAGGCGACGATGACGCCGCCGACCGCGGGACCGAAGCTGCGCGCGATGTTGTAGCTGATGCCGTTCAGCGCGACGGCCGACGGCAGGGCTTCCTGTGGCACCTGCTCGCTGACCGAGGATTGCCACGCCGGCCCAAACAACGCATTGCCGCTGCCGACGACGAAGCAGAAGACGAGCAGCAATTCCGGGGTGATCAGCTTGAGCCAGGCCAGTGCCGTCAGCGCGGTCGCGCCGGTGAGCGCGATCGCCAGCGAGATCAGCGTCACGATGCGGCGGTCATACATGTCGGCGATGGCGCCGGCCGGCATCGAGATCAGCATGATCGGCAGCATCAGGGCAGTCTGCACCAGCGCCACCTTGTCCGCCGAGGCCGCCATCTGCGTCATCGCCCAGGCTGCGCCCACGCCCTGGATCAGGAGGCCGAGATTGGAGAGCAGGCTGGCGAGCCAGATGCGCCGGAATACGGTGAACCGCAGGGGGGCGGCGATGCCCTCGCCGGCGAATTTCTGACGGTTCGGCTGCTCGGTCATATCCCCTTCCATTTGGGCTGGCAGAAGTGGTCTTCGGGTGATTCCGGCAAAGTCAGTGATGCCCGCGAAAGTCCTTCGCTGTCCAGTGGTTAGGCCGGTATAAGCGGTGCAAAGATGGTTTTGCCGGGGAGGAATAGATGAGGCTGTCGCGACGGACGATCCTGCTGGGGGCGGGCAGCTTGCCCTTCGCGGCTGCGAGCCTGCGGATGGGCGCGCTGGCCCAGACGGCGCCCGCCGTGCAAAACGCGGAAGTGCCGCCGATCCTGTTCGTCCACGGCAACGGCGACTACGACGCGCTCTGGATGACGACCTTGTGGCGGATGGAATCCAACGGCATCGGGCGCGATCGCATGATGGCGATCAATTTCACCGATCCGCTGGCGCGCAGCGACGACAAGGTCGAGCAGGCGAACCGCTCCTCGACGGAGGACCAGCGCCGCGAGCTCGCCGCCGCCATCGCTGAGCTGAAGCGCCGGACTGGAGTTCCGCGCGTGGCCTTGGTCGGCAGTTCGCGCGGCGGCAACGCGATCCGCAACGTCATCAGAAGCGGCGGTGCCGGTGATGTCAGCCACGCCGTGCTGTCTGGCACGCCCAATCACGGTGTGTTCGCGACCGACGACCAGCTTGGAAACGAGTTCAACGGCCGCGGGCCGTTCCTGCGCGGTTTGAACGAGGGGGAGAGCGAGGTGACGCCAGGGGTCGCCTTCCTCACCTTGCGCAGCGACGGCATGGACAAATACGCGCAAGCCGACGGCCGCTTCATCGGCAAACCCGGCACGCCGACCGGCGTCACCAATGAGGGGCCGGAGCTGAAGGGTGCGACCAATCTCGTGCTCGGCGCGCTCGATCATCGCGAGGTGGCGTTCCATCCGCGCGCTTTCCGCGAGATCTACAAGTTCATTGCCGGACGCGAGCCCCAGCGAATTGCGGTCGTGCCGGAGCAGAGTGTCCGCCTGAGCGGTCTCGTCACTGGCACGCCCGGCGGCGTATCGACCAACCGCCCGGTGGCGGGTGCAACCGTCGAGATCTTTCGCGTCGACCCCGATACCGGTGAGCGCAAGGGCGGTGCCGTGCACAGCGCGAAGACCGGCGCCGACGGCCGTTGGGGCCCGGCGCAGGTCGATCCCGCCTGGTCGCTCGAATTCGTCCTGGCAGCGCCGGATGCGCCGACCACGCACTTCTATCGTTCACCCTTCCCGCGCTCGTCCGACGTCGTGCACCTCCGGCCCGCGCGCCCGCTCGGGCAGGCGGACAAGGACGCCGGCGCGATCGTGATCATGTCGCGTCCGCGCGGCTATTTCGGCCTGCCACGGGACGTGGTGCTGTTCGACGGCAAGGAGCCCGCCGACGTCAAGCCGGGTGTGCCCACCGATGCGGCAGCAACATTGCGGCTTCCGGCCGCCGAGATCGGGCGTAACATCGTGGCCCAGTTCGGCGAAGAACGGATTGTGGCACGCCTCTGGCCGGCCGCCGAGAACAGGATTGCGATTGCCGAGATGACTTACTAGCTATTCATTTGCGCCAGATCTGCGGGAGAGAGCCATGAATATCGCCAGTGTGCGTCGGCCCATCGTCCCTCCGGCCCCGCCGCGTGCGCCCGACAACATGTCGTTCCTTGCTAAGCTCGCGGTGATCCGACGCAACATGATCGCCACCTGGGGGCAGCGTGCCTACGAGGAAGAGGTCATCCCGGGCCGCTTCGTCTTCCGCAACAGCTTCATCCTGAACCAGCCGGATGCGATCCGGCATGTCCTGCTCACCAATTACGAAAACTACACGCGCACGCCGGCCGGCATCCGCATGCTGCGTCCGGTGCTCGGTGAGGGCCTTCTGATCGCAGAGGGTCATTCCTGGACGTTTCAGCGCCGCACGCTCGCGCCGGCCTTCACGCCGCGCGCGACCGCAAACCTCGTTCCGCACATGACGGCGGTGCTCGACGAGACCATCGCCAAGCTCGACGCGCGCACAAGCGAGCCGGTCGACCTGCGCGAGGTCATGCAGCGCATGACGCTCGAGATCGCCGGACGCACGATGTTCTCGTTCGGCATGGATCAGCATGGCGCCACCTTGCGCAACTTCGTCATGGAATATGGCGAGCGGCTCGGGCGTCCCTACTTCCTCGACATGCTGCTGCCGGTGTCCTGGCCGACCCCGATGGATCGGGCTCGCGCCCGCTTCCGCAAGCGCTGGACCGAGTTCGTTTCGATGCTGATCGCCGAGCGGCGCCAAATGGGCAAGAAGGACGGCGCGCCGCCGCGCGACCTGTTCGATCTCATGGACGAGGCGCGCGATCCCGAAACGGGCAAGGGCTTTTCCGACGCGCAGCTCATCGACGAGGTCGCGACCATGATTCTCGCCGGTCACGAGACCACGGCGGCGGCGCTGTTCTGGGCGCTCTATCTGCTCGCACTCGATCCGGAGACGCAGGAGGAAGTCGCCTCCGAGACACGGGACGAACATCTCGACAGCATGGCCGATATCGATCGCCAGAAATTCACCCGCGCCGTGATCGAGGAGACGATGCGGCTCTATCCGCCCGCGTTCCTGGTCGCGCGGGCCGCGCGCGAGAAGGACAACGCGGCCGGCATCGAGATCGGCAAGGGTGACATCATCATGATCGCGCCGTGGCTGCTGCACCGGCACGAGAAGCTGTGGGATCAGCCGAACGCGTTCATCCCAAAGCGCTTCATGTCGAGGGAGGCGCCCGACCGCTTCGCCTATCTGCCGTTCGGCGCCGGTCCGCGCGTCTGCATCGGCGCGCCGTTTGCGCAGGCCGAATCCGTGCTGGCGCTGGCCCGGCTGATCGGCGCCTTCCGTGTCGAGTTGGCCGACGAGACTCCCGTGATTCCGCATGGCGTCGTCACGACCCAGCCGGACCACTCACCCTTGTTCCGCATCACGCGTCGATGACAGGTGCTCGTCTGACCGATGGCGTGATTCAACCGAGATAGAGCCCCGCCATGAGCGACATCCAGGCCCAGTTTTCCGTTCTGAAGCAGACCGCCGATGCGAAGGTGGTCGATGCGATTGCGGATCTCATCGAGCATGGCGAGGATCACGAGCTCAACCGCGTCAACGTGCTCGATTTCTCCACGCAGCACGGTCTCGACGAGGAGCACGTGATCTCGGCCTTCCTGCATTCGGCGCGGCTCGGGTTGTTCGATCTCGGCTGGAATGTGCTCTGTCCGGGCTGCGGCGGCGTGCTCGGGGCGCACTCGACCCTGAAGGCGCTCAAGCCCGATGATTACCACTGCGCGCTCTGCGCCTGCGGCTACAAGGCCTCCGTCGACGACCAGGTCGAGGTGTCCTTCACGGTGAACCCGCGCGTCCGGCGCATCGCGGCACACGATCCCGATACGCTTCCGGTGTGGGAATATTTCAAGCAGGTGTTCTGGAGCTCCGGCGTCGACTTCAACAAGGAATCGTTTGCGACGCTCGCCAACGAGGTCACGCTGGACACGATGGAGCTGCCGGCCGGCGAGAAGGCGACCATGTCGCTGCAGCTGCCGGGCGATTTCGTCATCATCTTCGAGCCGGTGACGCACGCCGCCCATTTCATCGACGTCCAGGGCGAGCCGACCAAGGACCGCCAGCAGCTCGCCATCATGTACAACAAGGTGCAGGCGCCGACGGGGACCACGGTGATGCGGCCCGGCCCGTTGCGGCTGTCGCTGGAGAACCAGGCCGGCGTGCGCGTGCTGCCGTCGGTGTTCATCGCGGCCGAGGCGCTTCATCATCTCATCGGCAAGCGCAAGCCGTTTCTCACGGCCAAGCGGATGCTGTCGAACCAGACGTTCCGCGACGTGTTCAAGGCGGACAATCTCAGCCTCGATCAGCGGCTCCAGATCACCTCGCTGACGTTCCTGTTCACCGATCTGAAGGGCTCGACCGCGCTGTACGAGCGCGTCGGTGACCTCGCCGCGTTCGATCTGGTGCGCGCGCATTTCCATGCGCTGCTCGAGATCATCTCCTCAGAGAAAGGCGCGGTGGTGAAGACCATCGGCGATGCCGTGATGGCGACCTTCGTCCGTCCCGAACATGCGATCGTCGCGGGTCTGCGGATGCGCGCGGCGATGGACGAGCTCAACAAGCAGCGCGGCACCACCGACCTCATCGTCAAGATCGGCATCCATGAGGGCCCGTGCCTCGCGGTGATGCTCAACGAGCGGCAGGATTATTTCGGCCAGACCGTCAACATCGCCGCGCGCGTGCAGAGCCTGTCGACCGCGCAGGAGATCCATATCACTGGGCCGGTGGCGGATGCGCCGGCGGTCGCCGAACTCCTCCAGCAGCGCGAGATCAAGCCGATCCAGAAACAGGCCGCGCTGCGCGGCATCGCCGACAAGATGCTGGTGTACGAGATACCGTGACTCCATACGTCGTCCCGGCCGAGTGCGCAATTGCGCACGGGGGCCGGGACCCATACCGCGTGATTTCTGAAACGGGCAAGATGTATGGGTAGCCTTCGCCGGGACGACATTGGAAGGCTTGGCTCGCTCCTCGCCCAGATTGCCGAAACGTAATGCACGCGCGAAACTGACGCACGTTGCGCCGGTTGAGTTTCCCACTCATATAATGCTGGTAGCCGCCGCATCCCGCGGCGGCATCGATTTTGGTAGGACCTTATGCTCGACGGCCTGCGCCAATTCATCGCCGACATTGTTGCCCCCCAGGCTCAGGACCGCGCATTCGGCGACAGCGATTATCGGCTCGCGGCCACTGCATTGCTGGTCCACGTGGTCTCGCTGGACGGCCAGCCGAGCGCGGCCGAGCAGCGCAAGCTGCACAGCCTGATCGAAAGCCATTTCGGGCTCGATCGCGGCGCGGCGGATCGTCTGATCACCGATGCGACCCAGGTCGAGGGCGACGCCGTCGATCTCTACCATTTCACCAGCGTCATCATGCGCTCGCTCGACGAAGCGGGCCGCAAGCGCATCGTGCAGATGATGTGGGAGCTGGTCTATGCCGACGGCCAGGTCTCTGAGTTCGAGGACAACGTCGTCTGGCGCGCCTCCGACCTGCTCGGGATCTCCCAGCGCGACCGGATCGAGCTCAAGCACGCGGTTGCGGAGCGTGCCGGCGGGCAGGTGCAGGACAGCGCCGTGAGCGGTTGATCCGCGCAAACCGGCCGACGGCCGGTTGTGTTGATCACATGACGAAACTTTAATGTGGGCGATCTCCTCCCGGATTTGCCCGTAAATTCCCGGATTTTCTGCTTACCCTGATGTCCGCTCAAGCGGCCATGCGGCGGGTGCCGCTTGCCTGTCGCGCACGGCCTATGCTCTCGTTCCGCCATTGCGGGACCAAAAACTTCAATTCAAGAGACATCGATCGTGACTGAGCGGGTAACGTTGATCACCGGTGCCTCGGCGGGCATAGGCACGGAGCTGGCGCGCGTGTTCGCCGCCAACGGACACCGCCTCGCACTGACGGCGCGACGGGCCGACCGGCTGGAGGCGCTCGCCAATGAGCTCGCCGGCAAGGGCGGCAAGAAGCCGATCGTGATCGCCTGCGATCTTCAGGACGCGGACGCCGGCGAGAAGATCGCCGCAGCCCTCAAAGCCGAAGACGTCGAGCTCGATCATCTCGTCAACAATGCCGGCTTTGGTGTGTTCGGCGATGCCATCGAGTGCGACCGCGCCGAGCAGGTCGGTATTGTCGATGTCAACGTGCGGGCGCTGACGGATCTGTCGCTGCGCTTTGCCGATCAGCTCATCAGGAACAAGGGCGGACTTCTGAATGTCGGATCGGTTGCCGGCTTTCTGCCCGGCCCCGGCATGGCCGTCTACTACGCCTCCAAGGCCTATGTGATTTCACTCACCGAGGCGCTGCGGGCAGAGCTCGCGCCGCGGGGCGTTCGCGTCACCGTGCTTTGCCCGGGTCCGGTGCCGACCGAATTCCAGGCCCGCGCTGGTGTCGGGTCCGGACACAATACGGCGCTTCTCAACGTTTCGGCGCCCGATGTTGCCAGGCAGGCCTATCACGGCCTGATGGCGAACAAACGGGCAGTGCTGCCGGGTCTCGGCATCAAGATTGTGCCGTTCGCGCTGCGATTCTTTCCGCGCGGCTTCATCCTGTCCGCCACCAGCCGGTTCCAGCGGCAGAGGCACTAGATTTCTTGTTTTGACGCGTTTTCTTCACGCGAACCGGTATCCACTTCGCTCGAAAACGCTTTGAAGACAGCCCTTCGCGACCGTAGTGGCCCGGAGCTTGCTTCAGTAGTGCGGCATGTGTGCGCAAACTCACACGATGTTAACCATCGCTTAGCTATGCTGGCGGTCTGAACCGATAGCACTCGCAGAGGCCATGTCGTTCCGGACGGACAGGTTTGGTGGCGCAGGAGTGGTGCCCTTCCGAAAGAAGGCGCCGAGCGCCGCCGCCTCCGAAAGCCGGTTGCCGGTTCTGATCGTTCTGCACCAGGAATCCTCGACACCCGGCCGCGTCGGCAATGCGCTGCGCGCGCTCGGCCATCGCCTCGACATCCGTCGTCCCCGCTTCGGCGATCCCCTGCCCGAAACCCTCGACCGGCATGCCGGCGCCGTGTTCTTCGGCGGCCCGATGAGCGCCAACGATCCCGACGACTACATCCGCCGCGAGATCGACTGGATCGAAATTCCGCTTCGCGAACAGCGACCGTTCCTCGGCATCTGCCTGGGCGCGCAGATGCTGGCGATGCAGCTCGGGGCTCGCGTCGAGCCGCATGCGGAGGCGCTGACCCAGATCGGCTATTACCCGATTCGTCCGACGGCGGCGGGACACGCGCTCTGCCCGGACTGGCCGGCGCAAGTCTATCACTGGCACCGCGAGGGATTCACGTTGCCCGTCGGTGCCGAACTGCTTGCGGAAGGCGATGATTTTCCGATCCAGGCCTATCGCGCCGGCAATGCCTTCGGCGTGCAGTTTCATCCCGATGTGACCTACGCGATGATGCATTGCTGGACCACGCGCGGCTATGATGGCCTGAACGCACCCGGCGCGCGCGAGCGACATCATCACTTTGCGGACCGGGCCGTGTATGACGCGGCGGAGCGCGCCTGGCTCGACCATTTCATCGACGGCTGGCTGGCGCGCCGGCCGGTGCTGGCGCAAGCCGCCGAGTAACCCGCGCCTTCGCGCAGGTTCTTCGCATAAGGCCTTGGCGCAAGTCCTTCTCCCATCCCTGGATATGCTAGGCTCGTTCGTAACGAGCGCGCGCGAACGCGTGCCGGCAGCAAAGGGAGAGCGTCATGGGCTACGAACACATTCTCTATGAGGTGAGCGACAAGATCGCGACCATCACGCTCAATCGCCCCGATCGCATGAATGCCTGGACGCCGGTGATGGAGCGCGACGTGCGTCATGCGATGGAAGCCTCAAACGCCGACGACAATGTCCGTGTCATCGTGCTGACAGGCGCCGGCCGCGCCTTCTGTGCCGGCGCCGACATGGATGCACTGAAGGGCCTCGATCCCGATGACGTCAGGCGCGCAACGAACCTGCCGCCGTTCGACATGAACCGCCGGCCCGACTGGCAGACGCGCTACGGCTTCTATCCGTCGATCAAGAAGCCCGTCATCGCCATGCTCAACGGCGCGACCGCCGGCATCGGTCTCGTCCATGCGCTTTATTGCGACCTGCGTTTTGCAGCCGACAACACCGTGTTCACGACGGCCTTCGCGCGGCGCGGGCTGATCGCCGAGCACGGCATCAGCTGGATGTTGCCGCGCATCGTCGGCCACGCCAATGCGATGGATCTGCTGCTTTCGGCGCGCCGTGTTTCGAGCGAGGAAGCGCTGCGGATCGGACTGGTCAACCGGCTCTGCCCGCCCGAGCGGCTGCGCGAGGAAACCTATGCCTATGCGCGCGACCTCGCCGATTTCGTCTCGCCGAGCGCGATGGCCGTGATCAAGCGCCAGCTCTACGATGTCCCGTTCCAGACGCTCGCGGAGGCGACGATCGAGGCCAACAGGGAAATGATGGTGGCGCTGGCAGGCAGTGATTTCCGCGAGGGGGTCGCGAGCTTCATGGAGAAGCGGCCGCCAAGGTTTACGGGGAGGTAGGGGGAGATTTGCGGATAGAGCCCGCCGTCGCCCTTCGGGCTATGGCGGGGCAGCCTTCGCTCACTTCGCTACGAGAGACTTTCCGGGCTTGCCTAGCCGTAGCTCGCGAATTCCGATCAGTAGATAGAGCCCGCCGTCGCCCTCCGGGCTATGGCGGGGCAGCCTTCGCTCACTTCGCTACGATGGACTTCCCCAGGCTTGCCTAGCCGAAGCTCGCGAAGCGAGCGAAGGCTGGTGGAGCCAGGCGGGATCGAACCGCCGACCTCGTCATTGCGAACGACGCGCTCTCCCAGCTGAGCTATGGCCCCTTTGCTGGCCGCTCTGGTGAACGCGGCCGACAACCGGGCGCCATTTAAGTCCCTGCCAAGGTCAAGTCAAGGACGGGTGTAACCCGGTTTTAGCCATTCCGGCGTCCGAACTTCCCTTGTTTGGGCGGGGGGGAACCGATATCTAGCAAAAGGCGTCAATCCCGACCGAAGCCAGAGTTTTCAATAGCCAGAGGCCTCAAAAGCCATGCGTGCCGTTCTCGACATCGTCATCATCGTGCTCGACCTCTACGTCTGGCTGTTGATCGCCTCCGCGATCCTGTCCTGGCTGATTGCCTTCAACGTCGTGAACACGCGTAACCAGTTCGTGTCGGCGGTGGCGGAGTTCCTGTACCGGATCACCGAGCCGCTGCTGGCGCCGATTCGCAATTTCCTGCCCAGCCTCGGCGGTCTCGACATCTCGCCGATCATCCTGATCCTGATCATCATGTTCATCGAGCGGGTGATCCTGTACTACATCTACCCGAACGTGATCTGAGCAGGCTGGAGCGCCTTGGTCGCGAACGAGGCTCGCAAGGAACCCTGGCGTTATTCCGCCGCTGGAATCAGCATCGCGCTGCGGGTGACGCCGCGCGGCGGCCGCGACGACATCGACGGAATCGAGCAATTGGCCGATGGCCGCAGCGTGCTCAAGGTACGGGTGCGGGCCATTGCCGATGGTGGCGAGGCCAACAAGGCCGTTCTGGTCCTGTTGGCAAAATCGCTCGGGGTGCCCAAAGCCAGCGTGAAACTGCTATCCGGAGCCACCTCGCGGTTGAAGCAGATCGCGGTCGACGGCGATCCGGCGCGGCTGGGTGAGGCCTTGCGCCAGCTCGTCCAGGCCAAAGCGGCAGACGCCAAATCGACAGACTGAGGAACTGACATGACCGCCAAGATCATCGATGGAAAAGTCATCGCCGCGGAACTCCGCGCCCGCGTTGCCGACGAGGTCGCGCGGGTCAAGCGCGAGCACAATCTGGTGCCGGGCCTCGCGGTGGTGCTGGTCGGCAGCGACCCCGCCAGCGAGGTCTATGTCCGCTCCAAGCACACCCAGACCCAGGCCGCCGGCATGGCCTCGTTCGAGCACAAGCTGCCGGCCGACGTCTCGCAAGCGGACTTGCTGGCCGTCGTCGCAAAGCTCAACCGCGATCCGGCCGTGCACGGCATTTTGGTGCAATTGCCGCTGCCGAAGGGGCTGAACACCGAGGCCGTCATCAACGCCATCGATCCCGCCAAGGATGTCGACGGCCTGCATCCGAACAATGCCGGCCGTCTCGCCGGCGGCTTCGAGGCACTGTCGCCCTGCACGCCGCTCGGCTGCATCATCCTGACCAAAAGCGTGCATGCCTCGCTCGAAGGCATGAACGCCATCGTCATCGGCCGCTCCAACCTGGTCGGCCGCCCGCTGGTGCAATTGCTGCTGAACGAGAACGCCACGGTGACCATTGCGCATTCGCGCTCGCGCGATCTGCCCGGCCTCGTGAAGCGCGCCGACCTCGTCTACGCCGCCGTCGGCAAGCCGGAGATGGTGCGCGCCGACTGGTTGAAGCCGGGTGCAACCGTGATCGATGTCGGCATCAACCGCATCCCGAAGGAGGACGGCAAGACGCGCCTCGTCGGCGACGTCGCCTATCAGGAAGCGCTTGGCGTGGCCGGTGCCATCACGCCGGTGCCGGGCGGCGTCGGTCAGATGACGGTGGCGTGTCTCTTGGTGAATACGCTGCGCGCGGCCTGCGCAATCGCCGGCCTGCCGAAGCCGGCGGTGTAGCTGTTCGTCATTCCGGGGCGGCTCGCAGAGCCGAACCCTGGTGCGCAATTGCGCACCTTAGAATCTCGAGGTTCCGGGTTCGCCTCTTCGAGGCGCCCCGAAACGACGACTACGCCTTCTTCTTCTTCTCGCGCTCGATGCCCTCGAGGATCAGCTTGTGCGCTTCCTCCGGGCCGCCCCAGCGCAGGATCTTCACCCACTTGCCCTTCTCGAGATCCTTGTAGTGCTCGAAGAAGTGCTGGATCTGCTGCAGCGTGATGTCGGGCAGGTCGGAATACGACTTCACCTTGTCGTAGCGCTGCGTCAGCTTCGACGACGGCACCGCCAGGATCTTCTCGTCGCCGCCGGCTTCGTCCTCCATGAACAGCACGCCGACCGGGCGCACGCTCATGACGGCGCCGGGAATGATGGCGCGGGTGTTGATGATCAGCACGTCGCAGGGGTCGCCGTCGTCCGACAGCGTGTGCGGGATGAAGCCGTAGTTACCGGGGTAGCGCATCGGCGTGTACAGGAAGCGGTCGACCACCAGCGTGCCGGCCTCCTTGTCCATCTCGTACTTGATCGGTTCGCCGCCCACGGGGACTTCGATGACGACGTTGACATCTTGGGGGACGTTTTTTCCGATCGAGATAGCATCGATACGCATTCAAGGCTCCGTTGTTGCCGAGGTTAAATCGCGCCCGGCAGCGATTTTGGCGCTGTCATACGCGGGCTTGGCCCGCCAATCCATCGTGTTTTTGTGAAATAATGAATCCAGCGATCACCGGCGCATTGGGCGGGCGGTATCGAAGGAAGGAAAGCGCTGCCGGCCGGACTTCAGCAGCTCAATTGGTCCAAGCGAAGGCAACCTTGTCGAGCGACTTCGGCCCGAAACGCTCCGAGGAGCGCGCCACCATGCGGCCACCCAGGGCACGGTAGAACTCGGTCGCGGGATCGTTGTCCGAGAGCGCCCACACCACCATGCTCTTCAGGCCGCTCTGCATCAGGTCGCGGCGAGCTGCGGCGAACAGCCTGCGGCCGAAGCCGAGGCCCTGAAACTCGGGGCGCAGATACAGCTCGTAGATCTCGCCGTCGAAGTGCAGGCTGCGCGCGCGGTTGCGGCCGTAATTCGCATAACCCGCGATCTTGTCGCCGAACACCAGAACGCTGACGCGGCTGCCCTTGCGGATAGCGCTGTCCCACCACTGCGGACCGCGGCGGTTGATCAGCTTCTCCAGCTCGGCGCCGGGAATGATGCCCTGATAGGCCGAACGCCAGGCTTCGTCATGCGTCGATGCCACCGCAGATGCATCTGCAGCTTTGGCCGGCCGGACCTCGATCAGGGTTGTGCTCATGGACGCGATCAAATCAAGTCGCCGCGCCGGCGGCAAGACCTATCGTTAATTATCGGTTAACCTGTGGACTTTCTGCATCAGTATTGTGGCCATGTTGTACCGAAAGAGGACAAGCCGCTGCTTTGAACGGCAACCCCCTGCCACGCGTCGGTGCAAAACTGCGTTGCGGCAACCAATGAACGGCAATGGCAACGCAGAAAGTCCGCCCAGAATGATTCGTTCCTACTAGTCTGGTGCTGTCCGTGCTCGCCTTTGGCCATTCATGCGGCTCTTCAACATCCTTGCGCTCCTGTCTCTGCTGACCCTGCTGACCGCGTCGCCTCTGTGCGCCCAGGTCACGTTCGGTGCAGCGGGCGCGGAGGGCGAGCCGTTTCGCCGGCAGGAATGGCGTGTGCCCTCGCCGGATGCCGGCATCGCCGCGCATGCGCTGCTGTTTCGTCCCGCTGGCGCCGGTCCATTCCGGCTTGCGGTCATCGCGCACGCTTCGACACAGAATGCGTTGCGTCGTGCGCAAATGCCGCAACCGGAATACCGCCCGCTCGCAGCGTTCCTCGTCGCGCGCGGATTTGCCGTGCTGGTGCCGGAGCGGCTCGGCCATGGTGCGACCGGCGGCCGCTATGTCGAGGACCAGGGAGATTGCGACGAGCCTGACTATGCGCGCTCCGGCCGCGCGACGGCCGAAGAAATCGCGCTCGCGCTGGACTATTTGCGAAAGCAGGACTTTATCCGCAAGGATGCCGCGATCGTGATCGGCCATTCCGCCGGTGGATGGGGCGCGCTGGCGCTCGCGAATGCCGATCCAAAGGCGATCTCCGCGATCACGGTGTTTGCGCCGGGGCGCGGCGGCCACGCCAATGACGAGCCAAACCGGATCTGTGCGTCACATGCGCTGCTGGCGGCGGCAGCCGAATTCGGCAAGACGGCGCGTATTCCCGTCACATGGTTCGTCGCAAGCAATGACAGTTATTTTGCGCCGGCATTCTCGAAGTCGTTGGCAGATGCCTTTCGCAGCGCCGGCGGGAAGGTCGATTTCCGCACATTGCCCGCCGTGGGCGACGAGGGGCATGGGATGATCGAGACTGACGCCGGCGTGAAAGCCGCGGGCATCGACCTCGAACGTGCGCTGAACCAGTCGAAACCAATGGCGACCAAGAAGCCATGACGCTGTATTTCCTGGTCAAATTTTTCCATGTGCTCGGCGCCATCGTCATCCTCGGCACCGGGACCGGCATCGCCTTCTTCATGCTGATGGCGCATCGCTCGCAGGATGCGGAGTTCATCGCGCGCACCGCTTCGGTCGTGGTGATCGCGGATGCGATCTTCACGCTGTCGGCGGTGATCCTCCAGCCGGTCAGCGGCGGCCTGCTGATGCTGCTCTCCGCGACGCCGATCACGGAGCGCTGGCTGCTGGTCTCGCTCGCGCTCTATGCCATTGCCGGCTTGTTCTGGGTGCCGGTCGTCTTCATGCAGATCGAGATGCGCGATCTCGCGCGCAAGGCTGCCGATCAGCGCGCGGCGCTGCCGGAACGCTATTTCGTGCTGTTCCGCCGCTGGTTCGCGTTCGGCTTCCCCGGCTTCGGAGCGACGATGCTGATCCTCTGGCTGATGATTGCAAAGCCGTTTTGAGCGACGCGATGATGAAAACCATTTTAGTGCTCGGCGCCTCCGGCCTGATCGGCCGCTTCGTCACCGACGATTTGCGCGCACGGAGTTTTCGCGTGATCGGTGTGGCCCGCAGCTTGTCGCCGGCGCAGACGATGAGCGGGCTGGACATCGAGCTGCCGATCCTCTCGCTCGACGTGGCAGCGCTGACGCACCTTCTCAGCGAGCACTCCGTCGACCTCGTCGTGAACTGCCTCGGCGTGCTCCAGGACGGACCCGGCAGCGATACGGGCGCCGTGCATCGCGATTTCGTCGCGCGCCTGCTTCAGGCTGTCGCCGACAGCGGCCGCGCGGTCCGGCTGGTGCACATCTCGATTCCCGGCACCGCTGATACCGATCGGACAGCCTTTGCGACGACTAAGCGTGAGGCCGAACGGCTGATCGCGGCATCCGGCATTCCCTACGCCATCTTGCGCCCCGGCTTCGTGGTCGCTCCGTCCGCCTACGGTGGGAGTGCGATGCTGCGCGCACTCGCTGCCTTTCCGCTGGACCTGCCGGAAAAGGAAATGGCGACGCCATTTCAGCCCGTTGCGGTCGAGGATATCTCGGCCACCATCGCCTGGCTCGCCGCGCGCGATATCGACGATGCCTCCGTCAAAGCCCTGACTTGGGATCTGATGCAGGCAGAGCCCGTCAGCATGGCCGGCGTCATCAAGCAGTTTCGCCATGCGTTCGGCACGGCCGGCTGGCCGCGCCTCCCAATGCCGACCTTCATGCTGGATCTCGGGGCAAAGATCGGCGATTTCGCCAATTATCTCGGCTGGATGCCGCCGATGCGTTCCACCGCGATCGCTGAGCTCCGTCGCGGCGTGACGGGCGATCCGTCAGTCTGGATCGCCGCGACAAGCATCGCGCCGAAGACGCTGGCAGAGACGATCGGGCGCCACCCCGCCACCATCCAGGACAAATGGTTCGCGCGGCTGTTCCTGGTCAAGGCGTTGATCGTCGCGAGCCTGGTCGCGTTCTGGCTCGTCTCCGGCTTCATCGCGCTGTTCGTGTCCTACCGCGCCGCCGCCGGCATCTTGACCGCACACAATTTTCCGCCCGCGCTGGTCGATCCCATCACCATCGGCACCAGCCTGATGGACATGAGCATCGGCGTGCTGATCGCCTTCCGCCGCACCGCGGCCGTCGGCCTGGCGGCGGGCATTGTGGCGTCGCTCGGTTATATGGTCGGCGCGGCGATCCTGACGCCCGACCTCTGGATCGAGCCGCTCGGTGCGCTGGTGAAGACCGGGCCGGCGATCGTGCTGATGCTGGTCGCACTCCTGATGCTGGATCACCGATAGCGTTTTCGAGCGAAGTGGATCCCGGTTCGCGTGAAGAAAACGCGTCAAAGAGAGAAGCTGATGCCAAAATGGCCCGACGATGACGTCATCCTGTTCGACGGCGTCTGCATCTTCTGCTCGCGCTGGGTGCGCTTCGTCGCCAGGCGCGATACGCAGAAGAGGTTTCGTTTCACGCCGGTTCAATCGGATTACGGGGCGCGGTTGGCGCGCACGTTCGGCATCGACCCCGGCGATCCCGACACCAACGCCGTGGTCCATGGCGGCGAAGTGTTCATGAAGTCGGACGCCGCACTGACGGTGCTGTCACAGCTCCCCGGCTGGGGCTGGGTGCGCGCATTGTTCGTCGTGCCGAAGCCGCTGCGGGACCCGATCTATAGCCTCATCGCGCGCAACCGCTATCGCATTTTTGGGAAGTACGATGCGTGCTTCGTGCCGGATGCGGATTTGCGGGCGCGGGTGATTGAGTAGCGGCCCGTTATGAGAACGAGGCCTCGTAGTTGAGCGGCGAAAGATGAACAAGGTTCTCCAGCGGCGGAGTTAACTCGAACATTCGAGGGTGCGCCGAGAAATCAAAAACGCGGCAAAGCCGAAACGCTTCTGGGCGTTCTGAAGCCAAAGAGAGCTCGTTTCTCGTGATGTAAAACGGCGTGACGTCTGCGCCGACCGTTGTCTTCACTTCGAGCAAGCGTTCTCTGCCCTGTGCGTCGAAAGAGAGTATGTCGTAGCCTGCGCCGTCACCAAGCTCCTCAGAAATCCATCGAATTCTCCTGGCAAGATCGGGTCGCTCAAGCTGAGTTAGTCTCTGACGTTCGTGATGGAAGACTAGTTCTTCTCCGTCGCGCCCTAGTTTGCGGTTGCGGAAGTCGCGCTCGACCGGATTAAACTTACGGATCAGCCGTTCTATGTTTGAATTGCGCGGCGAAACCGGCAGGAGCGGCGGAGGCGCTCCCACAAACAGGCCTTGCCGCTCGGCCCATCCGTCCACGACCTTCTCCGGATGCAACGCTGTCGGATTTTGAGAAAGGTATCGGTCAATCGCCGCAATAATCGCGGCTTGATAGTTTTCCGCCGGGAAGTAGCCCCTGATGCTGGGTAGGCCCAGTTTGACCAGCACCGCTGAAATGTTCCGATGCTTGAATTCGACAGAGCTTTTGCTTCGATCGAGATCGTTTCTTAAAGCCCGATTGTGTGCGGCTTTGTTATAGGGAATGCCGGATATTTCTTCGCCGAGCATGCTAAAATAGTCGGCGACGATGCGATCGAGCTCTTCATCAGTCCAATCTGGTTGTCCGCCGCCGGCCATACGCAAGAAAATGAACCAAATGATATTGGGCGTCCAGTCCCAGGGTTCATGATCCGCCGGATGTTGCCGCCAACACTTCCTTCGCCGCCCGCTCCCCGCTGTCCCGCGCTCCATGTGCGGTCGTAAAAAACTCCGGCGACGTCGCTTCTCCGGCGAAGAACAACCGTTCGTCCACTGGCGCCGCCAGCACCGCGCGATCCCCAGCATGGCCGGGCAGCGCATGCGAATAGGATCCTCGCGCGAAGGGATCGCGGGCCCAGCGCGATTCGTACAGCGGCTTCAGCTTGCGCCTGATATCGTTGCCGAGAAAACCCGCGATCTCGTCGATGCTGTGCGCGGCGATGGCGCCTTCGCCGGCGTCTTCCAGCGTGCGGGCGAAGCTGCCGCCGAAAAAACCTTCGATACAGGGCTGGCCGAATGGGCGGATGTGGTAGGTGCCCATCTCCGTGCGCATGGTGGCGCCGCGCAAATTGCCCTCCTTGGGGAAGGCCTCGGCGTCGCCGAGCGCCAGCGTCACCTTGTCGTCGACGCCGAGCGGCAGGCCGGCGGCGGCATCGACCTTGGCCGGGAGTGGCGGCGAGAAGCGGATGGCTTCGTCCGCGATCAAATTGGTCGGCACGGTGACGATCACCTTGCCGGCATCCAGCGTGCCCCGCGACGTCTCGATGCAGATGCGTTTGCCCGCATGATCGATCAGCGTCACGTTGCAGTTCAGCGCCACCGGGCAGGGCGCGCCATAGGCCGCAACAAGCGCGCCATAGCCGCGACGGACGCGCCAGTTGAGGCCCGTGTCCTCATAGGCGTCCCAGTCCAGCGTGGACATGTCCTTCAATTCGCAGCCGTTGATATAGGTCGAGATCGCATCGATCATCGGATTCCAGCGATTGCCCAACTCCAGGCTCAGGCTCGCGGGCTCGTCCTTGCCTGTCTGCGCGACCTGCCAGAGGCGTTCATAGAACGCGTCCATCGCGCGCATGAAATCGTCGCGCTCGCTTTGCGGAAAGGCGTTGCCGTAGGCGCGCTCGCGCCAGGGCGGCAGGTCCTTGTTGAGCTCGAAACCGAGCTGCTTTGCGATTGTAGCGAAGGAATTCTTGTCGGCCGAATGCAGCCAGCCGCAGCCGACGTCGAACGTCACCTCGGGCGAGGCCTGCACGGTCCAGGCCCGGCCGCCGAGCCTGTTACGCGCCTCCAGCACGATTACGGAGAGGCCGGAGCCCGCCAGCGCGTGCGCAGCGCCAAGGCCGGCGGCACCGGCGCCGATGATCGCGACGTCCACGGAGGAGGGCAGGGAGGTCATGAGCGGGCTCTAGCACGTTCGCCGGAGAGCCAGAAGCCACCGCGCGCATAGCCGTCATCACCCGCCCTTGCGCGCGATAGCGCTTCGGAGCAGGTGGTCAAATATTCCAGGAACGGTTCTGTAGGGTGGGCAAAGGCGCTCTTGCGCCGTGCCCACCATTGTCGCGTGGTGGGCACGCTTGCGCTTTGCCCACCCTACGGCACCGAGACGCGGCGGCCTACGCCACCGCTTCCTTGGCCTTTTCCGCGCGCTTGCGCTCGTTCGGGTCGAGGTGCTTCTTGCGCAGGCGGATCGACTTCGGGGTGATCTCGACGAGCTCATCGTCCTCGATATAGGCCAGCGCCTTTTCGAGGGTCATGCGGATCGGCGGGGTCAGGCGCACCGCTTCGTCCTTCGAGGTCGTGCGGATGTTGGTGAGCTGCTTGCCCTTGAGCACGTTGATCTCGAGATCGTTGTCGCGGGTGTGCTCGCCGACGATCATGCCCTTGTAGACCTTCCAGCCTGGCTCGATCATCATCGGGCCGCGGTCTTCCAGCTTGAACATGGCATAGGCCACCGCCTCGCCCTGGTCGTTGGAGATCAGCACGCCGTTGCGGCGACCCTGGATCGGGCCCTTATACGGCAGGTAGTCGTGGAACAGGCGGTTCATGATCGCCGTGCCCTTGGTGTCGGTCATCAGCTCGCCCTGATAGCCGATCAGGCCGCGGGTCGGCGCGTAGAACACCAGGCGCAGGCGGTTGCCGCCGGAGGGCCGCATCTCGATCAGCTCGGACTTGCGTTCGCTCATCTTCTGCACGACGACGCCGGAATGCTCCTCGTCGACGTCGACCACGACTTCCTCGATCGGCTCCATGGCGCCGCCGGTGGCTTCGTCCTTCTGGAACACGACGCGCGGACGCGACACCGAGAGCTCAAAGCCCTCGCGGCGCATGGTCTCGATCAGGATCGCCAGCTGCAATTCGCCGCGGCCGGACACTTCCATCGCGTCCTTGTCCTGGGATTCGACGACGCGCAGCGCGACATTGCCCTCGGCCTCGCGCAGCAGGCGGTCGCGGATCAGGCGGCTGGTGACCTTATCGCCTTCGGTGCCGGCGAGCGGCGAGTTGTTGACGATGAAGGTCATCGAAACGGTCGGCGGATCGATCGGCTGCGCCTGCAGCGGGCTCTCGACGGCGGGATCGCAGAACGTGTCGGCCACGGTGCCCTTGGTCAGGCCCGCGATGGCGACGATGTCGCCGGCTTCGGCGAACTCGACCGGCTGGCGCTCGAGGCCGCGAAAGGCCAGGATCTTGGTGATGCGGCCGTTCTCGATCAGCTTGCCTTCACGCGACAGCACCTTTACGGCCTGGTTCGGCTTCACCGAACCCGACGCGATGCGGCCGGTGATGATGCGACCGAGATAGGGGTTGGCCTCGATGATGGTGCCGAGCAGGCGGAACGGGCCTTCCTCGACCACCGGCGGCGCGACGTGCTTGATCACCAGCTCGAACAGCGGCTTCATGCCGACATCGTGGGATGCGTCGGGCGAGTTCGCCATCCAGCCGTTCTTGCCCGAGCCGTAGAGGATCGGGAAGTCGAGCTGCTCGTCGGTGGCGTCGAGCGCCGCGAACAGGTCGAACACCTCGTTGACGACCTCGGAGATGCGCGCGTCGGGACGGTCGACCTTGTTGATGGCGACGATCGGCTTGAGGCCGAGCTTGAGCGCCTTGCCGACCACGAATTTGGTCTGCGGCATTGGGCCTTCGGCGGCGTCGACCAGCACGATCACACCGTCGACCATCGACAGGATGCGCTCGACCTCGCCGCCGAAATCGGCGTGGCCGGGGGTGTCGACGATGTTGATCTGGGTGTCTTCCCAAGTCACCGAGGTGCACTTGGCGAGAATGGTGATGCCGCGCTCGCGCTCCAGATCGTTGGAGTCCATGGCCCGCTCGGCGACTTTCTGGTTGTCGCGATAGGTACCGGACTGCTGCAGCAGCTTGTCGACCAATGTGGTCTTGCCGTGGTCGACGTGGGCGATGATGGCGATGTTGCGAAGGTTCATGGGTGAGCTTCTTTGCGGTCGGACAATGGGTTAAGCGCGATCTCGCCGGTCGGACCGGGACCTCTTCACGGACAACGCTGGAAACGTGGAAAACGGGGCCTGCTTCGCCCAAAAAGGAAACCCGGCCATATCAGACCGGGCACCCTACGCGTTTGCGGCGCAATATATGCAAAAACCGCCAAAAAACAATGCGTTCTTTGCCAGTTGGTTGACTGAATTTTGTCCGGGAATTCCCGGGGCTTAGGGCTGGGTTCCGGGATGGGTGGGGGCCTTCCGCCCCTTGATCGCCGCCCAGATCAGGACGACGCCCCCGATGCCGACGGTCAGCCCCAGGAAGACCAGCGGTGCGATGTCGGAATCGATCTTGCCGCCGTCGATCACCGAGGCCCCGCCGAACAGCAGCGCACAGAGGCCCGGCAGCAGCAGGATCACCCCCGAAATCACCATGAGCGCGGTGAGGCAGCCGCTGCGCTGCGTCGGAGCGGCCGGGGGCGGGGGTGGGGGCTCGATGTTGCTCATGAGGATGCGACGCTACTGCCGGGGTTTAGGCGGGGTCGCCACGCGGATGAAGAGGAAGATCGCAATTCCGATCAGGACCAATCCAATCGGGACAAATGCGTCGGCTTGGCCGGCGAATGCCAGGAAGCACAGGCCGGGGAAAAGCAGCGCCACGCCGGCGATCACCATGAAAGCGGTCAGGCAACCGCTGCGTCGTGGCGGAGCCATCGCAGACGCGTCCTCCTGAGGCGGCGGCTCCGGCGTCGGCGGAGGCGCGCCGGTGTCGCTCATCTCGGCACCTCCTCGCCTTGGCGTGCCTCGCGATAGGTCTGACCAGCCAGATCAGCGCGGATGCCGTCGATCTTTCCGTTCCGGTAGAACAGATTGTAGGTGTCGAACGGAATGATCGCGCCCTGCTCGGTCACGAAATGGATGCAGCTTCGCTTGACGTTGCCGACGCAGAAATTGAAGCGGTCGAGGAATTGCACGATGGTGACGCGGAAGACGTTCTCGTAGGAGAGCCCTTCCGGCACCTGGAAGCTCGGCAGGCAGCACAGCAATTCGCAGACCCGCTCGCTTGTGTTCAATGGCCCTGACGACAGCGAGAACAGATCGACGAATTTTTCCCGCAGCATCGGATATTTTTCCGGGCTAATGGTGTTGGGCATCACCGCAACCAGCTGCTCCTGCGGGATCAGCGAGGTCAGCGGCAGCACCTTCTCGCCGTTGCGCAGGCCATAGCCGATTGAGATGCTTTCGGGGTTGCAGGGCAGCGGGACCATGTCCTTGTCGCCGAACACGCCGGTCTCGACGACGTGCTTGCGAATCTCCGACAGCATGATGCGGTCGGTATTCTTGTCGAAGTTCTCGTTGCGGCCGGCGTCCTGCACCGGCTGCAAGGTGACGCCGCGAACGCACTTCCAGGTCAATGCATGGCGCACGATGTCGCCGATCTCGGCATCGTTGACGCCGCGCTTGATGGTCGCGACCAGCGTGGTCGAGATGCCAAAATGCTCGAGATTTTCCAATGCCTGCTGGCGAATCTTTCGAAGGTCCGCGCCGCGCAGATTGATCAGCGCATCGCGCTGAAGCGAATCGAACTGGAGATAGACCTCCAGCCCCCGCCTGTTCTCGGCGAGCCGCGCCACGAAATCCTTTTCGCGGGCGATGCGCAGGCCGTTGGTGTTGATCATGACGTGGCGGATCGGGCGGGCGCGCACGGCGTCCAGGATCTCGAAGAAATCCGGATGCAGCGTCGGCTCGCCGCCGGAAATCTGCACGAGATCGGGCTCGCCTTCGCTCGCGACCAGCGCGTCGAGCATCCTCTCCACCGTCGCGAGCGGCGTGAGTTTCGTTCGTGCGGGTGAAGATTCGGCGAAGCAGACCGGGCAGGTGAGATTGCAATGCTCGGTGATCTCGATCAGCGCCAGGCAGGAGTGCTGCTCGTGGTCGGCGCAGAGGCCGCAATCATAGGGACAGCCGAATTCGGTGCGATGCTGGAATTGCAGCGGCCGGTCGCCCGGCTTGATGAAATCCTTGCACAGGCGCCAATAGGCGGCATCCGTCGACACCAGCGTCGACTGAACGCCATGCTCCTTGCACCGCTTTTCGTACCAGACCTCGTTGCCCTGGATCTGGATCTTGGTCGGCACCAGCTTCAGGCAGGTCTCGCAGAGGGATTGGGTCTGGCCCCAGAAGATGTAGGGACGCGACTTACGCAACGGCGCGTTCATGCACGGATCTCGCTTTGGGCGCCGTCGCCAGCATGAATGCGGCGTAGAGCAGGATGGACAGCGACAGCAGGTGAAACAGCGTGAAAGGTCCGATCAGAGTGCCATAGGGCTTGAGGAATTCCCACAGGAAGCGTTGTGCTCCATAACAGGCGAGAACCAGGTAGAATCCATTGGTGATCGCGAACGCATTCCGGTTCAACACGGCCAGCACATAGCCAAGCGCAAACAAGCCCATCGCCGCGCTCTCGTAGAGCTGCACGGGGTGGCGGAGAACGCCGTCGCCGAAATCATGGCCGAAGGGCAGCGCCGTCGGCGTGCCATAGGTGAAATCGTCGAGGCCCGCGAAGTAGCAGCCGAGCCGGCCGATCGCGATGCCGAGGGCCAGCGGCAGCGCAAAGCGCGCGCCGGTTCGTAACCTGATCCCCGCGGACCATTTGTAGAGCTCGATCGCCACGATGCCGCCGGCCAGCGCGCCCTCGACCGAGCGCGCAACGCCGCTCTGCCCCGACAGCCACAGATTGGCGGACCCGAACAGATAGGCGCCAACGCCGGCGCCGAACACCAGCGCGGCGATATAGGGCAGCTCGAAGGATTGCGCCGGAAACTGCAGGCCCCGTCGCGACAGCCAGGAGAGCGCGGCCGCCGCCGCCAGCCATGCCGCAATGTCGAAGATCGTGTGAAGGAGTGCCCCGCTCATGCGGGTATACTAGCGCAGGTCGAAGCGGAGCCAATAGCACACCGCGAGGGGGGAGCAGTGTCGCTACTCCGCCTCCCGCTCCTCCGTCGGATACACTCCGCGCAGCACCTCCTCGAAATGCATCTTCACGGCGTCATTGCACAGGCAGGCGCGCAGCTTCAGGCCGTCGCGGTTGCGGACCAGGATCGATCCGCGCCGCGTATCCAGCACGCCTTCGGCCTTGAACGACTGCAGCACGCGGCTCGCATAGCTGCGCCCGACCCCGAGCAGCGTCGCGAGCTGCTCATGCGTCAGCGGCACGCTGCTCGCGTCGCCGGTTCGCTCCATCGCCGCCAATATCCATTTCGCCGTGCGCTGCTCGATGGAGTGGATGGCGTTGCAGGCGGTGGACTGAAAGATCTGCGCCAGCATGCAGTCGGCGTAGCGGACGAAAATGTTGCGCAGCGACGCCGAGCGCAGCTTGGCTGCCTCGAGCTTGGCGACATGAATGCGCGCAAACGGACCGGCGAATTTCACGCAGATGCGGGTATAGGCCGGCAGGAATCCTTCACTGACGATGCCGCCCACCGCGCCCTCGCGGCCGACCAGAATGGTCTCGACGTCGCGGCCGTCCTCATTGGGCACCAGAAAGGTCGCAAGCGCCGGTCCGCAGGGGAAGTGGACGACCTGCACGTCGTCGCCGGGATTGTAGAGCAACTGGTTCGCGGCGGTATCTTCGACGGTCACGTATGGCGCGAGCAGCGCATAGTCCGCCTGGCTCAAGCGCCGCAGCAGATTGTTGGCCGGCCGGCTCTCGACCTCGCTGGTCTTGTCGATTCGCGCATCCATCGTGAATCCCCTGTCCTCCTCCCACATTAGCGAGTTCCGTCCATTCCCTGTGTGCACAAGTGGACAGACGGGAGAACTGCGATGTGGTGGGTTTCGTTCCGGGAACCCTCCGATGCGCTGGGCGCAGGCATCGTGTCGCGGCAGTCCTGATCCGAAAAAACCTCACGCAGAAGCTGTGATCATGGCACCCGCATTCTCCAATGGCTCAGGCCGGCCCACTGACGTTCTGATCGTCGAGGACGATCCGATCATTGCGATCGATTTCGAGGATCGTCTCGTCGGATTCGGTGTGACCAGCGTGCGGACCGTCGGCTCGGTGACGCAGGCGCTTGAGGCAATCGCAAAGCGTGCTCCCGACTTTGCGCTGCTCGATGTCGAGCTGATCCGCGAGACGAGCTTTGCGATCGCCGAGCGGCTGGCTGCGCTCAAGATCCCCTTCGTCTTCGTCACCGGCTACGGTGCCGACGCGCGGATACCGCCCGAGTTGGCTGGCCAGCCGCGCTTGCAGAAGCCGTGCTCGAGCGACGCGCTGGAAGCAGCGCTTCAGGTAGGTGCCGTGGAATAGCGATCAGGCCTGCCTGGGATCGAGCGTAGTCGACCACAGTGCGACGTCGGCGCGGTCGCGCAAGGTCACCGTCATCTGGCCCGAGGCGCCGTCGATCTTGACGTGACCGAAGAACTGCATGCCCGCCGACGGCGGCAGGTTCTGATTGTCCTTGCCCGGCGCCTTGACGAAGCGCACCTCGGGTCCAAACGTGTTGTCGAGCGCGTTGGGCCCGAAAGTGCCGGCGTGCAGCGGGCCCGAGACGAATTCCCAGAACGGCTCGAACTCCTGGAATTGCGCCTTGTTCGGATCGTAATAATGCGCGGCGGCGTAGTGCACGTCCGCCGTCAGCCACACCGTGTTGCTGATCGGCGCCATCTTGATGAAACGGAGGATGTCGGCGATCTCGAACTCGCGGCCACGCACCGGGCCGTCGCCCTGCGCAATGGCTTCCGAGCCGCCCTTCGGCGTGTCCGAGACGATCAGGCTGATCGGCATGTCCGATGCGATCACCTTCCATGTCGCGCGCGAATTCAAAAGGCCGCGCTTGAGCCAGGCGATCTGATCCGGGCCGAGGAAGTAACTCGCCGGGCCGTAGGCGGTCTCGAGATTGGCGCCGTTCGGGCCGCGATAGCTGCGCTCGTCGAGCACGAACACGTCGAGATGCGGGCCGTAGGAGATCTGGCGATAGACGCGGCCGGGCTCGGTGATGCTTTCCCGCATCGGGTACATCTCATGGAAGGCACGGCCCGCGCGGGCCGCGAGCAGCTCGATGTCGCGCACCTTGTAGGCAGCCGGCAGCTCTTTCGACAGCGACCAGTTGTTGGTCACCTCATGGTCGTCCCACTGCACGAAGATCGGCACCTCGGCATTGAAGGCGCGGAGATTGTCGTCGGTGAGATTGTATTTGTGCGCGGCGCGGTACTCGTCCAGCGTCTCGGCGACCTTGGCCTTTTCGGGAATCGTGACGTTCTTCCAGATCTTGCCGTCGGCGAGTTTTACTTCGGATGCAATGGGCCCGTCGGCGTAGATCGTGTCGCCGGAATGCAGGAAGAAATCCGGACGGTGCTTGCGCATCGCGGAGAAGGTGAACATGCCGCCGTCGTCAGGATTGATGCCCCAGCCCTGGCCTGCGACATCGCCGCCCCAGACGAAGCTGACGTCGCGGCGGTCGGCCGGCGCGGTGCGGAAGCGACCGGTCACCGGCTCGCCCTCGATCGCGGCATGGGAGAGATCGCGGAAGCGGACGCGGTAGAAGATGTCCTGTCCGCCCGGCAGGTTCTCGATCAGCATCTTTGCGGTGAAGTCGCTCTCGGGCAGCGCCGCGATCGGCGGCAGCGCGCGGGCGTCCTTGAAAGATTCGGTCGTCGCCACCTCGACCAGCATCTGCGCTGGACGGTCGGCACGCGCCCACACCACGCCGCCGTCGACGGTGACGTCACCCGACTGCACACCGTGGGTGACTGCCGGTCGGTCGGCCGCGCGCGACAGATAGGGCATCGCGACGGCGCCGAGCGCGCCGGCGCCGGTGGTGAGGAAGCGGCGGCGGGAGAATTTGATGTTCATGGGACAGCCCGGATATCGCGTGCGACGGCCGCGAGGCGGCCACCGGTCAAGTCAGACGCTATATTGAGACAATGTGACGCAGCAATAACGCGGGCAAGCTTTTACGCGTTGCCGGCGGCCCTGAACTGCGCGCCCGCGCGTTGCAGGTTTTGCGGCAGGCTCATCAGCACCGCCTTGCGGTCGGCGATGGCGGCGTGGAACTGGTCGAGCGCGATGTTGAAGGCCGTGAGCCCGCCTTCCTCGATGGCGCCGTGATCGAAGCAGCGCAGCGTGTCGCGCAGGATCTCGTCGGCCTCGGTCTGCATCTGGTCGAGCTCTTCCGTCGTCTCGCTCTTGCGGGCCGCGGCGATCATGTCGAGCAGGCGTTCGCGCAGATGGCTGTTGTTGTCGCGCTCGTCTTTCTTGAGGTAGCCCGCAAACCACGCACCGATCGAGCCCATGGCGGAGAGCGCCATCAGGCTCCACCAGATGTAGTCGCTGTATTTGTCGAGGAAGCTCTTCTCCTCGCCGTCGACGAAGGCGGCGGCGCCCGGATGCACGGGGATCACCGCGTCCTTGTCGGTGTCGGGCGTCTCGATCTTGGCCGCCAGCGGGAATTCCGTCACCAGCTGCTGCCGCACGGCGAACAGCTGGCGCGTGAACGCCGCGATGGTGGTTTCGGATACGGCTTTGCGCGCCACGATATGGTGCGAGAAGCTGATGGTCTTGACCTCGTCGTCGGGACGATCGGGCGAGCCGCCATAGGTGCCGGCGGGAATCTCGGAGGCTTCATAGACCGGATGATTCTGCGCGATCGCGTCGGCGGAATCGATCGCGAGGAAGGTCGGTGTGCCGAAATCCTTGGTGGAGGCGGCGATGGCGTCCGCCGTGATCTTGCTGTTGACGGGGCCGGCGGCGAGATAGGCATCGGCCTTCTGGGACTTGATCGCCTCGGCGGCTTCGTTGGCCGGGAACTGGATGATCTCGACCTTGGCGGGATCGACGCCGTATTGCTGCAGGATCACCTTGAGCAGATTGACGTTGGCCTGGGTGCGGCCGACCACGCCGACGCGATGGCCGGCGAGCTGCGCGATCTTGGTGATCTTGGCGCCCTTCTTCTTGCCCTTGCCCTGGACCGACCACAGCACCACGACGTTCTTGCGCAGGGTCGCGACCGCCTGCGCGTTCTTCGGCACGTCGACGTCGCCGCGCACGATGGCAAGATCGACCTTGCCTTCCGCGAGCGCCTCGGCGCTGGCAGTGGCGCCGTCGGTCTGGATCGGGCGCAGCCGCACGTAACTCTTGTTCTGCGAGAAAGCCTGCGTCAGCGCCTGCACGACCTTGACGTCGTCGCTGTTGGCGGGGCCAACCGCAACCTTCAGCGTCACCGGACGCATCGCAAAATAATAGCCGCCGACGAGCGCGCCGATGATCGCAAGCACCAGCGCGAGCGACACGAGCGCCGTCTTCCGCGCCGCTGATCGCGGCGAAGGCGGAGTGGGCGCTTCGGCCAGGTCCAGACCCCCGGTCATCGATCTCCCAAACAGGCGTTTCAGGCTCAGCTTCATCTCGGCCGGCGATTTAGGCCCGCAATTGTAGCAAATTTCTTGCCCGGCGGGGTTACAACTCCGTCATGGTTAGCGGAAGGAGGAAATTCCACCGTGAACCCGGACCGTAAGCACCGTGTTAGGGTAAAGTTCCCCTGAAGCATGGAGACGATCATGGCAGAACGGCTGGCGGCGGAAGCACGCAAGCAGGCACTGGGCGGTATCCCCGGCTGGAGCGAGGTCGGGGGTCGCGACGCGATCGCGAAAACCTTTGTCTTCAAGGATTTCAACGAGGCCTTCGGCTTCATGACCCGCGCGGCGCTGGTCGCCGAGAAAATGGACCATCACCCCGAATGGCGCAACGTCTACAAGACCGTGGAGGTGGTGCTGTCGACCCATGATGCCGGCGGCGTCACGGCGCGCGACATCGAGCTCGCCAAGGCGATGAACGCCATCGCCAAGCCGACGGCTTAGCTGACACAGGGCTGACATCTTGCAGCGCCCGGCCGCATCCCCATCTTGTGATCAGCAGGGCATGCGGCGATCCGCCGCCCCTCGCTGAACGGGGAGTTGGAGCATGGCTGCCGAGCACAGCGTCGGCTTCGAGCCGGCCGATCGGCTCGCGGAAGATCGTGAGAGCGTTCGCCGCCGCTTCTGGCGCAAGCTGAAGCGCGTCGCCGCGCAACTACCGTTCGCCGAGGATCTCCTTGCGGCCTATTACTGCGCGTTCGACGGGCGGACGCCGCGTCATGTCCAGGCGTCGCTGCTGGGCGCGATCGCCTATTTCATCCTGCCATTCGACTTCGTCGCCGACGTGATGCCGGTCCTCGGCTTCGCCGATGACGCCGCCGTGCTCGCCACCGCCATCCGCATGGTCGCCAGCCACATCACGACCGAGCACCGCGAAGCCGCCCGCGCCGCGCTGAAGCGCGGCGTGGAGGAGGACGTCGCGCGGTAGCCGTTGTTGGAAGCGCACCGTTGCCACACCCACTGCTGTCATTCCCCGCGAAAGCGGGGAATCCAGTACGCCGCGGCTTCTCGACTGGATCGCCCGGTCAAGCCGGGCGATGACAGTGAGTGTGTAGACAGCGCTTGCGATACCGTCGCCGCAACGCCGCTCGTTACTTCTTCCCTGCCTCCGCCCGCGCCTTCTCCGCGTCCCATGCCTGGAATTGCTTGAACAGCTTCTCCCTGTCCGCATCGGACACGTTCGCGGCGGTAGGGCTCTGCTTCAGGAACGCCTCGAAGCGCTGGCGCGTCACCGGTTCGATGCCGTGCTTGTCGAGCCATTGCTGCGCCACCGGCAATCTGTTCCAGCCGGATAGCGGCGCGGCGAGCGAGACCTCCTTCCACTTGGGATGGAAGGGCGGGTTCTGCAGCGCCGGGAATTTCGTGAAGAACGCGTCGACGAACAGCGCGAGCTTGCGATAGCGCTCGGTGTTGGGCGCCCAATTATAGGCCGCGAGCACCGCCGGCACCGCGATCGTGTCGACGCTCTCGCCCTCCTTGATCAGGTTCGGATAGTCCTTCGCCGTCAGCGTCGCCGGCAGATAGTCGCTCTGCAGCGGCTTGGCATAGTCCACCTTGGCGAGATGGAAGCGGCCGTCATTGCCGAAGGTCGAGACCGATTTGTACGGCTTGCCGCCGACCACGATGACGGCGTCGATCTCGCCGGACTTCAGTTTTTCCAGCGCGATGCGTTGCTCGACATAGACGAAGTTCGCCTTGATCCCGAGCCGCTCGAAAACCGTCAGCGCGGTGACGAAGGTCCCGCCATTGGGCAGGTCGACGCTGACCTTCTTGCCCTCGAGGTCCTTCAGCGTCGCGATCGACTTCGGCGCGATGACCTGCATCTCTTCATTGTAGAGCTTGGTCACGTAAGTGAACTGTTTCTTGATGTCCTTGGCAAAGCCCTTGCGCTCGAGATAGTCGAGCGTGTCGGCCCGCACGACGCCGAGATCGACGCCTTGCAGGAACAGAATGTCCGCAACGCTCTGCACCGAGCCGCGGCCGACGATCGGCAGCACGCGGATCTTGTTGCCGTCGTCGAGCACGGAGGCGAGATCGGCACCGAACTGCACATAGGTGCCGCCGATCGTGCCCGTGATCAGCGTGACCGTGTTGGCGTTCAGCGACTGCTTGGTCGAGTTCGAGCCGAACTGGAAGATGGCCTTGAGGCTGTCGGAGACCTTGGCCGGATCGTATTCGCCCTGCTCGGCGTGGGCCGCGAAGGCACAGATGGTCGTGATGGCGGCAAGCGCCATTTTCAAAACGTTACGCATGATGTCCCCTGGAGTGGTCTAGTTCGAGAGCCGGGTGAGGCGCTGGCGCGCTTCCGCCGATCCGAGGCTGGCGGCGCGCTGGTACCAGTCGCGTGCGGCTGCCGCGTCGGCTATGACGCTTCGCGCATCGCTGGTGCCGAGCACTGCCGGATCGTAGGTTTGCGCCAGCAGCAGCGCGGCCGTTGCGTCCTTCGCGTTGGCTGCGCGCTCGAGCAGCAGACGTGCGGCGGCGATGTCGCCGACGCCGATCAGGCGCTTCGCGCGCGTCATCAGTCCCGCCAGTGTGTCGGCGTCGAGCGTCCTGGCAGGCTCGGGCGGCGCAGGCTGCGCCGCGACCGGCGCCGGAGCTGGTGCTTCGACTTGGCTTTGGACCTGGCTTTGGACCTGGCCTTGGGCTTGCAGCGCAGTCTGGTAGGCGGTCGCAATCGCTTCGCGGCTTGGCACTGACGGTGCAGGAAGATCCTGCTTGTCGGCGCTCGCCAGCATCGAGTTGGTCACGCGAGTCGGATCCTTGAGCGAGACCTGGCGTATGGCCGGCGGACTGGCCTGAGCAGCGCCTGTTGCGCTGCCGGCATAGTCGGCGAGGAGACTACGCAGCTCGGACTGAAACAGCACGGCCGCGATCGCCGCGGCGGATATCGCAAGCCCGGCAGCGACAAGCGGCGCGACCCTGGTTCTGGGCCGCAGCGCCGGCGGCGTATATTCCTGTGGGTCTGGTGCTCCGCGCGGATCGGACAGAAACAGCGGAATCGGATCGTCCTGTGGAAGTTCGGCGCGTCTGGCGCGCGCACGGATGTAGTCCGCGGTGGACGAATGTGATGCAGGTCGATCGGAGTCGAGCGCGTGCGACTCCTTCGACGGACGGTAGGCCGTCGTCTCCATGGTGTGATGCTCCCCATTACTGACGCAACGCAGGGGCACTCCCGGTTTCAGTCTTCTTGTTATTGTCCAGAAGTGCCCCGCAAACTGGAACCGGTAAATCGCCGTCCGATTCAGCCCAAAAAACGACGGCCGTTTGCGCGAATCTGGAGATATTTGGGTTTGATTGCGGCGGCGCGGCGACATGCACCGCAATTTTGCCCGCGATGGTTGAGGGATTTTTTTCCGGGCGCGGCGGTGTGCGCAACCTTGCGATGTCGCGGTTGTCCACGCTGTCCGCCACTGTCATGCCCCGCCTTGTGCGCAATTGCGCACGGGGGCGGGGCATCCAGTACGCCGCGGCTTCTCGGCTAGATCACCGGCGTCTCTGGAATGCTGGGATCGCCCGGTCGAGCCGGGCGATGACAGTTGTGTGTGCTGAAACAGCGTCGCGATGACATCGCGATCACGGATGCAGGATCACCTTGCCCATCGCTTGGCGTCCCGCCAGCACCTTCAGCGCGTCGGCGGTCTGCGCCAGCGGGAAGGTGCGGTCGACATGCGATGAAATCTTTCCTTCCGCGGTCCACTTCACGAGCTTCTCGAGATTGGCGCGGTTCTTCGCCGGGTTGAGCCGCGTCCAGGCGCCCCAGAACACGCCGCGGATATCGCAGCCCTTCAACAGCGCGAGGTTCAGCGGCATCTTCGGAATGTCGCCGGCGGCGAAGCCGATCACGAGGAAGCGGCCTTCCCAGGCGATCGAGCGCAGCGCCTGCTCGGCATACGCACCACCCACGGGATCGAAGATGATGTCGACGCCCTTGCCGCCCGTGAGCTTGCGCAGGCCTTCCTTCAGATCTTCCTTGCCATAGTTCAGCGTCAGCTCGGCGCCATGCGCTTTTGCGAACGCGAGCTTCTCGTCCGACGAGGCGCAGGCGATCACCTTCAACCCCATCAGCTTGCCGAGCTCGCAGGCGGCAAGACCGGTGCCGCCGGCAGCGCCCAGCACTGCGAGCGTCTCACCCGGCTTCGGGCTGGCGCGATCTTCCAGCGCATGCAGCGCGGTGCCGTAGATAATGATGATGCCGGCCGCGCGGTCATAGTCGAGATTGTCGGGGATCTTGACGATCGACGCCGCCGGCAGTGCGATCTTCTCGCGTGCGCCGTTGTGGCCGCAGGACGCGACGACGCGGTCGCCGACCTTCAGGTCCGTGACGCCGGGGCCGATGCTCTCGATTACGCCGGCGACTTCCGCGGCGGGCGAGAACGGGAACGGCGGCTTGATCTGGTACTTGCCCTGGATCATCAGGATGTCGAAGAAGTTCAGCGCCGCCGCCTTGATCGCGATCACGGCTTCGCCGGGACCCGCCACCGGATCCGGCACCTCGGCCAGAACGAGATCGTCGGGCTGGCAATATTGCGAGCAGAGGATGGCTTTCATGGCAGCACCTTGGGGCGTTTCGAGTGGAATTATAGTTGGGTCGTTTCTGCCGGATTTAGGCACGGGCGACAATCCGGATTCTTTGCCCAAAGCGATGCACAGGACCTATCCTCCCGTCATTGCGAGCGCAGCGAAGCAATCCAGACTATTTCCGCAGGACGGATTCTGGATTGCTTCGCTGCGTTCGCAATGACGCGGTGTGTGGAAACAGCGAGGATTCAAACGATGTTTGAAACGGGTCTGCTCAGGAACAAGCGCATCCTCGTCACCGGCGGCGGCTCGGGCCTTGGCGCCGCGATGGGACGTCGCTTCCTCGCGCTCGGCGCCGAGCTCGTGATCTGTGGCCGCAAGCTCGACCGGCTGGACGCAACGGCGCGCGAGATGCGCGAAGAGACCGGCGGCAAGGTCACGACGATTGCCTGCGATATCCGCGACGGCGCGGCCGTCGACAGCATGATGGATGCGATCTGGCGCGAGGCGCCGCTCGACATCCTCGTCAACAATGCCGCCGCCACCTTCATCGCGCAGAGCGAGCATCTCTCCTTCCGCGCCGCGGACGCGATCCTGGCGCCGACGCTGCATGGCGCGATGTATTGCACGCTCGCCGCCGGCAGGCGCTGGATCGAGGGCAGTCACGGGGGTGTCGTTCTCTCGATCCTCTCGACCTCCACCATCACGGGGCGCGCCTACACCGTGCCGTCGGCGATGGCGAAATCGGCGGTGCTGGCCATGACCAAAAGTCTCGCGGTCGAATGGGGCCCGAAGGGCATCCGCACCGTCGCGATCGCGCCGGGGCCGTTCCCGACCGCCGGCGCATCGGGGCAGCTTCGCCCTGAGGGCCGCGACGAAGGCTGGACCGCCCCCAACCCGCTTGGCCGCACCGGGGAGCACGGCGAGCTCGCCGACCTCGCCAGCTTCCTCGTCTCCGACCGTGCCGCCTACATCAATGGCGAGATGGTGGTGATCGACGGCGGCGCGCATTTGCGCAGTTCCGGTGCCGAGGACCTGCTCGGCTGGACCGATGCGCAATGGGCCGCCCAGCGTGCCGCGCGATCCAGGACCTGATCGTCGCCACTTCCGCTAACTGCCTTCCCAAATTGAACTTTCCCCGCTATCCCTGCTGCGGGGACAAAGCGCGGCCGGGCCATCTTCCAGTCACAATATTGAGGGAACCACTCCAGCATGTGGCGGGTGCTATCTTTCGTTTTGATGGTCGGCATGACGACGTGCGGGATCGCCGATCTCGCGCGCGCGCAGACGGCGCAACCGGCGCCCAAGGCTGCACCCAAAGAGGCTGCACCGAAAGCGGCTGCGCCGGCGGCCAATACGGCCGCAAAGACCGCTGCCAAGCCCGAGAGCAAACCGGTGGGCCCGGCCGCGGCGGTTGCCGGTGGCGCCGAGCCGACCCTGATCGGCCAGTTCGGCACCTGGGGCGCCTATTCGGCGACACCGAACGGCAAGAAGGTCTGCTTCGCGCTGGCCAAGCCGTCGTCGTCGAAGACCAACCCGCCGAATCGGCCGCGCGATCCCGCCTATGCCTTCGTCTCGACCCGGCCGGCGGAAAAGGTGAACAACGAAGTCTCGGTCATGATCGGCTACGCCCTGAAGCCGGGGTCGGAATCGACGGTCGAGGTCGGCGGCGCCGCCTTTGCGATGTATACGCAGGGCGACGGCCTCTGGATCAAGAATGCGGCCGAGGAGGAGCGGATGGTCGAGGCCATGCGCAAATCCGCCGATCTCGTGGTCAAGGGCGTCTCGGCCAAGGGCACGGAGACGACCGACACGTTCTCGCTGAAGGGCCTCGCCCAGGCGCTCGACAAGATCGCCCAGGATTGTAGGCGGTAACGCCTAGTCGTTAAGGCTGAGGGCGATAAGGTCGCAATCGGGTGTTCCGGTTGCTATATAGGAGCGGTTCCAAGTTTTTCCGTCATTCCGGGATGGTCCGAAGGACCAGACCCGGAATCTCGAGGTTCCGGGTTCAGCTCTTCGAGCTGCCCCGGAACGACCAAGCCATTAGGTCCATTCGATGCAACCGACGACCGAGCCGCACAACGCAATCTTGGTGGAGAAGACCCCACTCGAAACCTATGTGCCGCCGGCAAGACCGTCGCTGATCGGCCTGTCGCGCACCGAGCTCGCCGACCGCCTCGGCGAGATCGGCGTCGCACCGGCGCAGCGCAAGATGCGCGTGCAACAACTGTGGCACTGGCTCTATTTCCGCGGCGCCCAGAGCTTCGACGACATGACCTCGATCTCGAAGGGCATCCGCGCCGACCTCGCGCAGCATTTCACCGTCGATCGCCCCGAAGTCGTGGCCGAGCAGATCTCCAACGACGGCACCCGCAAATGGCTGCTGCGGCTGCCGAGCGGCGACAATGTCGAGAAGGCGCATGAAGTCGAGTGCGTCTATATCCCCGAGACCGACCGCGGCACGCTCTGCGTCTCCTCGCAGGTCGGCTGCACGCTGAACTGCTCGTTCTGCCACACCGGCACGCAGCGCCTGGTGCGCAACCTCACCGCCGGCGAGATCGTCGGCCAGATCATGGTTGCGCGCGATCGCCTCAATGACTGGGCCGATCGCGAGGACGGCACGCGCCGCGTCACCAACATCGTGATGATGGGCATGGGCGAGCCGCTCTACAATTTCGACGCGGTGCGCGATGCGCTGCTGATTGTCGGCGACAATGAAGGCATCGGTATCTCCCGCCGCCGTATCACGCTGTCGACCTCGGGCGTGGTGCCGAACATCGTGCGCGCCGGCGAGGAGATCGGCGTCATGCTCGCGATCTCGCTGCATGCGGTGCGCGACGAGCTGCGCAACGAGCTGGTGCCGCTCAACCGCAAATATCCGATCAAGGAGCTCTTGCAGGCCTGCCGCGACTATCCCGGCGCCTCGAACGCGCGCCGCATCACCTTCGAATATGTGATGCTCAAGGGCGTCAACGATTCGCTCGACGATGCCAAGTTGCTGGTGAAGCTGCTCAAGGGCATTCACGCCAAGATCAACCTGATCCCGTTCAATCCTTGGCCCGGCACTGCCTATGAATGCTCGGACTGGGACCAGATCGAAAAGTTCTCCGAATACATCTTCAACGCCGGCTATTCCTCCCCGGTGCGCACCCCGCGCGGCCGCGACATCCTCGCCGCCTGCGGCCAGCTCAAGTCGGAGACCGAAAAGCTCTCGGCGCGCGAACGCCAGGCGCTCCGCGCCATGGCGATGACGGATTGATGAATGTGTGCCTCGTGCACTCTCGTCATGGCCGGGCTTGACCCGGCCATCTGCGTTTATGAGCTGTCATTCCGGGGCGCGCAAAGCGCGAACCCGGAATCTCGAGATTCCGGATTCGGTGCTGCGCACCGCTCCGGAATGACGGCGATACTTAACAGGTCCCTCAGATGTCCCTGATCGGCCGCCTCGTCGTCATCTTCATCGGCTTCCTCGCCGCCTGCTTCGTCGGCGGCATGATTGTCGTCGTCGCGCTGCTGTTTCCGGAATTCGCCGATCTCGGCGCCGGCCCCGTCGATCAGGGCGCGATCGATATCCTGCTCGGCTTCGGCTTCATCTTCGTCTCGGGCTTCGCGCTGGTGCCGGCGGCGGTGATCGTTGCCATCACCGAAGCGCTCTACATCCGCAGCGCGCTTGCTTATGCCGTCGGCGGCGGCCTCGTCGGGCTCGCCTGCTATCTCGGCCTCGTCCCTTTCCATTCCGACACGCTGCAGTTCGAAGGCATCGTCCGGCGTCACCTCGAAATCATGACGGGGGCTGGTATCGTCGCCGGCGTCGTCTACTGGCTGATCGCCGGCCGCAATGCCGGCGCCTGGCGCGAACCGCCGCCCCCGCGCAAGCCGCCTCCGCCATTGCCGGCGAATTCGCGGCCGGAGGCGCGGTGACTTGCTTACCCTCCCCTGGAGGGGGAGGGTCGGATCGCATCATCGATGCGATCCGGGGTGGGGTGACAGACTATCCGCATCGGCGGTGTCGAGTGGCTCAAGTTTGCAGATGATCGAGAGACCATTTGTGCGGCTTCACCCCACCTCGCTCGCGCTTCGCGCGATCGATCCTCCCCCTCCAGGGGAGGATGGCTACCTCTCGTGGGGTTTCCATCCCCGCCCCACTCCGCTAAACCGCGCGCCATGAACCGGACTGGACTCTTCATCGCCCTGGCGCTGTGGCTCGTGATCGGCGTCGTTTTCGGCCTCTATCCCGAGCTCGATCTCAAGCTCGCATCGCTGTTCTTCGATCCCGAAACCAAAACCTTTCCGCTCAAGTTGAATGAGTGGGCCGGCTTTGCGCGCGACGCGGCGATGTGGATCGCCTGGGCATTCGTGCTGCCCTCGCTGGTGGCGCTTGTGGTCAAGATGATCCGGCCGCACCGTCCGCTGCTGGTGTCGGGGCGCGCCATCGTGTTCCTGCTGGTCACGATCATCCTGTCCGCCGGCATCCTCACCAATCTCACCTTCAAGACCTATTGGGGCCGGCCGCGTCCGGTGGTGGTGACGGAGTTTGCCGGCGACCAGCAATTCGTGCCGTGGTGGGATCCGCGCGGCGGCTGCGCGCGCAATTGCTCGTTCTTCTCGGGCGAGGGCGCGACCGCGTTCTGGACGCTGGCCCCTGCCGCGCTGGCCCCGCCGGCATGGCGGCCGCTTGCTTATGCCGGCGCCGTCATCTTCGGTGCCGTGACGTCAGGGCTGCGCATGGCCTTCGGCGGGCATTTCTTTACCGATGTCTCGATCGCCGGCCTCGTCAGCTTCGTCGTGATCTGGTTCGCCTACGCGATGATCTACCGCTGGCCGCGGACCCGGTTTTCGGACGAGGCGGTGGATGCTGCCCTGACCCGGCTGAACATGCCCGCCTACCGGCTCCGCCAGCGCCTGTTCGGCCGCAAGACCGGCCCCGCCCCGGTCGATTTGAGCCATTAAATGCGTGCCGAGCCCTGCGAAATTTGATATTCGCGCGGTCAAGTTCGCACCTTCATCAGCCCCTTGAGACCCGATTGGAAGCGCCATGACCACGATCCTGAAAAGCCTGCCCAAGGGTGAGAAAGTCGGCATCGCGTTTTCGGGCGGTCTCGACACCAGCGCGGCGCTGCTCTGGATGAAGCAGAAGGGCGCGCGCTGCTACGCCTACACCGCCAATCTCGGCCAGCCGGATGAGGCCGACTACAACGAGATCCCGCGCAAGGCGATGGAGTTCGGCGCCGAGAAAGCGCGCCTCGTCGATTGCCGCACGCAGCTCGTCCATGAAGGCATCGCCGCGATCCAGTCCGGCGCCTTCCACATCTCCACCGGCGGCATCACCTATTTCAACACCACGCCGCTCGGGCGCGCCGTCACCGGCACGATGCTGGTCGCGGCCATGAAGGAGGACGGCGTCAACATCTGGGGCGACGGCTCGACCTTCAAGGGCAACGACATCGAGCGCTTCTACCGCTACGGCCTGCTCACCAATCCCGGCCTGAAGATCTACAAGCCCTGGCTCGACCAGCAGTTCATCGACGAGCTCGGCGGTCGCGCCGAGATGTCGGCGTTCATGACCGCGCAGGGCTTCGCCTACAAGATGAGCGCCGAGAAGGCGTACTCGACCGACAGCAATTTGCTCGGCGCCACGCATGAAGCAAAGGATCTCGAAAGCCTCGACAGCGGCATCAAGATCGTCAACCCGATCATGGGCGTGCCGTTCTGGCGCGACGATTGCGCCGTCAAGGCCGAGAAGGTCGTGGTGCGTTTCGAGGAAGGCCAGCCGGTCGCGCTGAACGGCCAGACCTTCTCCGATCCCGTCGCGCTGTTCCTCGAAGCCAACGCGATCGGCGGCCGTCACGGTCTCGGCATGAGCGACCAGATCGAGAACCGCATCATCGAGGCCAAGAGCCGCGGCATCTACGAGGCGCCCGGCATGGCGCTCTTGCACATCGCCTATGAGCGCCTCGTCACCGGCATCCACAACGAGGACACCATCGAGCAGTACCGCATCAGCGGCATGCGTCTTGGACGCCTGCTCTATCAGGGTCGCTGGTTCGACTCGCAGGCCTTGATGCTGCGCGAGACCGCGCAGCGCTGGGTCGCGCGCGCCGTCACCGGCGAGGTCACGCTGGAGCTGCGCCGCGGCAACGACTACTCGATCCTCAACACCGAGAGCCCGAACCTCACCTATGCGCCCGAGCGGCTCAGCATGGAGAAGGTCGAGGACGCCGCCTTCACGCCGGCCGACCGCATCGGCCAGCTCACCATGCGCAATCTCGACATCGCCGACACGCGGACGAAGCTCGGTCTCTATTCGAAGACCGGTTTGCTTTCGGGCAGCGAAGGCTCGCAGATCTTCAAGCTCGAAAGCGACAAGGGCTAGTGCCGTAGGGTGGGTTAGCGGTGCGGACTGCGCGAAGCGCAGTCGCACGGCGTAACCCACCACTTCTGTCCCCCGCGGATAAGAGCAGTGGTGGGTTACGCCTTCGGCTAACCCACCCTACAAGAGAAACAAAAATGGCCGGGATCGCTCCCGGCCATTTGCATTTGTGTAAGCCTTACCGCGGCGGCGCGGTGCCGGGCGGGGGCGGCGGCAGCGAGGCCTGCCCGCCGTTGAGCAGCGGCGTGATGCGGCGGACCGTGACGCGCCGGTTGATCAGGCTCGGTCCCTGCGTCTGCTCCTTCAGGTACTGCTCGCCGTAGCCCTGCGACGTCAGGTTCTCCGCCGGCACATTGAACTGCTGCGTCAGCAATTCGGCCGCGGACTGCGCACGGCGGTCCGAGAGCGACAGATTGTCGACCTCGTTGCCGACCGCGTCGGTGTGGCCCTCGATCAGGAACACCTCGCGCGGGTTGCGCTGGATCGCCTGGTTGAGGCCGTCGGCGATCACCTGCAGCCGGGCCGCCTGGTCCGGCGGGATGGTCCACGATCCCGTCTCGAAGTTGATCGTGTTGACGTCGATGCTCGGCATCTGCATGCGAACATTGGGGCTGTAGCGGATCTCGTCGAGCGAGTAACGCCGATCGATCCGCTGCACCGGCGGTGCCTGCATGGTCGCGTAGATCACGTCCGGCGACGCCTCCTGCGCGTCGACGATGTAGCGATCGTAGGGAATGTTCACGACCGGCGGCGGCACGTCGACATAGAAGCCGCCGACCGAGCGCGGATCGCGGTAGCTGTTGTCGATGATGACGATCTCGCGCCCGCCGGGATCCCTGCGGATTCGCCGCAGCAGCGAACCGTCCGGACCGACCACGGTGATCACCTCGCTGCCATCGGGACGGATCACGACGGTGCGGGTTTCGCCGCCGACAGTGTCGGTGCGGATATCGCGGGCGCCGTAACGGAAACGATAGAGATCGTTGCCGCGGACATAGGCCTGCCCGCCGGGATCGCGGATGATGATGCGGTCCGGCTCGGTGTAGACGGTGCGGCCGCCTTCGACGACCTCGCGCCGCTCCCTGTGCATGTCGGCGATGGTTGCGCCGATCACGGCGCCGGCCACCACGCCCGCGCCGATCGCCAGCGGCGTGAGATCACGCTGCGGCGGACGGGGCGGAGGCGGCAAGGGTGCAGCGACCGTCGGCGCGGCGCGGAAAGCGGGCGCGACCGTCGGCTGCGCGTATTGCGGCCTGTTCGGCGGTGGCGCTGCGGCGGCCGAGCCGGGGACGACAGTCGGAGCTGCAGCGCCGGCGGGTGCCGCGGGCCGGGGCGGGAGACCGCCGGCCTGGGGCGGCGCAGCCGGAGTTCCGGCTGCCG
>NZ_LBIY01000084.1:0-162484 GCF_028128625.1 Bradyrhizobium sp. CCBAU 45389 | reverse complement strand
GGCACACCCGCGCGCAGATCTCCTGTTCGCGGTAAGGCTGGATGATATAGACTTTGCCGTAGCGCTGCAGTGCCCGATCGACGCAGTCATTGAACCAGGATTTCGGCAGCTCCCAATAGGCCTCTGTCCCGCCGATCCACTCAGGCGGCGTTCGTCGCCCGTTCTGTAGCCATTGCCTGTTGTCGGCAGCAAATGGCAACCGCGCCCGAAGCCGTTCGCCAGCCCAGTTCGGCGCAGCACAACAGGAACCGGCTTCTGCTTCCCAGACATAGTTGAGGTCGAGCCGCACCATAGGGACCTACCTCCATCACGGGCGACCGCCCGAATCGCCGGCCTCATACTCGAGGCGCAACCACCGATACCGAGTTTCGCTTCAGATCTCTGTTAACGTTCACGACGTTAAGGACCCTATTCCCTTGAAGTGCGCCCCGAAGAAGCAGGGCACATTTTGCACAAAAATTGTTCCACCGGGCTACCCCTCACAGGCACCAATCTAGCGCAGTCCGCGACCCCTTATAGCCAAGGTTTACGCGAGCCCTCTCACACCCTCTCCGTTGAGGCTCCTTTGGCGGGGGGGCACCATGAAGGCGGGCATGACGCTCATGCTCGTCGGGGCGTACAGGTACGCGTAGGTGTCCTATCCCTGAGCGCCGCAGCAGCGCCACCGTCTCCTCGACGGCTTCGAGTACGAAATTCCGCCACACGGCCTCGCCTTCGTCGTCGGAGTCAGCCTCAGTCAAGAACTGCGGGCGAGGTACGATGCTGAGCGCAAGCTCGCCGGAAGTCCCGCCATCGCTGTCAGCAATCGCCTTTTCGCGTTTTGAGATCGGACTTTCGACCGGGCAGCTTACCGACCGATCATGGCTCCGGTCCGGCTGCTTAGGCCGACGGGCTTGCGGATGCAGGGCCGCGAAGTGAAGCGGCGCCGAGATCCAGCATGAACTGGCGCATATGCGCCGCAATCCTTTCCTGAATGCGAGATAAGAGCAGCCAACGTCACCTCAAATCCTATCAGGCTTGAGATCCGAATTGCGATTTGGCGAACACCTTTGGGCATCCATTCACACGCGTATGGACGCGACGACACTAGATCGGACTACTCGTCCTCGAAACCTGTCTCTTTGAGAGGCGCAAATTCCGTTGTGCCAAGCTTTGAGCTGTCCATGATCAGGCAGGTTCGATGCTTGAGGGCCCGACAGCCATGCAGGAACGAGCGAGGAATAGGATCAAAGGGCCTCCCCAGCCCGACAAGGACGGCCTAAACTCGCGCCCCATCTGCCGGATCCGCACCAGCATTTGTTTTGAGTGTTCTTGTTCTAAAGTCGAGCGCGGGTCCGGCAGGTGCCGCTAAGATTTGCGGCTTTGGTGCTAACCCGTTTGGTTGGAGAAAGTGAGTTTTCAGGTCTCGATACTTAAGATTCTCGCCGGCCAACCGGACGGCCGGGCGAGCCTTCCCGTCCTAAAGGATTACCTGGCGGTGTTCTACACCAGCGGTCCGGAGTGGACGGATCGTACGAAGCGATTGGCGGCGCGGGCGCCGGACCTCAATATTTTCGGACAAGGACTGGTTACGCGAGAACCCGGACAATGGATCATAACGGACAAAGGCCGGGCCTTTCTTGCTCTTCTGGAACAGAAGAGCGTACCTGACTCTCAGGCGCGAACGCTCGAAGGCATGGCTGAGCCCCCCCTTGCAAGTAAGCTTCCCGCGCTTGCGCCGGGCCGACAAGGTCACAGTGCCAGTCGCCGGCACCTCCGCCGAAAGCGGCTAAGGGCGCGCGATGGGCGTTCCACCTAGCTCATCCGTAAAGCTCACGCCCGGCGACGATGTTGCTCCATATCGTGCTGGAGCAACATTGCCCCCCCGCACCGGCCTGATGCCTTCGCAAACCATACTTAGATCGCGGTTGTTTGAGACGGAGACATTGTAGTGGCAACCGGTATTGTGAAGTGGTTCAGCGCGACAAAGGGTTAGGGATTTATTAAGCCCGATGATGGCGAAGCCGACGTAGCCGTGCACATCAGGTCAGTCGAGAAGGCCGGATACACCTCCTTGCTGAGGGGGCCCGGATCAGCTTCGAGCGCAAGACCGGCAGCTCCGGCAAAGTGTCCGCAGACAATCTGCGTATAGGATGACCTTTTTTCGCGGCGAGGGAAGACATGGTTCTCTAAGGACCAAGCCACCACAATACGAGGTGCACAGGCTGCCGTGCCTGCTTCCAAAGTAAGAGCTGCAAAGCCGGCTTTGGTGCCTCGCTGCTCACGTTCTCGCGCTCCATTGCAGCTCAAATGCGCATAAGGGCGGCGGTGGACATAAATCCGGCGGAGACAATCGAGTTTTTGACGGATTTAATCGCAACGATTTTGCGAATTTGCGTGGTACACTCGAAGCCGGCGCTGGGTGATATCCTCATAAATCGAACCGGAACGAATGGACTGGCTGTGGCGCCTGATTGATCGGGCGCTTTGGGCGTCAAAGTGATCAGCGAGGATCGGTCCTCTTTGCTGAGCCACCCAGCCAGCAAGCAATATTTTGAGGATGGAGCTCCTGAGATCAGATGCCACCCAAGCTGCCTGCATTAGCAACACGCTCCCGGAAGGAGCCACGCGCCAGCCAGGATCTACTCAGGCGTTTTACATGGGAGATCAGATCAATCGACATATGTCTTGACGATCTTCGGTCCTACCACGCGAATGCGCTTGGCATTACTGGTCCGCAAATGATGATCTTGATGGCTCTGACGGAGCTGGAAGAAGAGTATGGTGTTCCCGTCAATGCCGTCGCGAAGCTGATGAGAGTTGAGTCGGGTTTCATCACCAAGCAATCGAAGGAGCTCGAGAGTAAGCGGTTCGTGCGCCGGAAATCTGACATGAATGATGCCAGGTACGTCCTTTTGTCGCTCACGGACATCGCTCGCAAGAGCCTTGCGAGCATTGCAAGGCAGCAGGACGAGCTTGAACAGTTTGTCTTTGATTATCTCAGCATTCAGGAGTTCGCCAAACTGGCGGCCTGTTTGAGTGGACTCAGGTCTCGGTTGGAGAAGGCTCGGCTGCACGCCGCGCTGAACTCTGAGACAGATTGAGACAGTACTGGGAAGAACGCGGGCCTTCTGCTATCTTCCGAGAGACCATCTGAGCCAGAAGATTCGTTTCTAACAGTGTCGCCCCGCCCCGGGAGCGGGTATTGCCGTCCAGATGCAAGCACGGCACCGGGCGCAGTCGAACAGACGGCCCAATCAGCCGATTCACCGGTTGGGGTCGAGCGAACCGCGACAAGAGTCTGAACGGCGCGCACGTCCATCCAAAGCTGCTTGGCTGACCTGACGACGTTCGCCTCAGCGCAATTGCCTTCCCTGTCGCTCGAAGGCGTAGATCGGATTGATACCGCAATAGGCATAGGTGCCGGATGCGGTAGCCATGCACTGACTGTAGGTCGAGAACTGGCAGTTGCCCGGATATCCCCAGGCTCGGCCCTGCAGGCAATAAACGTCTTGGCGCGCCGGTGGGGTGTACGAATGAACCCGTGAAGCAGCGGTCGAACCTGATCCAAAGCTAACGAGGATAGGAAGTGCTAGGATTCCAGTCGCGAGAAGGTAACGCATGAGATCTCTTGCCTCCTTAATTCGCTGAAGGATAGAGTATCCGAATTAGATGGTTTGATCTTAGTCAATTGCCGGTGTCGGGTCCAGTTGGACCATTGTCAGCAAGACAATCACCCGTGGCAGAGCCTCGACGGGGGCACTTGAGCAGACGTTGATATCAGGGTGGGGCAATAAGAGGGCCGGAGCCGATTATCCGCGCCCGTCCTTGGTCCAGGACACACTCACTCGCAATCCGAAGCCGCCTTTCAAAGATACTCCGCAGTGAAACGCATCTTTCAAGCGCGACTTGGCTCCTTTGCGCAGCAGAACACTCGTATAGCAGTCGATTATCGATCGCTTCGTTCGCTCCGACGGGTGTTGCGGGGCCCCCACGTCGACCCAGGGCTATCGCATATGGCCGAGCATGCTGAGAAGGAAGGCATCGTCCCAGCCGGAGCGCTTGATTTTGCGCCGGATCGAGGCGCGGTCGGGGTGAGATCGCAGGATGTTGAGGGCAAGCCTGCGCAGGATGGCGAGGTTCTCGGGGGCATTGTCCTTTCGGGCACGATTGCCATCCTCGGCGAAATGAACGTCGAGCACCCAATGAAGCTGGTTCTCGATGCCCCAATGGCTGCGGGTGACGTGCAGCAGCCGCTTGGGCGAGATGTATTTGGAGAGGAGATAGTAGCGCACGACTGGCGTGTCGGCTGGCGTGCCCCGCGGGCGCCTGCGCGAGGTGACGCGCCCCACTGCGACAACTCCAGGAAAGCGGTGGTGTCTCGCCAGGCTGGTGTTGCGCATGACGGTGGCCTGCCGCGCTTCGCGCCGATCGTGGCTGGAAGGCTCGATCTGTGCAGCACTGCTGCGCTTGCCCGACCGCGCAAACTGCTGCGTAACCGCCTTGAACAAGGGGCCGCGGTTGGCCTTGACCACAAGGGCGTAATCGCCGCCTCGTTGCAGCACGGCGCTGGCAAAGGCGCGGCTGCAATGCAGCGCATCGGCGGTGACGATGCAGCCCCCCAGATTGAGAAGCTCCAGCACTTCCAAGGCGCCGGCCGTCTCGTTGCGACCGGGCGCTTTCTGCTGGGCCAAGGCCATGCGGGCTTCCACCGCGAAGACATTGACCAGATGCAGCGGCGTGGCCTTCCCGCCGTGTTCGTAGGCGCCGCGCAGCGCCTTGCCATCGACGGCCACCACCCCCGTGAGTTTGAGCCCATTGGCCTTGGCGAAGGCCGCCATGAAGCGACGGAATGTCTTCTCGAAGGCCTCCGGTTGAGTAGGCGGAACACGCGGCTGAACGTGTCGTGGCTCGGCACGCCATGCTCCAGGCGTAGGAAAAGCCGCAACAGCTCTTCCTTCGCCTCTCCGAAGTCCGCCATGTCCGAGCACGACTCTGCTCCGCACAGCGTGGCCGCCAGCGCGATGACCAAGACCTCCAGCAGATCGTGCTTGGCATTGGCCGCGCGCGGGTCCGGCAATTGACGAAAAGCCCTCGCAAATCTGCGCATCCGACCCCCTCCATGATTCGGGAGTCGTCTTCAGAATCTCTCTTGCTCTCCAATGCAATAGGCCAGAAAAATCCATATGCGATTCCCCTGCACGTCGACCGGAGGCCACACATTGCGTCACCTCAACTGGTGCGCACGCACTGCGTCACAACGACACCACTTCTTCACTTCGTAGCCGCTTGTTACAATGACATCCATAGATTGCGCCGGATCGATTCGCGAGGCTCCTATTCGCTTCGCATGTTCTGTTTCAGGAGTGTCGGACCATGTTCGTGAGCATCACCACAGACCATAGATCCCGAATCAATTCGCTCAGTGAGCTCGGCATATCGAGCGGCTCGAATCCGATCGTCAGCTTGAGTGAATTCACTTACAAGAAAGCTAAAACCATCTACATCGAGAGTGAGCCAGCCGAGTACGTCTATCAGGTCAGGAAAGGCGCGGTACGGACCTACAAATTACTCTCCGATGGGCGGCGCCAGATTGGCGCATTTCATTTGCCGGGTGATATTTTTGGACTCGAGAACGGCGGAGTCCGCCGATTGACGGCGGAAGCGATCATCCAAACCACTGTTCGCCTGATCAGGCGCCAACACCTCGAGACGGCCGCCGAGAATGACGGGGTTGTCTGGCGCACCTTGCTCAGCTTGACGACGAATAACTTGCAACACGCCGAAGACCATATGCTGCTGCTCGGACGTAAAACTGCTCTGGAGCGCGTTGCCGCGTTCTTGTACGAGATGGATGAACGACTCGCGGCTGCTGACGTGATCTCGCTCCCAATGTCTCGGCGCGACATCGCCGATTACCTTGGTTTGACCGTCGAGACCGTTTCGCGTGCAGTGTCGCAATTGCACACTGATGGCGTCCTCGATTTCATCGGCAACACCCAACGCGAGATTGTGATTCTGGACCGGCAGCGGCTCGCGAGCCTTGACCTGCAAAGCTAAGATGCGGAGGGCCTGAAAACCTTCGGTCGCGGTTAGGATCGCCCGCGCAGCAACTACCGCCTTCAGGAATAGATTGATGTCACCTCCGGGGGGCAACCAATCAGCCATCGAGTGTCCCGAACGCTGCGATGTGCCTTCGGGCGGTGCCGGTAAACACTGCCGGATCATACAGGCTCTTGAGCCGATGCCGGTGACGACGGCAAACCATTGCGATAGCCTCGACCGCCGTTTCGATCTCGAATGGAATGCACTCAGGTTTACGCGCGCCCTTGATGGCATCCAAGCTATGCATTTGTCGCCGCGACTTTGCGGACCATTTTTTGTGCCGCAGATTCTTTCTTTGGATGGCGCGCGGCTTCGAACGATCGCGCGAGCAAGAGCGGACACAGCGGACGGCGCCATCACGTATCGGATTGCCGATCTCGACACGTTGGAACTACCGAAGGCCACTCTTGACCTCGCTCACAGTGCGTTGACCTTCTACTGTTTGAGGATTTCGGCCGCCTCGCGCGTGCGATCCGTAGGATGCTGGTCCCCGGCAAGCATCGGCTTTCGCGATGGAGCATCCGATCTTCATGGCAGCAGCGCATCTACACTGGATCAGCGGTGAGGTCGGCGGACAGACCTGGCCTGTAAACTGCGGCTTGCGAATCCTAGGCACGGCGACCCAGCCGTTGTCGCAGGCGAGAGCGGCGGTGTCGGTCTCGCGGGCTTGCTGAAGGTTGCTTCCGACCAGAGCCTGCGGGAAAAGATCGGTCTTGGACCAGATGCGCAGGTCTTCCTGATCAACACCGAGGGCGCGACCGATCCTCGTTTGTACGAGGAGCTCGTCGGCCTGTCGCCAGGGCAGGTGACCGCGCGAAATACTACACTGACCAAGGACCAGTAGCGTAACGCTTGCGAGCCTTACGGCGTGATGGATCCCAATTGTCCGGGTCGGCACCCCACTTTTTGTTTCGATTCCTGCCGAAGCCTTTCAAGTCGCTCGAGTGGTTTCACCGCGAAGCTAACGCTCGCCTGCAAGACAGGTCCATGATCATCGCGAACTTCAATTGCCACGCGGTGATGCGGCCTGCTTCTGGCCTATTCGCGCGCCATCTCTGAGAGCGTAGTAGTCGCCTCTTCGCGCGCAGCTTCGTTATGTCCAGCTCGACACCTTCATCGTCACGGATAAATTGGCCGCCGTCACGGATATCAAATTGGTATCTTTTGATGATCGACTCGAACAGCCTTTCCGGCTTCAGATGGTGCCGCTCCCATATTCGAGTTGCCGATGCATGGCCTCAAATGGAATGGCGAGAGGCGCTCCGTGCCGGAAACATCCGGGCACTTCTTGGAGGGCAGCACTGTCCGTCCGGAGTAGCGCCTGACTTGCGGATTATGGGTGGCAGGAATGCGGCCCGACGGAATGCTCCCACGGCTCTCCGTCTGAACCAGGGCTGTTTTCGGTTGGGCGCCGGCAAGCATAGATGGTCCGGTATCGCGCGGCAGGCGGCACGCGGCACGCGGCACGCGGCATGATCTGCTCGCAAAGCCTGGAGCCGCTTTGCAAGCTCGGACTGGTTCAGCCATTCGATCGTGTCGTACTCACCTGCTTTCAAAGCTACCAGGCGATCGGGCGCAACGAATTGGACGGCACCTGCGCAGTCATTTCCAACATTTGAATGAGAGCGAAAACCGGCAATTGCAATCAGGGCTGTCCCCGGAGTTGCCGGCGTCGTGCCACGCGCTCTTTTGGAGCCATCTACCAAACCGGCCCCGCACAAACGTTTGTATGTATTGGACGGACGCTTCGAGCAGCTAAGTTGAACCGCCCAAAGAGTGCGCTAACATCGGAGAGGCTTCCTGGGCTTGACGACCTGCTCGCCCTCGTTTGGGATAGGCAATGGCTTCCTTCGGCCTATGGGGTCGGAGATCATCTCGATGAGCACTTCAATGAGTACTTTGATTCGCCTTCGCTACAGCACAATGGCGGACGAAAGCCCGGGCGGCGAATGGAGGTGGCGCGTGATCATGGAGAGAGATGGCGGATATGAGGAAGTTCTCGTAAAAGAGCTATCGATCAACGTGCCGTCATTCTCCCAGGCTGACGAGATGCCTGTTGTTGGGCGCAAGTACCATATTGCTTGCCAAGGCACACTCACCGTGAAAGACGGTCTCGGTATCATCAGGTGAACCGACACGACGGTGAGGCTCTCGACGGCGGTCCATGGGACGCTCTCCGCGCGCTCCTCTCCCACAATCGGCAGCAGCGTCGCTGCGATCTTCTCAGGGCGGTGTGACCGGCTTCTTTTCTTACGACCTAAACAAGACACTGGAACGGCTGCCGCGTCCGGCAGCGCAGGGACAAGGATTTCCGCAATCGGTTCTCGGTCGCTGAATGGAACATCGTCGGGTACGATTACCCGCAAATCTACTCCTGTTCTGTCTTGTGGGATGGATATTTGGGGCTAGTCTAGAAACTAAACTTCGAACCTGAGCCTTCGGAGAAAATCTTTGAGTCTATTCAAGAGTCCCGATAAGGGCCGTTGAAATGGCTCGAGCGAGAGCTTGGCGGTTTTCTGGATTGCTCACCATTGTCACATGGTTGCCTGGAACAGGTATCGCATGAATGGCCCCCGCATCGACGACCAGGTCCCAGCCAAGCTTTGGCAGGTTTGCATCGCGACCAGATTGCTTGTCAGGCGGTACCCAACGACTAAGAGGCTCACTGGCATAAAACTGGTATATTTCAATTGGGAGCGACGGAATGCGATACGATTGTAGCGCCCGGTGAAATGCCGCGGCTCTTTCATACGTCGAAACGTCACTGTGAAGATCGTGATCTGGAGCTAACGCTCCTGTTTGCTGCGCCTTTTCGAGCAACTCAGAGATGGAACATTGTTCCGTGTCGCGTTCTAAAACCTCGCGATATTCATCGCGCAAGATCCCACAACGATCCAAAACAAATTCTCGCGCCAAATTCTTCAGTGATCCGTTTGAAGAAGCCGAAGGTAGACTGACATCGATGAACGCCATGAATGACACAACTTCATCAACACTCAGTAACTGCTCGGCAATTGCATACGCCAGGATTGCACCTGATGAGTATCCAGCAAAGCGGTATGGGCCCCGTGGCTGGATCTGTTTAATCGCAACAATCACCTCCGCGGCCATCGCCTCAAGAGTCGGTGGACGAACGTCATCGAAATGCGGCCATGGCAGAGCGTAGACCGGGCAGTCTGCATCCATTTCCGCCGCCAAACCGAGGACATACGAACAATCGCCAAAGCCTGTCGGGACAAAGAAGAGCGGTGGCTGCGATCCGTTCGGTCGAACGGAAATCACCGCCGAGTGACTGGGCTGCACTTGCAAACGAATCTTCGATGCGAGGTCCTTCAGAACAGGTGCGCGGAAGAGGTCGGTGGCGCTAAAACTCAGCCCAAGATTTGATGCTCGACCGAGCATCTGTACGGCCAAGAGCGAGTGGCCGCCCAGTTCGAAGAAGTGGTCGTTGCGCCCGATGCGCTCGACACCAAGAAGCTCGGCCCAGATCTGCGCCAGCGCCGTCTCGACCGCACCTTGCGGCGACTGGTAGGCCGCCAGGGCATAGGCCTGATCGGACGGCGACGGCAGCGCATTCCGATCGAGCTTGCCGTTCACCGTGAGCGGAAGCGCCGCCAGCCGCACGAACGCACTCGGCACCATGTAGTCCGGCAGCCGCGCACTCAAGTGCGCCCGCAAGGTGCCCGCAACCCCGCCTCCGTCGCCCTCGTCCGCGCCGGCCTCGGGCGCGCAGACCACATAGGCGATCAGATGCTTGTCGCCGGCGCCGTTCTGGCGCGCCACCACCACCGCCTCGCGCACCCAGGCATGCTCGCAAAGCCGCGCGACGATCTCGCCCGGCTCGATGCGGTAGCCGCGAATCTTCACCTGGTCGTCGTTGCGGCCCAGGAACTCAAGATTGCCGTCCGGCAGATAACGTGCAAGGTCGCCGGTCCGGTACAGCCGATCGCCCTCGACAAAGGGACTGGCGATGAAGCGTTCGGCGGTCAGCTCAGGGCGGTTGAGGTAGCCCCGCGCCACCCCCGCCCCACCAATGTAAAGCTCGCCGACCGCGCCGAACGGCACGGGCGCGCCATGGCCGTCCAGCAAGTACACCCGCGTGTTGGCGATTGGGCGCCCGATCGGGACCACCGACCCATTGAAATCAGCCGGGCAAGGCCAGATCGTCGCGCAGACTGTTGTCTCGGTCGGGCCATAAGCATTAACCATTGATGCTGGAGCCAGACTTCGGATGAGTTCTGGCTTCGGCAGCTCTCCAGCAAGAATGAGAACTTGCACAGCCAAACATTCCGGATTTGTCTGAAGCAACGCTGGGGGCAATGTCGCGTGGGTGATGGCTTCGCTTTGGAGATAATCCGATAGCTTGTTACTCGCTTGACGGATCTCTTCCGCGGGCAAGTGCAAAGCGGCTCCGGAGCCAAACGCCATAACAAGCTCCCAAGCGCTTGCATCAAAAGCAATGGAGGCGAACTGCACGACTCGGCTGTTGGAAGAAGCGCCAAAGAGGCCGAGTTGAGCCCACAGCAGATTAACCAATCCTTGATGCTGGACCATGACCCCCTTTGGGGTTCCGGTTGAGCCTGAGGTGTAGATCACATAAGCGAGATGGCCCGATGTGAGGCCAAGCGTGTGCCGGTCCGGGTTCGAAGCCGGCCGTTCGGCCCACGCGGGCGTGCCCGTCTCCAGATCAATGACCGTGACATCGGTCAGCACTTCGGGGCCGAGTGCTGCGCGACCGACGACGTCGCAAAGCAGCAGGCGCGGCGCGGCATCGTTGACAACCTGCCGCAGCCGCTCACTGGGATAGGCTGGGTCCAGCGGCAGATAGGCACCGCCCGCCTTCAGGATCGCCAAGATGCCAACCATCATCATGAGGCTGCGTTCGAGGCAGATTGCCACCGGCTGGTCCGGCTTGACCCCAAGCTCGATCAGAAGATGCGCCAGCCGGTTGGCCCGCGCGTTGAGCTCGCCATAGCTCAGCCGCTCGTTTGCGCAGACCAGCGCCACCGCATCCGGCGCCTTTTGCACCTGCGCCTCGAACAGCTCATGGACGCACTGCTCTGATGGATAGGCCTCTTCCGTCCGGTTCAGATCCTCGAGCAGATAGGTGCGCTCCTCAGCCGGCAAGATGTCGAGCTTGCGTACCGGCGTATCCGGGGCATGCTCCAGCGCCTCTGCCAGTTGCTCGAGCACCCGCTGCATGTAGCCGCAGATCCGATCCGCCGAGATTGGCTCCGCCACCTGCACAGTGAGGCCCAGCGCCTCGCCAAAATCCTCCACCGACAGGGTCAGGGGATAGTTGGTGCGTTCCTCCCCGCCCAGCCATTCCATGCCCGACAAGACATTATCCGTCCCGGAGCCGGGCACAGCCGGCGCCGTGTTGTGACGATAGTTCAACAGCGTGCTGAACAGCGGCGCCGACGCCGCAATAGCGCTGCAGCGCTGCGCCAGCGCCAGCGAGGCATGCTCATGTGCCAGCAGCTCGGCCAGGCGGGCGTGCGTGGTCCGCACGCTCGCCTCGACGGCGGTCCCATCAAGATCAAGCCGCAGCGGCAGGGTGTTGATGAACAGCCCCATGGCGCGGTCGGCGCCGGCGCTGCCCTGCAAGCGGCCTAACAGCACCGTGCCGAACACCACCTGCTCGCGGCCGCTGCTGCGCGCCACCACCTGTCCCCACGCCAGATGGCACAGGCTCGCCAGACTGACGCCCAGCCGCCGCGCCTGTTCGCGCAGCCGCGCATGGAGCACTGACGGCAGCATCCGATGAGCCTCACGTACCCCGCCGCCGTCGCCGCGCACCTCGCTCAAGCCGAAGGGCATGGTCGGCTCGTCGATGTCGGCCAGCAGCTCCCGAAAGAACGCTTCATCAGCCTTGGCATCACGGCGTAGGTGCGCCTGGGCCACCAGATTGCGGAATGGCTGCGGCGCCGTCAGCTCATGCTGGCGCCCCTCCAGCTCGGCCCGGACCTCAGCATGCATCACGTCCCGCGTCGTGTGATCCCCGATCAGATGATGCTGCAGCTCCAGCAGCAGCCAGCGCGCGCTATCGGGCTCGCGCGCAATCACAAACCGCAGTAGTGGCGCTCGGCCAAGCTCGATGCGGTGCCGACGCGGGTCAAATCGATCCTTAAGCTGCGCGGCGCCAGGACCAGCAGACCCGTCCAGCTCGACCTCGGTCACCTCCAGTTGCGCCTTCCGCCACACCACCTGCGCCGGCCGCGACAACCCCTCCCAGACGAACGAGGTACGCAGGATGTCATGCCGATCCACCACCCGCTGGACCGCGGCAAGATAGCGCTCGAGCAGCCCACGGTCGGCAAACGCCATCTGCGACACCAGCAGGTACGGATCGCCCTTTGCCGCTAGCAAATGATGGAACAGGATGCCGTCCTGCAGCGGCGACAAGCCATAAATGTCCTGGATGTTGCCGACCCCGCCGGGCACTGTGGCGAGGATCCGGTCGATCTCGTCCTGCGCCAGCTCGATCAGCGGCAACATCTCTGGCGTGATCGCCGTACTCTGTTCGCTGATCAGGTTGGCAGGGACCGCCACCTCGTGATGGCGGCCCAGGCTTGCGGCCAGATCCGCCAGCACCGGCTTGACGAACAAGGTGCGCACCTCGATGCGCAGTGACCGCCGCCGTAGACGCTCGATCATTTGCACCGCCAAGAGCGAGTGCCCTCCCAGTTCGAAGAAGTTGTCGTGCCGTCCGACCCGCTCCAGCCCCAGCAGCTCGGCCCAGATCTGCGCCAGCACCGTCTCCATCTCGCCCTGTGGCGGCGCGTAGGTCCGGCGCGCATACGCCTCGTCGCCCGGGGCCGGCAGCGCGTTTCGATCGAGCTTACCGTTCAGCGTCAGCGGAAGCGCCGCCAGCCGCACGAACGCACTCGGCACCATGTAGTCCGGCAGCCCCGCACTCACATGCGCCCGCAAACCGCCGGCAAGATCAGATTCCTCAGCTTCGGCGGCAACGACATACGCAACGAGGTGCTGCTCGCCGCGACCATCCTCGCGCGCCACCACCACCGCCTCGCGCACGAACGGGTGCTCGCAAAGCCACGCCGCGATCTCGCCGGGCTCGATGCGGAAGCCGCGGAGCTTCACCTGGTCGTCGTTGCGGCCTAAAAACTCCAGATTGCCGTCCGGCAGGTAGCGCGCCAGGTCGCCGGTCCGGTACAGCCGGTCGCCCTCGACAAAGGGACTGGGGATGAACCGCTCCGCTGTCAGCTCAGGGCGGTTCAGGTAGCCCCGCGCCACCCCCGCCCCGCCAATGCAGAGCTCGCCCACCGCACCGAACGGCACCAGCCCGCCATGACCATCCAGCAAATAGACCCGCGTGTTCGCAATAGGACGGCCAATCGGGACGATGGCCTCATCAAACTCAGCCGGGCAGCTCCAGGATGTAACGTCGATCGCGGCCTCAGTCGGACCGTAGAGATTGTGCAGGGCCGTCCAGGGCAATACGCGCCGAACCCTATACACACTAGCGGCAGGGAGCGCCTCGCCGCTGCATAAAACCTGCCGCAGCGATGTGCAGCGGTCAACACTCTTCGCCTCCAAAAAGCTGACCAGCATGGATGGTACGAAGTGAACCGTCGTGATGCGCTGGGTGACAATCAAGTCGACCAGTGCATCGGGATCTCTGTGCGCACCGGGCGGGGCCAGTACCAGCGTTGCCCCTTCAAGCAAAGTCCAAAAGAACTCCCAGGCCGAGACATCGAAGCTAAATGGCGTCTTCTGCAACACGACGTCTGTTGGTTTCAGACCATAGGCGTTCTGCATCCAGATCAGGCGATTAACGATAGCCCGATGCTCATTCTGTGCCCCTTTGGGCGTGCCTGTGGATCCCGAGGTGTAGATCACATAGGCGAGATTGCGAGAGGTCAAGCTGAGCGCGCACGGGTCTGGATCCGCTTCCGGCAGGTTGGCCCAGGCCGGGGCCGCAGCATCGAGCTCCACCACGCTCACATCGGCCGGCACATCCGCGCCCAAAGCTGCACGGCCGGCCACATCGGTCAGTAGCAGGCGGGGCACCGCATCGTTGAGCACCTGGCGCAGCCGCGCCGACGGATAGGCCGGGTCCAGCGGCACATACGCCCCGCCGGCTTTCAGGATGGCCAAAAGCCCCACCACCATCATCGGACTGCGCTCAACGCAGATCGCAACCGGCTGGTCCGGCCTGACCCCGAGGGCGATCAGGTGATGCGCCAGGCGGTCGGCCTGCGCATTGAGCTCGGCATAGCTCAGCCGCTCATCTTCGCAGACCACCGCCACCGCATCCGGCGCCCTGTGCACCTGCGCTTCGAACAGCTCGTGGATGCAGCGCTCCGTAGGATACGACGCCGCCGTCCGGTTCAGCTCCTCCAGCAGATACGTGCGCTCGGCAGTCGAGAGCAGCTCGATCCGGTGGACCTCTTGCTGTGCATCGGCAGCCATCGCCCGCAGCAGCGCCAGCAGATAACCACGCTGCCGCTCGATCGTCGCCTGATCAAACAGCGCCGTGGCATAACCCAGCGTTCCGGCGATCTCCTCGCCATGCTCGCCAAGGTTCAGCTCCAGATCGAACTTGACCTGATCAATCTCCTCCCCGGCAGGTTCGACGCACAGCCCCGGCAGGTCCAATGACCCAACCGCATTGTTCTCCCAGGCCAGCATCACCTGCAACAACGGCGTGTGGTCAAGAGCCCGGGGCGGCTGCACGATCTCCACCACCTGCTCGAACGGCAGGTCCTGATGCTCCTGCGCAGCCAGCACCGTGCGCCGCGTCCGCTCCAGAAGCTCCGACACGCGCGGCTCGCCCGACAGGTCCAGCCGAAGCGCCAGGGTGTTGACGAAGAACCCTATCAGCTCTTCGATCTCGCGGTGCCCCCGATTGGCGCTCGGCACGCCAATCACAAGATCGTCCTGCCCGGACAGACGCGACAGCACCGCCGCCCAGGCCGCCAGCACCGTCATGAACAACGTCGTGCCATGCTGCAGGCTCAGCCGCTTCAGCTCTCGGGTCAAATCCGCATCGACGGTGATCGGGACCGTGGCCGCGGCAAAGGACTGCTGGGCAGGCCGCGCACGGTCCGTCGGCAAGACAAGACGGGCTGTGCCTGCCAGGGCGCTGCGCCAATACTGCGCCTGCTTCTGCAACCGTTCCCCCGACAGCCATTGGCGTTGCCAGGCGGCGTAATCCGGATACTGGATCGCAAGCGGCGGCAGAGGATCGTCCTGCCCAGCCTGGAATGCCCGGTAGAGCTGGCTAAGTTCACGCAGCAGCACGCCCATCGACCAACCGTCCGAGACGATGTGATGCTGGGTCAGCAGGAAGACGTGCTCCTCATCCGACATCCGCACCAGACGCCCGCGGATCAGCGGACCGCGCGCAAGATCGAATGGCGTGCGCCCCTCTTCATGACACAGATCCAAAAATGCCGCTTCCGCATCCGATCTCTCCCGCAGATCATGCTCAACTATCGGTAGACCCGCATCCGGCGACAAAATCTCAACCCGGGGCTTGCCCTGGGTCGCGACAAACACACTGCGCAGCGCCTCATGACGCGCAAACAGATGGTCAAGGCTGCGCCGCCAAGCGCTGCGGTCGAGCATCCCGCGCAATCGCAAGGCCAGCGGAATGTGATAGTTGGTGCTGCCTTCGTTCAGCTGCGCCAAAAACCATAGCCGCTGCTGCGCAAACGACAGCACAAGCGGCTCATGCCGCGACACGGCTGCAATCGACGGCAGCTCTTGTGGACCGGAGCTGCTCAACAGCTCGACGATGCTTGCCGCCAGGTCAGCCAGCACTGGCCTTGCGAACAGCGCCGACAGTGGCAGTTCGACCCCGACAGCCTGTGACAGCCGGCTCGACATCTGCACGGCCAAGAGCGAGTGGCCGCCCAATTCGAAGAAGTGGTCGTTGCGCCCGATGCGCTCGACACCGAGGAGCTCGGCCCAGATCTGCGCCAGCGCCGTCTCGACCGCACCTTGCGGCGACTGGTAGGCCGCCAGCGCATAGGCCTGATCGGACGGCGACGGCAGCGCATTCCGATCGAGCTTGCCGTTCACCGTGAGCGGAAGCGCCGCCAGCCGCACGAACGCACTCGGCACCATGTAGTCCGGCAGCCGCGCACTCAAGTGCGCCCGCAAGGCGCCTGCAACCCCGCCTCCATCGCCCTCGTCCGCGCCGACTCCCCCCCCCCCCCCCCCCCCCCCCCCCCCCCCCCCCCCCCCCCCCCCCCCCCCCCCCCCCCCCCCCCCCCCCCCCCCCCCCCCCCCCCCCCCCCCCCCCCCCCCCCCCCCCCCCCCCCCCCCCCCCCCCCCCCCCCCCCCCCCCCCCCCCCCCCCCCCCCCCCCCCCCCCCCCCCCCCCCCCCCCCCCCCCCCCCCCCCCCCCACCACCACCGCCTCGCGCACCCAGGCATGCTCGCAAAGCCGCGCGACGATCTCGCCCGGCTCGATGCGGTAGCCGCGGATCTTCACCTGATCGTCGTTGCGGCCCAGGAACTCAAGATTGCCGTCCGGTAGATAACGTGCAAGGTCGCCGGTCCGGTACAGCCGATCGCCCTCGACAAAGGGACTGGCGATGAAGCGTTCGGCGGTCAGCTCAGGGCGGTTGAGGTAGCCCCGTGCCACCCCCGCCCCGCCAATGTAAAGCTCGCCGACCGCGCCGAACGGCACGGGCGCGCCATAGCCATCCAGCAAGTACACCCGAGTGTTGGCGATTGGACGCCCGACGTGAGGCATCTGGGGCCAACATGACGGATCAGCTGCAAGGTGGTGCTCGGAAATGACGCTGATTTCCGTGGACCCATATTGATTGATCAATCTCGCGTTCGGATGTGCTTCGAAGAACGCCCTGAGCAGTGGAGTGGCCTGCAATCGCTCGCCGGCAGTATAAAGCTCTCTTAAGGAGGGCAGCTGCACGCGCTGCGTGCTCCAGACTTCCGCAAAATGATTCAATGCCACGAACGGGAGGAAAAGCCGCTCGATCGCTTCCCGCTCTACAAATTCCAGCAGGTCGGAGAAGCGCCTCCGGGTCTCTTCCCGCACGAGCACAAGCACTCCGCCGTCCTTCCAACAGATGAACAATTCCTGGCAGGACACATCGAAGTTCAGGGTCGCGAATTGAAGTGTGCGCAGTTTTGACGTGCCAATCCCCGCAAGCGAATTCACAAGCGCGCCGTGGGACATTTCCACGCCCTTTGGGATTCCGGTTGAGCCGGAGGTATAGATGACATAGGCGAGATGGCGTGATGTGAGGCCAAGCGTGCTCGGGTCCGGGTTCGAAGCCGGCCGCTCGGCCCAGGCCGGGGTCGCCGTCTCCAGATCGACCACAGTCGCACCGGCCACGGCCTCCGCACCCAATGCCGTTAGACCGCCGGCATCGCAAAGCAGCAGTTTCGGGTCTGCATCGCCAACAATCTGCCGCAGCCGCGCCGACGGATAAGCCGGATCTAGCGGCAGATACGCGCCACCCGCTTTCAGGATCGCCAAGAGACCAACCACCATCGCCAGGCTGCGTTCGAGGCAGATCGCCACCGGCTGGTCCGGCTTGACCCCGAGCTCGATCAAATGATGCGCCAGCCGGTTGGCCCGCGCATTGAGCTCGCCATAGCTCAGTCTCTCTTTCTCATAGACCACCGCCACCGCTTCCGGTGCCTTTTGCACCTGCGCCTCGAACAGCTCATGGATACATCGCTCAAACGGATAAGGCGCCGTCGTCCGATTCAAATGCTCAAGTAGATACGCGCGTTCGTCGGCGGCCAGAATGTCTATTCGGCCGACAGGCTGCCCAGCATCGGCCATCACGCTGCGTAACAAAGTTTGCAAATGCTGCGTCATGCGGTCGATCTGCTTGGACGCTAATCGAGCGGCGTCAAAATGCCAGCGGAAGCTCCCATCCAGAGCGCGAACCTCAAAGGTCAGCAAATCGCCGCACAAGGCATGGCAAGCTATGTGGTTCGTCGTCAGATCGTCAGCGACGGCACAGCTCTCTGTCGTGATTGCAATACCAATCGGCCAAGGCTGGCGCGCCCGTAGCGCCTCCACTCCTCGCAATGTCGGGCAGCGCGCGATAAGATCTCGGGTAAAGCTAGCGTGCGCCCTCAGCTGAGCGACTTCGGCCGCTACGGTTTTGCGCACTTCTTCAAAATCGAGAGCAAGCTCAATGCAAACATCCATCGGCACGACGGAGGCCATTAAGAGTTTGGAGCCAGTTTGCAATCGGTCCCATGCGGGCTTCCATCCCAGTTGAAGCTCTTTTTGCCCCGTGATCCGAGCGAGATAGATCAGCCAAGCCGCTACCAAATATTCCGAGCGATCTTGTGGGGAAAGCTTAGCCAAACCGCCTGGGCTAAACCATGAACTCGACTGCCATCGGGAAGGCGCCGCAGCCACGGACGATGAGACGAAAGGAGGATGCAATCTGCTAAACTGCTCGAGCCGCCGTCGCCAAAACTCCTCCCCACGCGCCAGCCGTTCATGCGCGGCAGATATGCTCTGCTCCTGCTCATCGCTCAAGATCGGAAGGCGACTTTCTTGATTCACGCAAATCGCTCACATCGGTTCGGATCTGTTATCGGGTCTTGGCTGGTCCGCATTGATGTGACGAAACCCTTCGCCGAAGCAGATCACTCAATCTTCCTGCCAACCTTCCGCATCACCAAATAATATGGTGTCAGCAGTATCGCCGCAGCCACTCAACCGCGTCAGAGTTTCTGGCAAGCGTCCTCATCGAACGATTTCTCCTCTATGGCGCCCTTTAGACGATTACGCATGTATCGTGCCAAAGGTGAAATCGAGTGCAATCAGTGCGATAGCCACAGCACTGCTGTGTCAGCCGTCCAACAGCGTCGCCAGACATCGTACAACTGAGCGCGGTATCAATCGGCACAAGCCCCCGCCCGCCCGGTATTCCGGACAAGGGAAAATGGACCTGGAATGCCAAAGTACTTTGTCAGCTCAGCCTAACCGCATCGCGTGCGCCTTTCGTAAAAGGTCCGCGCGTGCGGTACGAGGCAGTGCTGGATCGCTCGAGTAAATGTTTCTCGCAATTAGCGGCAGTTCATATTGGATTGGCGCTTCTTCGCATCGCTCAATATGTGGAGCCTGCCGGGTCGCCCAGCTTGTGGCGCTCGGTCCCGGTGAGGGGCGGGTTGAAGATGCTCACGAGGATCATGTCGTTGTCCCGTCCCCCGCGCAGGAAATGCTTGTCATGCTTGTCAAGCACATACATGTCACCTTTGCGAATGGGAAAGACATTGCCGTCCATGTCCTCGACCTCGCCCTCTCCGCCGATGCAGTAGCAGGCTTCGAGATGATTCCGGTATTGCAGAAGCGAAACGGTGTTAGCGCGCACCACGGTGTGGCAGATGCTAAACCCCATGCCGTCCTTATCCGTCAGAAGGCGATGGCTAGTACCATTGCCCCAATCGACGAAGTGATCGGTTGCTTCGACGTCGCGCAGGCTACGCACAATCATGGTGTTCGATTGCCCGGTACAGGTTGAAGTGATTGATCTAAAAGCTGGAGGCCATTGTTCTGGCCCGGAACTGCGACCTCCCTGTCGCGCGGCCGACTGCGGTCTGTCGAAACAACCAACCGTCGGTCGCGGAGAGCCCGTGCAGCAGTCGCATGGGATCGACTACACGCAAAAGGCCTGCCATTTGTCCGACGGCGACCAGTGAAAATATCGGCGCGAGGATATTTCGCCGCCGAGCCCGATCGGCGCGTACCAACTTGATGCTTCACCTTTCGCGTGGTGCCGCCGCTTACCTTTGTATTCCCCAGAATGCTGCTGGAGATATTGCCGACGACGTAAACTGTCTCCAATCGCAGATTTGGCAAGTCGTTTCCTTCCTTGCTGTGCCTCTCGCCGCGAATAGGGTTCCGCAGCGTCTCAGCCAACAGAGCAAATCTCATGCCGTGGTCGCAGGCCGATGAAAGATGAAGTTGTGGCTGTCTCAGCTGGCTACGAGTGAGAACGATTTGGCTGGGCGTGTAGCCAATCTAACAAACTGCCGAGATATGGCCGAATACAAACAGGACCGGAGCGAGAATCGGTCGAACAGTGCTGCTTTCTAATCCGCTATGGGCAAATGATTGAGCACCTGATACCCGAGCCGACGAACTCACGTGCAGGTCAGCAGATCAGGTCCTGGGGCTCAGCCAGCAGCGGGCGGATATCATCGATTATTTGCCGGGTCGCGATCTCATGATGATGCCGCCGGCGAGAAATCGCGTCGTCCCGAATGCGCGTGTCGTTCGCGGCTCCGCGCCTAGCTTGCCGACATGTCCGTCCCCTTCGGAAGGCTAAACGCGAGCGGGAAGGTCTCGGCCGAAACAGACTCGAGGGCGGTCTGCTCTTCGGTGAGGCGCCTTTCAATGAACTGACGTTCGACATCCGACAGGTTCGACTTCAGCAGGCGAGAATAGCGGTGGATGTTGGTACGGTAAGCACGAATGCGGGCCAAATATTCATCGAGCATCCTGGACGCTCCTGAGGTCGTCGCAATCTCTACGAAGAGATATTCAGGCAAGCATGTCGTTGATCAACGCGCCGCCTGCCATCGCATCTCGGATACCGTTCGGCAGACGGAGACCATGCTGGTATCATTCCTTCCCCTAGCCAGCATTTCCATCGCGACGATCCGCAGCGTTTTTGGCGCGCCATACACTGTCTTTCTGCTCGGCTAGTCGCTCAAACAAAGCTGGACGCTTCTAAGGCGCAAGGAATAGGCGGTCACGCCCCCGGCGCCGGACGCTTGTCGCTAACAAGCTCGCCCGTCAGTTTCTCTCCCGACGAGCTGAACATCGTTCCCCGATGTGCTATACGCATCTTCGTTGAGAACAGCTTTGTTTGAGAGTTTCGATGTCTCTTTCGATTGAATTGATTGTCGACGGCTATGTGAAACTAAACAACCGCGGCGCGCTGGAGAACCTTCTGGCGCATCGTCGGGAGCTACTGCAGCAGTTGAACTGCGTTACCGGAGTTGATTCGAAACCAGCGATCGCTCAGGTCAGTCAAGACATCACAGTGATCGAAAGGGCACTTGCGGCGCTCGCAGAGGAGTAAACAGCAATGGCGCACCGGCTCGATGGCGCTCCGGCGTCGAACACTGAGTTCGCCCTTACTTCCGGATAAAGGCTACTAGCGCGACGCCTCACCGGCATCGTGACGCGCGAGGGTGCGTGCGCCAAGGCTTGGATGCGCTGCCTGTTGTGCGAGCTCTCTCGTTTCAACGATCGGCCTCGCAGCGCACAACGCGCCAACCGACTCATATCGGAGACTGCCGCGTCTTTGGAGACGTTAGGCCGCCATCGATTTGCGACCACGATACACCTCTGCGAGCTAGCCGGATCACTTTGCCGCAGGCGACGCGACGCGCGCGCGAACCTGGATAGCAGGCCAGGATCTTCAGCACTGTGACTTGGAAATTCACCTCAATGACAAGCCATGTCCTAGATCTATCGCCACATCGTTGGTGCTCTGGAAAGAGCTTCCTGACCGATCTGTTTAAGCAGATCGGGGCGCGTCTCACCTCTGGTGGTGGCCTCCAGGATTGTGGAGGCAACGTAGGTGCGGACGCCAGCGTCATATGGTGAGACGCTTTCGCAAACCTCATCCAGGATCTTGCGCAGAAGCGCGGTCGTGACACCGTCCAGCATTGGGAGATCTCCCTCATGCCATCGAGGAAGATAGTGAGCATTTGCTAGACCGCAACTCGATCGCTGATCCATTGCGGCAGCTCGCTTGATCGGCCTGCTTTTGTCTTCTCGTCGGCCTCCTCAGCTTAACAGACAAGCTTGCTAGAGCTCAGAGGCCAATGTGAGCGCCCCGCGATCATGCTCTGCGATTTTGTACGGCATGCTCGGCGATCTATTGCGCGCCGGACTGACTGGGCGGCTGCGGCAGGCCAATGCTCTGCCCTGCTCCGATGTCGTTTCATGAGACGGCACCTATCGTCTCCAAACCTGAGCGCTTGGCATCCTGGACCGTGGGAGGATTTCGCGATCAATTGTTGCGGTGAAGCATATCTTTTGACCAAAAAACAGCGCCCGCCCCACGTCTGGCGACGAAATCGGGCCAGGATCGGGCGCCCGCGCTCAGTGCCCCCTTGAGTCGCCTCTGGCCGCTCTTCAGGGAACTTCAGCTTTATGCAGCCTGACGAGATCGTCTGCGCGATCGCGAAATGGTCATGGGCGTGTGGATATTGATCCATAATCGCACGGATTGGCAGCACACGATCTTGAGCGACTCTCCTATGACAATTGCCCGCTTGCAGGCGGATGATATCGGCAGCGACTTGCCTTTTGGATATATAAGCCCGGTGTAGCTGAAGGACCCCAGCACGGATACACGAACGTCGCGTGAAAATTCATCGGGGGCGCTGCCGTAATGCAGGATTCGAGCGCGAGAGCGCGGCTCGTTGCATTAATCGATATTGCCATTTTGTTACAGTCTCCACCCAGAGCAAATCACATGCAGCCGGAGGCGGCATACTCCGCGGCCACATTGTTGGCGGCCATTACTGCAACTGAGCATAGCGGCGAGCGAGATGGCGTCGCTGAAAGGCGCCGTCGCATGCGCGAGCTGGGCGCAAGCCCTTTGCGGGGAGTAAGCCGCAACCAGCCTACGGCGGGCTGCGTGTGAAACGCTCCGATCTGACGCCGAGGTGCCTCGTTTAGGGAAGAGAAGCGACTGGGCTGTTCAGATTATCTGCTGTGTTTGTCGAATCGGAAAGGGAGCTACATGAATCATCCCGGCAACAGCTGTCGTCGCACACCATCTGTGATGGCAGACGGACAGCACGAGCTGGAGCGCTGCAAGCAGGAGATTGCGCGCCTCAAACAGCTGGTTGTACGACTTTCTGAAATTGCCTTGCGCGACGTCGTAATACGCGCGGAAAGCGGTCCGACCGTCCCGGAGTGTCTGAGCGAGCCGCCGAAGTCATAATACAGAAAGCGAACTCGCACTTGGCTGCTCTCGGCAGCGTGGGAGCAGCCCCGCCTCGCTCCACCCGTCAGCGGCAGAGCCAATCTCCAACCGACATCATGAGCTCGAGCGGTGGGGTAGTTGTTCAGCACGCAAAGGGCAGTTGCGGATCGCCTTCGAGAGTTCTTCCAGGATGTTGAGGATTTCAGGGCCGACCCATCCGGTTCGACTGTTTCTGAGCGCAATCACTTGCGGATCTGGCTGCGATGGCGATCAGGACAGGACTACGTTGTCGATCAACCGAGTGGAGCCGACGTACGCTGCGACACAGAGGACCGCCGGATAGCGCAGAGGGCTCTCGGCAATCCTTAGGGTCCCAGTGTCGACAAGCTCAAGGTACTGCAGTCGATCGACTCTTTCCAAATGCCTTCTTGCAAGCGCAATCAGCGTTGCGGCATCGCGCTCCCCTGAGGCAAAGTCATGCGCTGCGGCGAACAAGCCACGGCTGATCGCAAGGCTCCGACCACGTTCTTCCGGGCTGAGATAACGGTTGCGACTGCTCATTGCCAGCCCATCTGGCTCCCGCACAGTTGGCACAGTGACAATTTCGATCGGAAGATTCAGATCAACCGTCACGCGGCGTATCACAGCGCATTGCTGAAAATCCTTCTGTCCAAAGTACGCGACGTCCGGCTTCACCATGTTGAATAGCTTGCAGACGACAGTCGCTACACCACGAAAATGTCCAGGCCTGAAAGCTCCGCAGAGCGGCTTTGCGAGTTCGCCCGGCTCGACAAAGCTCTCAAATTGAGCCGGATAGATCTCCTCTGCACTTGGCGCGAAGATGATGGACACCCCGGCGCTGCGGCACAACGCTTCATCGCGCGCGAAGTCGCGAGGGTACCTGCTGAGATCCTCATTTGGGCCGAACTGAGTGGGGTTGACGAAGATGCTAACGACAGTGACGTCGCAGTGTCCCCGGCTAGCCGAGATCAGGGCCAGGTGGCCGTCGTGCAAGTATCCCATCGTCGGAACGAATCCGATGCGCTTACCGGCATTGCAAACGTCTGCAAGGGCGCGACGCAGCTCAGCGACCTTCGTAATGACTTGCATTTCTTACCTTGACGTTGAACTGGAGGGCACCCAGTTGGCGACGGCATCCCGAAGCTGATCAGGAAGCCGATAGCACTCCTCTGAGCCCGGGAATGCACCTTTGCGGATATCGGCAGCCCAGCGCGACAGCGCCTCCTGGAACAGCTGGAATCCATTTGTATAGGCACGAACGAATTTGGGGCGATGGCCTTCGGTTAGCCCCAAGACATCATGGAGCACGAGCACTTGGCCCGAGCAATCGGGTCCTGCTCCGATCCCGATGGTGGGTATCGTGAGAAATTCGGTCGCTCGCGCCGCGAGCTCGGCAGGAATGCCCTCCAGGACCAGCGCGAAGCAGCCGGCTTCCTGCAGACGGTACGCGTCATCGAGCAGCCGCAAGGCGGTATCCGGTGTCCTCCCCTGCACCTTGAAACCACCCATCACGTTGACGCTCTGCGGGGTCAGACCGAGATGTCCCATCACAGGAATTTCGCAATCGACCAAGGCGCGTACCATCTCGATGCGTTTGGCACCACCCTCGAGTTTCACAGCATCGGCGCCACGCTGCAGAAAACCTCCTGCATTGCGAATCGTATCCTCAGAACCGACATGAAAGCTCAGAAAGGGCATATCGGCCACAAGCAGGGCATGAGGCCTCGTGCGCGCAACAGCCTCCAGGTGATGATTCATCATGGCCACGCTGACGGGCAGCGTGTTGTCGAATCCTAGGCAGACGTTTCCAACGCTGTCGCCGACCAGGATGATATCGACAATGGGATCGGCGATGCGCGCCGCAACCGCATCGTAGGCGGTGGTCATCACGACACGCCGTCCTTTATCCTTCCACTGCTGCAGTGCCGGAATCGTGACACGCTCTAGAGGCTGCTCTGAACTGTGGCTCATATTGAATCCGCTCCCCACACATCCGTCGGCGCTTCCTAGAGAACGCGGGAGAAACCTGTCAATGGCATGAAGGATGGAGATCCCAGTTCCCTAGAACTCGAGAACAGCGCAAAAACGGTCCAATGGTCGCGCAACCATGAGCCAAGACCTTCCTCATCGCGATTTCACCACCGATGTCTCGTCTTCCCGTGCAATTTCAGCGGCTATGCCAGCCGCGGCCCCAACCGAGGAACGGGGCTCGCGACGAACGACCATCTGCACGCGTTTCCGGGGTGATTGCAGCCTCTCCATACGGTGACGGCTCGACCGGACCGAGCTGCAGATGCACGCAGTGGGGACTTCGTCTTTAGGGCACATCTCCGTGTCTGCCCCCTAGGGGTAGTCGTGAGACTCCTGCTTCGGCGCTGGCGCACCGAGCAAAGCAAACGGATGGCAGGCCAGGAACGTCCAAAGGTGACAGGCCGCCGTAAGCGCAGCGAGAGGCGCCGTCGAGTAGATGTCGTCGCGAAGGCGCTCAGACCGAGCCAGCCTGCTGGCCCTGTAGGCCCTGAAGTCGATAATTTTTGCCGATGTTTCTGTCACTTGATTTCCACGTGCTCTAGAGGGCCACTCGAATTCTCTGACCAGGGCCGTACCGGCACAACTCAGTCCATGCCTAAGCCGCTCGAAGCCATCGGAGCCATTTCTGATCGGCCTCCCGTCGAGCCTTGAAGCGGTTGACGCATTTCTTGGAGCAAAGAGCCGTTCGCCAGCAGTAATGGCGGATCAGCCCAAACTTTCCGCCGCATATCGCGCAGCATGTGGCTGAATGGTCGAGGGAATTACGGAAGCCAATGTGCATTCTCGCCTCCTGTCAGACATTTACTTGGGAAGCCCCACTGCCCTCTGAGCACAGCACCACGCGCGCACTAAAGGTGCGCCGCCCGGCGGGCCGTCTCCCTGGTTCTTGCAACCATCAAGAGCCTTGACTCTGATGTGCGGCTGTCTCGCGAAGCAGTGCTTTCCGCAGAAAGCCTCGCCGAGAATTTGCTCAAGATAATGGATTCCTCTGTCGTGATTAACGCAATTCACTCGACATTTGTGTCAAATGCTGCACCTTTCATGGCCAGCCCGCAGAATTGCTGCGGCAGTTGGATCGGAAGCGCTTAAGTGCTTAAAGCACGATCAGCCTGGGGGCCCTGGGGGCTGCATCCTCGTTGCACTATCAAAGGCCGCAATAGGGACACTTTCGCCTTCCAAGATCCTGTCACTGCAAATGATCGCACAGTCTCGTGCATCTCACATCAGCAAGTCAGCAGCGTCGCGGATGGCAGTATAGATTTCATCAAGGTCGGCCGCCGTAACGCAGTAAGGCGGCATCACGTAGATCGTGTTGCCGAGTGGGCGTAACAGCAGATTCCGCGCTTGGAAGAAAGCCAAAAGCTTCGGACCGATGTCCGCCAGATAGCCGACATCGCTCGTGTTGAGTTCAACCGCCGTGACTGTTCCTGTGCGCCGGACGTTTGCGAACCGTGAATCGGCGCGGAACGGCGCGAGCGCCTGTTCTTGCATGCTCGCCAAGGATGCCAGCCGGCAGCGATATTCCTGATCCTGCCATAGGTCCAGATTAGCCTTGGCGGCGGCACAGGCCACTGGATTGGCCGTATACGAGCTCGAATGAAAAAACGTACGCGTGCGATCTTCAGAATAATGCGCATCGAAAATATCGGCTCGACAGAGTGTGACGGCGAGCGGCAGCGCGCCAGCCGTGAGGCCTTTCGAATAGCAGGCAATATCGGGCGTGACATCGGCCTGTTCACATGCAAACAAGGTACCCGTCCGGCCCCAGCCTGTCATGATCTCGTCCGCAATGAACAGGACGTTGAAGACTTCGCAAATCCGCTTCATCTCTCTTAGCACCGAGGGAGAATACATTAGCATTCCACCGGCACCCAATATCAGGGGCTCCACGATAAAGGCTGCGGGATGTTCGTTTCGACAGGCGTTTTCAAGCGCATCGAGCGCTCTTTGCTCACAATCTCTTGCCGGGAACGGAATCGAGGTCACCTCGAACATCAGCGCCCCGTAGGCTGCATTGAAGATGCCTCGGCTACCTACCGACATCGCCCCGATCGTGTCGCCATGGTACGAGTGCTGCATCACCACAATTTTAGTTCGCTCTCTTCCGGTATTGCGCCAGTAGCCGAGCGCCATTTTCAGCGCGACTTCGACGCTGGTTGACCCGCTATCGGAGAAGAACACATGTTCGAGCGCGGGGGAGGTGACCTTCAATAGTTCCGTCGCAACTTGCTCAGCCGGGTCGTGAGTGTATCCGGCGAAGATGACCTGGTTGAGCTTGCCTGCCTGTTCTCGGATCGCGTTCACGATGCATGGATGGCAATGGCCGTGGGTCACGACCCACCAGGAGGAGATTGCATCGATAAGGCGTCGGCCATCTTCGGTGTAGAGATAAGCCCCCTCTCCCCGCAGCACCTTCGTCATGTCCCGCTGTAGAGCATGCTGCGTGAACGGGTGCCAGATCGGCGACCTCTTGGCTGTCTTCATAGGTTCAGGAAATCGCTGACAACAAAGGAGTCTTTAAAAGCGGCCTGCAGCCTATCGTCCGTGAGGGGAACAAGCCACGGGAGCCGTCCCAACCAACGCACTCTCCCGATCTCGCAAATCGCGCTTTCAGTTTCGGCGTTTCTTTCGCCAATGAACGCAACTCCGAGGATTCGGATCTGACGCTTGCGCAGAGCCTCTATGGAGAGCAGGGAGTGATTGATTGTGCCCAGTCCCGTCCTTGCGCAAAGCACGACGGGAAGCTGCCAGCGCTCGAAGATGTCGATGTAAAGAGTGCGCGCTGTCAGCGGTACCATGAGTCCGCCGGCGCCCTCGATCACGAGTTGCCGCTCGCCGCTGTCCGGCAGTCGAAACGTCTCTGTATCTATGCGAACGCCGTCGATCTCCGCGGAGTAATGGGGCGATGCAGGCGTCCGAAGTCGATAGAGCTCCGGGACAATCCGATCGGACGAGAGGCCACCGAGGCGGCGGATGCACTCGGAGTCGATCTCTTGTTCGAGTCCAGCCTGGACCGGCTTCCAGTAATTCGCGCCGAGAAGCCCGGCGAGCCCTGCGGAGAATACCGTTTTGCCGACCCCGGTGTCCGTACCAGTCACGACGATCCGCTTATTCATCAAAACGAGCCCCTCGTCACCTCAACCAGCGCATCGAGCATTGCGCGCACGTCCGCTTCCCCAACATTGAGTGTCAACGAGATTCGCAAGCGGGCGGTGCCTGCAGGGACGGTTGGCGGCCGAATTCCGCGGACATCGAAGCCGCGCGCCTGCAGAGCAAAGGCAAGTCGCATTGCATGAGCATTGTCACCTACGAGGTACGGTACGATCTGAGAGGTCGATGATGTGCGCAAACCAAGCGAGGTGATCTGCCGATGCGCGAACGCAACGAGTTTGGCCAGCCGTTGCTGCCGCTCCGGCTCTTTCTGTAAGGTGAGGAGTGCCTCTCGAACGGCAACGGCCATCAATGGTGATGGGGCGGTTGCAAAAATAAACGGACGGCAGCGGTTGACCATGAAATCGCGCAAGATGCCGGAGGCCGTAACAAGTGCACCCGCCGCACCGAGCGCTTTGCCGCAGGTATGAACGACGATGAGATTTTCGCGCCTGTTATAAGGGGCCGTGAGCCCTCGTCCCTGATGCCCGTAAACGCCTGTGGCATGAGCCTCATCCACGATCAGAAACGCGTCCTGGCGATCGGCGATTGCTACCAGCTCTTCGAGTGGAGCGAAGTCGCCATCCATACTGTAGAGACTTTCGGCCACAATCCAGACGCGGCCCGCCCCACCTTTGTATCGCCAGTCGCGAATCGCGTCTTCGACCGACTGGGGATCATTGTGCGCGTGAATTCGATGCTCTGCGCGACCGGCCCGCGCCCCCTCGTGAATACTGGCGTGCACCAGCGAATCGAGAACGAGCAGATCGCCGCGCTGCGGCAGCGTTGTCAGGAGCGCAAAATTTGCGATGTAGCCGCCTCCAAAGAAAAGCGCGGCCTCCGCGCCAAAGAACTGAGCCGCTTCCGTTTCGAGCCGTTCATGCTCCTCGCAATTGCCGCGCAGAAGCCGCGACCCGCCGGCTCCAACCGGAGTGCCCGCCTCGAGTGCGGCGACCATCGCCTTTTTGATGCACGAGGCGTTCCCGAGCGCCAGATAGTCGTTCGATGCGAAATCGATCCCCACACGCTGCTTGAGGCAGCGCAGCCGTTTATCTTCGTTCAGGGCATTCAACGCTGCGACGTAGGGACTAAGCCTAGCTGTTTGGATCGACCGCATTCATCACTCCGAGGATCGCATCAAATCACGCAAAAGATGCGTTGGCCGTTTAAGGAAGGATGGCCCGTTGGATTCAACTTGCCAGGATGCGATTGTCTCGGTCCACGCGCACAATGCGTGGCTTGAACATCTTTGCTTCGGCCTCGTCGAACGAGGCATATGCAACGATAATGATCTTGTCTCCGGGCATCGCCAGTCGGGCGGCCGCACCGTTCAGGCTTATCGTGCCAGACATCGGCGGCGCCTCGATCACGTAGGTGGCAAAGCGCGCGCCTGTTTCGACATTGTAGATTTCGACGCGCTCGTTGATCACCATTCCTGCTGCCTCCAGGAGCGTACGATCTATCGAGATCGAGCCTTCATAGTGCAGATCAGCTTCGGTCACTGAGGCGCGATGGATTTTGCCCTTCATCAAAGTTATCTGCATTTCTCACCTAGGCTGGATATAGGGGCAATTGCGCGCACTGCTTCCGTCAGGCGAGCCCGGACGTGATGCCGAGCCGGGCCAGCAGATCCGCGTCGCGATCAACTTTAGGGTTTTTGGTGGTCAAGAGCACGTCGCCGACGAAAATTGAATTTGTGCCAGCCAAGAAGCAAAGCGCCTGCAATTCATCGGTCATGTATTGCCGCCCGGCGGACAAGCGAACCACACTCCTCGGCATCATTATCCGCGCGGTCGCCAGCAGCCGGACGAGCGCGATCGGATCGGGAGGCTCCGCGGCGTCTTCCACCGGCACGCCCTCGATCTTGTTCCACAGGTTGATCGGCACGCTTTCGGGATGGTTGGGAAGATTAGCGAGCAGCACGAGCATACCTAGGCGGTCCTCGACGCGCTCGCCCATGCCGATAATGCCGCCGCAGCAGATCTTGATGCCGGCATCGCGCACATGCGCCAGCGTATCGATGCGGTCCTGCAGGCTGCGGGTGGTGATGATCTTGCTGTAAAACTCGGGCGAGGTGTCGACGTTGTGATTGTAGAAGTCAAGGCCGGCCTCGGCGAGCCGCGCGGCCTGCTTCGGTGTCAGCATGCCGAGCGTGACGCACGTTTCCATGCCGAGTCCCTTGACCGCGTTGACCATGTCGCAGACGGAATCAAGATCGCGATCTTTTGGCGTGCGCCAGGCCGCGGCCATGCAGAAGCGCGTGGCGCCGGCATCCTTCGCGCGCTGCGCGGCCGCAACCACATCGGCGCAACGCATCAGACGGGTCGCTTTCAGGCCAGTCTCGTAATGGGCGCTTTGCGAGCAGTAGCCGCAGTCCTCCGGACAACCGCCGGTCTTGATGCTGAGCAGGCTCGCAGTTTCGACGTGGTTTGGATCGAAGTTCTTGCGATGAACGCGCTGCGCCTGAAGCATCAGGTCGGCGAAAGGAAGGTCGTAGAGCGCCTTAGCCTCTCCGACGTTCCAATGATTACGAACCTGCGCCCCGTTGCTTGCTTCCTTCCGTTGGACTTGCGCAGCAGCATCCATAACCCAACCCCGCTCAATTGTAGATAATCTCGTGAATTATCTATAGTCATCGCTCTCAAAGAGATGCTAATCGAGCTGCCTCGCAAATGCACCGGATATTGCGGTAGATAATCTATGATCACGGCTGACAACAAGACGACGGTCGCGCGCATCGCGGACTCAATCGCTGAGCGCATTATCAGCGGCGCCTTGGAGCCAGGCGCGCCACTCCGTCAGGATCACGTTGCACGAGAATTCAATTCCAGCCACGTCCCGGTGCGCGAGGCCTTTCGGCAGCTGCAGGCACAACATCTAGTTGTCGCTGTGCCGCGTCGCGGTGTTCGGGTTGCCCCGCTCGATACCCGTTCAGTGAAGGAGATCGCCGAAATGCGCGCCGCGCTCGAGGTGGTGGCATTGCGCCATTCGGGGCCAAGGCTCACAACAGCTCATTTGGCTCAGATCGAGCTGGCCTTGATCGAAGGAGACAATGCAAAGACGATCGAGGAGTTTGAGATGGCCAACCGCGCCTTTCATCAAGCCTTGGTCGCGCCATGCGGAATGCCGCGTCTGCTCGCGAGCCTCGATGGATTGCAGCTTGCCAATTCTCGATTGGTGTTCGCGATGGCGCGATCGGTGGGCTGGCGACCGCGCTCCAATCAAGATCACCGCCTGATTCTGCAAGCCTTGCGAACGCGCAACGTCGATCAAGCCTGTAACCTGCTCACGCGGCACATTCAAACCATTGAGCGCCTTGCCCTTCCGGCGTCCTGAGCAAATCTGGCAAGCTTCATTGCCGATCGCCTACGATCGCAAGCGACGATCACGCGGCAGGCGACTAGCCTCGTTGCAACGGGCTCTATTCCCAGATAGTTATGGCCCCCCCTAGCGGCATCTCCACGGACGGCCATGATTCGTCACATCGTCTTCTTCAGCGCCAAGGACGAAGCGCATATCGACCAGATCATCGAAGGTCTTTCGCTTCTCACCACGATACCACATGCGCGCCGGCTTGAGGTTGCCCGCAACCGCAAGACCGATCAGCTCGGCAACGATATCGACATCGTGGTCTATGGTGAGTTCGACAACGAGACGGAGCTCGCAGCGTACAAAGCGCACAATCTCTACCAGGAGTCGATTAAACGGGTCCGACCGCTCCGCGAGATGCGGTTCGCGGCCGACTACGATGTATCAACAGATACCCCTTTCGCCTCCAGGGCAGGATGATCCAGGTGCTGTCGCAGCAAAACGTCCACCGCCGGGTTAACTTGGCAATGGCCCTCATGTTTCGGCCCATCGCAGATAAGCGTCATTCTCATCGGGTGGGGCGAAAGATGGAACGGCACTTCCACGACGTTAGCCGCCCGTGACCGATAACCCGATGTACGTTCGCGAGTTGCAGTGGGTTGAACCTGTCACAGCGATGCGACATCTTGGGCATCGAACGCATCTCACGTTTCTCGATAGCGCAGCAAGGCACGAGCTGCTTGGGCGCTACTCATATCTAACGTGCGACCCGTTCGGCACCTACAGGGTCGCGAACGGCCAAGCCAGTTGGAACGGACTGACTCTCAAGGCCGATCCATGGAAGGTCCTTCGAACGCTACTCGCGAAGTACCCGCAAGAGCATCGCCCCGATCTCCCGCCGTTCCAGGGAGGAGCGGCAGGCTACCTTGGCTACGACATGAACAGGACATTGGAGCGATTGTCTGCGCCAGCAATTGCCGGTCTGGGTTCGCCCCAATCCATCCTGCATTTCTATGACGTGGTCATCAGCTTCGACCACCGGGATAACAAATGCTGGATCGTCTCAACCGGATGGCCGGAGCAGAATCGCGTGCGACGGAGCGAACGAGCGCGTCATCGAGCCGACGAGTTTGCAGCATTGCTTGCCGGTCCAAAGGCGCCACAGAAGGGTTGTTCCAGCAAAGCGGGCGCATGGCACTCAAACTTCAGCCGCGAGAGCTACATTGCGGCGGTACAACGCGTGATCGACTTGATCCTGGCGGGTGACGTGTTCCAGACGAATATTGCGCAGCGTTTCAGCACCCGCCTGTCGACCTCGTTTGATCCGCTCGCCTTCTATTGCCAGCTTCGATCATTGAATCCGGCGCCTTTTGCGGCCCTGCTGCGATGGGGAAAGCTGACCATCGCATCAAGTTCGCCGGAACGATTCCTAAAGCTTGACGGGCGACAAGTCGAGACACGCCCCATCAAGGGCACGATCGCTCGTTCGCCTGATCCCAAGGAAGACCACCGCCGTGCGGCAGTTCTCCTCGCTTCCGAAAAGGATCATGCCGAGAACACGATGATTGTCGACCTTTTGCGTAACGATCTGTCACGCGTTTGCACTGCGCATTCGGTCGAGGTTCCGGCCCTATGCAATCTCGAGTCCTATGCCTCGGTGCACCATCTCGTGTCGATCGTTACGGGGACACTTGCCGGAAACGAAGACGCCGTTAGCCTGCTCCGTGCTTGCTTTCCCGGCGGCTCCATTACGGGAGCGCCAAAGCTGCGGTCGATGGAAATTATTACAGAAATCGAGCGCATAGCGCGAGAGGTCTATTGTGGGGCGATCGGCTTCATCGGCTTCAACGGGCACGTGGACACGAGTATTGCGATCCGCACTGTCACGATCGACGGCGGCCTGGCTGTCTTTCATGCGGGCAGCGGTATAACGGCCTTGTCGGAGCCCGAGGCCGAATACGAGGAAACGCTCGCCAAGGCAGAGCGAATCTTTGATGCATTTAGTTCTGAACCAGCTGGTGCGTTTTGATTGTCATCATCGATAATTACGATTCCTTCGTGTTCAACATTGCCCGCTATTTCCACAAGCTCAGTGAAGCAACGGAAGTGATCCGAAACGACGCTATCAGCATCAGCGAGCTCATTGGTCTCAACCCGCGCGCGGTGGTCATATCGCCCGGCCCCTGCACCCCAACTGAGGCAGGAATATCGACAGCAGTGGTTCGCGAACTTTCAGGACGCGTACCAATTCTCGGTATCTGCCTTGGACATCAGTGTATTGCGAGCGCTTTCGGAGGACGGGTGGCGCGTGCGCGTCGGCCCATGCACGGTCGGCGCTCATACGTTGCGCATGACGGCCGAGGGTTATTCAAGGCGCTGCCAACCCCGCTTGACGTCGGACGCTACCATTCTCTTATCGTCGAGCTTGATGAGTCATGTGCGCAGAACCTCATAGTGACAGCGCGTTCGGAGGAAGGCGAGATCATGGCCCTCACGCACGGCTATTATCCCACCTATGGGGTCCAGTTCCATCCCGAGTCGATACTTACCTCACAGGGGCACGTCCTGCTCATGAACTTCTTGCGACTCACAGAGGATTTCCGAAACCACGCGGCGCAATGAGAGGCTTGGCCTGCCGATCAAGATAGTGGACCGTTGATTTTCGACGTGGTTGGAAGGCGAAGCCTCATATGGCAGGCATTTTGTGGTCATCAGCGTTGTTCCGTGCTCGGCTCCGCAGTCAGCGGCCGGCTCCGACAGAAACCGGACCTTGCGGGTTCGAGGGCCGGACGTTTCTCTTGGCCGGCTTGGATGTGGTGCACAGGGGTGGCGAAGAAGCAGCAGGAGCAGGAGAAGCAACAGCCGCCGGATTCTGCAGCTCCTCCATCCTTTGGGTCAGGGCTGCGATGTGATCCGAGGATCCGCTTTAGCTCGGCTTGCTGCGCATCGACGTTGCGATTGAGCTCGGCAATTTCATCGGCCGTCTTCTGCAGCCCTGATTGGATCCCTAAAAGGACGCGTCCCTATCCTCAGGTGACAAGCCAAGCGCGGGAGGCACGACTTCGTGCGCCAGCGGCGCCTCGACAAACGTTTCGAAAAAAATAGGCTGCTCCGGCGCAAAGAACGAGCAATACGACTAGAGGAGCAAAGATCCACCGAAAGCCTTTCGACGGTCTCTGCAGGACCGGCGGCAACTCCGATGCTTGGGGTTGATCCGAATGTCGTTACACTTGTGCAACGGCGTGAGCTTCCAGGTCGGGAAGATTTCGGCCCAAGAGAGTGTTGATTTCGTCGACATCGAAAGTCGGCAGGCCAATCTCGTGAAAGTCGTGGTGACGTCGCACAGCATCAGACGATTGCGCGGCAGAGAGCGCGCGGTTGCCTCTGCAACCGCATCGGCAATATTTGGTGATTTCTTTGAGGGCACAGAAGTCGTCGACGCTCAGCCTGCCTCGCGCTGCTGCCGGAATGGCGCCCTCGCGAGCGCGGAGCTCGCGAATATGCTCCTCAATCTTGGCGGCATGTGCTTGCACGGCAGCGTTTAAGTTCACGCCTTGCGATCCAAGAATGAGCTCATGCAGGTTCTGTCGATGACCAGATTCAATATCGATACCGGAGCACACATTTTGAGCGACGAATGCGTCGTAAAAAATCGCTGTCTCGGGGAGCGTTGCGGACTACGCTTCATTTTGGAGTCGCAGGACGCCCCGTTCGCAATGCTTACGACGATGTGCGGATTGTGAGTTGCGGTGAGACGCTTGCGCTCCGTAATGTATACGGGATTCCCGTCTCCCAGAGATCGGAGAACGGCCGCCAGCGTTGTCTTACCGCGGCCGTTTTCGGCGAATACCAGTGTAATCTTGGAGAACGGGAGCTGCCCTCCCGCGTTGACGGAATCGACCTTGCCAACATTCCTCAGCAGCCGAATACGCTCGACCACAGCCATCGCCCCATATAATAGAAGAACAACCGCAAATACCAAAAGCGTCAGGTACACGGAGTCGCGATTGCGGAAGAGCGGCGGCACTAACTCACGGTCCTTGGCCAACACTTGCTGGTCCGACCAGTCGCCTTGACCGACAGAATGTAACAACGACTGGTGTTGCGCTGCTGTCCGCTCCCAGGAGCCGTGATGGCCGCCATCGGCTCGACACTCTTACGATCGCAAGGCATCATCAGACCGGTACAGTAATCGCGAAGCGGTTTGGCTCGGCCTGCGTGCCCGATCACGCTCGTAAGACCCTCAACATATGCCGAAAACCTCGACGCGACGTCCCCCCATCTTGCCAGACGCATCTCAGCCTCTCAGCATGCTGAAAAAGATGAGTCTTCTCAAATATGTATGAATCTTCTCGGTAAAAGCCGCGACACTCTGATTCAGTAAGACTACGCAGTAGTGAGCCGGCAGTGGAAGCCGCGCAATGTCGATGGGCAGCGCTCGGCCGAATGCCTCAGGCGCGCCGTGACTTTGTCGTCGACTGGGTCTTTGCCATGGCAACTAGGCCCAAGAGCAGCTTGGCCTCCTTGCGAGCGAGCTCTGGTGTCCAAGGGCACCGTGAGGGCCGATGGTGACGAAGCGGTGCCAACCGAACGCTGGGCACTTGAGAACGTATGTCGCTTTGTCGCGTTGACGTTTACGGCGGGAAACGGCACGTCTTGATCATCCGTATGGAGCGATACCGGATACGGTTGATGACGAAGACTAAAGGCATATCTAAAGCCTGTACGTATAAACGTCGTACGATGCTGTTGGGCAGTAGCTTCTTGGGTAGCGCGTTTTTCGGGGGGGGGTTACGGTGCCTACACCCAATCGGCCGCAGCGCAAGGTTGCCATGGTGTTGAAGGCGGCCGACTCTCCCTTCGTCGTTGGGTGCACACAAGACGGCATTACCTCCTTGCGTTATCGTAACGATGTGTATGACACGGATTATGTTCTGCCTGGAGCCGCGCTGGGGACGGCTCACGCTAGAGTTCGGCGTGCCGGATCCGAGTGGCATACGCTTCGAACCGGCGTTGATGCAACGAAGCCGATGCATAGCGCGGCCCTTGAACTAGCAGCCCGCGATGCCGACGTCCTTCTCACGACCCGCCTCGCAGTCGACGAGGCTGGATTGACGTGGGAGATCATGCTGCGGAACGACGGCAAGGCGAGCGTGGAGGTTGGCGACCTCTATTTGCCCATGCCGATGAACACCGAATTTCCGGCAGGGCAACCGGTATCGCTGGCGGTTTTGAAGCACAGCTTCGTCTCAGGGCATGGATCGCACATCTTCTGGATTCGCGGCAACAGCACCGGTCCCTTCCTCATGCTCTTACCGGAAGCGGACACGTCACTGGAATATTGGGATGTCCACAACGATTCGGCCGAAGCCAGTGGGACGTGGTGCGCCTACATCTTGGGCGGGGCGGCTGCCGGCGAGTCAGTGGCGGGCGGGACTCGCTGGCGACAGCCGACCCATTCTCTGTCCCTGCCGCCGGCCGAGCAACGGCGCTACCGTCTCCGCTTCCAGTGGGTTGCCGATTACGAAGCGGCGCGCAGGGCCATCGCGGACGCCGGTCTGGTGGACGTGGAAGTAATGCCGGGCATGACGGTTCCCAATGACCTGCATGTCGACATCGCGCTCGCGTCCTCCATTCCGGTGGAGCGAATCGAAGCGGAATTTACCGGCGACACGGTGGTACAACGGTTGCCGGATCGGGCTGGCAGGCGCCTGTGGCGGGTTCGCTTTTCGCGATTGGGCGAGAACCGGCTGACCCTGCACCAGCCGGGTGCGCGCCAGACCTTTCTTGAATTCTTCGCTACCGAGCCCGTCGAGACGATGATGAAGAAGCGCGCAAACTTCATCGTGAAGCGGCAGCATCGTAACCCGTCCAAATGGTACGACGGTTTGTTTGGCGAGTGGAATATGGAGACCCAGGTCCTGCTTGGCCCGGACAATTACGACCGGATCAAGGGCTGGCGCATCTACGAGGTGACGTGCGACGATCCCGGGCTGAGCAAGCCCGCTTACCTCGCGACCAAGAATGCCGAGCATCCTGATGTGGCGGAAGTGGCGGCGCTGGATCGGTATATAGATACGTTCGTCTGGGGCGGGCTGCAACGTACCACACAGGAGGCATACGCCTACGGCCTCTACGGCATACCCGATTGGAAGCAGAACAGGGAAAGCAGCGATCCCGGCCCAAAGGGTCGCCTGCATATCTGGCGGCCTTATGACTATCCGCACATCTTCGCGATGTATTTGGCCATGCACCGCATCGCGCGTGACCATCCCGCGATACCCACCCGCCAGAGCGCACGAGATTATTTGGTACGCGCCTACGGTACGGCGCTGGCCATGTTCACGGTGCCGAAGCGCGTGGTAATGTGGTCTGCCTACCGCACCGGCTTCTACAACGAATGTGTGATCCCCGAACTGGTCTCGGCGCTCACGACGGCGGGCTTGACGCGCGAGGCGGCGACGTTGGAGGCGCACTGGGCGCGTAAGGTGCGCGCCTTCGTCGATCCGAAGGCGGACCTGTTCGCGTCTGAATATCCGTTCGATTCCACAGCCTTCGAATCGACTCAGGCACTGGCGCGCTCGGCCCTTGACGACCCTGTCGCCATGGGGGTTTCGAAGGCGGCAGCGCGTGCCTTCGCGGAGCGTCAGATTGCTGCAAATCTGTTCTGCCGTGGCTGGCTGGAACCTGCTTATTACTACCTGGGCAGCGATTATCGCGCCACTGCGGGCGACGCCTATACGCTGACTTACATGGCGCAGATGGGTGGCTGGGCGCTGCTTGATCATGCGCTTAACGATGCAGATGACCCACATCCGCTCCTTCGTCTCGGCTATGCGTCACAACTCAGCGCGTGGGCTTTGCTGAACAGCGGCCCTGCGTCGGCGGGTCATGGCTATTGGTATCCGGGCGAGGAGAATGACGGCGCGGCCGGTGGCGGCTTCGAGCCGGCGCCGAGCGGGACCACATGGCTCGGTCAGCCGCATCACCGTGGATCGTGGTATTACTCGTGCGAGATCGACCTGGGATTTTGTGGGGCGGTCCGCGCTGCTGCGACGATCGTTGCCGACGATCCCATCTTTGGGCAGGTTTGTCACGGTGGCATCACGGAGACGTTCGCTCACACCCTGCGTATCTGGCCACGTGATGGCGTGCGGCGACGGCTCAACGTGCGGCTCCAGTCTCTCCGATTGGACTTGGTGCTGCTCGACGCCCGATTCCGGGCGGATCGACCGATCATTCTGAATTTGGGGGAGGGGTGGATCAGCCTTACGCCTGAGCCCTTTGCCCCATCTGCATCGGGAGTGTCGTTCGAATTGCGGTACGATGACGGGAGAAAGCGCACGGAAGTCGTCGACATCACGGACGGCCAGCTCGTCGTCCGCTTGCCTGGGGCGCGCTTACCGCGGGTTCAGGGCCGCTAGACTCTAGTGTTGCCGATTATGGGGTGCGATCGGCACTTATGGCCTGCTGTTCCACGCGGCTTCCGAGGCGATGACGATCATCCCCCCAAATCCCGAGCATCTCGGCGCACGTATCCGCATCACCGCGGTGCTGCATACCTCGGGTTCGGCGATAACCCACCATCCGCACATCCACATGATCGTGCCGGGCCCAGGGGCGCCGAGTTGATCGCCGCTAAATGAGCCGACAGCCGCAAGGTCACGCAGATCGCTTTCAAGCCCGACTGGACGAAGCACGCCAGGGCCGCTCCGTTCAAACGCAAAGATGCGATCCTGGAGACGCTACCCATCGGCGTGATGCACTTCCCCGGCAGCGAAATCTAGGACAATCTCGCCGACAAGGCCAAGAAGCTGGGAATTCCGGTCTGAAGGTTGGGCGGTGCATCGCGCCGCTTTCGCATCGACGCGTGATATACATGAACCGGAGAGGCGGATCGCCACCTTTACGCAAAAACATCTTTCGGTCCGGCTCGCCTATCACGGCGATCCGCGCCGCACGGGCATAGTGCGCTAACTCCGCCTCGTTCTCGATCATTTCGTCGAGCAGCGGCTTCATGTCGCTTTGGTCTGATGCCGATTTAAGCGGCCCCGGCAGCTGATCGATCGCCAACACGGCAATGGCGAGCGCCTTCCTCACCAGATGCGAGTCGTGCCCCGTGACTGCCGCCATGGCGCTTATCGATTGACCGGCCAAGTTTTGCGGCCCTCCTCATCGGAAATCCAGTGCGCATGCGCCGCATGCCTTGAGGATCGGATGCTCAATCGTAAAGACAAAATGCCCGTCAGGAACCAGTCCTTTGCGGATCACATGCACGAGGCGGCCAAATTCCTGAATATAGTGAAAGGTCAGCGCGCTATAGGCGCGGTCGAAAGCCGTCTCAGGTAGGTCCAGCGTGTCGAGATCGGCGATGCGATACTCGATGGCCGTTCCGCTGTGTCTCTCCTGGCCACGCTCGATCATGTTTTGCGACAGACCCAGAACCCAGGCCGCGCCCTGCTCGCGCATCCAGCGCGAGGCCCAGCCGAAGCCACATCCCAGATCGACGACACGTTTCCCGCCCAGATCGGGCAGCATAGCCCGGATCGCGGGCCATTCAGGGGCGCCGTCCAGCCCATGCACCTGTCCGGGCAACTGGCTGTAGCCAGCGAAGAAATCGGGATCGTCGTAAATATTCTGCGCCTCTACTCGGCTTTCGCTCTGCCTCGGACGGTTCCTGCAGATCAAAACAGAATTGTCGCGGTGGGCTGCGAGGCGTCATGATCCTACTCAAATCAAGCTACACAAAAGGCATCTTGAATTGGCCGGACTTCTCGCGCCGAAAACGAAAAACCCCGGCATGAAAGCCGGGGCTCCCGTGATGCCACGGCGTACATCCGGCCGCGACAACCAAGCGACAGTTAGCACGCGGTTTTCGAAGAAAATGTGACCTTCGCGTCGTCGTTCTTGAATATCGGTCGATTTGTACTTCGCACGACGATAACGCCGGGCATTGTATTTCTGTCCAAGACCCACGACCAGGCGAGACAACGGATTCCTTGCCACTTCGCGCAGAGACTTGCCGAAGGGTTCGTTGATTGATTTGGACCGATACTCTGTGGAGTGACCCAGAACGCGTAATCGCCGGAGTGACCTGTGAGAGCCTCGTCCCCAACCCGCAGGGGCAAGGATATCGTCTGAAGACTAGAGCGGCGTCAAAATGAAGAGTGCTCTCGATGAGACCGCTCGGGAGCACAGATCGATCTCAAATATCTTCGAAGCGACGCAGCCGTTCCAGCACTGTCTTTCCATCTGTTGAGGCAGCAAGGCTTCTGGTAGCCAAAGTGAGACCGGCGCATCGTGCGCTTCGGCCCATGACACCGCGTTAGCCAAGTATTGCTGGGCAGTGGCCGCGCGGCTGTCGGTATTGAGACAATGTCAGCAACTTGGCGATACACGCCGCGACGAAGTGCCTGCAAAGCCTGCGAATTCAATTCGGCACGCGACTTGCTCTCTTTGCGGCATCATCACCAACCGCAGTGCGATGGTCTTCGGGACGGATTCGGCGCCTGTCGCTGTTAGCGTCTGCTCCGACCCGACGGTTTGCTGCGGCGATAGCTTATGGACGCTCGGTTATGGACCGAGAAAATGCAGGGGACGTGTTGAATGCGATCTGGAGTTCTTCTTTTGGGGGCCACGACAATTGCGCTCGTCGCAAGTGGTGCCGGCAATGCGGCAGACTTTGAGCCGGAAGTGAAACTGCCACCGGCGGTGTGGAATTGGTCCGGAGGCTATATTGGCGGACACGTCGGCGGCGGGTACGGCCAAACCTCCTTCAGCAATCCCTACGGCCCGTCAATCTATGGCGGCATCGTCGATACGCCGACGTTCCTCGCAGGTGGCCAGATCGGCTACAATTGGCAGAAGAACGGCTGGGTGTTTGGCGTCGAACTCGATGCCAGCGGTGCTGTGTCCGACGGCACAAATACCTGCCTCGCGTCGTCCGGCTTTGTCGTGAGTGCAAACTGCAAGGCAGGTCCGAACGTCTTTGCCACCGCGACCGGTCGTGTCGGTTACACGTTTGGCGCGTCGGGTGGCACACTGGCCTATCTCAAGGGAGGCGTGGCTTGGCAAAACAATCGGGGCGACGTCGTCAATAACTACGAGTGGGGCCTATTGCCACAGGAGAAAACCCATTTTGGCTACGGTCGCATCGGCGGCATCATCGGGCTGGGCCTCGAGCAAGCGCTTACGCCCGCATGGTCGGTCACAGCTGAGTATGACTATCTGAATTTCGGCGGCCCGAGTGTCGCGACACCTCCGACGGAGCAGGGTCCGCCGTTCGCAATTGTTCCGGCGAACACAACGAGCCCATCCAGCAACTATCACATCGGAAAGATCGGTTTGAATTACCATTTTGGCGCCGACCCATGGACGGCGCAATGGTCCTATGTGCCGCTGTACGCGAAAGAACCCGCCGGTACGCCGCCGATTGCTTACACGGCCGATTGGTCATTCGAAGGGGGCTCCCGGCTCTGGCTCAGCCGGGGACGATTCCAATGGAACGCCAGCGGTTTGCGCGGTGCGCCCGGCGGCATCGGTACTATAGATCCTAACATTCTTGTATCAAGGCTCACCTACCACGGCCTGGACGGACTTTCCGGGGAGCTATTTGGCCGTGCCGACAGCCCGTGGGGAGTGTTCCTGAAGGGCAACATTGGCCTTGGGCGCTTCGATAGAGGAAACGAAAACGATGAAGATTGGAGCCTCCGCTCGGGAACGATAACGCTGCCCTACGTCAACTCGGTATCAGACCAAGCAAACGGGAGGTTCAGCTATTACACCGCCGATGCGGGTTACGATTTCCTTCGCGGCGCTAACTACAAGGTTGGGGGATTTATCGGTTGGCCTATTGCGACCAGAGCTCCGACTCGACCGGATGCGTAGAAACGGTTAACCCCCGAAGGCCATGTCTTGCGAGAGGCGACAGGATCGTTGGCAGCCAGAATACTCAGTGGAATGCACCTCGGGTCGGCCTAAGTGCCGAAACCATGCTCAGCGAGCGCTGGCGTCTGAGCACGGACATCGCCTACCTGCCCTGGACCGATTTCAAGGGGCGTGACAACCATCTCTTGCGCGACGTGACCACCTTCGCTGAACAGCGCGGCAATGGTGGCGGCGGCGTCCAGGTGGAAGGCGTATTGTCATACTTCATCACCAAGAACTTCAGCGTCGGCGTCGGCGGGCGCTATTGGGCAATGTGGACTAGAAAGGACAGCGAAGTGAGATGCACAGGCTGTGGTGGCCCCGGAAAGATCAGCGATACTCAGTTTTCGAAGTTCAGCATGGAGCGCTGGGGTACGTTCTTTCAGGCGTCCTATAAGTTTGATTGAAAAGATCACACCTCAAGCCAAGCGCCGGGCGTCTTCGACACTAAGAAATGGCGCGCATCGAGCAAGGATCATTAGCCATGTCCTTACCGGTCGCGGGCCTTATGCAGTCCGAGCATTTCGATCTTGAGCGCATGGTTTCTGTAAAACGAGACCATGCGCATTGTGCGCTTCGGTCCATGACATCGCGCCCGTAACGTAGCGCGCTGTGACATGGCGTAGTACGCGCGCCACTGTGTCAGGTAGACGTTTCGACGGCGCCCGGCTGCATACAGAGCCGACTTCGGATTTGGACAGGGCGACAAGTGGAGTTTCTGCCTGACGGCGAGCAAGATTGTCCTAGCATCGCAAGGAGCAATCGCGGTTGTCATAGAGCAGATAACAGCAGACCTCATCAGCGTTCCCAAGGTCCTCACTTAACGAGTAACGCACATCTGCTCTGTATGAAGTCCAACATCAGCGGCACAGACCGCCACAGTAGCCCCGCCGGCACCGGCCAGAAGAATGATCTTCAGAACTGAAGAGCTCAAGCTAAATGATCTCGAAGTATCTCCGACGTTCAAAGTCGGTGACCCGATGTTGAACGGCTTCCCACTCCCAACGGCGCGAGCAAGAAAATGCTTCAACAAACCTTTCTCCGAAGACATCACTGGCCGCTGCAGACCGTGCAAAACGAGATGTTGCCTCTGATAGGCTTTGAGGCAGTCTCGCCGACGGACGACACATTTCCGCGCTTGCATCACCAATGATCGAAGCCGGTAGTGGCGGACCTGTCTCGACGCCCAATATTCCCGAACCGATCGCACATGCGAGCGCGAGATATGGGTTCACGTCTGCGCCAGGCAGCCTATACTCCAGGCGATGGGCAGATGGCTCTCCCGGAATGGCGCGAACCGCGCAGGAGCGGTTGTCAACTCCCCAGCTTGGGCAGATTGGTGCCCAGGAGCCAGGTACCAATCTCTTGTAGCTGTTGAAGTTCGGCGCAGCGAGCACACAGAACTCATTCATGTATTCTAGTTGTCCGGCGATGAATTGCCTCATAAGATCGGAGAGGTTGCCGAACGCATCACCGTCGTAAAACGCATTTTGACCATCCGAGGACATCGAGATGTGAATATGGCCGGACTGGCCGGGCCATTTCTCGGAAACCTTGGCCATGAATGTAGCCATCATGCCTCGCGTTTGCGCCCAGCCTTTTATCATCGACTTGAATATGGTTGCTCGATCGGCAGCTTCCAACGCATCACAATGACGAAGTGACGCTTCGACCACGCCTGGTCCCGTTTCAAAATGTAGTCCGCTGAGAGGTATTCTAGCCTTCTCACAAAGCGCCAAGATCTCATCGAACAGCTCATGTTGCGCGACAGATCGCGCAATCGAGTAGCCGAACGGGCCGCGCGTAAAAGGAGCCCATTCGCCGAACGGCTTTTCTTCGATCGTGTCTGCGTTCTCCTTAAACAGCATAAATTCAAACTCGAACCCGGCAGTGCAGTCGTATCCGTGGTCAGCAGCCCTTCTTAGGACCTTGCGCAGAACGCCGCGGGGGCAGATGTTCTCATGTACGCCCGTGAACTCCGCGAGGTAGAGATATTGATCGCCAAGATGAGACACCGAACGGCCGGTGCCTGACAGCATACGCAGGTTAGCATCACCGAACGCTGATAGCGGCTTTTGCGTGAAACTGGCCGGAATGACCCGGTCCGTACAATCCCACGCCAGCACCGCTTCAGAGAACTTGATAACTTTATCTCCATCCGAGAGATCTTCCCCTAAGACGTGTTTGCCTCGCAGAACGCCATCGAAGTCGCTTACGCCGACCATCGCGGCGCGGGCTGGATTCGCTCCGGTCAACCTGGGATCAGTTGGCATTAGTCCCGATCCTGCATCACTAAATCGAACACCTGGTCCATCCGCATTGCTCGCAACTTGCGATAGTCACTCTCAAGCTGAGTCAAGTCGCTATTCACGAGATAAACGATGCCCGGTGTCGACGCCAAGTCGATCGTGGGAACTAGCTCTTGGCCAATCGGAACGAATGCAATGGCATCCGCGAAGCTCGGGAGCTTGCGGATTGCTTCGAGTCCCGGGTAACCGGCAACGACACCGCCCATATCCGAGATCAGCGAGACGCAAAGTGCGTGAGCCTGTCGCTTGTAAGGCCCGCGCGACCTCATATATTCACCAAAGCCCTTGGGATCTGCGTAGCGCCAGGCCGTCAGGCTCATATGGTTGTGCCCCAACGCCATCGTTCGTGCTTTTGCCGACATGGTCCCTTGAAGCCTCGCTCCGAAGTCCACCAGAACCGGTCCCCGATGATCGACGATGATCTCAGCATGAGCCGGTCCGTCGACGATCTGTAGTGCCTGCAGCGCACGCACCAAGTAGTCGGACAGTTCCTGAACGATTGGTTCGCTGCCTCCCAACAATCTCTCAAGTGAGCAGACCGAAGATGCCCTCTCAACAGGAACCGTGTCATAGGTCCAGGCCTCCGTAACGAAGGCTTCCCCGTCGATCGAGACGGCGTTTACGGTATATTGCTGGCCGTTTATTTTCTCTTGCCCAAGGGCAAAACGATTCAACGCTCCGACGCGGTTCGTCTTCCCGACAATTGCGCTCATGGCCCGCTGAATATCAGCATCTGTCGAGCAAAAGAATACATCCTCGGTACCCGTACTGTTCAGAGGCTTGATCACGATCTGATCGAACTTCGCTTCACGCTTCCAGCTCGCGATCTCTACAGGACTGTCGGACACGACTTGTCTGATCGATCGCACGCCTGCAGAGGTCAGCGCGCAAGACAATCGCGCTTTGTCACGCCGAGCAGCGGATAGCGCGGTCCCATTTGATGGTAAACCAAGCCGCTCCGACAAAGAATCGGCGAGTTCAACTCCGGTCTCGCAGCCCGCGATAACGAACTCCAATTCCCGGCCATAGAGAGCCTGAAGATGATAATCAACGATGTCGTCATATCCCATGCGCTCGCTGGGGCGAATGAGTTCATCATACAGATCCGCATTGAAATGCGATTGGAATATGGGCGGTATCTGTGCAGCCGACATCACATGCACTGTTCCAATTCCATAGCGCTTGAATTCTTCCGGTAGGTATCGGCCGGTAGAGTATGCGTCTACGATTACACAATTCCGTTCTTTCATGCGGATCTCCGATACTGCAAGTAGATGTTGCCGACAGCGACAGCCGTAATGAGAGCATTTCCAATGAACGTGTGTAGTGAAGGCACGATACGAGAATCGAAGTACTGGAACAGAAAGGTGATGATAGGGGCGGTGGACAGGACCATGTTGACTGTGAAGGGCTCTACGCGACGAATGCCCTGCTGGATCAAGAGCAAAGGAACAATGATCGTCGACAGCCCAATTGCTGCGATCGCAAACCAATGCTGCGAGATCTCAGGCGCGATAGATGAATGATCGACCAGTCCCAGCAGCAAGAGAATCGTTCCATAAAAGCGATGCGCCAGGACTTGTCGGCCAGAAAACCCATGGTCGAACAGAAGTTTGACAAGTATATTTGTAAGGGCCAGCGATAGGCCGGCCACGATTGCCAAGACGATGCCAAAGGACGATCGAGTTCCCCACTCCACGCCTGCGTTGCCGCTGGCCGAGATCCAAATCATGTAGCTCCCGATCGTTGCGATCGTAACGCTCACGACAATATCAGATGCTGGAGGGGCACCCTGGCGCCTGATCAGTGCGTTTAACCACACTGTTGCGGTGGGCCCCAGCGCCACCATGAAGGCGACGACGATCGCAGGTTCAGCGTATTTCAGTCCGATAAATAGGCCGATCCAGCTGATTGCTGTCACGATATTGAGCGCGACGAAGACCAGGAGCGACCATTTCGCCACCGTTGCCTCGCCTCCCTGGTGGCAAGCCAGGAGATTGAACATCAGACAAACCACAGCGAAGGACAGCGGGAGCGCGACGAACACATCCGCTTGCTGAAAATACGACGCCGCATAAACCTCGCCTGCCGCGCTCACGACGACATAGAGCGCTACAAATAGAACTCCCAGAGCGAAGCGATTCGTCAATCGCCCAGTATTCCTGTGCCCGCGAGGCGGCGCACGGCCCTCGCAGGACTGGAGGCGTGCATCGGCTCCGAGGGAGTGTCCCTTCGACGTGCACGGACCACGTTTGGTTTGAAATGTCACAACCCGCCTCTAGTTCTTCTTAGTTCGGTAGTATCGAACACACGCCTCTCCAAATGCCTTGAATAGTTGCTTGCTGAGGAGATCGGTTGAGGCGTGCCATTCGGGGTGCCATTGCACACCGATTTGGAGGGTCGGGGCGCCAATGACTGAAGCCGCCTCGACCAAACCGTCAGGCGCCCACGCCTCCCGCCTCAGCGCCGGGGCAAGCGCCTCGATGCCTTGATTGTGCAGCGAGTTGACTTGCGCTTCGATCGTCCGCGCGATTGGAAAGAGCGCGCCATCGGAACATATCGTGACGCCGTGCGCGGCGTCGTACTGACGGTCTCTTGGACGATCTGGCTTCTCGGCATGCATCGCGCCACTTTCCGGCCTCCACTCCGCAAGCGATGAGCGGAGCGTGCCGCCGAAATAGACGTTGAGTTCCTGAAGCCCACGGCAGATGCCCAGAATAGGCATTCCGAGTGCGATGGCGCTCGCTATAGTTACGGCAGAGAGCCTGTCCCGCGGACGGTCAAGGATCCCAATCTCAACGTCCTGCCGATCAGCCTGCGTCAGGGACGCAGGCGCTCTCAGGACGGCGGGGTCGACGTTGGATTCATCACCTGTCAACACCAAGCCATCGAGCCGGCGCATGATCGCCGGGGCGACCTCCTCCCCCGCATCCTCGGCGTCGACCGTCGGCAATATGACGCAAGCCACTCCCGCATGACGATTGAGTGCCTGCAAGTACTTGCGCCGCAACCAGTCGCGATGCACACCATCGACCAGAAGACGGTTCGAAGTGACGCCGACCACGGCTCGGGTGCTCTCTGGCCGTAGCAACGTCACGCGACCTGCCCTCGCGCGCGAACCTCGGCAACGGACTGCTCATACAAGCGTCGATTTCGCTCTTTTAACTGAGCTATGACGCTAGGTTGACCTTGAGGTCCCTTGACAAAGAGCCCACCCCAGGTCGCGGCAACCTTCGCATAGTTCGGATCCTGCATTCGGATTTTCTGAGCTTTACGCAACAGCCAAAACGGGATCCCCGGCGAAAGGTGATGCTCAAGGTGGTACTCATCCAGATTCTGTCCGAGGATAGCCCGCTCGAGAAAATTTCCTTTCCGATTCCTGGTGAGATAGACGTTCTGCGTCTCGGTTTCGCACATAGGTGAGTGCTCGGCTAGCTCGATAAACCATCCGAGGACCTGAAACGTGGTGAGATAGGGCACGATCCAAAACAGGACGACGATATGGAGCAGCCCAACAGCATATGACCCGGCCAGGATGCTGATCCAGAAGAGATAGAAGCCATACTTGTCGATAAGTATGCCTGAGCGGCTCTGATCCTCGACTTCTGTGATCGAAAATCGATTGACCCAAAGATACTTCAGATACGCCACTGTCGCGCCGCCAAAGATCGGCTTCCAGATCATGTTGAAAGCGTACCGCTCCGGAGGCTGCACGTTGTAAACCCCGCTGGCCAGGAAGAACTTCAGGTCGGGATCCTTGTCCGGATCTCCGAGATACGGATGATGCAAATAGACGTGCGAGATCCGGTAGGCCCAGTGGCGCTGGAACAAGGGATAGGAAGCGAACAGAATGCCCAGGACGTAGTTCCAGGTCGTGTTCTTCGCGAGCGTGCGGTGAGCCGCATCATGAGCGATGGTTGTCAATCCGCGCTGATAGGCGCCAATCAGAAGGACGGCGAGCGGGTAGAACCACCATGAGACCGACACAGTCGCGAGCGTACACGCTGTGATGACAGCGTAATCTTTGGCAATATAAGCCGCTCCCGTTATGTTGTCGGGCCTCAGCTCGGATAGCTGCCTATTGATTTCTCGGCTGAATTGAACGGCCTCATAGCGTGATGACCTCAATTTCCAAGCGTCTGCCTGATTCATGAGAACCTCCTCCTGATCGCCTTGCAGGTTGTCAGATTGCGGAAAGCGCCTTGTCCAGATCGCGCAGGATGTCGTTGACATCTTCGATGCCGACGCAAAGCCGGATCGAGCCGCCAAATATGCCGGCGGCTTCGCGCTTTTCCCGCGGGACGGTGGTGTGGGTCGTCGAGACAGGATGGGTCACGAGCGTGCGGGCGTCGCCTACATTCGAAACGTGATACATCAAGTCAACGTTCTGGATGAACTTGCGCCCGGCCAGTTCATCTTCCACTTCGAACATGACCATCGCCCCGTGTCCGTATGCGGTGTCGAGTGTCTGCTCGACGATTTCCCGATCGGCGCCTTCGAAGAGCCCCGGGTAAAAGACGCGACGCACTTTAGGATGCTCCTTGAGAGCGCCGGCGACGATCCTGGCATTTGCGCAGTGCTGCTTCATGCGGAGCGGCAGCGTTTCAAGCCCTTGGATCAGTTGAAAGCTCGCAAACGGGGCGATGGCTGCGCCGGTATCGCGCAACCAGGTCATGCGAGCCTTGAGAAGAAACTCGCTCTTTCCAAGATCGTCGACATCGCACACCGCATTATGCCAAACAATTCCGCCATGCGCATCGTCGGGACGGTTGAACAAGGGAAAGCGAGAGGCTCCCCGATAGCTAAACTCGCCGTTGTCAACGATCAGTCCACCAAGCGTCGTGCCGTGGCCGCATATATATTTCGTTGCGGAGTACGTCGTAATGGCAGCGCCAAGATCTGACGGCCGGCATACCAGTGGCGTGGTCGTATTGTCCACGACCAGAGGCACGCCGTACTTTCGGCCGATCTCGGCCAGCTGTTTGACGGGGAGCGGAATCAGACAAGGATTCGAGATCACCTCTCCGAACAGGCATATCGTGCGATCATCAATGGCACGTTCAAACGTCTCGGGCCTTCGAGGATCAGCCGTCCTCACGCTGATCCCAAGACGCTTTAATGTGTTGTGGAGCAGGTTCCAGGTATTGCCATATAGATACGGAGAGGCGACGACATTGTCCCCCACTTCGCCACTTGACAGGTTGACGATAGCAAGGAACGTCGCTGCTTGACCTGACGCAACGGCGAGCGAATCGCTTCCCATATCGACGGCGGCGTAGCGCCTTTCCAGCGCGCGGGTCGTTGGATTGATGATCCTTGTGTAGGTGAACCCATCGGCCTTGACGTTGTAGACGTCAGCGATGTGGTTTAGATCGCCATCGAGTTCATAAGCTGTATTCTGGTAAATCGGCACTGCGACGGCTTTCGTCACCGGGTCTCGCCGATAGCCCGCATGCAGAGCAGCAGTCTCGGCCGAAAACGGCAGCCGCGGGTCCGCAGCCGCTCGAGCCGGCATCTTTAAGCCAGCCCCGCACGCCTCTTGGCCCGACATGGGCCTTGCTAACCGAGCCTGACCGGATCGGAAATATGTACGAAAAGCGCATCCCAACTGCTCAATCCAGCTGGATTGGATTTCCCCAATGCAACCGACCCGAAAGCTACGCGTCGCAAGATGCAGCTTTGAGTAGATGTATAGGTTGTGGGCCGCCAAATGGCGATAAAGCCCATCGAAACCTGCCTGGTCCACAATTCCCGACGGCGCACTGAACGCGACGCAAACCGGCGACTGCAAGTCCGCGGAAAGGAGCGGAGACACCAGTCCTTCGAGTTCTTTTACGAGATCGCCCCTGACCTTCTCGTACCTGCAGCGCCTGGCATCGATACCCTCCTCGTGCAGAATCTTCAGGGCCTTTGTCGTTGCCTGAACGATGTGGGTGGGAGGGGTCGAGCGCCACTCACCGGTGCGCTCGAGCGAGAGCCACTGATCTCTCACGTCGAGCACAAACGACCTCGGTTCTTGAACGGCATTCTCCAGCAGCTCGCGGGCCGCGATGACAAACGCCACTCCCGGCGGCCCTTCTATGCACTTGTTGCTCGACGTGACCAGGACGTCAGCTCCACGCTGGCTCAGGTCGATATTAAGGGCGCCGAAGGAACTCATCCCATCGACGATGGTCTTTACGCCACGTCGCCTCGCCTCCTCCACGATCTCGTGCAGCGGATTGACGATCCCGGTTGTCGTCTCACAATGCACGAAGCATAGGTGCGTAACGCCAGGATTTCGGTTCAAATACTCGCCGATTTCTTGCGGATCCAAAGGATCGGTCGCGCGCTTGACAAACTTCAGTGCTTCGATACCCCACAGTCGCAAAATTTGTAGAATGCGCTCGCCATAGATGCCGTTTACGCAGACGAGCGGCCTGTGGGCCCGGGACACGAACGAAGAGAGGGCAGCCTCCATTGCAAAGGAGCCCCCCCCTTGAATAGGCACCACCGAATAGTCCTCAGCATTTCCCAGCAAGTTGAGCATCAGGCGCCTCATGCAGGCGGTCACCTCCTTGAACTCGTCATCGCGAGATGCGAGATCAAGCTGCATCTGGCTCCTCACCGCCAGCGATAACGACAATGGACCAGGCGTCAGCAGAGAGCGCTGTCTTGTCAAACCATTCCTCCTACATTGTATTCGTTGATGACCTGGAGCACGCCCACCGGGCAGCCCCCGTGGCGCACGCGTCCCCTTCCTCGTCAACAGCTTCGAATGAAGCGCCATTGAGCGCGCTTGGCATCGGCCGCTCGAAAAGGCTGCCGGATGACAAACCTCCAATATTCCATCGCGGATGGAGAGCGATTCCTCACAAAGCTCCCCGTCGATGCCCTTCAGATCTTCCAAATAGCCTTTGGCACCGAGCGCTCGGACGCAAACTGGCGCCGAACACGCTATCATCCAACTGCCACGCCATGTGCAGGCTTGGGCGCGGTCGCCTTCTTGCGCTACGCAGCGCCAGTTGGCCGACGATTTACGTGTGAGCCTGCCCAGCCAGGCGCTTTACGCCAGAAAGGCGATGCAGCCGGGATCGTCGCGCGCGGATGATTAAGCATCACACACTCGATGATCGTCGTTCGCGGCGGAAGTCCAATGCGTTTGCTTGGGACTTGATACATTTGCACTCCGTCGCTCGTTGGAGGATTTGTGACGCTAATGACCGTGTTGGCGATTTCTGAGATCGTACAACTTGACGTTACGGGCGTTTCAACCCTCTCCGGCGTTTTTCTCGCGCGAATTTTTCGTCACGTGCTCCCATTTGGCAGCGACAAGCCGACGCAGGCAGCGGAGTACGGAGGATCCACAGCGAGGGTTCGCTACTTTGAGAGTTCAATTTGGATCTATCGTAAGCATTCCGCCTGCGAGCGAGATTCCTGCAGCGAAGTGAGGGCTGATCGTTTCGTTTACGGACGATCCTGGCGAAAGCGCCATATGGAAGTACGGAGTTTCTCCTCGGTTCCGGCGAGATCCTCCTGGATGCGGCGCCCGAAAGCTTGCACCTTCTGGCTTAGCTGTTGTGTTACGTCATTGCGCTCGAATGGAGCAGCCTTCGCAGCCTGCGGCCGAGTCCGACCAGAAGCGGTTGAGCGATCTTGGATCGCTGCCCGGTCAGCAAGGATCAGTCGAGACCTTTCGGCGAGCGGCGTGACACAGAACATCTCGTCCTGAATTGCTAGGAGTACGTCAAGCCGAGTCCGGCGCATCTTGAAAGCGATCACTAGGTTGGCAGCATCTCTCGGTACTACACGCAGCTTCGCCGCGAGACGTCTCATCAAGAGATCATGGCGGCAGCCAGCATGCCGTAGTTTACTGCGGCTCCAAACCGTGAGCCGGCGGGCAGGAGTTCCGCGCATCGCCAGCACCCGGTCCGCGCCAGTACCTCGCGGATGAGACACTCTGGTTTGACGCAAGCCGCACTTCCGAGTCGTTCTGCTCTCTTCTCGTCTCCAGGGGCCGCTCGTTGATGCGAGCTCGCGTCCGACGCCGTCTACAGCGCGGTCGAGCACGTTGACGGTTGACCAGAGCGGATTATCAAGAGATCAGTCTTAGTCGCTTGCCAAGGGTTCGGCCGTGCCATGGCCGCCTTCATGGCGACACGATGGAAGGCGGAATGAAGCATGCCCCAAACACGCGGCAGGAGCTCCGTAGCTCAGGATGGCTGATGTTCGCGGCAGCGTTGCCTCGCGACACGAAGGTGCGGAGCGTACGCCGATGGTGTTCGCCCACGAGCGGCGGCCAATAGGAAGTAAGCTTCTCGGACGTTACCATCACCGCGACAGGATGGATCGTGACCGATTGCTCGGTTTAGATTGATCAATATGCCGGGAGTAAGCGCAGGCTCGCCGAATAGCCAGCCCCCCGGAACTCGCGGTACGAGCTTCGTACTGCGCGGAGGTTAAAGCTGGCCGAGTCGCGGCCCCCGGCTCGGCTTTGAACGGAGCTCTGCGTGGCCGCACGCGCAGCAAAAAGTGTCAAGCGAAAATTCAACCTGGCGGAAGACGGACTTCCTCTCTGGCCTTTCTCACCGCGTCGTAAATTTCGACCTGCAGCATGGGACGGCGTCTCTTGAGCTCCTCGGCTTTTGACCATGCTCCATCTTTGCTCGCGTACTCGGTTTTGAATTGACCATCCACCTCGAGCACAAAACCGGAAGCTGGCAGCACACGAGTTGGTGCGACCATTTTGTTCCTTTAGAGCGAAAAGTTCGGTCGCAGGCCCCGCCTCAGAGCCGTATACGCGGTGCGAGGAACATCTAACCATCAAGAATTGAGCGCGCCATCAAGAAATCCACCACCGCCTTCGCTGAATGCTCTAGGGTCTGCTCCATGGTCCTGAGATGAATGTCCGGTGTTGCTGGTGCTTCGTAGCACGCGTCGATTCCCGTGAAGTTCTTGATCTTGCCTGATTTCACCTTTGAGTACAGCCCTTTCGGGTCTCGCCGCGCGCATTCCTCGATCGGCGTATCGACAAAGACTTCTATGAACTCTTCCTTGCCAACCAGGGTGCGTACCCTGTCCCGTTCGGCTCTGGTGGGCGAGATAAGCGAACAGATCACGATCAAGCCGCTGTCTGCCATCAATTTGGCAACTTCACCGACACGACGAATGTTCTCCACGCGATCCGCCTCCGAGAAGCCCAGATCCACACTCAATCCGTGCCGGAGGTTGTCGCCATCCAGCAGCATTGTATGCCGCGACATCGCAAACAGCTTTTGATCAACGAGATTGGCAATCGCCGACTTTCCCGCACCAGACAGGCCGGTAAACCAGATGACGCAGGGCTTCTGATTCTTGAGCGCGGCGCGCTCCCTCCGATCCACAGATAGGCCTTGCCTAGCAATATTGGCAGCCCGCCGTAGCGGAAAGGCAATCATGCCGGCCCCGGCCGTACGATTGGTATAACGATCGATGAAGATAAATGATCCGGTCTTCCGATTGACATCGTAAGGATCGAATACTGCGGGCATTGTGGTCGCAACATTACAGAAAGCGATCTCGTTCAGGGAAACCATCCCGGCGGCCAGATGCTCACAAGTGTTGACGTCGATCCGATGCCTAATTTCGGTAATGCTGCCGGCAATCGTCTGCGATCCAATCCGCAGGACGTAATTGCGTCCCGGAGCGAGCGGCTCCTCGTCCATCCAGATGACATAAGCAGCGAACTGGTCGGCGACCTCCGGTTGATTGTCCGGCCGCGACAGAACGTCGCCGGCATAGCCCCGAAACTCCGGGTTCGGCCGGTTCACCCATTGTACCGGAAAGCGGAAAGCCTGGCTTGCGGTCCCGGACTGGATGTCAATGCTCTCCAGATATTCAAGCAGGCAGGGGCCATGATACCAGTTGGCGCGCGCAGAGCGGTCTACGACGTTGTCGCCGTCGCGGGCCGAGATCGGGATTGGAACGATCGAGGTGAAGCCGAGACCGGCAGCAAAGGCCAGATAGTCACGGGCGATCCGGTCGAAGCACTCCTTGTCGTAGGCGACAAGATCGATCTTGTTAACTGCCAGCACGATATGACGAATACCGAGCAGCGCACAGATAAAAGAGTGGCGGCGCGTCTGAACCATCACGCCTTTGCGTGCATCGATTAGGATAATGGCGAGCTGGGCTTGCGAGGCACCGGTAGCCATATTGCGGGTATACTGCTCGTGGCCAGGAGTGTCGGCCACCATGAAGGAGCGCCGCGGCGTAGAGAAGAAGCGGTAGGCAACATCGATCGTGATGCCCTGCTCCCGTTCGGCCTCGAGCCCGTCCACAAGCAGAGCGAAGTCGATGTTATTCCCGGTGCTACCGTATTTGATGCTGTCGCGTTCCAACGCCGTGATCTGATCGTGGTAGATCATCTTGCTGTCGTGCAGCAATCGGCCGATCAGCGTCGATTTGCCGTCGTCCACCGAGCCACATGTGATGAATCGCAACTGATCCTTCGTCCGGGCCGGGACCGGCTCCATTGTCGGATTTGTTAACATCAAAAGTAGCCTTCCCGCTTCTTCTTCTCCATTGAAGCGGCTTCATCTGTATCAATGAGGCGCCCCTGGCGCTCCGACACAGTCGCAGTTTGCATTTCTGCGACGATACCTTCGATCGTCGTCGCATCGGATTCAATTGCCCCGCTCAAGGGATAACATCCAAGGGTGCGAAAGCGGATCATCCGCATTTCCGGCGTCTCGTCGCAGTTAAGCGGCAATCGCTCGTCGTCAACCATGATCATCGCACCATTTCGATGCACTATCGGTCTCTGTTTTGCGAAGTAGAGCGGAACGACCGGAATTTTCTCGATCATGATGTATTCCCACACCTCAAGCTCGGTCCAGTTTGACATCGCAAACACGCGCATGGTTTCGCCCTGGCGAATCCGTGTGTTGAACAGGCTCCAGAGCTCCGGCCGTTGGTTACGGGGGTCCCATACGTGTCCGGCCGAACGGAAGGAGAGTATCCGTTCTTTTGCGCGACTCCTTTCCTCATCGCGCCGGGCTCCGCCAAAGGCGGCATCAAATCCGTGGAAGTCGAGCGCCTGCTTCAGGGCGTCGGTCTTCATCACCTGGGTATGGAGGGCGGAGCCGGAATCGATCGGATTGATCCCGCGGGCGATGCCGTCCTTGTTGACATGGACGATCAAGTCGAGGCCGAGTCGCCTGGCTGTTGTGTCTCGGAAGCTGATCATCTCGCGGAACTTCCATGTCGTATCGACGTGAAGCAGGGGGAAAGGTATTTTTGCCGGATAGAACGCCTTGATCGCGATGTGCAGCATCACGCTTGAATCTTTTCCGATGGAGTAAAGCATGACGGGCCTTTCGAACTCGGCGACCACATCACGCATGATTTCAATCGATTCCGCCTCGAGACGGCGCAGATGCTTCGGCAGCATATATCTTGTTTTCCGTGAGGATCTCTGTTCTTCGCCGCTCTATGGCTCCCTAGAGTGGCAATATCCGCGAAGCGACCGGCGGAGACGCATGGCTCGTCCATCGGTCGAGCCCCTTGGACAGCAGACTTCCGGACGCGGCAGCATATCGCATTCTTCCGCTCGTGCGGCCGGCGCCTGCGTCATACCTGATCGGGGGATCACCGCGCCGATTAGCGAGCTTGGCTAGATCAACCAGCGTGTCTTGATCACAAGCATCCAGAGTCCTTAGGAGATGCTGAGGATCTGTTCAAGCCGCGCGACCTCGCCTCGCAACATCTCGATAGCCACGTCCCGGTTTTCCGAAATATTCCAAGAAGTGTGGACCGGCCCTCCAGCGTGAGATGAGCTGGACAATCCTCCTGCCTTGGCACTTCGCAAATCCCACCAGGTTCGGAACATCCGACGATAGAGTTCGGTTACCTCCCGTCCCCTGTCCAGAACTCCGGCTTTCTGAGCATGCAGCAATTCCTGCTCATATCCGAGGTCTAGCAACAGCTCGGCACCGACCAGATCGGTCACGGTTTGCATCTCTTCGACGCTCAATTGAGATTGCCATGATTTGACAGAGCTTTCGTCGATGGCGTTTCGTTCCAGGATTTTTCGATCCCCAAAGCTGCTGGATTGAAGATAATCTGCTCATCCCATGCTCGCCGATGCGACGCCTCCTGGATCACAGCCGAGCCCTGCCAGTAGACGCTGGATTTCCTCGTCCGGATGCGCCACGAGCAGCTCGTATCGCACCAAATGAGTCTGCCGGCGAGTACGTTGCGCGGCGAGCCTAGGCAGACCCAAAACCAAATCGGCGAGTGAAGATATTATGCCATCAGGCAGACGGAGCATGAGGTCAGCGAGACTGGATACGCTGACCGGCCGCTAGCTTTCTGCCCGCAGTGGGATGCCCCATGTCGATTTCAGTGAAGCGGCGATGGCGTAGGGATTGCGCATCAAGAGGATGTGTGGTGCTTCTGGGTACACGGATTCAACAAAGTCAAGGACCGTCCAATAGCGTGGTGTCTTGTCTATGATGATGCGCTTGCCCGCTTCTGCCAGATACTGATTGTATGCTGCGTCTGTAAAAGCGCGGCTAACGATCTTGCGATCTATCCGTCCCAGGAATTCGGAGGTTGCGGCCTCGATCAGTGAGCTGCCCGCCGGATGGCGCCGATCCACCTTGCCAAATGCTTCAAGCGCCAGCATCAACCAGGGTTCAGGCGGAGCCACAATGTCCGGATGGAGCTGCAGCAAATGTGCCAGGAGTGTCGTCCCGGATCGTGGAAGGCCGAGCAGAAAGCACACCTCAGGTGAACGATCAAGACGTCCGCTCATCGTTCAGACACTCGTGCTTGGCAAGCGCCCCCTGTGAGCTCGATTGGGCCAAACAAAGCCAGCCGGCGGATCACATGAGGATAACCGCTTGCGTGCAAAGAGTCGAAACGACACAGATTCTGTCTGCCACTCATGACCTGAGACCCGTTCAGTTCGATTGGGTGGGATCACGGAAGGATAACTGCAATTGCTTCCCCGGTTGCTCGACCCAATAATACGAAATGAAGCAACAGCTCAATTGCACGAAGATTGACTGCGGATATGGGAAGGTTGAAAAGAACTATACCGACGTTTGCCGAAGACCGCGCGCGGCATGGAAGATAGCTACCTTTAGTCAGAAGATGCATGCGCTGGGGCCATTGAAGAGGTAAATGCGACATGCACCTCGCTGAGGCTCGGCATACTCCAATCAATTTCGGCATATGAGCGCAGTGCTGCAAAGACGCAGACCATTTCGTGGACATCACACCTGGCAGGACAGCAGCAATCTTCTCAACGCGGCAGCGATCCAGACTCAGAGCGCCGCCGTTGGTCGGTCAACACACTGGATTATAGGTCCGGCAAGCTTGTTTTACACAAGCCCATTCGTCCAAACTGTAAGAGGTATTTAGGTTAGCGGACCTCGCAACGCTGCTCCTCCCTGCCCGGCGCCAAGGAGTGTTAGATTGTTAGTGTTAGATTGATGGACCTCCACAAGATTACCCGATCAGCAAAGCGCGCTTGGCCGCACCTCTAGTGACGGAGGCAGATTGTTCGGCCGTTCATGTGGGAGATCCTTGACAGGGCTATAGCCGAGACGGTGTCTTTACTGCCGATATGGGATGGCGAGTGGTCACAACAACTGAGATCACTTCTAAGAAAGTCCATCAATGAGAGGATGCTCGAGCCCCCCACCGCGACATTGAAACACCATCCAAAAAATCCTCTCAGCGCGGATCGGTAAAACTAATTTGCGCCAAAATTTCCATGGGTGAGGGCGGCCTGCGAGCCGCCCTGCCGCGCCAGTACCAGCGCTGCCCAAAGCTACCGCTGATGTCCGAGTCCAATTCCAAGATTTAAGGCCTTCTGGCGGAGAGCACCGACGCTGCGTTTCGTCATCTTTGCTATTTTTATGACCGGGGTTCGGGCCTTCGAATGAACTTTGAGCTCCTTGATATCTGCCTTGGTCCATTCGCGCCGCTTAACGCGTTTCTTGGTTGCTTTCTTCACGATTAATGCTCCTTTTGAGAGGAGCGGCTTGTAACATGGTTTTCGAGGCGCGACGACCGCAAAAAACAGGCAATATCATAGGAAGTCGCGCCAGGGTATAAGCTCGGTCACGTCTTACGAGCGAGGCGTCTCGACTGGTGCAGCTGTGGAATTGTAAACTTCATACAAACCTCGCGCTCTAAGACCCATCACAACCACAGTGTTCTAAATTGAACTTCGCGATCTGGTCGAAGTACATATTGGTTTACGTAGGCTCCATCGCTTGCCGTGGGGCGCTTTCTGCGCGCGTTCGTTCCCAGCTGCGAAGTCAGAGAGGCGGCTGCCCAGCTTTCAGCTCTTGCGCGACCTCCCGCTCAACCTCCGCCTGCATAGTACCCCGATCTAATTGTGCGAGCGTCTCGAGCTGATCCCTTCCCTCCTCGGTGATAATCCAGCCCGGCCTTCCGCTCGATCAGCCTTTGGCCCAAAATATCGAGTGGGGGCGCGCGGCTTCCGAAGCGCTTCATACGAGCCGGCAACTCCGGGCCGCTGCCATAATAGATAGCCAAATGCTGCTCAACGACTTCGATGCTCGCCTAACCGTGCGGCTGGCCGGCAATTAGCTTCAGCATAGACAGGTGAAAACTCAGACGCACGCCATTGAGTCAAGGAAAAGCCGCATAATGCTTATTTTGAGGCAAGCTCCAGAGCAGCGCGCCGCTTTTCAAGAGAAAGATTCTCCTGAAGCCTAATGCAGGACACCCGCCTGCCGTCGCCGCGGTAAGCAACGCTTTCGAGACGGCATCGGCGAGGTCCTGCCAGAATGTTCCGAAGGACGGTTCAGCACTAGATAGCTGCGTGACTAGGAGTTTGACGAGGTCTCAACTGCCGCCTTCGACCGATTTGAGATCAAACGACGCCGGTGGTAACCACGCTGTTGTACGTCCTGACGAATGACGTCGCTCACGGAACGAACCGCCCGCTTCCTTCGCTTCCAATTGCCGTCCAGTCCCGGGGGGATCGCAAAGCCTCTCGGAACGACCAAAAGATCGTGTCTTCGGTTCAAATAAATGTCGAACATGTGGTGTCTCTTCTGACGCGAGCGTAGATCGGCTGTTCATCGATTTGGTGATATCGAAGCAACAGTCTCCTTTAAAGTCACTGGACGAACAAATGACATTCAATTGCTCCCGTCCTGATACGTGAAGACCCTCACGGGCACGATCGCGCCGCAAGATGTGAGCCCGTTCGCGTCCCAACTTACGGTCCACTGGAGGACACTCGACGATCGTCGACCTCAAACGCGGCGGAGAGTACATGATAACTGGCTCAGCCACTTTGCGGCGCTGGGGAGCATACGCCCTAATTTTGAATTCTGGCAACTAGGTGATCCAGCATAAGCTTGACCAGTCCTGGCGAGCACACCTTCGCCAGCTATCAGGCTCCAAAGCAGCGACTGTACGATCGTTGCTTTGGAAGCAGACGATTACGTATATCGTCGGTGCTAGTTGAGGTAATCCTCCGGGCCGCCTTCGCGGACCGTGTCGAGAGTAAAGCAATGGAACCCCCCGCCAAAAATCCGCCTATGGCGGTGCCGAACCGGGACTACCTGAAAGCGATTGTGTTCGAGGATCCGCGCCAGTTCTGGGCAGGCGTCGTTGACTAAAACGACGTCAGGAGCGACCGAAAGGACGTTGATATCTATGTAAAGACTGGACAACAGAAGGTCGTCATCGTCGTAAGTTGGGAAATTATTTTTGAGTGGTTCGGGCGCCACTATCATGTCCCATTTGCGCATTGCTTTTGGCAAATAGTCGGCCACCTCGCGAGATCGCACGAGCAGCCGCCCAGGTGCAAGCGCTATGACCATGCTATCGATATGGCTATCGCTCAACTTGTAGGCACGGTGGATCCGAGATCTTCCCTCCAAATGGCGCTCTAGCCAATCACATGCCATCGCGTGATTCGCGGTGGCGATATTTACGACGAGGTCGCGTCCCAGGCGCAAACACTGCGCACCATCCCACATCATCTCCAGGCCAACGTCATAGGGATGCGTTCCGGGATTTGAAATCGGTTCCGTTGGGCCACCGGTCGTTGATAGGACGTAGGAACGGTCGAATGACCGGTCGGTCATCAACGGGCGCGGCATCACTGACCATCGCGCGCCTTGGTCGAAATAGGACGCGAAGATTGGTTTGAGAAATTGTGTCTCGAAGTATCGTGAGCGGAGCATAGGAGGGGTCTCGATCACTTCGTCTCCAACCACCAAAGCTATGTCGCGGACATTGAGCGGCGGCACGACTGCCGCCGACCAGGCAAGGGTGCGAACCTCCACGCTGGAGGCATCGAGGGTCATCGGTCGATGTACGGTCACGTTAAGCGCCCGCAACGTGTTCACGATTCCTTCGACGTCCTCGTTCAATTCGTCCAGGTAGCGGTCCTTGATCCGATGGCGGACCCGTGCGCCAGCTTCCGTACCTGCTACCGCAGACGAGAGACGCGGATAATACCACTCCGAGCGGACCTTAAGATTGTCAAAAAAGAATAGATCGAAAGAGAGTTCGCGATCGTGAGCCGCATAATTAGTGGCCGTACCCACTATGACTTCCTTCAATCTCGACCACTCGTCGTACGAATTTAAGGCCACGCTTACCTCCTAGCAGCGCGATCTTCCGCTCTCTGCTTTTCCGAGATCCCGCTTGGGTCGATAGGTCAGATGCGCGCTACGCTATTGCCGGATACGTGCTCTATACCACCAATTCAACCTATCTGACTTGGGAGGCTCGCCACGGGGCGATGGCGTATTGGCCGTCCCTTCAGGATTCCAACACGACTGCCGACGTCGTGCCGTTTCTATAAGTGGAACGTGTGCTACAGTAAGGCTACCGCACGAAATGGCAGCGGGCGGAAGTAAGCTTGATCCGGAGCGGCGCCGCCAAGGTTCAAAGGGAACGCTGGCCATTGTAAAAAGCGAGGTACGTCCGATCGAGACGCCGGCGTCGGACGCACGTGCCGTAGGCATGCTCGACGACCACGATGTCGCGCCCGGCGCCCAAGCTGTCTACGCTGAAGGCGATGCCATGACTGGCGAGCACAAACGTCGCGGGCGAAAACTACGAGACTTAGTCGGTGTTGAAGACTCAAGCTTCCGTGGAACAAATCGGGAAGTACAACGCCCTTTGCTCATTCAGGAGAGCTCGTCCTTGCGGGATGCTCAAAAGGCTGATGTGGACGGATTAGCTCATGCAGGCGGGGTTCGAAGCTCCAACACATCGGCGAAGATTGTCCAATCGCGGACTCTCTTTTGCCTGCAGAAATCGGTCTCCGCCTGCTGTGCAGCAGCACTCAGCGAGGCGGCATCGACCTTGAATGCTGCCTGGCATGCACGATGCTCACCGCCGGTATCGTCGCAGACGGTCTTAATAAACCGAACGTTAAATGAAGGCATGACCCTCTCTTCCTGTTCGCTCATCCACTATCTGCCATTCGCCCTTAGAGTATTTGATTTGCCTCAAGCAGCATCCCGAGAGCTCTGTCCGCTCCTCCGAAGACAGGTCGTATAGCAGCGCGGCGCCAGCCTCCTGTTGTCGCGAAGAACCGCGATCGCTTGCCGGCTCATCGCGGCCGGATTTCTATATGCGCCGACGGGCTGCTATACGCGCAAGCGATCGCGGGGCAATGCGCATCCCGAACCTGCATCCGACGGTCCACTTGCCGGCGCGACAGCAGAGCCGATCATCAGGCTTGTCGTCGATGAGCCCGGTCCAGGACCTCAGTGCCAAAGCTTAAGGGTGGGATCAGCGCCGGCAAAGCTACCGACAATGAAAGGCGGAACATCGATCGACGATTCGGGTGGACGGAGCAATGAGGAAAATGCCGTCGTAGCCCGTGGGCGTGAGTTGCGCCTCAAATCAACATGCTGGGCGTTGCAGAGAAACGCGAGGCGCTGGCGGAAGCGCGAGTTCGGACATGTCGACTGTCAACGCGGGCGTCTGCGGCTCGTTGTGTCCGTTCGAGCTCGACCAATCCCGAACGGGCACGCACCACTTTTTGACCCGCATCAACGCTACGGCGGCTGCGTCCTGATAGAAGTATCTTCCAGTAAGGTCAGACGCATGGCAGACAGAAAGATTTGACGCCCATGATGCTTTCATGTCCGGGTACCAGCGACCGTTTTTTAGGACTGCTGCCGGGCGCAGCCGAGCCGCGGGCCAATGACCTGCACATGATAGGTTGCGCCGCTCGCGACGGCGTCTACTTTATCGGCCTGCGGACCGGCCCGACTATGGGCTCCGAGCGGAGCTACGCTCATCCTAATGCTGTTAAGCGAATCCGAGGTCTTTGCGCTCTCGCTGGATGGGCTGCGCGGCGCGCGCGAGGGCGCGGCCGAGCTCACCCACACACCCAGCAGGATGACGCCGCAGGACAGGGAATGTCTCACCAATAAGGGACGTGACATGACAGAAAGCCGGACCATTTACCCCGCCGCGGGCCAGATTGCTGGAGCTGCAGTCCAGTTTAGCTTGTGCGGTACAGCTACAAATACCAACAACCGAGTTCTTGAGCTGATCAGATCGATTCGACGGAAGCTCGGGCGTTCTTTCGTGGCGGAAGTCAAAATGTTTCAGTTCGCGAGCGGATCGTGTTCTGTTCACAACAGCGCATGGCCGATTAGCCCTATCGCCGCGGCTAACGCGATCGACACCCCGGGCCGTCCGCGCGATATCGGGCCGAGCCTGTCCGCGCGGAACCCAAGTAACGTGCGTAGTCTTCACAAGGTTATCTGAATTTGTCAGCCCGCAGCAATGAACACCGACCAGGATCCAATGGCGATCTGATCTGGGAGCGGCTCGAAACGGTGCCGCCACACGATCAGGATCTGGAGATTGCCGTGATCGAGGGTAATTCGATTCACCGGGTTGTCTTTCCTTGCCGTCGGGTCTTCGGCGGATGGATCAACGCGAATACCGGAAAGCACGTCGCCGTGCAGCCAACGCATTGGCGTATCTGGCCGCGATAGCGGCGCTATCCTGCAAAATGGACTGGCGTGAGTTGGGCGGGGACCGCCCTGCCGTGCGCTCTTCGGAAACTATGCAGCGTCGATCGAATGAGCGAGCCTGACGGGAATCATCTCCGAGCAGACCGAAGCGTGGTGGGTGCCTTGCTTTCAGTCAAGCATGACTTTTCTCGTTGCTGTCGCAACCGTTGCCATCGTGCTCAGGAGCGACAAACGTCGGTGTAGATTTTTAACTCTCAGGCTGTACGGTCGCATACCACCGCATAATTTAGCTGCGATAAACTCGTGCTTTATAATAGGCGCAGATCCTTTGGCGAATGTTGTCGCCTTGATCGAACCATCAGCTATTCTCCCTCGGCCGACGAAAGTAGCGCGACGCGTCACCGTCGTTCCTCCGACCCTGCACCTTCCCCGGTCCACGAAATGGACCGGACATTCTTGTTGGCGCCAGGGCTTGCCTCGACATTGTGGAAAGCGCAAATGGCCACAAGCGAATTAGCTTTGGCGAGAACAGACCCGGGCTCGGGATCAATGGTTTTGCGGATAGGCTGCAGCGCGCAGTTCGCGAGCGGCAGCGACCATGTTGGTTAGCGCAGGCCGAACCTCCTCCCATTTACGCGTTTTTAGGCCGCAGTCCGGATTGACCCAAAGCTGCGAATCCCGCAAACGCGTCCGAGCTAGCACCATCAGCTGCTTCATTTCGCCCGCCTCGGGAACGCGTGGAGAGTGGATGTCGTACACGCCAGGTCCGATTTGATTTGGATATTCGTACTTCTTGAATGCATCCAGTAGCTCCATTTTCGAGCGGGACGACTCGATCGAAATGACATCCGCATCCATTGCAGCGATCGCAGCGATGATATCGTTAAACTCAGAGTAGCACATATGTGTATGGATTTGCGTTTGATTGGCAACTCCCGATGAGCAGATGCGGAAGCAATCTCCGGCCCAATCGAGATATGCCTTCCAGTCCGATCGGCGCAATGGCAATCCTTCGCGGAGTGCAGCTTCGTCGATCTGGATCATGGCCGCACCGGCATTCTCGAGATCCCGGACTTCGTCGCGGATCGCGAGCGCAAGCTGACGGCAGACCTCGCTTCTAGGAATATCATCGCGAACAAACGACCAGTTCAGGATCGTCACCGGTCCGGTCAACATCGCTTTCATCGGCTTACTGGTTAGTGATTGCGCGTAGCGCCACCATTCCACGGTGATCGGCTTCGACCGTACTACGTCCCCAAACAGGATCGGGGGCCTGACGCAGCGCGAACCATAGGACTGTACCCATCCATTCCTGGTAAATGCGAAGCCGGCGAGTTGCTCGCTAAAGTACTGCACCATGTCATTACGCTCGAATTCGCCGTGCACGAGGACGTCAAGACCGATGTCTTCCTGCCAACGTACGGCGCGGGCTATCTCCTCCTTGAGGAACCTGTCGTATTGTTCGTCGCTCATCGCACCTCGCGCATGCGCCGCACGAGCATTTCGGACCTCTGTGGTCTGTGGAAACGATCCGATCGTCGTGGTAGGAAAATCTGGTAGTCCAAAGCGTTTCCTTTGGATCTCGGAACGGCGGGCAAATGGGCTGGCGCGCCGGCGCATCGTCTGGTCGATCGTCCTCATCCGGACAGCGACATTGGCATCATGGATCTTCGGCGAAGTCCGGCGGGCAGTCACAGCGCGTTCCGAATCGGCAAGAGCTAGCCCAACATTCTGGTCGCCTGCGAGTACCCGCCCCAGGATCGCAAGCTCACGCATCTTCTGAACCGAGAAAGCAAGCCAGCTCTTGACCTCGGACGTAAGCCCGGTCTCGAGTTCAACATCGACCGGCACGTGAAGCAGCGAGCAGGATGGAGCGAGCTGCACACGGTGCCTGCCGAGCTTCGCAATCGCTGGATCCAGCCGCTGACGGAGCGACGACAAGTTCGAGCGCCATATGTTCCGGCCGTCGATCACACCGAGCGACATGATGAGATCTCTTCGGCCCTCAGCAATGATTTGATCCAATAGCTCTGGCGCTCGAACAAGATCGAGGTGCAGACCGGAAACTCGCAGGTTCAAGGCAGTATTTAGATTGTCGCCTAGCGCGCCGAAATAGCTGGCAACCATGATCTTGATGGCCGGTCCCTCCTTTGCGAACCGGTTATAGGCATGTAGCAAAGATTTTCGCGCCGCCTCATCGAGATCAAGGGCCAGGCAGGGCTCGTCAAGCTGAACCCAACTAGCCCCTCGTTCGGCCAATTCATGCAGAACGTCGATATAGACCGGTATCAGATCATCCAAAAGGGAGAGGGGCTGGAACGCGCTATCGGCACTCTTGCCGAGCTTCAAGAATGTGACCGGCCCGATCAGGACCGGGCGGGTCTGAAAGCCAAGAGCCTTTGCTTCCTCGTACTCTTCAATGGGTTTGCGAGAGCACAGTCTGAACGCTTGTCCCCTGTAGAACTCGGGAGTCATGTAGTGGTAGTTGGTGTCGAACCACTTGGTCATTCCCTGCGCGGGTGCGCCAGATCCCCGTGGGCTCTGACCGCAACTCGCATCCTGGTCGTCGCATTGTGATCCGCGGGCCATGGCGAAGTACGTCTTGAGCGAAACGGATTCTCCTTTCGAGGCGTAGATCTCCGGGATGGCCCCAACCATGACACTTGTATCGAGCACCTGATCATACAGCGAGAAGTCGTTCGACGGAATGATAGTGACGCCGAGAGATTTCTGACGAGCCCAGTTCGCTGCGCGCAGGCCGGATGCGTCCTCGTGCAACTGCTGTTCGCTGATCTTTCCGGCCCAGTAGCTTTCGAGAGCGAGTTTGAGCTCACGCCTTGGACCGATGCGTGGCGTTCCGAGCGTAGCGATTGGAAGAGAGCGAAGAGACATAGCATCAACCCCTGTTGGGGACAGAGGCCATGGCGGACGCAGGCAGGGGAGTCGCGCGTGCGACGGCTGCTTGGCGCACCACCGAGACACCCCGCCCGTGGACCAATATTTTGTCGGGGCAGGTCTCCTGGCTTGCTGGTCATCGCTGCTGTCCGGCCTTCCCGAAGCCTTGGAGGCTTCAGTGACATCGTTGGACAGCGGCTCGCCGCTTACAGTTGCGGGGGCAGCGCCGGCATTCGCACCGGCTTCCCTCTTAGCTCCGGATTAAATGGGCACCGGAGAACCTCGACGGCCGTGGATTATCGGCAGGAGAACTCTTCCGTCAACCTCTCAGATTGTGTGCCAAGCCAATCTGCGACATTTGCTAGGCGAATGAGCGTGCATGTGTATGATTCACCACCATCTAGAGACATTCTCCAATCAGAGATGCAGTAATCAGACATGTCTTTGTCAGATGTCTCAATGAGCATCGGAGGTGCGTCGAGGCGATGCGGCGCGCCAGACCGATGAAAGGGACAGAAGCAGCTTGCCGGCGGGGAGTACCGCTGTTTCGCGCAGAATACTGGCGATGCGGCTTCCGATTTCCAGAGGCTCGCCCAGCACCTCCGTTGGCCAGCTGTTTTCGGACTAAAGGATCTACATCGAATAGGCCAAGGCACAAGGATACAACAGCTGCGGCGGATACACTGAATGAAGACATCGAAACGGGCGCAGGTCGGAAAGTCGACAAGAGGGACACAGAAATCGTGGAAATTTCTGTCTATTGCCTGGCACGAAGAATGCAATCGCTCGGCATGCCCAATCTCCTCCTGCTGGGCATGTCCAGCTCAGCCAATTGACGCTGTCGCTGGCGAGGGAAGTCAGCGGCGCGTGACATAGAGGGGAGCGCCTGCTGGCGCGGGAGAGCGGTGCCCCCTAGCATCTCGGGACATTTCTTGCGCTCGCTCATAGCAGGTTCAAGGTTGCCCGCTTTGAAAGATGTCTGGATGAAACGCGATAGGCTGAGGGTTATGAAGAGAATGTCTGGAAGAGCAGCGCCATGGCTTTGCCTGGGCGGATTTCTAATCTGCCTCGCCTGGCCGGCTGCCATGAGCACCAATATTCGCGCCAGCGACAGCCCCATTGTCGAACGACTCAAGTCAACTTGGCGAGCGCAAAATGGTGAGACGATCGAACAAATCATCTCCAATGTTTCGATGGTGGCCCAGTTCGTCCCTCAAATGTGGGGCGTTGTTGAACTTGGCCAAAACGACTTTGTTTTCGTTTCGTGGACCAGGCACCGGGACAACAAATCGGACGAACAGTACGTTATCGCCTGGAAAGTCGCGCCCGACGGTACGATTGAACTCGCCTCAACGTATGCGAAGCCGATGGAGTTGGGCTGGCGCGCCCTGGCGCTCTCGTTGATCGCCACTGAAGTCGCAGATGGCGAACGGGGCGCAAATCTTAACTTTCTGCATGATCCGACCAACTTCAACTTTGTGAGTACGCCGCAAGGCCAGCTCGGCGATCTTCTGCGGCACGGCCGCTGCACTATCATCGATCCTGTTGGAGTGGACTACCTACCGAAGCGGAATGACAAGCCGACCGAGAAAGGTGATATGTGGCGCATTCTGCTCGTGGTGAACTGTAGTATCCAAGGACCACGTTATTTTACACACAATGGGGTCATCTCCTTCGAGAAGAGCGAAGGACCTGATTGGGAGCCACAATCCTCCTTTGCCAAGCGCATCGCGAAATTCCCTCCTGGCTCCTGGTTCCAACCTACCGAGCCAAAGGAAGAGGAAGACTTAGGAGAGCAGAGGCCTTAGTAAACCATCTTGCAGCGCAATATCGCGCCGCAGCCCGTCCATGGCCGGGCGCGTCGGAGCCTACTGCAGACATACCCGCTCTGTTGTTTAGGGCTCCGCAACCGTAAGCATATCGGCTCGAGGCGGCACCAAGGGCCCAGTGCTGAGACGAAAGCGACGAGGAAGTTACCGCGAACGGGGCAGCGATAGCGACCCTGGCATACCCGCTGAGCGCCTGCCCATTTCCGAGTGCGCAGGGCGGGAAGCTCCGGGGCGGTACGCGAGAACGTGGAGGACCAGACTGGCTCGGCCGCTAGCTTTCCTCGCACTCATTCGTCTGCACGCATAGATCCGGATTCGAAGCATGGGAAAGCGCGTCTTCAGCTCTGCTCCATCCGTCCTGGCACCGTCTCTGATTGCGAATTCGGCTCTGAGTCGGCCATCCAGTTCAAGCGCGCAACAAAAGACCGGTACTTCCCGAACGGCCGCGACCATGTCATTCCAATAGTGCAGCGAGGTGCTTAAGTATGATGCGCAGCCTGAGTCGGCAGCCGCACCGAAGCTATCCGCCCCGAGTGCGGTGATGCGCAACGCGTATTGTAGACTCAAGCCTCGCACTGAATTGCACCAGGATGGTACTCGCGATTGTCCGAACACGTGGGCCGCCTCCCCTTCTCCGGCGCGTCTACGGCAAAGCCGGGCCTCAATATCGCAGCCTTTACAATTTGTGGAGCAAACGCACGCTAATGCCAGCGCTCCTGGGTATGCACGTTGAGATCGCGGGGAACGTCCCTACCAAAGAGCGGCCGCCCGTCGCGCGGCCTCAGTCATAAATGATTCAGTCCTTGTACAAACGTTTGGGAGCTAGCGCTTAACGGAATACGGCGCAGCGCGGAGGAGCCAAAAGCCCCAATGCGATTGCCATCAGCGATCATCTGGTCGGGCGTAAGAAGGGACCGGATTTGTGCGGTTTGCTCAAACAAGAACGGTTCATTTGTGCGGCGAGCGTTGAGGCTCGCACTCCATTGCGTCCTTTTTCTAAAATCCGTCAGAGCGATTCAGACCAGAACCTTCTTGAACATCTTTTTTCTGTTAAGACTTAGGGCGAACTTCATTGTCCTAGTCGGGAGGGTCGGCAGCGTCCAGTTTGCCGATCGAAGTCGTCACCAACTACAGCAAGGTTGCTCCTCCACGCCTGACTGGACCGCGAGCGCCAACGCTTCATAGCTGGCAACTTTTTGCAAAGACAACATTCCGAGGCTCGGGTTTGTCCATCAGCGCGAGTTCGTCAGGGTCCGACGCCCATCTTCTTCTCAGGTCGAGAGCGTACAGTGCGCTCCCAGTGAGAGAGCCGTCGATGCTCGAAGAATAACGCCGCACGCAATGCGGAAGAAATCTCTTGATCCTTACGCAGCGTCAGGTCGTAGCTTCGCGAAGCTCTCATAAAGCACGTCGAAAAAGCCAGCGGGATAGCGGATATCATTCGGTCGGCAGTCGAATGTATCGGCACCGTATCGTGCGTGAACATGGATCAGGAGCGAAAGGTTATTCTCGGGATGACGCACCGCGGAATCATATGCGCATTGCTCGCTCTCATCACATCTCCGGTCTGCGCCGCGACACTCAGCGGTGTTCCGCGCATCCTCGACGGCAATACTATCGAGATCGAGCACACCAACGTTCGGCTCTCAGGTATCGGAGCTCCTGAGACGGACCAGATTTGCCTCGACGCCCAGGGCCGGAGATGGGCCTGCGGCGTAGCTGCTCGCGACGAGCTCATCAAGCATTCGAATGGGCGAACCTGGGATTGTCACACCCAAAGAGCCGACGAGTACAGGCGAGCCCTCGGCAGCTGTTTCATCGAAGGTGAGAATGTGAACGCCTGGATGGTACGCTCCGGCTGGGCACTATCGGCTGGTGCATCTCGCCATACCTACTCTGTCTATGAGTTGGTGGCGAGCACAGCCCATGCGGGGCTGTGGTCGGGGGCGTTCATCGCGCCCTGGGACTGGCCTCGCCGCAATAGGGGCACGATTATCGTCGGCGCGACGTTGGTTCCGATCGACGCTCAGGAAGTCCTTCTCGGATCCGATCTGCTATCGGAACCGCCGTCCCCCGAGTGCCTGATAAAAGGCATTCACGAGCGCAGCGGCGAGCGCATTTATCACCTGCCAGGGCAACCTAGTTACGACCAAATCGACATGACGAAGAGGCGCGGCGAACGCTGGCTCTGTAGCGAAGCGGAAGCCGAAGCCACCGGGTGGCGTAAGGCCGTGCGATGAGGCGACACATGCATGCAGCCAATACTCCAAACATGTACCATTTAACCAAGATAGCGCGTTCGCGCCGGTCGCTGTTGGTGTTCGCGGCTTTGGCAGTTTCCCTGCGGTTCGGCAATGGCATTGTCGATGCGAAGGAAGCAAAAGGCCCGCCCAAGCCAGACAACCTGCTGGCGCCAGATGCTGCCCTGAAGCGGCTGCTGAGGGGGAACGATCGCTTTGTCCAGGGCGCATCACGAGTCGACGATTTCAGGCGCGAGCGTCCGGTCTTAGTTGAGGGCCAAAATCCATATGCGGCGGTTCTGAGCTGCGCCGACTCTCGCGTGGCGCCCGAACTTGTCTTCGACAGCGGACTAGGTGATCTATTTGTCTGCCGCGTCGCCGGAAACTTCGCTAATGATGATACGCTCGCCAGTATGGAATATGCGGTCGCAGTACTGAACACGCCGCTGATTCTTGTACTCGGCCACGATCATTGCGGTGCGATCGACGCCACGATCAAGTCTCTCCATCAAGATAAGCCGCCGCCGGGGCACATTTCATCCCTGGTCACCGCACTTGCTCCTGCAGTGAAGGCATCTCTACAGCAAGCCGGCGACACATTTGCTCACGCAACCCGACAAAATGTGATCGATAATGTCAACAAACTTAAATCGACGGGCCCTATTCTGAACGCCGCACTCGAGCAGAACCGACTGAAGGTCGTCGGGGGCCTGTATCGGATCGACACCGGCAAGGTCGATATTGTGAGCTGACGCTTGCACCTTCACACCCGCGGCAAATCATCTGCCGTCTGATGCAGAACTTCTCTTCTCCGCTGCTGTGTTGGTCCATCGTCTGCAACACATGCGCCGGATACCATCCGCTCAACAATATTCATGGCTTCGGGAAGCCCTTCGGTATGCGTGGCCTCGTAATTCTGCTCTTGTTCTACGCACTCATGTTGGCAACGCGCGGCCAGCATCCAGAAACGCACATTGCGCGTCCGACGGCATTCATGCCTCGAGATTGAGTTGCCGACCCAATAGAGGTGGTTCCGTCAGCAGATCGCAATGAAAAACATTGCCCTCTGAACTCCCGAGCACGCGACGATTACGAGAGCTTCTCAGCCCAGATCGGGCAAACCATCCATGGTCCTGCTTTACCAAGCTCAGCCAGGGCTGAACATCAGATAGAACCACCAGCACGACTGGCAGCCCTGGGGCTGTAAAGAAACATGCTATCCGCCTCAGTACCGGACAGCCCTTCTTGATCGATTTAGGAGACCGCGACCTCACACTCTCAGCCGCTCATCAATCATTTGTTAGGTCGTCTCGTTCGCCGCCAAGGATGCGGCCCACATTGACGGTGCCGTTGAAGGCATGACTGTTCTCGCTACGATTTCGCATACGCTCTGCTTGACATTCCACACAATCGCACGACCGACCACTTGGACAATCTACTATCCGTCCTCCATGACGAGTTCGACTCTCAGGTTCTTAGTGCCTGCGGGACTCGGCAAATGAGCTAGATCTATCCGCCTAGGTGAATTCGGTGGGCCAGCAACAATGATTTAAGCGTCGCACACCGCGTCTGGAGCAGGAAATGATCTGGCAACCGAGCGCTTCCGGAAGCAGGCTCTTCAGCCAGAAAGTCGCTCAGTGCGAAACAGAGCGCTAGCTTCAGAACGTAGGGTGCCTGGTCTGTCGCAATGCTCGTCGTGCGGGGATAGTGGCTGCGCGACTTTGGCAAGCTCGGCAAAGATCGGAAGCATTGGAAAACCGCCGAAGAAAGAGGCGCCAGCGGCCGCAAAAGAGTCGGCCAGGAAAAGGAATCTGCGTCGATCTCTTGCGTCCGGTACGACAGAACGTAGATAGCTCGTGTGTTGCTGGCGACTCTCGAATACTCCCTAAACCTGTCCGAAGCGCTTCCTCTTCGCTTGCATGTGAGGGGCATTCTTGCAGTCACCTTGAACCTGGCTTGATCGCGAAATTACAGCCTCCTGAGCTCCGTGCGGTTGAATACCTGCCGTCTGGAGGTCCTCTTCTAACCAGGCGCTCTCCCGCAGTCGCACGAAAAGCAAATTGGACTTTGTCGCGTCGGGAGATCGGAGCGGGCCCCCATTTTAGCAAAAACATTGAATCCGGTCGGCGCTCGAGGTCCGCCTCTGTCGTTTTGCTTGCGGGTCGTTGAGTTCATGACATTCGCGCCTGAAAGTGGACATGAAGACACGAGTATGCGCTGGCACGGCACGCCGGTGGGGGCCCGCGCAATTCAGACAGGGACGGCAGACATGCTTAATGGCACGTCGATTGCTGGGAAGATGGAAAAGAAGACGCAGGCTTGGCGCCCTCCCAAGCACAACTCGGAAATTCCAAACCTCGTTTGACCCGGCTTGTCATAAGTGTGACACACGTCCGTGGAGAAGACATGACGCCGCATGCGCCCGATCAAACGCCGGAGACCCAGTGCGGCAAAGACGGATCGATGTCGCCGCCTATCGGCTGCTTTGCCAGCCAGCCTCAATACCAACGGCAACAGCTGTATCTCGGTCAGGCTTCCGCGCCCTTAAGCCGGGAAGTTACCGTGCGCAATCTCATGCATTCCATACAGCTTTGGGGATGCCCTCCTCGCTATTAAATCACGCGGCGTCGCCATGCGCGCGTATGAATGACGCGCGAATGATCGGAAAACACGGAGGACGTTTTATGAATGCACCACCAGAAAAGATAACTCCCGAAACCCACGCTGCGGCTGCGACCTGGGCTCATCTGTCCCCCCTACTCGTCGAGATCCGTGCGCGTCGCAACGAGTTTGGCCGAGTGCAGAAAATCCCAAAAGAGATCATAGACGGCTTCAGGCGTGTCGGCGTCTATCGGGCTATGGTCGCCAAGCGATTCGGCGGCGAGGAGCGAACGCCAGCCGATTTTTGTCGCCTGATCGAGCGCATCTCCGAGGCCGACGGATCCGCCGGTTGGGTTGCCAGCTTCGGGGATGGGGCTCGCTACCTCGCTGCTCTTCCGGACGACACGCTTCGAAAAGTGTACGCCAATGGGCCGGACGTCGTGTTGGCGGGCGCGCTTTTCCCGCTCCAGCCCGCCAAGCGATGCACCGATGGATTTGTCGTGAACGGCGTGTGGCCATTCGCTAGCGGCTCGCCGGGGGCAGATTTGATAGGAGTTGGTATCACAGTGGAAGGCGAGCCGACCGGAGACCTCCCGCGCGTAGCGGTGATCCCGGCCGAGAAGGTAACAATCCGGCCCAATTGGGACGTCATCGGACTACAAGGCACCGGAAGCCACGACGTTGTTGTCAGCGACGTCATTGTGCCAGAGGAATGGACTTTGATCCGCGGTGGTCCGGCGACACTTGATGGGCCGATCTATAGTTACCCATCCGTCGCTTTCGCCGCGCAGGCGCATGCGATTGTGGGCATCGGGATTGCACGTTCCGCAATCGACGAGGTGCTCGCCATGGCCGGAAGCCGCGCCTCGATCACTGGAGCGCCTGTGATGGCTGAGCGCGGCTATGTCCAGCTTGAGATCGCCAAAGCCGAAGCCATGCTACGTTCCGCTCGTTCCTTCTTTTACGAGACCACGGAGGAGCTGTGGAAGCAAGCGCTCACGGGTGAGGTAAATCTGAGCACCACGATGCTGATGCGGCTCGCCGCTACGAACGCCGCGCAGCGGGGCGCTGAGGTCTGCAGGATTGCGAGCGGCCTTGCTGGAACTCAGGCGCTCTATACCACCGGCAATCTCGCACGCGCCATGTGCGACAGCTTCGTGGTTGCCCAGCACGCAGCTTTAAACGAGGGAACGCTTCAGAGCGCTGGCCGCGCTCTGCTCGGCACTGCAATACAGCCGGGCTTTCCATGAAGTGGGGCACGCACGGGCAAGCCACACGCCACGCGAACGAATTACCGGACCGGAGTCGTGATGTGGTCTGCCGCTGAGGACTTGGCGCCTTGTTTCAATGTGGACAAAGACAGCTTTGGGCTGTCCCTCTTCAAAAATCCCACTTCATATCCTGGAGCGCAGGTTCGTTGTCCGAACATAGCGCGCCATTATTAGCCTCTACAGCCCTGCCCCGATCATTGACGTGCCGAGCGGGACCACCTGAAATTCTGCGCAACGGCTCGCGGTTCAACTCACACTTGCCGCTTGGGCCGCACGGTGCGGAAGACGCTCTGCATTGCGCACTTCCTAGCACTCACCCTTGCGCTCATCGATGCGGCACGCCAACGCGCTGGCAACGGCCGTGCGACATTGATATGAAGCGTACTGTACACCGCCGATCGGAATTAATGGATCAATTCGGCCTTGGCGGCTGCTGGCGGATCAGCATCGACGGCGCGCAAGAGAAGCTGCGGCCCATGAGGTCGCGCATCGCCCAACCGCTTATCTTGCGGCTGAAGAGATCCATGTCGGCCGCCAACACAGCCAGCCCTTTGCCGTTGCGATCGAGCGATATCGGCGAGCTGGACCGGTTCGGGCTACGCCGATGAAATCGCGCGATCAGGTTCGGCGTGATCAACATTAGATCGTAGCGACTGTCGCTAGAGCGAAACCGACGTAGCGGCGTCACGAGCGCCCGCCCCGCTGCTACATCGGCCGTTCGATCGCAGCGGCAGCACCACGGCCTGCCTGCTCGGGACCGCGTGGACCCGAGAACTGCCATGGCGCTGCCCCCCGATGGACCGGCCGACGTGCACGCCGGCCCAATGCCAGCCCGTCGCGCTGCCTGTCCGGCTAGCGATGGCCGCTTGCCTTGACGATCACCGCTGTGCAGCTACGACCATCATAGAGTCCGCTGGTCAAGCCTTCCGTGAATGAGACGTCGATATGGGTAGCTGCTAGAGACGCGTATTTTTGAGCAGCACATCACCTTCCACAGTGCGCGGATAGTGAGCCGCCACTTCAAATGATGGCAATAAGTTAAGAATGCCTTGCAGGGTTAACTGCCCTTCGTAGAGCTCGCGGTCACTATATTCGGTGTAGATGAAGCGCGTGTTGCTCAAGGTCCGCATTCCGCCGGCGATAACGTCGGCTTCGGCTCCCTGAACGTCCATCCAGATGAAATCAATTGCGTCCACGTTGGCTTCTCTGCACCAGTCGTCCAGCCGCCGTGTTTCAACCGAGACAGGGTGATCAAACCGAACCCAATCATACTCGGTAAGATGGTTCTTTGGCCGGCGTATTGAACCGGATAAGTCCCAATCCTTCGCATCCCCATCTGCATTGCTCGGATGGAAGTCGATCGTCCCGTTTCGATCACTGATGGCGATTTCAAGCAGCTTCACCCTGTCGAGGGATGGACCGAGCTTCCTCTTGAAGCGCGCGATCGCTCGGGGGTCCGGCTCAAAGCAGTAGAGCCTGGGTTGCGGGCACAGCTCGAGAAACTTTTTCGTATCAGTCCCATCATTGCAGCCAATATCCAGGATGACCGGATCCGGCTTCTGAAGAAGTGAGAGGATGTGCTGATGTACTTCTACGGACGACACAGCTGCTCTTCCATGGTGCGCGGAGATCGGATGATTTTCGACTTCGAAACCGATCACACGTCAGAAGCCGCTGCACAACGTATATCAAGGTATAAAGTTCATATATGCGCCAGCACCCCTTGATCCACGACAGCCGTTTGGATGCCATCGACATCAAACGGAGAGCCTGTCGAACAGCTCGCGATGCAATTCTCGAACTTATCGTCGGAAAAATGCGGCCTCGGAGAGCCAGATCGTCGTCCTACTTTTCCAATTGCCGAAAGAGCGCCTTGGTCCGAGCGTCACCTATCGGAAATGTTTTCTGGCGCGTGCCGATCAGAGTGCCCCTCGTGCAGAGCAACAGCCACTCCGCTCGATGACGAGTGGTGCGAAAATGTGCTCTGCCCACTGACGGCCGCCATCTCAGATTGGCTGACGGTAGCTCCCGGCGATCCCTTCCTCGGAATCGTCGGTGGAAGCGAAGTCGGTGAAAGCACCGGCCCACGCGTTGCTAGGCGTGATCCTGCTTTCGCGGCATGTTCAAATTTCTTAAAATGCTGTGGCCCTAGGATAACCAGGCTCAACTCAATAGGCTTTGAGCGGCGCGCCGCGGCCGGACACGCATCATTCGCTACGATGGTGACCTGGCTTGGAGCACGCCGCGTCTTACAAGAAACAGCTCTCGGTTTTTCGAGATCGTTGCAAACTTCTTCGCATGCACGACTACGACAGCTTTGACGAGCCGCTCTTCGATATTACTCGTGGACTGCACGCTGCGCCGACCCCAGCTGCCAGATGATGCGTCAGGTCGTCATGTGCAATCCCGGCACCGTCCTCGACCGGCGGCGTTTCGGTTGGTGCAACGCCAACCGAGCAAAGTTGAAGTATCCCAAGGACCGATGCAGGTGTCTCGAAGAAACGCAATGTCAATTTCACGACAGCAGGGCGGCCGTGCACCTCTGCACGTTTGCTTCCGGACAAACACACACGCAGTCCGGTCAATGCTTCAGCAGAACTGGAAGGATAGATCGCTCAGCGCATTTCTGGCCTGACTCTTGCTACGAGGGGCTGGTCACATTCTGTCTAACGCCAACTTGTTCAAACGCGCAGGAGACCTCTATGCAATTCCGACCGCTTCACGACCGCGTCGTGGTTAAGCGCATCGACGCCGAAGAGAAGACCGCAGGCGGCATCATCATTCCGGACACAGCGAAGGAAAAGCCATCGCAGGGCGAGGTCATTGCAGTTGGCCCGGGCGGCCGCGATGATAGCGGCAAGCAGATTCCGATCGACATCGAAGTCGGTGACCGAGTGCTGTTTGGCAAGTGGTCCGGCACCGAAGTCAAGATCGATGGGCAAGACCTGTTAATCATGAAGGAGAGCGACATTATGGGCGTTCTCACCGAGGTGTTCTCGAAGAAGAAAGCCGCCTGACACAGGGCTCGCAGCAGCCCCTCCTGAGGAGTGCCCATCGGGCGCGCTAAAGGATGAACCAATAGGAATTGAGGGAATTTGTATGTCAGCCAAAGAAGTCAAGTTCGGAGTGGAAGCGCGAGACCGCATGCTGCGAGGCGTCGACATTCTCGCCAATGCCGTGCAGGTCACGCTCGGCCCGAAGGGCCGCAACGTCGTGCTCGACAAGTCGTTCGGCGCGCCTCGGATTACCAAGGACGGCGTCACCGTCGCCAAGGAGATTGAGCTCGACGACAAGTTCGAGAACATGGGCGCCCAGATGGTGCGCGAAGTGGCTTCGAAGGCCGCGGATGCAGCCGGCGACGGCACCACCACCGCGACCGTCCTGGCGGCCGCGATCGTGCGTGAAGGCGCCAAGTCGGTTGCCGCCGGCATGAACCCGATGGACCTCAAGCGCGGTATCGACCTCGCGGTCGAAGCCGTCGTGGCGGACCTCGAGAAGAACTCAAAGAAGGTCACCTCGAATGAGGAGATCGCCCAGGTCGGCACAATTTCGGCCAATGGCGATGCCGAGATCGGCAAGTTTCTCGCCGACGCGGTGAAGCAGGTCGGTAACGATGGTGTCATCACGGTCGAGGAAGCCAAGTCGCTCGAGACCGAACTCAACGTCGTCGAGGGCATGCAGTTCGACCGCGGCTACATCTCGCCCTACTTCGTCACCAACGCCGACAAGATGCGCGTTGAGATGGACGACGCCTACATCCTCATCAACGAGAAGAAGCTCTCCTCGCTGAATGAGCTGCTGCCGCTGCTCGAGGCCGTGGTGCAGACCGGCAAGCCGCTGGTCATCGTCGCCGAGGACGTCGAGGGTGAAGCGCTCGCGAGCCTGGTCGTGAACCGCCTTCGCGGCGGCCTGAAGGTCGCGGCCGTCAAGGCTCCGGGCTTCGGCGATCGCCGCAAGGCCATGCTGCAGGACATCGCGATCCTGACAGGCGGCCAGGCGATCTCGGAAGATCTCGGCATCAAGCTTGAGAACGTCACGCTCAACATGCTCGGTCGCACCAAGAAGGTTACGATCGACAAGGATAACACCACGTTTGTCAACGGCGCCGGCAAGAAGGCCGACATCGAGGCGCGCGTGGCCCAGATCAAGGCGCAGATCGAGGAGACCACCTCGGACTACGACCGTGAGAAGCTCCAGGAGCGTCTCGCCAAGCTCGCCGGCGGCGTCGCGGTGATCCGCGTCGGCGGCGCGACGGAGGTCGAGGTGAAGGAGCGCAAGGATCGCGTTGATGACGCGATGCATGCCACCCGCGCGGCGGTCGACGAAGGCATCGTCCCGGGCGGCGGCGTCGCCCTGCTCCGTGCCTCCGAGCAGCTCAAGGGCCTGCCTACCAATAACGACGACCAGAAGACCGGGGTCGAGATCGTTCGCAAGGCGCTGTCTTGGCCGGCCCGCCAGATCGCGATCAACGCCGGCGAAGACGGCTCGATAGTGGTCGGCAAGGTCCTCGATAACGAGCAGTACTCTTTTGGCTTTGATGCGCAGACAGGCGAGTACAGCAACCTTCTCTCCAAAGGCATCATCGACCCGACCAAGGTCGTGCGCATCGCGGTCCAGAACGCCTCCTCGGTAGCCGGGCTGCTGATCACGACGGAAGCCATGGTTGCCGAGCTGCCGAAGAAGGCGACGGCTGGTCCAGCAATGCCGGCGGCTCCAGGTATGGGCGGTATGGACTTCTGATCCCTTCAAGTTCTCGATGACATGTGAAACCCTGGCAATAATGTCAGGGTTTTTTTGCATCGAGCGGCCTGTAGCCTGCCAGCCGCGGAAGGATTGGGCCATCGGCCTATCCATGTGCGCCGCGGCTGGACTCGGACGCAATTTTCTTGTGACCATTCCTTCGGGCACTGAGCGAGAGTGGAAGATCGTCCATCGGACGTGCTGGTGGATTCGTTGTCGATGCTGATGGACTCGCCTAGCCCGAAAGTCACAGAGACAATCATTTTCTGTCGTAGCTGATACAGCGGAGCCGCGCGATCCAATAGCGCTGGGCTAGTTATGTTTTAAGCATCCTGCCACCTTCTCGCTGGCACATGGCATTATGCCAGTTTCATTGAAGGGATGGGCTTGTGCTTAGCTCGATTATACCCTTAAGCCAGTCGTCCGCTAGGCGGACAGCAGGGTTCAAGGCAGGAGGGCATCGATCCGCACAGGCCGCTACGCCTGATGCATCGCGTCGGGTCCGTCAGCTTTTGGACAGCTTGTCGGTGTACAATGATCTTGAAGTTAGCGGCGCGTGGTAGGGACAGCGCTAGCCCCGAGTATGCGTGGGGATTTCGGCGCCGAGTCACGTTTCTGCTAACTTCAACCAGTAGTGCGGGCGTGGCAGAGATAACGTCTGGTCCATCCAGCCCGACCAGCGCCGAGTCGCGCCCGCGCTGCTTCCGTGAGACTGGGATCAGATCCACACAGGCGATGGTCTTCCAAGTCAGCTTAATAGCTCGCTTGCGCTCGCTGCGGCCGAGAGAGCTCCTAGTCTTAGCTTCAGGATGTCATTCCGATTATCGGCAAGTTAATCCTAAAATGGCTTTGTAGCCCAGCTCGGCGCACAATTCGATTGAGACGCTTGGAACGAGACAGGTGCTGTAAGATCACTGAGTCAGATCGCGGATGAGGCCTTCACCGAAGCCAGAAGTCAAGTGCAGCAACGAGGAGAAGACGCGGATTGTCGCGGAGCTCCTAGCGAGCGAGGACTGGGTTTGTGCGCCGGTGCGAGGGCATGCGGATGTGCCCAGCAGCAGCTGTCTGGTTGACGAACCCACTATAGAAGCGACGATTCCGATGCAGACGAACTAGAGCTTCGTGCCGACTGTGGATGCCTGGTCCCAACCTTATCCCTGAGCGCGCGATTGCGCGCAGGTAACGAAACAGGTTCGCCAAACGGGCCGCCGATCGTGCCTGAGTGCAAGCGCAGGCGATTGAGGCTTTGAGGGGCGAGGGCGGGCTCACGAACTTGAGTGATCGGCCAACCTATATCGCTGAACATTCGCCCCTCTCCGCACTACGTCCAGAGAGCTTCCGTCTAGAACACCGACTGAACATCGTCAGAACCGCGCCGGGTGCATCATGGTTGGCGATGCGACTGTCCCGCATCGACCGATGAGGTTCCGCGCGGCATCGGGCAAGTCCGTTGCAACGTCGGAAGCCCTCACGCTATCCTTTGTGTGACGACAGTCGATATATCAAGGTTGTTCGGGGGGCTGCCGTAGCGCTCCGCCAGACTCTTGAACAACCCTCCGACCCGATCTGACGCAACAGCAAATTCCCCATAGTTGGGATCAAAGAGGGTCGTCGTTCCATTCGACGTCGCCGTCGCGATCGAGTGGCCGCCACCCCCGACGAAATTCAAGCGGACCCAATAGCGGGACGCATCCTGGGTGACCTCCTTCACGATCTTGTCAATGCGCGAAGATGTACCAAACCTATGTCCCGTCTGTTCACCAGACGGTTCTAGGCCGGCGTTGCGTAACATCGTGCTTTTTGCCTGGAGGTTGTGAGACCCTTCCGCCGTATCCTCTTTCAATGAAGTCAAGACCCGTTCATACTCCCCCTGCCGCCTTGCCGCTGAGCTGTGATTTTCAGTCCCCGGGAGCAGAGCCCTCATTCGGGATGAAGGGTTGCTTGGGAGACTAAGGAGCCACTCCGCTACCAATCCAACACAAATTCCGCTGACATTGGCTTCGGACAATTCAGCAGTCCTGTAATCGAACAGATCACGGACAGGACTACCGGCTGAGGATAGCTCCGAGCTGGAGGACAGAGAGGATGTGCTGTGGCGCGAGGTGCTTGGACTAGAATCGATTGCATCTGAGGTATGTGGCTTGCTGAAGCAGAGCCCCATTCGGTCGACCGATTCGTCTGACGGCAGGCTCTCCCGCCGTGCGACTTCGGTGAGTGTTTGCGCAAATTCGCTACTGTCTGCGGGCCTACTCAATTCATCAGCTTGGCCAGGGCGTGTGTATTCGCCATCGACTCGATTATACATGCTGGTCACCTGCTTCTTCGGCGTACGCGTCCTCAGAGGGAGCGCGCAGCTTTCCTGCGGCTGATATCGCGGCAAACTGACGAAGAGCTGACCACCAAACAAGCTTGCGGAAGCTACCGCCGCGTCGGCAAATTGGTTGCGCGACAGTCCCTGTTCATTGAGGCAGTGGTCGACCAGCTAGTTACTCTTGCACAGTGACGCGGGCGCCGCTCGGCCGGCACAACTTCGCCTCCAAAGAGTGCGCAATTCGCGTCTTTCAAATCGCTCCGTGATCGGCCATCGGCCAGCGAGATGCCGTTGCTGCCGCTCAGGCACCTTCAGCGCAGATCCGCAAAAACTGGTTTGAACCTGCCAAGACCCAAATTACGATCTATCGGTCTCTCTATAACAATGGCGCAGACATTCCCCCCGAATCAGGGTGCATTAGCAAGCTCCTGTTTGACAGCGGCATTTCAGAGCAGCCCGCCGTGCACAATGCAACAGTCGAGCGAGCCTGACATGCACCCGCTTGTGACACCTCATTTCGGGACGCGGAACCTGTGCTCCTGCAACCGCTCGACACGTCTGCTCGAACGTTGTTAACTCAGCCCGTCATGCTGTCGCGCTGATCCGCGCGAACAACGTTGCCGCATCTGAGGGACTTAATCCAACGACGCCTACGAAGCTCGGGGACGTCATCGGAATGTCTCGATAAGTGGAGCTCCACAAGTGAAGGCAATATCGGCTGTTATTCACATACCGCGATTGTGCCGGATGCAATTGCATGACGCTCTCCCCTTCATCCCAGAACAGGTCTTTGACAAAGCACATCTCCTCCCAGTTTGGACGACGCCGCGGGGTCGAAACAGCGACATGCTCCCAGCCAGGATGGACAAATGCAGTTATCTCGAGTTCACACCCGCAGGGCCCCTGTACAAAGAAAACACCGCAAGGTCCTGATCCCGGAGCAGTAGCGAACTGGCCATGTTGCACACGGCCAGCCTCCAGCTTGTCTATCATCTGCGCTCGCACGCCCGCTCCTTTGGGTCTTGGATAGCACTAAGCTCTACGTAGATGACGTTGTCGCACAACAAGTCAAGCTTCTCGGTTCTCGGCCCAGCGTTCCTGAATCAGTCTACAGCGTACCATCCGCAAAAGCGGTAGATGTCTATCGTCATTCACGCGCCTCTTATTCCTCCCGTGCTCGAATTGCGGCCTCGGTGCCGCTGGTTGCTCGAGCATGGGCGGTAGCACGGTCTGCGCGTTGGGCGAATTGACCCACCGATCGGACCTTCCTGCTACTTATGTAAATGCGTCATTGAGCCTCTCCGAGGCGAAGCAGTTTGCCATCGCTGCCAGGCATTCACTGCTCATCGCCGGCAGAGCGCACATCGCGCTCGAGCACACGAAGTTGGCGGCTGTTGAGGCTCCACCTCCTCTTCAACGAATTGGCCTTCATCATGGCGCGCCCCGATTGGCGGCGACATTTAGATCTCATGATGCTGGCAACACCAGTAGCGGCACCAGATAGGTGGGGGCCACTTGCTTCGTGAGGGAGTACTTCATGACTCGCGGCCTCCTCGCCAAGGCTCAGCGTTCCTAATGCGCCACTTATGTGAAAATGATTCAGTTCTATGGCGTCCAAATCGGTGCAGATAGCCGCGGACGTCTGGCACGCCCCTTCTTCGAACTGATACATCCAGCGGGTCGCCTGCGATCTTGGTCGTAAGCTAACGGTCAGGAACAATGGATAGTCATCTCATTGACTGCAACGGCGAGTATCGCCCGATCTTTTCCGCGCCACTAAGATGCAGCTCTTAACGCGTTGTCTAGGGCATGTCACTCGCGAAGCGCTCACCCTTTGCTGCTAATGGGGGTGTCGTTTCCGACATAAATGTCGCGACTTCGACGTCGCGCAACTGCTTCGTGTGACGAACCCATCTCATCAAACGCGCTGTCGACAGTTCTACCTCCTGGCATGTCGCTTGCTGTGCTGCCAGAACGCGACCTTGCTGTACCAAGGATGCATGAGCAATCAATCGGCCGAGTGGTCGTCAGGCAACTATCATCGATTCTCATACTGCCTACGAAAGAGGACTGCTAACTTATGAGTGATAGGAGGCATGCAAAGCTTGGCATATTTCTGTCGACCTGCGCGGAGCGCGATGAAACGACACATTGGCGCGCAACAAAGCACTCAATGGTCAAGCATTTCGGCGCCGATCGTCCCTCCCTGCAACCCCGGAAGAGGTTGAACTGGGGCCTTTGCGCCGCACTTCTCATAAATGCGCTGCTTTGGGCTGGAATCTACTGGGTCATCACATCGTTCTTCTGAAAGACTCTCGCGCGTGGCAACCGCGCGAGGCGGCTCCTAGGGCCTATCCCAAGCCGCGGCCACCAGGGCTGATGCCAGTGCGCATTTCACTGCTACCTGGATATAGAATGCGCTGCTCCGGCGGTCGCAAAGGGGAGGTCGACGCATAACCCCGATGGCTCAAATTGGCGACACTGACATGCGTTGCAGCCGCGACCAAGTGCCAAACATTGACCAGTAGCAGGTCAATGCGTCCGTACGCAGTTGGCATCTTGGCGTCCTCGTTAGGCGCAACGGATTGACTGCAAGTGAGAACGAGTACTCCCCATTCCCATCATGTGAAAGGTCCCGGCTCCCGCAACGCCCCTGCAGGCGGGATTGACTCGCTTGCTGAGCGATGTCTGCCTAGCCATTGGAGCGGGTATAACAGGCTGAGGCCTTTATGTGAGGTAGCGACGCTCTAAAGCTCTTGCTCAGGCCACGTATCGTCCTCGTTTTTGCGCATCTGCCACACGAGGGCACGCCGCGCTAACTTGTCGTATTCCAAGGCGATCTTAAGCAGCCTGTCTTTGGCTTTTCCGTCATCGAGCCCTGCCGCTTTCTTTCGCGTTGCTTCCGCGCGGCCTAGCCAGTGATCGGGCTGGTAGAGTTTGCTTTTCGAATTCATGCCGAGAGCATGCAACTCGTAGATCAAAGAATTGCGACACCGACGCTCCGTATCATCACGTAGGAGCCACGCTCGCCGCCGCGGCTTCCGAAGCAGTCAGGCCCAGTCCAGGCTAATAATTCAGAAACGGCTAAGTACGCGTTGCAGACGATCCTTGTAGGAACAATGCACAGGCACCGACATCTTAAGACCATCGGTCCCGAGAAGAGACTTGAATCGCACGCAGCGTCAGATTGTAGGGTTCTAGACAAGTGGAGATCACCTCTGACAATCGCGTGATTCCTGACAGTTTACGAGAATTGCCAATGTCTCAAGTACCTACACTCGCCCAGGACGATCGAATAGAGAGCCTAACATCATTCCGATGCAGACCTGCCCGCGATTGATCGAATGCTATTCCTGTCACTGCTGGACGAAATCGCGCGTTGCGGAGTCTGCACGGCAGGACTCCTATCACCGCAGTCTCCCCTGACCCAACGCAAGACGAGACCTACCTCACAGACAACCCCACCCAACCTCTTCACATAAAGTGGAACAGAAGGGCGATGATACTAAACATTGTCTCAGCGCGTCATCATCGTCGCGCTTGCAAGTCCGAATGCGTCATCAACAACGACCTAAGCACATCTGGTTTGCCTGATCTCTTTGCCTCGCCAGAGCTGGCCTGTGCCGCTTCGAGCCGGCATCGCGCCGAGTCCTCCGTCACTCATCGGCCTACGATTAGGCCGCCCCATAGTCCCTCAGGTCATGTCAGGCGGGCCCAAGCAATGCCACGAGACATCGAGGCATGCACCGGCCGCACAACCACCAGCAGCTCCAAAAAGATCATCTGCTGCGTCGGCGCAACCGCTAGTACTTCCCCCTTTCGTGAGGCTCTGCCGGTATGGAAGGTGTCGTCCCTGTCATGCTGGACAGATGACGCGCTCCGTACGGTTGGCAGGTGATCGCTCCGCGGGGCAAGAACAATAAGTAGCTCCACCGAATCAAAGAAATGTCATGAATCGAAAACAACGAATTCAGTTGGCTTCGTGCCTCAGACTCTCCTACCGCCCCGTCGCTCTTGGCCTGGCAATGACAACTGTAATGCTCGGGCCGCTCAACGCGCGTGATCGAACGCCGACCGCAGAGGAGAAAGAGGCCTGCATGGAAGACGTGTTCCGCCTTTGTAGTAGTCAAATACCAGATCGCACCGCTATCACTGCCTGCCTCAGATCCAGGCAAGATCGCCTCAGTCAGCAATGTCGCGACGTGATCTCCGGGCGGGACATCAGCAATAAGAGCAGCGGCTCGAAATGAAGATGCTGAGACCTGTCCGTCCGCCTCCTCTCCAAAGACGTCGCCCCAGCTTGACATGCAACACGTCACTCGAGGGGCGCCGGGCGGCTCACCTCTTCATGCGGGCGGATCAAGGACGCGTCCTCGCTTCTTGAAGGCTGTCGCGCACAGGCTCATTTGCGCCCGGCGAATTTATTTCGTAGAGCCAGCTGAGCGCGGCCTGAACTCTTCAGCACGATATACTCATAGTGCGTGGGAAGCCCATCAGCGGCTCCGCTACGCCGGCGCCCGGAAAGCCAAGACTAGCCGCCACTATCCTATCGACGGCACCATCGATGGAGAGAGCTTGACCCTCACGTAGCGTCAGGTTGTAGCGTCGCCACCGATGCCCACGTTCAGCTGACGGCCGCCTCAAGGACAAGTGCGACACTGCGCGTGCGAATAGACCGGCAGCTGCGACAAGGCATCCGGTTTGCAAAGGCGCGTTGGCTGAACGGTCAGGCCGCAGATTGGACAAAGGAACGTGTAAAGCTCGATGGAACCGCTCAAGTCGATCATCGCCAAAGTTGCCAGCGGCGCCACTCTGACGCGTGAAGAGGCTGCGTCAGCGTTCGACAGCATGCTGACGGGTGACGCAACTCCCTCGCAAATCGGTGGCTTGTTGATTGGGATGAGGGTCCGCGGCGAGACAGTCGAAGAAGTCACCGGCGCCGCATCCGCAATGCGAAATATAATGCCCAAGGTGGAAATGCGATGCGACCCCATCGATATCACTGGCACGAGCGATACCGCTATGTGTTCGCTCAACGTATCGACGTGCGCCTCTTTCATCGTCGCCGGGGTCGGCGTTCCCGTCGCCAAGAATGTCAGCCCCGCTGCATCCTTGCGCTCGAGCATCGCAGACGTGTTGGGGCGCCTCGGCGTAAAGGTCGATCTCAAGCCTGACGCGATTGCACGTTGTGTGCACGAAGCCGACATTGGCTTCATGTTTGCGTCAGCCGGCTATCCTGCGATGCAGCGTATCAGCCAGATCCGGAGCGTGCTTGGAACCCACACGATGTTCAACCTGATCGAGGCCCTGTCCAATCCGGCCGGGGTCAAGCGGCAGATCCTTGGAGTGTTCACTCCCGAATGGGTGCAGCCTCTGGCGTACGTCTTGAACAACCTGGGCGCCGATTCGGTATGGGTTGTTCATGGCTCGGACGGGCTCGACGAAATATCCCTCACCGGGACAAGCTTCGTTGCTGCGGTTGAGGCCGGTACAGTCCGCACGTTCGAAGTGACGCCGGAAGAAGCCGGGCTCCCCCGCTACCGCGCGGATGCGTTGGAGAACTGTGATGTTGAGGCTCGCGCCGCTGCGTTACAAAAAGTGCTTGATGGCTTGCCAGGACGTTTTCGTGATGCCGCACTTTTGAACGCGGCGGCGGCACTGGTCGTGGCCGGGCGTGCCTCGAACCTACAGGAAGGCGTGGCACTTGGACAAGAATCACTTGATCGCGGCGCGGCAGCCGCCCGGTTGAATCGCTTGATCGCGGTTTCAAACGCCTGAGAACCGAGTTGGCTGATGCTCGATCAATGCCGTCAAGAGTGCAACTTACGCGCGCGAAAATATTGCAGCCGCAATACGCGTCAGTTCTGCGGAATTTGAGTGAGCGCCACCGGCTAAGTCTTTGTCAAAACAACTCGCCTGAGCACGTGACCCGACAGCCCCCCCTTCATCTACTAGAGGCTGTTCGAGGCCAGGTCGCTGAGGTGAGGACTCGCGCCGCAACGTGCGTTGCGCGCCAAAGGAGATAATCGGTGATGCCTTGGCAAAGGACTGAAACACTCGGAACGATCGCAACGATAGAGCACATCATTCGGAAGTTTCGGGAATTGATCGATACAGATAGCTCGATCCCGCCAGAGCTGCGGCGTGCGCTGCACGAGACCCTAGATGAGCATCTTCTCGAGGCAAAACAGCGTGTTCTCCTGAGAGCGCATTAGGCGCGCCGATTCCGTCTACATTTACGCAGACGCTTAAAACATGCCGCCAACCGGGCTTCGATCTGCTCGCTCGTCCAGCGGTGGCTAATCGAGATTGCTAAGCGCCGCGACTCTCGCCCTTCTCAGACCGACCGACGATGGTGATTCCCGCATACGCCCCGTGAGCAACTCAAACTTTCGTCGGAAGTCAGCGACCAACGTGCGTTGGACACGCCGCCGGGCATTCGTCGAATCTCTCATCAAAGGCCTCACAGGGCTACAGCCCAGCCCAACCAGGGCAGCGCTGACATGCTTGCGACAGCCCCTTGGCGGGCTGCTTGGGCCAGCGTGAGCTTGGCCACTTTCCCGTAGACCGACGGAAAAGGCTTGAATCTGACGTAGCGTTAAATCGTAGGCTCCTGGGGTGACACCCATCTGGGTGTTGAAGGACTTCGAATGCCTCAGCTGGTCAGATCCGCGGACCGATGGCCGCTCATGCTCCTCATTCTCTATAACCCGTCGCTCGGGAGGGCTGTGCAGCGAGGTGCGGCGGCAGAGCTCGCACGTAGCCATAAATGGTTCGGCATTTCTGATCCGAACCATGCGGCTGTCGACGACCGCTCCGCGCCGATAAGGTCAGCATTTGTCGGCGTGGAACTCTATCCTACGGCCCTAGGTGGCGCTGCTTTGCTAACAAGCCCCTCGTCTCGCGCAGCAACGCAAAAATCAGTTTGCCGAACCCACTACTTTCAAAAGCCTTCCCGCACCTGGCAAGGCATTTCGATCGCGCAAGGTGTGCCAGATCGTGAGCCGGCGCAGGTTTTCGAGGAGTGACCCGCGCGTGTGACTTCGCGCAACCAGCGCGGCACCGAAGACATTGCTTGGCATGCTGGAGCAGAACGTTGAAAGACCCGGACGGCCTTAAGAAGGTCCTGTTAATTGATCATATTGAAGGCCAGTGCCGTTACATCATCGGCTTCAAGGATAAAGATATGAGAGCGGCCTATATGTGCGGCGAGCCCGTATATCAAAGGCGCGGCAAGAAAACCTCTTCGTGGTGCGCCTATCATTACCGACAGATGCACACGAGCGCAGCAGAGCAGAGCGAAGTGAGTGATCGATCGGCAGATCTGCCTCGAGCGATATCCGTCCGTCGCACCCCATGACAGCCATCAAGAGCCGGGTTCTGCCAAGACGCTGTGATCATAGCGTGTACAAGGGGCAACCGAAGCATATCACCCGGGCATCGCCAGGATCCGGGCTTCCATTGAAGCGCGTCGGCGCAGACATAATGTGCGGACCTGATACACATGAATAGCCGACTGGATTGCTCGACCCTGGTCGAGCGACAAAATACGTATACTCTCGACAAGACCGTAATCCATTTCGACCGGAAGACGCCCAGCTATGTCGTCAGTCGACACATAGAGCGGGCCTCTCGTACCTTCGAAAGCCGCTTTGGTGTCCAGAGAGGAGACCGACCCGAGATTCCCAGCGTCGCCGGGGACATTGAATGCTACGACACCGATGGAACTTTTCCGCTTCACGGCGGCAACACAACACTCGACTATTTCAAGCGAAAATATCCATATAGCAAGAATAGAGCGAGCGCTTACGGAATATCCAGCTGCAGCCGAATGCAGCTGGTCGGTCGAGCCGATGCGCGCTGGGAAGAAGCACCGGGCGGTTATGTGACCAAGCAACGGGGCGGCAGGATCGAGGAAGCGCTGATCGCACCTATTAGGTCACAACCAATTCTAGTGTCCCCCGCGACATCATTTCACGCGAACGGCTCCGAACACCGCGCTAGGCGACGTAAAGCTCGTCTGAAGCGACTTGCCACGCGACCAAGCTGTCAAGCGAAATCTGCAGATCGGAAACAAGCCGTTCTCTCGCGCTACATCGTAGGTGACTCGAGACGGCGCAAAAACCTCTCCTCTCTCAGAGCCTCACCACGGCATGGCAAAGACATCATGGTTGTCATGCGATCCCATCCTGATCACGTCCAGATACCCGGAGTCGAGAATGCCGCGAATCATAATTATGAATGCCGGTACGCCTCAGATGTCCGGCGCCCATCTAACAAAAGCTCAACTTTCGCTGGCCGCCAACTCGGCATATCGTTCAGCGTGGTTTGCTCAGGAGGGCGACCTGATAGTCTCCCCGGTCGTCATCCCGGCGGATCTGCTATCCTTCATTGGCGGGACGCTCGATTTCGATGTATCGAGTCTTCGCCTGCTTGTACCTGCGAGCCGCCAATCGACGATCCTCGATGACTGTACGTTGCTGTCCAAGACTGTTGTCGAGCGAATCAAAAGACATCTTCGTCAGAAATCAGCCTGGCGATTGTATCCCTGCTACCCGACCGAAGGCGTCGCACGCCTGGCGGCCATGCTAGGCATACCGAACACCGGTGACGAGTTCGCTTTGCAGCGCGGGCCTGATCTGTTGAATCGCAAGAGCCACTTCCGCCAATTGGCAACCAGCGTCGCACTTCCGCTCCCTCATGGGTCGGTCGCGACAGACCCAAATGGACTATTCGAAGCCGTCACCTCCCTCAAATCCGAGACCGGCAGGGTCATTGTAAAGTTGGATAATGGAGCTGGTGGAGTCGGAAATGTCATCTTGACCAGCACTAAGAGCGATCCGCTACCTGGAGCCAGGGATACAAGGTGGATTTCGTGGCCGTCGTTTGATCCCGAAGCACTTTGGTCTGAGATGACAACAGCCTCGTGTAAGACGCTTGTCGTGGAATCGTACCACTTGGCCCAATCTTTGTTCTATCTCGAGTATGCAATCCAGGATGATGCATCAATCGCCTTTATCAATAGTGGAAGCATACGTCTGCGCAAAAGCACAGACCGATCCGAAAGAGCTCTGATCTGGACCGGGCTCGAGCTTCCTAGCGACCTGGAGAATGAGCAATGGTTGGCTGCCCAGGCGCATGCCTACCGATTTGTGGCACTAGCGCGCGACCTGGGATATCGCGGAATGATCAACATCGACGCCATTTTCGCTAAAGATGGACGGTTGCTGTTCAATGAAGCGAACGGCCGCTGGGGTGGCGGCTCGGTGTTACACGACATCGCCATTCGTCTGCTAGGCTTCGACTATTCCGGTTCCAACGTTGTTTTGTCAGTAAGAAATGTCCGATCACCATCCTTCCAAGCCGCGCATGATCGTTTCGTCAAAGACGGACTTATATTTGACCGCACCCGTAAGGAGGGCGTGATCCCGCTTGCCGCCGACGAAGAGGCTGGCACTGTGGAGTGTGTTGTGATTGCGCCCAACAGGCCCGCGGCCCACGATCAGCAACACCGACTGTTGAGGTCCTAGCAAACAAACCGTCAGCCGCTCAATTTGGCGCAGCTGCCCGGGGGTACACTATCGCGCACCGCCGACGCGCCCCCCGTGGTTTCACGCAGCGACGAAGATGGCCACAAGCACCTAGTAAGCTTTGGTCGGATGATGTGTCGTGGCCGTACAGAGATCAATGTTAGCCATCTCTTCCGACAAGAATTGTCCCAGACCTTACGAAGGTCAGTCTGACCACAAGATGGGAAAGCAATCTAATTCTCCGGAGAGCCGCCCGATTCTCAGAGAACCATATCAGGCGCCACCCTAAAGCCGAGCGGTAGGACCTTCGATGACCCGGCGGTTCGCGCCGCCGCGTTTCGAACAGAAGTACACGAGGGATCGGCGTTCCCCGCTCAACACCGGCCTTACCTCATGCCGCACCTTACATGTTGTGACAATCACGGCGCCAAATGGCGGTCGGAATACGTGTTGTTCGTACCCCGTTGGATATACCACGAATTCGCCGCCGTTGAAGTCTCTCGTTAGCTGCACAATCACCGAGTACTCGAAATCCGGATCGCTCTCCGCGTCCAAATGGATGCCGACAAAGGACCCCGGCGGCATACGATGCATTTGGCATCGGCGAACCACGTAATCTGAGGATGCTCCGAATATCCTGCTTAGCGCGAAGCTGCGGTCTTTACTTTCGAGTAGCTCCATGATCTGCCGTGCAGCTGTCCCACTCACGTTGCTAGGCGCGCGGCCCGGCGGGTCTACCCTCACGCGCTTGACAAAGACCCTGTGCAAGTCGCCGGCATCTCCCTCCCGCACTTCTTCTTCCGGGATATCAGCCTGCAGCTGATCGATCTTGGCCAAGTCGTCTTGCGTGAATAATATCTGCGGGGCGATCACGACCGTCCCTTTTACTAACAGCTCTACGCGGTACTTTGTCAGGACTTCTTCTGTAAGCAGACGGGATTTATCATTCATTACGCGCGCCATTCGAGCTCACTCCTTTGATTTTCGAAGCATGACTCCGGGTCCCGGTGCATTGACGCGAATGCTTGCTCCCAATGCTCGCCGTCGAACTCAGTTATTCTTATGCGCTCGATCGTCCTTCTATCTAGACATCGAACATTTACGCTGAACCCGGAGGGGCTCGACCTCGGCCTATAGAATGGCTTTACGCCACAAAGCCGGCAAAACGTGTGCCGAGCAATGTTCTTGTTGAACTGGTACGTAGTGAGGAATTCTTCACCGCACTCGATGCGTAGCTTATCGCCAGTTACGAGCAAGTGGACAAATCCAGACATTTGACAAATTGAGCAATTGCATCGAACTGCGGACAGCTCTCGGGGCGCACTGACGTGGAACTTGATAGAGCCACAATGACAACGCCCACGATGTTGGATCTCGGAGTGATCATCTCCCGTGCGCACGGCCATTCCGAGCAGATCGCGGCACCACTGGACGCTGAGCTCATAGGCTCGACCGAATTCATCCAAAAAGCGATCACTACTCCCAGCCGGCACGAGTTTACCAATCAGCCGGCCTGTCATGTCTCCGTGGTACCTCTCCGCAGGATCCTCTCCACCGACATGAACGCGAAAATACTCGAGATCGTCCGGCCGCGCCTTGAAGGTCTTTACCAGACTGGTCCACAGCGACTGGATCATATCCGCAGCATGGAGTTCAAACGCGACCATGTAGGCGCAACGAACCAGGGCGTCTTTCGATGACAATCCGGCATAGAGAGAATGCAGGTACTGCTTCGTCCTGTCGCTATAGTTGGGCAGTATTGCTCTGCCGAGTAGTTGCGAGGCATCCTTTCTCAAGAGGTTGGAGTGAAAGTATTCCGTCAAAAGAATATCGGGTAGCGCCGCCTTGCCGCCCTGGAGAATCCGGCCATGGCCGCCGGTCTCATCCCAGCAGATAAAATTGGCGACCACGCTGGTTAATTCAATGTCCCTCGCAAGATCCCGATTTTGATCCATCGCATCGAATATGAGATCCCTTTGGGACCCTGCCTGTAGGTACGGGAACGCCTGTGACATCGCCAGGTATTCAGGCAGCAGGCTGGCGACCTGATCTTGGGACATCTGCGAAGCGAACGGATGCGGACCGAACAAGGCTTGCGCTTGCTCGGTCAAGTACTCGCAGGATATCCTCGGAGGCTGATCCGGTGCAAATTGAGACGCTCGAGATGTCATTTGACCCTTGCAGATGAGAAGCGAACCGGTCGTTGACGAAGCAACTCCGTATTCGGGCCCACTATTAACCGTCCTGAGTTCATTGACTTCGAAGGGCCTATGACTGCGTTCACCTTTCTGGCGGACTTTCGTATTTTCCTTGGCGGGGCAGACAGCGGCATGCTCTGTCCCGCTCATGCACATCGAAGGGAATGCGTTCATTGATGGAGCGGCGAGGATCCGTTGGTTTCCGGTCCACCAGCAATCCGATGCGGCAATGCCAGCCACGGCCAGCATGCGCGTGGAGGCTCATCGTGGATACTTCGCCGCCCACGCCATGCTGAGGCTAATGTCGCGTGCGCGAGTAGCGCATCTGCTCGCTCGGCGAGCTTGCAGCTTTCGCGATCCGGGGCGAATGAGCCAAGCCCTCGCGGTTGCTGCTGCCATTTCATCGAAGCGCTGTCAGCTTGGTACAGCATTGCAAATCCAATTTGTACCTACCGAGCTCATATGGCCTCCGGTCTCTGGTGGGTCGGGTTCGCGATCACCACCTCTTAGTTGTTACTGGCTCACAGCAATCATCATGCCAACCCTCGAATTCGGTTCGCAAGAGTCCGAAGAGGTTGCTATACGCTCGTGACCTCTCCTCATTGCAAGTGCATGCACTTGAGAGGCTGCGCACCGCCGTTAGGAACCAAACAGCGAACGGCCAGCAGCCGTTCACATGCGTACGGGGCTGCTGAACCGTGGAGATTGCCTCGAGTGCGCCGCATAGATTGGCTTTGCGCCCTAAAGCCAGCGACAGCGCTTTTGGCGCGCACAGCGCTGCGCTAGTATGGTGACGAGGGTCGCTGACGTATTCCGTCTTCGCTCGCGATCGTTAAAGGGGAAGCAGTGGCCTTCGCCGTCGAACACGACCGAACGGAGGATCTGGAATATGCCCAGGCACGTTTGGCCGTATCCCGACAAACCCGTGCGATTCCGGGCATCGACCGTAACCATAGCGTCGTCTACGGACCATGCGGCCCCGGTTGATCGCGAGATCGACGGACGCCATAGCAGACTCTCTTGGCAGCTGGTCGAGATTCCTAGGTACATGTTGCGCGCTCATCGACACGGCGCGGCATTGATACATTCCTTGGAGCGTAACTGCTACGATTGCCTGGACTCTCCAGATCGAGCCTCACGAGCAAGCGCCGCAAGATCGGTTTCGAGCTTCGGTTGATGCGAGAAAATTGCGTCTATCAACGCCTGCGCCGGTTGCTCGGCGCACTCGACCAACGCCGCCTTCTCGGCCCGCGCAGAGGGAGCGAACACACGCTTGACGACAGTTGGCGAGCCCTTGAGCCCGCATTTGGAGATGTCTTCGATACCGGCATCTTGCGCGCTCCATTTCACGATTTGGGCACGCGCGGCACGTAAGGCATCCGGCATCGCGCCACGACGAATCTGATTCGTCGCCTCAAGCATGGTGATGAGGCAGGGCAATCTGGTGTGCAGAACCTGCACACCACCTTCCGAGCGTCGCTCAGCTTCTATTGTTTGATTGGTGACGTCCAGGGATCTGACCTTCGCAACGTAAGTTAGTTGGCCTACGCCCAGTCGCTTTGCGATGCCGGGACCGACCTGCGCAGTATCGCCGTCGATGGTCTGCTTTCCCGTGAAGATGAGGTTTGTCCGGCCATATTCCTTACCAATTTTCCGGATCGCTGTTGCAAGTGCATACGTTGTGGCCAGCGTATCGGATCCCGCAAAGCAGCGATCGGTGAGTAGGACGGCGCGATCAGCACCATAGGTCAGTGCCTTTCTCAAGGACTCCTCGGCCGATGGCGGTCCCATGGTAAGCACGGTAATTTCACCGCCGAACCGATCGCGCAGCTCCAGCGCGGCCTCGAGCGCGAAGAGGTCATATGGGTTGATGATGGTCGGCACTCCCTGACGCATGATTGTATTGGTTACGGGGTGCACGCGGATCTGCGCCGAGTCCGGCACTTGTTTGATGCAGACAACATTATGCACGGGGTTGCTCCTAAACTTGCGTCAGCTGCGAAGAGAACAGCAAGTGTTGTACCATCCCCGCGGTTTTGGACTCGGCTTGCGGTCACAAAGGCTCAAACCGGCTAATGCGTCTCTCTAGGCTGCTCTGCCGACGAACGAATGACGACACAAGTCAGGGCTCCGACACAGCGCTGTTCCGCAGCGCACGCCAGGCAAATGACGGCTGCTTGCGGATGACTGCCGCTAATCACCTGCGCGCATCAGACCGATCGAGGGTCAATAAGCATTTGGTTCGCTAATCCGGTTTGATTGAGCACCGGGATGATAGCTCTTCGTGACGAGCAACCGGCGGTTCGCGATTGTATGACCCGCAGGCGAGGCTCTCATGGCGCACGCTCCATCTCTGACCGAACAGATCAGCCCTCCTCGCGGTCGCAGCGCTCGCAGCCAGGTCGTCGCCGCGGACGGACCCATTCCCTTCAGATTGCATGGACTGGCTTAGGCGGATCGTCTTCACCTATCGATTTGGCGGTATCAGTTCCGACCGATGTGGTCGTTCAGAACCGCTTTATCTCGATTCCGTATTTCCTCAGCGCGTAGCCGATTTGGCGCGGGGTTAGTCCAAGTAGGCGCGCTGCCTTGGCCTGGACCCAGCCAGATTTTTCCATGGCCGCAATGACCCGCTCGCGATCGGCCATCCTCGCACCACCAACGAGAACCGTGCCAGGAGGTGCCAGTGAGGCCAGTTCGCAGCCAGACTGCGGCGGCGGGGTCGTTTCAGCTAGCGGAATGATAGGCTTTGCAGGCATCGGTTGCATCGGTGCCGCTTGGTCTGTTTTGCCGTGCGATGTGCTTTTCCACAGCATCGTGGAAAGGCACTGGTCTTGGCTGCATGCAAAGTCACTTCTCACAATCGATGATCCGGCACACAGCGTCGCTGTTCGCTCGATGCAGTTTTCGAGTTCGCGGACATTTCCCGGAAAGCCACAGCTCATCAGTACTTCGATCGCGCTCGCCTCCAGAGTGAGCGTACGGCCGTTCTCGCTGTTGAACTTTCTGAGGAACTCTCTGGCGAGCAGCGGAATATCACTGCGTCTTTCGCGCAGCGGCGGCAACAACAAGGGCACTACGCTAATACGATAATAGAGGTCCGCGCGGAACTCGCTCCTTGCCACGGCCTCTTCAAGGTTCCGGTTGGTCGCAGCTATAACTCGAACATCGACTTTAATCGTGTGATTGCTGCCGACGCGCTCGAACTCCTGCTCTTGCAGAACTCGCAGCAACTTCGCCTGGAACGGAGCTGAGATCTCGCCGATCTCGTCAAGAAATAGCGACCCTTTATCAGCAAGTTCGAAGCGCCCCTTGCGGGAGCTGACAGCACCGGTAAAGGCACCTTTCTCATGGCCAAACAATTCCGATTCCAGAACCGTCTCAGGGAGCGCCGCGCAATTCAGCTTAACGAACGGCCGCTTAGCACGGGCCGAGGACTCGTGAATGGCCTTGGCTACGAGCTCCTTGCCGGTGCCGGATTCGCCGCGCAGCAGAACCGTGCTGTTTGATCTGGCTACAACCGCAATCTTCTCGAGCAGCCCGCTCAGCGCCGGGCTGTCGCCAATGATCGCGTGGGCGTGAAGCTTTTTGCGCTCGCGAGCGGGCGGCCCACCGTCAACTATCTGCTTCTCTAGCCGGTCTTTGTCCACTAACAATGGCTCGCGATCGCTGGCGAACACGCGATGTAACTTTACTGCTTGTCCCACCAGGTTGGCGACCATGGTGAGCAGCCGCGTATCGTACTCGAGCCGGAGACCTGAACTATCTTCCGGGATACGGTCGATCGTCAGCGTGCCAACGACCCCCTGATCAATACGAATCGGAACCCCGATGAATGCTACCGGCATACTCTCGGAGGCGCCGAGAACCTCCCGGTCGGCAGCGCTGAAGGCCGGCTCGGCGGCTACGTTCTCGACGACAAGAGGCCTACCTGTCGTTACAATCTCGTCGATTGCTTTCTGCGGCAGGCAGCTCCGGTAACGCTCGCCAGTGCCTTCGCTCCAGCCGGCGCCGACTGTAATTTCTGGCATGCCGTCATCCCTGAACAGTGAGACGATGCCGTGTCGCATCGGCACAAACGATTGCAGAACAGCCAGGACGTTGGCCAAAGTGACTTCGAGCCGACCAGGAGCATTGAGTATGTTCGATATTTCGAAGATGCCGGTCAGCGCGCTCTCATGCGACGGCTCCCCCGGGGGCTTACGCTCCGGCTCCGGTTGCGAGGCAGGTCTTTCGCTTGAGGAAGGAATGTGCAGCATGAGCCTGTCTCCGTTGTCTTGATCATCCTCCCTGGAGCAATGTCCGGATTGGCGAGCTTCGTTTTGCATGTCACTCTCGATCTAGCGCCAAGTGTTGACGAGATGACATCGAACCGTGACACTTTTTCATGGCACGACAGTAAACTTGCGGTGTGCCTTCGATTCATTTTTTGTTGATTGTATGCGCGCCGTCAGCGGAGAACACGAGTGCGGTTGCTGCAGTTCAAGTCAGCCTCGCCGCCGCGCCGGCCGATTCACAGATGCTGCCCACCATTGATCGGCACCTCAGCACCCGTGACATAACTCGCCGCATCCGAGCACAGGAAGAAGATGACCTTGGCCACTTCATCCGGGGTCCCCACTCTGCGCAGCGGGATACTTGGAACGAGACGGGCTTCCGTCTCCGGCGATAGCATGTCGGTTTTGATTTCGCCGGGCGCGATCGCATTTACGCGAATGCCATGCGGCGCGTAGTCGTGGGCCAGTTCGCGTGTGAGGCTCGCAAGCGCAGCTTTCGAGGTCGCATACGCGCTACCGGCGAATGGGTGCACCCGCGAGCCCGCAATTGACGTCACATTCACGATCGATCCTGACGCGGCTCTTAGCTCATCAAACAAACCCTGCGCCAGCAGGATCGGAGCCACCAGATTAAGGTGAAAGACCCTCATCCAGGTATCGGTTGACGTGGTCAACGATGTCAGCCGATCGCCAGTGGGCGTTTTCGGCGAGACACCGGCATTGTTCACCAGCGCGTGCAAGGGCGCACCGGCCAAGCGTTTCTTGACCTCGGTGATCGCGCGCGGCAGCATTCGATGATCGCCCAGGTCGATCTGGAAGTGATCGTCATTCCCAGCCCCCCAGGGGCATCGCTCACCGTCGAACGGTTGGCGCGCGCAAGAAATGATGCGCCAGCCCGCCTCCGAGAATAGCTTGGCGGTGGCATGGCCAATTCCGCGCGATGCCCCGGTGAGCAACATCGCCTTCGGTTCACCACGATCAACATGCGCTTTATCAGCCTCAATGAGGCGATCCATATGTGCTTCGGGCAGCGGGCCTCTGATCAGTTTGTCATTTGGCAGATCGAGACCCACAGCCGCCTCCTCTACTGTTGCTCCCGCGCACCCGTAGCAGGATTTGCGCCACTGCGATGCACGTAAATCCACTTCCGTTTCGCGTCCTAATGTCGCGCACGCGGAATGCTTGGCGGATTCAAGACAGCGGCGGTGAGCTTTCCGACAGCGATGGTGAATTCGCTACGTAAGTTTGCGAGTACACTCGCCTCCTTCATGAAAGGGCGACCAGCCGCGTTCGCTCTCTTGATCGCGCAGCCGTACGAGCCTGCGGCTGGCCGGCACCTCTCGTCGAGGTCAAAGATCGCTCGGGAAAAACTGACGTACCAGGCTTGCACGTTAGATTCGGCAGGCGGTCGATTTTGATTTATCGCGCGATGCTCTGAGCAGCACTGGGATCGGGCGTGTCGGTTCCAAACACGAGCTGGCGTGCTGAAATGTTCATCCGTGATTGAGCGCCGATTAGCTTCCATTTGTGGCCCGCCCGAAAAGAAGACGACGACGTGCTCCTCCTTTGCTGAAGCAGCAGTTTAGGGCCGTTCTTGTCGAAGTCGCGCCTCAGCCGAGGGCATCCGACCCCCGCTTCGTTCTCTTCGCCGCTGGAAGTTCGCGGCAACTGCAACACGGGCAGAAAATCGTCGCAGGAAAGATCTTCCAGTACTCTTGGATGTACAGAGCGGCTGTCAGATCGATCCAGCCGGTCTGCGACTTTCATGAAGCCATGAGCTCTTGCGAGTCTTCCTCAATTAGGATCAAGCGGCCCGGATCGTTCAAATCGAATTCTATAACGCGTGGGGCGAAAAGACGCGCATAGCGCGTGAACGCGCTCGTTGGGGGAAAACGGATCACGGTGTCGCAGCGGGCTAGGAGATACATCTCGGTGAGTGCAGAAAAGCCACCTTCGGCTCCGAGAGCTGGATTGTGCAATGGGCCGGCTTGAGGCGCCTGGAACTGCTTTGGGATCGCGAAAACATCAGGGAATTTAGCCGAAACCTGCTCAAGGACGAGCGCGCTGTCCGTGCACAGGAACGCCCTCACAGGTTTTGCGTGGCGCAAGCCCCTGGCCTTATCAATGGCATTACAGACCTGCCGCAAGGCGCGCTCCGCGTCCGCCCAGTAAGGAGCATGCCCCATAATATCTTCGCCGTTGCCATGCCGGACATGAATGCCGATGACGCTGTACGGCTCAAAGTGCTCGCGGTAGATAGCATCAATCCGAGCCTGAATTTCAGGTCGCGGCTTGATACTCCGGAAGATTTCTCGTTCCGCCTCCTGATCGCAGCGCCACATCAGGCAGGCATCACAGACAACCGTGTTAGCGTCGCTATCTCTCTGACTTTGGAATAGTTGATCGAGTTGGTCGCGTTCCCGGAAAATCTGCTCGTCCGGGCGATAGACGCAATCGATAGATGGCTTATTCCACCATGCCGGAAAGAATGGGCCCGGAAACGAACGTTGATTGATGTCGTCATCGCAAATTATCTGCACACCTGCAATGTCATCAACCGGTTCGAAGAAAACTGGAAAGGCATTGGTGAATGGTTCATCAAGATAACAAGATCCCCGCCAATCAATGGCTAGCGTCCGTCCTGTCTGCTTTGCAAAACGCCAGGCTGCCGCCAGTGACCACAGACAGTCGCCGAACCCCGTACGTCGCCGGGACACGACGAACCGATCCTTCCTCAAATCGCTACCCATCTGCCTTGCCTTTTCGTGCGCTCCTGGTTGGACACGAGATGTCAACACAGACATCTCGGGCATCTTCTCGCCCGACGTCAGGGCCTGCGATCGCAGTACCGGCGAGCTGCGTCGGTAGAACTTCATAGCGGGGTTATCCGTGCTGAACCGCGTTCTCTCAATACTTTCCGTACTTTCTTCAGCGGTGTTGCATCGACCAGCCCGAAGTCCAGACGCCCAATGGCCCGCTGTGCATCGGATGGCCTGGTCCCCTCACATACACGCATAGGCATAGCCGTGCTCATGACTTACGGCTATGTTCCGCTTTGCACTTCATTGTGGCCGCAAGCCGCGCGCGGCGGATGCAGGCGAATGCACCGCCGTTCCCATACGAGCCGCAATTCCTTCACAAGATCTTCACGCTTGGCCTGGTCCAGCATGGCTGGTTCGAAAAGCCACCCGAGCGACGCCTCGCCCTCGATTCGCATCAACATCTCGAAAAGCTCAGGTGAGATACGCATACTCGAGTGGGCGGAATGTCCCGTGCGGATCTCGCAGACCGTGTCCTGACGATCTGGCGCTGTGTGGGAGCGAACACGATGAAGGGATGCATACGGCGGCAATGAAACGCCTAGCGCACTCCAATCCTCCAGTGATGTTGGTCGCTTCCTGACGAGGAACGGCCCAACAACAAGTCCGTCCAGGTCAGTCGTCAAGAACGTGGTGATCGCGTCCGACACGGACTGCACGATCGGTTCGGCATTGTTGTTAAATGAGGTATTTAGAAGAATCGGAATGCCCGTTCGCTTCTTGAACGCATTAATTACATCCCAGTAGGCGGGGTTTGTCTTGCGCGATACGGTCTGCAGCCGAGCCGTCCCATCAACGTGCGTGATCGCACCGAGCACGTTACGCTTGGCTTCACGCACACGAACCACGAAGTTCATGAAGGGGAGCTGCCACGCGCCGTCCGGGAGCTCAAAGAACTCGCTCGCATCTTCCTCCAGTACAGATGGCGCAAAGGGGCGATAGCCCTCCCGCTTCTTGACCATCGCGTTGATGCGGTCCTTGTTCTCCGCAGGACGCGGGTCGGCAAGAATGCTTCGGTTACCAAGCGCACGTGGGCCGAATTCAGAGCGGCCCTGAACCCAGCCGATTACAGCGCCATTTGCCATCAAGTCTGCCGCACTGGATGCTATGTCATCACTGCGTTGAATGTCGAGATGGCCTGACCATGCGTTGAGCTCAAGCTCTACGGCTTGCTCGTTCCCCAGATCGGGCCCCCAATAAACGTCCGGCAGTCGCACGCGCGGCGCTGGCCTACCTAGCTCATTTGATACCATTAATGCAGCGCCGAGTGCGCAACCAGCGTCGTGCGCCGCTGGTTGAACAAAGATGTCGTCAAATAGTCCGGAATAAAGCAGCTTACCATTGAGCGAGCAATTATGGGCCACCCCGCCAGCTAGGCACAAGCGTTTCATGCCTGTCGCTTCACGATGGTGCCGCAGGGTGTGAAGGACGATCCGCTCCAGTGCTTCCTGCAGCGACGCGCTGACATCTCGATGCTGTTGGGTGAATGGCATTCCCTTTCGCCGCACTTGGATGTTGCGGACCAGGGCCGGTCCGATTCGGTCCAGGTGAACGCGATAGCCACCGCTGTCCAACAGCTCGTAGAACTGGGCGAACAGTTCGCGATAGCGATCGGGATCACCATACGGTGCGAGCCCCATCACTTTGTATTCGTCGAACATCCCGTAGCCGAGATATCGGATCGTCTCAAGATAGAGCAGCCCCAAGGAGTTATGTTCCGGGAAACTTACAAGTTCCGCAATTTCGGTGCCAGACCCTACCGCCAATAAGCCTGAGAGAAAATCTCCACCTCCGTCGATCGCAAAGACGAGACTTTGCTCGAACCCGGACATGGCAAACGCGCTCACGGCATGTGCTTCGTGGTGATTCACGAAGGAAAGCCGGGACGAATCGATCTCAGCCCCGAACTCCCGTGCCAGCAGCTGCTGCAGCAACAGTTTGGCGTCCAACGGAACGGGCTGAGAAACAGAAAGGCGCTCGAGCATGGTTTTGCAGTAGGCTTCAGTCGCGTAGAACGCGATACGGTCGATGTCCCCGAGCTCGACTCCTGCGGTAGAAAGGCAGTACCGGATCGAATTGCTAGGGAACTTGTTGGAGTGCTTGATGCGGTTGAGGCGCTCCTCTTCGACAGCAGCAATTACGCGGCCATCCTGCACAAGAACCGCAGCGCCATCGTGAAGAAATGTATTCGGCAGCTCCGGAGAGCTTTCATAGATTCTGTCAAGGCCGCCACTCAGTCCCAGGCACAACATTGCGTTCTCCAACTAGCCATGGCGGGAAGGCCAAACTGCACCGTCCCACCGATCTAACCTGTACTGTCACGCTCCGCAGGTGCGAAAGCCAGACAGCACAACACGACTTTGTAAGGTCCGTCTCGGCGCCGAGCGACAGGCGCTCATAAATAAGGGTGCTGACGTCCGACACCGATCGGCCGAACAGGCGGCCGTAGAGCTGGGTCGATCGTGGCTTCTTAAGGTCATTGCAGAAGCTGTCACAGACCAGGTCACTCGCGAGCTACCGCGGTACCTACCATGACACTGCATTGATTCGACCTTCTCCGTTTCGCTCATGTCATGTCAACGCAGAAGCCGGCGCTGAAATAGCGCTGTCGACGCGAAAAAGGGCAAGACCGCGTATACGCAGAGCGCACCTACGTGCAGGGCAGCACTGTCGGCGCCGCGCTCAAGCATCGCTGGACGAATAAGGTCGACCGAATGTGCGAGCGGCAGCATGGCGGCAGCGTGCTGAAATGAACCGGGCAGTTGGCTCGTCGGAAAGACCGCGCCACACAAGAACACCATAGGAGTGAGGACAAGTGTCTGGTAGAACACGAAGTAGTCGTAACTTGGTGCGAGAGATATGACGACCATCGCAAGGCTCGCGAATACGAGGCCAGTAAGGGCGATTGTGGGCATCGCATACAGAATGGACGGCCATGACGTATAGCCCATCGTGGCGGCGACGATTCCGATCGCTGTTCCGGCCAGAACGGACTTACTGGCCGCCCACACCAGTTCACCCAGGACGATATCGCCAAGCGTGAGCTGAGTAGAAAGGATTGCTTCCCAAGTGCGCTTGGCGTCCATGCGAGCAAAGGCTGCATATAGCGTTTCAAAGGTCGCGGATGTCATCGCGCTGACCGCGACCATACCCGCTGCCAAAAAAGCAATGTACGAAGTTCCCTCAACTTGTCCCACGATGAGTCCGAGGCCAAAGCCAAGACCAAACAGATTGGTTATGGGGTCTGCGAGATTGCCGAGAATCGATGCAAGCGCGACTTTCCTCCATGCCATGAAGTTTCGTCGCCATACCGCGATCCAGTTGTAAGCGTTAGCCGGCATCACCGACGCATAACTCTCATTCATTGCTCATTTCTCCATCTCGCGCCCGGTCAACCGCAAAAACACGTCTTCGAGGTTCGGGGGGCGCTGCAGAACGCGAAGGCCCGCTCGCCCGCGCAAATGCACGCAGACTTGCTCCGGATATTGCGCGTAGCAGAAAAGCGTCTCACCACTGACTTCGATGTGCCGCGCATAAGGCCTGATCAGCTCTTGGAGTTGATGTAGATCACCGCCATAGATTTCGAGCACGTTGCAGCCAATATGTTCGTCGATCAAAGCGTCTGGCTTGCCTTCGGCGATTTTACATCCACTCTCAAGCACGCATAGCCGATCGCACAGGCGTTCGGCTTCTTCCATGAAGTGGGTGGTCAAGAGGATCGTCTTGCCACGTGCAAGCAGAACCCGCAGGCGCTCCCAAATCAGGTGACGTGCATGCGGATCCAGACCAGTCGTCGGCTCGTCCATCACGAGTAAATGCGGATCATTAATCAGGGCACGCGCCAGCGTCAGCCGCCGCTTCATGCCACCGGACAACTTGGAGACGCGCACGTCCGCTTTGGCCTCAAGGCGCGCAAACTCGAGCAGCGAGGGCGCAACCGCCTCGATCTTGCGAGCGCTCATGCCGAAATAGCGGCCAAACACAAGCAAATTCTCTAGTACCGTGAACTCGTTTTCAAGATTATCGAACTGCGGCACCACGCCGACGCGCACACGCGCCGCACGAGCGCGGGAAGGCACAGGCTCATCGAGGACTGTAATCTCGCCAACGTCGGGCGAAATCATGCCGAGGAGCATGCGTGCAATCGTGCTTTTGCCAGCTCCATTGGGCCCCAGCAGTCCGAAGCACTCTCCGCGCGCAACCGAGAACGACAAGTCGTTGACGATGAGCTTGTCGCCAAATGACTTTTTCACGCCGGAAAAGTCGATTGCCACAGTGGACATGTTCATCTTAGGCTGACAGAAGTCGTTCCGTGGACGACGGTATCTTGACGAACGTTTTGCTCCAGAGGATGCCTTCGCACCAGACATGCTCGACAAGCCCCCATTGGCAGGCCGCCGCAGCGTCCGGGAAAAAGCCCCGTCCGTGGAGGTTTGCGCTCGTGTTGCAGAGCAGCGGAATGCCCGTGAGTTGCTCAAATTCGACGAGAAGCGCAGCAACTTTGTGAGGAGAGTTGCGGGAAATTGTCTGCAGCCGCGCCGAGCCGTCAAGATGGACCACCGCGGGGACCCTGTCGCGCCAATTCGCCCGGGTCTGGTGATCGAACAGCATGTAAGGATCTGGCGTCCCCGGGCTGAAGATCTCCGGCGCCCGATCTTCCAGACAGATCGGCGCCACGGGCCGGAAGTGCTCGCGACGCTTGATGTCGTTGAGATGATCCTTCATTGCCGAGCACGTCGGCGCTGCAAGAATGCTTCTACCCCCCAGGGCCCGCGGCCCAAGCTCGGCACACCCGGAAAGAAAGATGACGGGCTTGTTGTCGGCAAGAATCGACGCAAGTTCACGCAGACTGCAGGGTGCCGCCTCCCAGTCCGGCGGAACCTCGCTCTCCTGCAAGGCCGGACCATTGTAAACTGACCATTCCAACGGCCCGAAGCCATCCTGCGCTGCCATAGCGCCGCACGCCGCCCCGATTGCCGAGCCGCTGTCATTCGGAAACGGCGGCACCCAGACATCATCGAACAGTCCCGTCGCGCGAAGCGCGCTATTCCATTTGATATTGAGACCGCAACCTCCGGCGATGCAGAGATTTCGCGCTCCCGGAAGCGACGAGTACCGCAGCAGAACCATCGCGATTTCCTTAACAAGAAGACGTTCCAAGAACACATGAAAGGACGCAAGGACGTCTTCCGCGCGCTTGGCCGTCAGGCGCAATGCGCTTGCCTCGAAGAAGTCGTGAATGGCTGCAAGGGACGCTTCCGCATTGTTGATGTTTTCGCGGTAGCGACGGGCCTGCTCCGTGTCAGCCGCCAACCGCGTTTCATAAAGCTCCTGGAACACTTCCACGATGCTTTCGTCCACGGAGCCAAGCGCGATGTAGGCCATCAGCTTGCCAGCAATGCCCAAATCCCAACTGGAGCGGTTCGGCTGCCGGTATGGCCCGAAGTGAAGGCCCGCGGCAGCATAGGCATGGCCAATCATCGGAAACAGCGATCCGATGAGCCGCGCCCCCTGAGGTTCGACATAGTAAAGGCGTGGAAAGATACAGCCGTCCCATACCAGACAGAACGCGGGTTTCCCCGCGCTGGCGAAGGGACTGGTGCTATATGCTGACGCGACGTGGCCCGTGACATGCGGGTAGCTCTTATATGGAAACTCCTCGCCTTCGAGGATGAGGCCAAAGCCGTCGACGGAATCGAGGAGGCCCTCAGCATGACGCTCGACATATGGCGCGCCTTTTAGCGCGATCGGCAACTCTCCGCTTAGGAGCTGGAACTGCGATTCATTCTCCCCGTCCCAGCCATCAATCACGAACTGATCGATGTCGCGCGGATCCAGGCCATGCTCCGCCAAGGCGCGCACGACTGCATCGAGATTGTCGACGGACTGATAGCGTGGACTGTTGCCGCGCTTCTCTTGCTCGACGCAAAAAAGAAGCCGACCGTCCTCGACGACAGCAATTGCTCCGTCATGTGTCAACTTTATTCCGCAGATGCGCATACGTCCTCCTGGCCTAATGGCCAACGTTTGATTGTTCTGAGGGGTCGCTCGGCTTCCGAAACCGGACGATCAAACAGTCTTCGTTCGCCGACCCGGTGCGGCAGTGCCGACGCTCGATCTCCGACAGGCTCTCCTTGAAGAGAGTGATCACCGTTTCGGCACCAGCAGCATGCCCCCAGCGTTGACATATTTCATCGCGCGCAGACCCGAAAATGAGAGTGCCACTTGGCGCAAGCATACTCACTAGGTTGCGGATAGCCGCATGCATCTCGACCACGTCCTTGAGGTAATAAAGAACCTCGGCCACGACAATCAAATCGAATTGCTCAGTGGTCGAGAACCGCTGAATGTCGCAGGCGACCCAAGTAATATGTGACCACTTCCCAGTCCGCAGTCGCGCTCGCTCGATTGCCTGCGGCATGACATCCACGACCGTAAGTCGCACGCATAGCGGCGCCAGCATCTCGGTGAATGCACCGGCTGCACATCCGACCTCGAGGGCAGACCCCGCATCTCCGTTGCAACGCGACATCCGGAGCATTTGCGCGTATCGCTCCTGCTCGAACGCACTAGTGTCGAGGCACCATGGGTCGTCGACAGCCAACTCTCGCTCTAATAGTTGATGGTTTGCGTCCTGAGTCATGAGCCGACCACCTATTTGTAGACAGTCGAACGATCGCGACCGGAAACACTCTCCGTCGCCGCCAGGCTCGACGGAGGCTGCGATAACGGCGCCGTACGAATAGGAGCAGGCGCCACCCCCACACCAGCCGCACCTCGTCCGGCATTAGGGTGCAGAATGACACGCTGTTTCTCCTCTTCCGCCGGCACATCGGTGACTTTTCGCGATAGCCAATCGCTATTACTCAATGTACAAAGCGCATAGGCCTTCAAAGGCAGTAAGAGAAAGATATTGATCGGTGTGTGGAGCGAGAAGCCGATGAACCGCAGCTCGCGAGCACGAAGCGCTGCCACACTGCACCGGACCATAGTCATTGCAGCAATCGTCAATCCGGTCCACCAGGGTATAGAGCCGTCGATCAGGAGCTGTGCGAGCGCAGCAAGTGATGAAATGGCGAGGAGCAATGGGCCGAGATTTTGCCCGATAACGTCTAGCGTCAAATAACCATCGAGCTCTGGCAGCAGGCGCCAAGCAAGAAACGTATCTCGAAAGGTACTGCGCGCCCAGCGGAGTTGCTGTCGTAGATATGGCCGAAGACTGTGCGGGACGACTGTGGCTGCTATCGCGTCCGGAACGTATTCGGTTCGAAACCCCGCCTTGAGCATGAGTATCGTTAGGTGGCGGTCTTCGCCGAAATCGCTCGGCTTCCCACGAAAGAATTGGGCTTCATATTGATCAAGAAGCATGGTGAGTGCGGACCGCCGATACATGGCACATGGGCCGCAGCAACACATGACGGCACCGAAGCGCGCCTGTGCCGCGCGCTCTTCGTTGCACGCGAGCCAATATTCCATGTCGATCAGCCTGGTCAGCCAGGTCTGGTTGCGATTGCTTGCTATCAGCTGACCCATGGCCGCACCGATTGCCGGGTCATGCATCTTCAATACAAGCTTCGTGACGACGTCGGCCGCAAGTATCGTATCGGAATCGACGTTGAGAACCAGATCACCGGATGAGCTGCGTATTGCTGCGATCTGCGCCTTGCGCTTTCCCACGTTGCTTGCCAACAAGATGAAACTGAGCCTCGGATCGCTCGCATATATCTGGTGCACAGGAGCGACAACGTCGCGGTTTGCCGATCCGTCATCGACTACATAGACCTGTATCTTTCCGGCGTAGTCTTGACTGGCAATCGACTCCAGACATTCGGCGAGTGTGTTTGGATCCTCGTTGAAGCACGGTACGATGACGTCCACAGCAGGAAGGACCACCTCTGCTTGTCCAAGGTCGTCCAACGATGAGTCGATCGCCGGCTGGGCATACAGCGCTTGCACGCTCTTATAGATAGTCGAGAGGAGCGCATAAGATGAAACGGCGGCAGCACTGGTTGTCGCGAGCAGGTCCATGGGGTGTCGTTTTTTTCAGTGGAGTTGAGGGAGTGGACGGATTACAAACCCGCGCCGTTGCAGTGCGGGAATCAGATATGCCAGCGCCGTCTTGGTCTGATCGCGCAGCGTGGCATCACCGCACAGTCTCTCCTCATCGGGAGGATATCCGTCGTGCAGGAGCACAATTGCACCCGGGCGAACGTTCGCCAGTACCGTATTCACAATTGTATCAACCCCGGGGCGGGACCAATCTCTAGGGTCGACCGACCAGTGCAGAGCCGTGAGACCAGCGCTCGCCGCCATTGCGAGCACCTCTTGCGTCCATTTGCCGTAAGGCGCTCGCATATGCCTGGGCGAGGCCTTCCGGCACGCCAGACGGATGGCCTCGCTCGCCGTCAGCACCTCGTCGTGTAACTCCGCAGGTCCGCATCTGGATAGATCAGGATGGGTCATCGTATGGTTCGCAACCTCATGCCCTTCCGCAATCATTCGTCGGATGAGTTCAGGATGCTCCGTAGCGTACGTCCCGATGACGAAGAATGTCGCGGGGACCCGATGTTGCGCCAGCACATCGAGCACCCCTGGCGTACAAAATGGATTTGGCCCATCGTCAAAGGTCAAATAGACAGCTCGACTTTCGCCCGCGTCAGCGTAGTCGCAGCGGACAATAGATAGGGTAGAACGCTCTGTCACAACTCAGGCCCGTTCCGATCGATGACAGTCCCGGCCGGCCATTCGCTTATCGAGCGTCCGACCGGAAACACCACGACAATCACGTCTTCGATGCGCGTCGGCGATAAATTTGGATAGACGTCCGGCAGGGTGGAGCGGACGCGAATGCCACGCATCAGGGTGGCGAGCCCCTGCCTTTCGACCAGTCGGGTCAAATGTTTTTCAAGCGCCGAGCGAACCGCGCCAAAGGCGAATGGAACACCCAGCTCCTGCAGTGCGGGATACATCACGCGCATTGCGTGGCTTATCCCGTGACCCTCGAGATCCGGGCGCACCGCATATAACCCCAGCTCGGCCACAAGGAGATCGGCTCCACCAACGTTGATGAAGCGGCGCAGTAGCCCGATGTGAGCCGCTACCCCGAGCGCGTCGTAACCAATTACGCGGAGCTCGGGTCTTGCGCCGGCCCAACTTCGGTTCCCCTCAAACGGCTGCGCATTGAACGAACCCGTCGGTCCGTAGCTCTTGCGGAAGAACTCCGCGAGCTCGGCATGATCGGAGAGCTGAAGTTCACTTTCCCAACGACGGCTCCACTGCACTTGGGCGCGAGCAGAAGGCACTTCCGCAGTCGGGGACACGGCAATGTTCATGGCGAGCTTCCTTGCGCCGGTGGAATTAAGAGGGATGGTCACGTGAATTCGCTATTCGGCGAACCGCCGATCAATGCTGAGATGCGCCGCCATGCTCTGTCGGAGCTCGGCACCGCTCGCCTGCTCCGCGCCGCTGGCCTTTGCACGATGGAGCGATCGTTTGATTGCACGCTCGTCCGGTTAATGCCGCGCGCGCTATAAATCGGAAGGTGCCGACGAGGCGGTTGGACTAGCCAGAACCTGTCTGCATCAGCTAGCTTTTGCGCCTGCTGTCGCATCGTCTTCCGGCGCTTCGACGTCTGAGGGCTGGCCATCGACGCGCAAGCCTCATCGATGGCGCATCGGAGCGGCATCGGATCAAACTGGCTTCTATACATCTTCGACACGCCCCGCATTCACTGGACAGCCGAGCCATTTGGAGCGGCGCCTGGAATTCTTGGCATCCGCAATCTGCGTCTGCCGCTATTCCTCGACACTAGAATGAGGCTGAACGCGCGCTCAATTGTACGCGGGTAAACGTCAAATATGGAAACGGATGAAATCCGCATACCAACGTTTATCGGGACGCGCTTGGCGTTACGGGCGAGCTTAAGAAGAAGAAGCAACAGCGCGCGCCCATGGTGCGCTCGCACGTCTGGACGCTCTTCTCTTAGCTCACGTGAACGATCGGAAAGCATCGTGGCGCGCCCAATTACTTTTGCAAACTTCAGTTTGCTATCCAATTTCCCGCAGTTTGGTAAAATCGATTGTTTCGATGCAACACATCCACGCGATGGATAGACTGACAGCATGCGGTTCAAGGGACTTGATCTAAATCTTCTCGTTGCGCTCGACGCCGTGATGACGGAACGCAACCTCACAGCGGCGGCTCGTAAAATTAACCTGAGTCAGCCCGCTATGAGCGCTGCGATCGCACGGCTGCGCACCTATTTCCGCGATGAACTATTTACTATGAGAGGTCGCGAGCTCGTCCCGACACCTGGCGCGGAGGCGCTTGCAGGCCCGGTTCGCGAGGCCCTGCTGCACATCCAACTCTCGATCATATCACGGGACGCGTTCGACCCGGCTCAGTCGAGTCGACGCTTCAGGGTCATTCTCTCAGATTTCATGACGATCGTTTTCTTTCGCAGAATTGTGGACCGCATGGCACAAGAAGCTCCCGCAGTGCGCTTCGAACTGCTGCCATTTTCTGATGAACCGGATGAGCTGCTGCGGCGGGGCGAGGTCGACTTTCTCATTCTGCCGGAACTGTTCATGTCGAGCTCGCACCCTAAGGCGACGCTGTTCGATGAGAGCCTCGTATGCGTGGGATGCCGCACGAATAAGCAGCTATCCCGGCAGCTTACGTTCGAGAAATACATCTCGATGGGGCACGTTACTGCCAAGTTCGGACGGGCCCTGAGACCGAACCTCGAAGAATGGTTTTTGCTTGAGCACGGTCTGAGGAGACGAATCGAGGTCGTTGTGCAGGGTTTTAGCCTGATTCCGCCCATATTGTTAGACACGAGCCGCATCGGCACGATGCCCTTACGGCTGGCCAGACACTTCGAAAAGCGAATGCCACTGCGGATCATCGAACCGCCGCTCCCTCTCCCCACATTCACAGAGGCCGTGCAGTGGCCGTCGTTCCACAACACCGACCCGGCGAGCATCTGGATGCGGCGGATATTGCTCGAGGAGGCATCCAACATGGCATCTGGGGAGCAAACGCCTCCGGCTCGCAGGCGCTGTTAGGCTTACCCGCAAGCTACGCTTTGGACATCCTAGGCACGCTTGCCCCTCCGACGTGCTCGGTCCCTTTCCTCGCTTCAGGGTCCTTTGCGGAGAAACCGCCACAGACCTCGCAATGCGGCAATCGCTTGCGAAGACTTCCCCGGTGAGCGTGGTAACTGAAGGTCTATTTTGATGCGCTTGCGCCGGATTCAGGCTACGCCAGCCGCTGTCGCGGCCGGACATGCCTCCAGTAAAAAATGTATAGCTTCGCGAATAAAATGGCTTGAATCGCACATTGCGTCAGGTTGTAGGTTCACCGTCGTGACTAACGCTGCACGACGCAGCCTCGACAGGTCGCTTTGGCGAGCTCGCGGACTGTGGGTTGATCTGCCATTAGCGAACGACCGGACTCAGCTGCGTTGTCGGGCAGAAACCGGCGAGACCAATCAGCTGAGAGGCTCCTGACGCTTACGCGCCGCTGCCGATTGGCCTAGCGTTCGCTCTCCATTCTTGCGGAATTTCGCGAGCTTCCTTTCGCGGTAGCAGGATTGCGCGATGTCAACTCGGGCGAGTCGAGACGATTGCTCCAGACGCAGCCGTCACGGCACGCTTTTGCGTAGCAAGGACGTTTCTGCCGGATAGGAAGAGATGCGTTTCAAAGGTCTGGATCTAAACCTTCTCGTCGCGCTGGACGCTTTAATAGCTGAGCGCAACCTCTCCTCAGCGGCACGCAAAATCAATCTCAGTCAGCCGGCCATGAGCGCGGCCGTTGCCCGGCTGCGCTCCTATTTCGGTGATGAGCTGTTTGGAATGAGGGGGCGCGAACTTGTCTTGAGCTCACGCGCGCAAGGGCTGGCGGCTCCTGTGCGCGAGGCTCTAATGCACATTGAACTCTCGATTATGGCGCGGGATGCGTTCGACCCAGCTCGATTGAACCGCCGATTCAAGATCGTCCTTTCGGATTTTATAACAGTTGTATTCTTCCGAAATGTCGTAGAGCGCGTCACGCGAGAAGCCCCCACCGTCAGCTTCCAACTGGAGGCGCCGACCGATGAGCACGAGGAGCTCCTCCGCCGCGGCGAAGTCGATTTTGTTATCTTGCCAGATTTTTTCATGTCCAGCACGCACCCAAGAGCGGCCCTATTCGAGGAGAGACTCGTCTGCGTAGGCTGCTGCACCAACAGGGAATTACAACGCCGGCTTACATTCGATCGATATATGTCGATGGGTCACGTTGCAGTTAAGCACGAAGGTGCGCCCCAAACGCCAGTTGAGCATTCATTCTTAATGGATCTCGGCCCCACTCGGCGCATCGACATTCTCGTGCAGAGCTTCAGTATGATCCCGCCCCTCCTGGTTGGGACGAACCGCATAGGCACCATGCCGTTAGGGCTCGTGAGGCATTTCCAAAGAACGATGCCCCTTAAGATCGTCGAGCTTCCGCATCCATTCCCCGCCTTCACTGAGGCGGTCCAATGGCCCGCGCTTCAGAACAGCGACCCGGGAAGTCTGTGGATGAGGGATATATTGTTGCAGGAGGCCACCCGCATGGCAACTACACAAGAGCTCCCTGTCACCAGCCTCTCGGAAGAAGCAGACACCGCGGGACATCTCGTACGATCTGTCTCCCCGTTGCCGTAAGCCCATCCGTAAAGTCTACGGTCCTCGCATTCCAACACTTGTCTCAACACACCTCGCCTATCTTGCTCTCATTGTCGGAGGATAAAGCTCCTCGCGACCCACCGGCTCGTAGGACGTTATGTAGTTCCTCGCATCTTCGCCTAGGCGCGGCAGACTGCCGGCCTGATTTTAGCGACGTGGACGGGGACAAACCGACGAGCTCGCGTTGAAGCTAGGCGCTTCCGTTGCAACTGCGGGTGCGGGCGCACCTGTCTCAAGGAGGTAGGACAGGCAGGCAGCTCTTGTCGTGTCAGTCAGTCGTTGCTCCCGATGAACGGAGACGATCAGCGTCTTCGGAGTCCTACCAACATCCACTGCTCGCATAGAGATCGTCGGACCAGCCGCGCAGTCGAAGCAAGCATCGCGCACGCGTGTGGCGCTAGCGCATCACCCAGCAGTACATCACACCTTCATTGCTCCGCGCCGCAGGTATGACTTGTTTTGGCCCTACCGCAGCCAAACGTCTTGACGACGTGCGCTGCGCTGACCAATTTCAAACAAGGAGCTGAACGTTGAAGCTTTGCAGCGGGGTGTTCGATCCAGAAGAGCTTTCTGCCCTCGGACGACTTTATGACGGCGCCGTCAACGCGCTTCCTCCATCGATGCGGAGTCCAGAGAACCGCACGGCAATCGCCAAGCTCATCCTGGAGCGCACAGCGGCTGGCGAGGCTCAACTGGCACGCCTGACGAAGTTGTTGATCACCATTTCCCCTAAGGGTTGATCGGCCGCCATTCTAAGGATAGTCACCACTCGCGTGTCGGGGTGGAAGACGATTCAGCTGGAGCTTAGAAAGCCGCTTGAATCATACGTGACGTCAGGTTGTAGGCTTTGAAATTGAACAACATGAACAGAGCTACACCAAGAAGGCGTCGATGGCGCATTGGCGAACTTGCAGAGGCGACCGGAGTAACGGTACGCACGCTGCACCATTATGAGCACACTGGACTCCTAGCCGCCACAGAGCGTACTGACGGCGGTCACCGGATGTATGACCGCGAAAGCGTGCAGCGGGTTCACCAGATTCGCGCGCTGCGTGAGCTTGGCTTCTCGCTAATCGAGATCCGTAAAGCTATGGAAGGCACGACCTCACTCACGGACCTGCTGCGCAAACACCTAGAGCGCATAGAACTTCAAGTCGCGCGAGCAACTTTGTTACGGGACCGTTTGCGCAACATGACCATCGACGGCGAGGCGCAGGTAAGTGTGCATGAGCTGCCTGCCACCCTGAATGCCATGTCGCGGGTTGAGACGCGTAGTCAGACGTCCGAATGCACCTGCAATTTAGCTGCGGAGCGCGAGGACCGCTGGCGCCGAATCCGCGACGACCTTCGCGACTGCATGGATCGGGGCGAGCACCCTTGCGGCGAGCGCGCAAAGACTGTCGCAGTTGCAGCACGCTTGCTGATCAGCGAAATCGCCGGCGCCGATTCACGCGTTTCGATGATCCTGAAGGTACTTGCACGATTAAGCGCCCCCCGCAGTCTGGCTGGTTGGGATCCCTGCCTGATGCAATATCTCGATCTCGCCCTTAGCGGGTTGGAGGATCAGCCGTACTGACGCGTTCAAGGCCGGTTCCACACGTCTCCGGGACAACCTCTAGAAGCGCTAGGTTAACCGGCCGCTCTCTGATGCGGCTGAGAGTCTCAGGGAATGGGCAGATGGTCATCGCCCATCGATTCGCTTCCCTGACAGCTCCATCGCTCCCTCCCGAAAGGGCTTGATCCGCACGTAACGTCAAGTTGTAGACCTTCCAGTTGGAAGCTCACTGAGCCATCGCACGTCTGCTCGGCAGGCAACCTCGCCCTGCCGACGTGCAAGCTTACAACTAACTGTGGTTCACTTCAGGTGAGCATTGGAAGTTCTACAATGGTGAATAGGCGGCCCGCCTCTGTTGCGAGTGCAGCGCTTCTCTTCTGCGCTCTCGCCGGTCCGTCTGCGCGCGGCTCTGAAATAAAGATCGCCGTGGCTGACCCAATGACCGGAAGCAGCGCCGCGTTCGGCGCCCAAATGCGCGATGGTGCGGCTGCGGCAGTCGAAGTCTTGAATGTTTCGGGCCTACTGCCCGATAACGCCAAGGTTGTATTGAGTGTCGCTGACGACGCCTGCGACCCCAGGCAAGCTGTCGCAGTCGCGAATAAGCTCACGACAGAGCGGGTCCTGTTGGTGGTTGGCTACTTTTGTTCCTCTTCCTCGATCCCCGCCTCCGACATCTACGCCGAAGCAGGCATCGTTCAGGTGTCACCAGGCTCGTCAACTCCTCAGCTTACAGATCGCGGCCTTGAGACTGTCTTTCGGATCTGCGGCCGCGACGACCAACAGGGAACCGTTGCCGCCGAGTACATTCACATGAATTATCCCAACGAGAATATCGCGGTGCTCGACGATAAGAGCACTGCTGGCAAGGGAATTGCCGACGTGGTTGAAGCCCGGCTTCATCGATTCGGACGACAAGTCACTCGGCAAAGCTATGTTGCCGGCGAAAAGGACTTCAGAGCGTTGGTCTCAAGAATGAAGAAGGATCGGGTGCGCGTCGCCTATATCGGCGGTTATCATACCGAAATTGGATTGTTTCTACGCCAGGCATCAGAAGCAAAAGCAGACTTCAGAGTATGGCGAACGATCCCCTGATGACCTCCGAATTCTGGGCCATTACCGGCAGCACTGGGAATGACACACTGTTTACCTTCATGCCCGATCCCGCCGGGAATGCCAACGCGGCCGGCGCGGTCGCCGGCCTCAAAGCTTCCAGCCGGTCCGCTGAAGGCTACACGCTATACGCTTATGCAGCTGTGCAAGCCTGGGCAGAGGCGGTGTACCGTAGCGGCTCCTTCGACCCTGCGCGGGTCGCCAGCGCACTTCGTTCACGGCCGATCGATACCGTGGTTGGCCCGGTCCGGTTCGACAAAAAAGGAGACAACTCGGCTTCTGGATTTCTGGTTTACCGCTGGCGCAACGGCCATGTTGAACGCGTCACGAGGTACTGATTTGCACGGAACGCCGCGTTCCCGACCGCAAAGTATACGCAAGATGAGACGTCCTCCGAACTTGATTGCAGCGATACTCGCTAGCTCTTTTATACTTGCCGCTTTCGGAGCGTTTTTCGCTCTCGCTGCGGCGCTCGCAGAGCTACGCAGCGTCGAGCTGCCGGAGGTGCTACATCCGATGATAGACAAATAGCAGCACCGTTGTCTGACTTCGGCTTGGGAGTATCCAGGGTTTTAGGGTTGGATTCAACGCTGTTCGCCCCGCAACTTCGTGCCGGTCAATTTCGATCGGGCATCAGCAGATCAGCAGCGCTGCCCAGCATTCCTTATGCACGCTAGACCTAGACCGTAGGAAACACCAATTAACCGACTCCCGATGAAGGCACTGAGGCTGCTCACGGGCGCTATCAACGAGCTGGATGCATCCCATCAACACTTTCTATTTTACTAATTCAACCCAATCACCGCATAAGTCGGTCGCCGGCTTACGGAAAGCAAAGTTCACGAATGTCGCGCGATAATGGATCCTTTTCAGCTTGGTCGCAGCGCCACCCAGGTCTGTCGTGGCTGCATCGAGCAATGTTTGACAGCGAGACACGCGGGGCACGAATGCAGTGCGATGACCAATCGCAGTTCGCGCGGAATCTATCACGTCGTCGCCTCTCCCCTTGGCACGATACTTGAAGACTCCAAGAAGACAGCTCTCACGCACACTGTTCGGCGATGGTAAATGCGTCCGCAGCATAGAACTCAGGCAGGTGAGCTGCCCTTTCCACCGGTGCAGGCTGGACTTTTCGCTCTGACGAGGCCTGTAGCGTCAACAATCCGATGCCCCCGCGGCGGCCTCCAAGCAAAGCAGTACCATCAGCTGTTGGCCCCCCAACGGAGTCGGTGCCATTGCCGGACGCGCTGGACAGCGCGACAATCCATTCAAATCCCGCGCCAACGACAACGCTCTTCGTTTTTCCCTAGACCCTCATCCGCCTTTGCAGTCCTTTCGCGGCACATGTGTGCCCGCCTCTATGGGACCGAGCGCACCTCCTGTGCAGCAATCACGTCCAGCGAAGCGTCGGGCATCTGCCGAACGGGAAACGATACCTCTACTCAGCCTGTCCTGCATTTCACCACTTTGGAGAAATACCGTGGAACTTGACCCTTCCAATTCACGCATACAGAACCTCGAGGATCGCATCGACCTGCAACTCGAGATCGTGGCTGCCCTCATGCGCGAAGAAGATAACGAGCTCGAAGCGATCCGATTACTTAATGCGCTCATAGGCCAAATGATTACGGCGGAATTGGAGCTCGGCCGGCTTGGCGACACGAGAACCGGCGACGGACGAATGCGACTGTCGCGAGACCGTGGCGTTTACCACCCCGAGGACCTTCAGGTTCTGGGACGCCTATTTGATCAGACTGTCGCGGCATTACCGGCCGCGCTGCGGACTTCCGCCAATCGAATGACGATCGCCAAACTCATTTTTTCACGTGCAGCAGCGGACTGAGATTTAATTTGCTTTTTTCTGAAGGTTGACGGCGTTGACCGAACGTTTATCGCTGGGCTGACGGTTGCGCTAAGGCCGTACGCACCAGCGATCGACATTTTCTATTTATGGGCTCACCATCCGTAGGCGCGCCGCTCCCGCTGGCTTGCCATATAGCAACTGCTCGCCACCACGTTCGAAACCAGGCTCGCTCTATCTTGCGCCGCGGACGACACATTATATTCCATCCAGCTGGACCTTGCTGTCTCTCGACGTCTGTGGCCAGCTGCAGGGGTCGAGAGCTCGGAAGCGCAACCCAACACATACGTGCGAGACCTCGGATGACTACCGCCGCTTCCGGTCCCTCGCTGCGCCGGCTTCCCTACGCCGGTCTGTCTCAAACCCGCAGCGAACGGGGCCGAACCGTCTTTGCCAGACGACAAAGAATCCATTATGGGAGCATCGCCATTGCCGTTGCATCTCGCTCCTCTCTAGGGCGACTGACCGGTAACAAACACCACACCCGGAGCAGGAGGCCATGCGCAGGTGACTCACCCGGCAATGGGCCATCGAGACATGTCAAAAAGCCGACAGACAAGTCACATCCGGAACACGCTACATGATCCACAATTCGACATCACAAGGACTATTGCGGTCTGGACGCTTCTTGGCTTGAGGGTGGAAAATGAGCGCGCGGTCCAATTCATCATGCTCGGCTTTAGTCGCGACTGGTGGGCGCCGATCTTCCGAGTAAATGAACAGGAGCCACAACTTGTGACTCGTGACCTACCAACAGGACCACTGCGGCAATGAAGTGCACGGTAACCCGTACTCGTCTCACTCGTTTCAGAATTATTCGAATGGTGCCCGTCACGACGTTCGGTCATCACAACTTCAACAAGCATCTTTATCCTCTCCTGAAAGCGCCGAGAGCAGCTCGGTAGAAAGTCTTGCAGAGCTGATGTCTTTCTTGCTTAGACATGCAACACAATCTCGGTTTGCTTTGCGAAGGTACTTCCTTTCAGGATGTCGAGGAGTGTTTGAATGGATCAGTTCTCTTCCCAGCAGGTGCCAGATGCCGTCGTGAGCGTCGCATTTGAGAAGGCTTGGAGCTTTGTCGAGAAGGATCCGCTGCTGGCACATAATCGCAAGGCCGTCCTTCATAGCCGACTGCGCACTTACCTCGAGCATTTGATAAGAAACGGAGAACGGAATACTCTGGATCTGGCAAACGAGGCGATACGCAACTTGCGGGCTGAACTGGCGCTGTCGCCCGAGCAACCAGGCGCTTGTACATGGACCGGCGAGAGCGTCCGGCGCCGTTGAGGTATTTAGGGCGCCTTTATCGTAGAACAATCGGGTCAGCACGTGGTCGAGCGGACTTTTCTCTGCTCATGTGCGGCCCCGTTGACGAGAACGTTCCCGAAAGCTGAGGCCTGCCGCTCCTCTGGCGACCGCAAGACCAGTAAGCTGAATACAGGCCCAATCGGGGGCGAGACGGGGCGGCCGCGCTAGTATTCCTCGCGCCAGGAAGCCGACCACCCTTTTCTGCCTCACCTTGAGCTCGGCCCGGGCTTGCGCAATTTCAAGCAAGAGCATTGTCTAGCATAGCCACAGCAGGCTTCGCGACCCATCGATCGGTGGTAGAGTTACGGACTTCGAGCTAGCTAGATTTGTGGTAGTTCCCGAGCCAGAGCGATCGAGCCTGCAACGGCCGGCATCGCTCAAGCGATAGCACACCGTGCCGAAAGAATGACCTTGAGCGCCCGAGGCGGGCCATCGGTCCAGCATTGTAGGGCGCGGCCTGGGTTTGTCGCTCCTTAGCGACAGAAGGAGCCAAACACCTCCCAGATTGCTTCGCGTCGTAGCTCATCATGAACGATCATGTCAAAGAACAATCCGCGCGGGGCAACCACTGCCGAGCCGTAGCGTCTCCGTAGAAGCGGAACAGCGGCAAGCTGCGGGCTCCGCAATCTGACGCCACGTACGATTGGTGACATTTCTTTCGAAGACATGTGGTGCGGCAGTTACAGCAATTCGCGTTCATGTTGTTAAACGCACGGCGCCGGGGGGCACCGAAAGGAAACGACACTCGAATGAAAAAGATTCTGATTCTGACTGCCATTATGGGCGCACTCGGTGCGGCCACTCCCTCATTCGGCACGGACCTGGCCGGGCAGCCTGTCAAGGTCAAGGCGGCACCGCTGCCGGTCGCAGCCCCGATCATCGATTGGTCCGGCTACTATATCGGCGCCAATGGTGGCTGGGGAACGAGCAGCAATTGCTGGGATTTCAATGGCGTCGCTTCCGAGGGGTGCCACAATTCGACTGGCGGTACGATTGGCGGCCAGATCGGCTATCGTTGGCACATCTTCAACATGGTGTACGGCCTCGAAGGCCAGGGCAACTGGGCCGACTTCCGCGGCTCCAATGTCAGCACCGCCTTCCCGGCAGACACCGTTGGCACCACGACAGATGCATTCGGTCTACTCACGGGCCATATTGGATACGCGTTCAATGCTATCCTCCTTTATGGCAAGGGCGGCGCTGCGCTGACCAGCAACACCTATCACGTCAACTCGGTGGCAACTGGCACAGAGATTGGCAAAAACAGTGATGTTCGCTGGGGTGGCGTGCTGGGCGCCGGTGCCGAAGTCAGCCTCACGCCGAGCTGGTCGGCTGGCGTCGAGTATAACCACTTGTTCATGCAGCGCAGCAACATAAGCTTCCCAGCGGCCCTTGGCGCGGATCGCGTGCACCAGGACATCGATCTCATCACGGCACGGCTCAACTACAAGTTTGGCTCGCCGTTTGCCAGATAAAGGTCCCCCCGCGCTTGCTTGAATCGGGACCCCGACCGGCGGTCGGGGTTCTTTCCTCAGCTGTCCCTCTCCCTAGGGACCCCTGTCCTACTTCCGGAGCAAGGATTGCGAGCGCGTCTGAGCAAAGGATCACGCGCTCGATGGAGAGAGGCCGCCATGCTCCGACCAGTGAGCATTAGATCCGCCGATTCCACATCTCACCGACCCTACGAAGCCCCAGAGCCTCACCCAGCGCGAGATGCAGACTTGCCCAAAGGAGCGTTATATCTGCGAGTTCGCCGAAAGCGCCATGGTCAACTTGCCAGAAACTGGGAGCCAAAGATGTGACAGTTGGCGCTCGTTCCTTAACTGAATTCAAAGAACATCGAGGCGAATAGCTATCGCGACTGCTTGAATCCGGCTGGTCGCGCCCAGCTTTCCCATCGTATTCTCGACATGAAAAATGACTGCATTGTCGCTGATTCCCACGATCATCCCAATTTCCCATGACGATTTTCCCTCTCCGACGCCATTCACCGCATTCGTTGCTCTGCCGGCGACTGCGCCAGGATGATCGCATCGTCAGGCAGCCGAGATAGCGTCATCATCCTTGCTCCGAGGCGATCGACAAAGTACTCGCTGATGGCGGAGCTGGCGAAATCGGAGATCATCGCCTGTCGTCCTTGTGGATCGAATCGGTGCGAACACAAAGATGCCTCCACCTTACTCATGCCCCTAGTGATAGACGGTCCGAGGGCCCCCGGGACTGTGCCGGCGACAAGAACCAAGCAGCACTAACGGCTAGATGCTTGGGTCTGTTTAGCTTGCATGGCGAGAAAACGCAGTTGCGTCCGAACGACGCTTCGCTTTCTCTCGAATGCGAGCACGGCGATCCTGGGCTCTGAACTTCGCGATACACGTAAGGTAGAGCACGCGCGTTTCGGTGCGGGACTCGATCTGCGTCTTGTCAGTACCAATTCCCTGCTTTCAGATGAAGACAACAGAAGCGTCATCTTTTTTCCCAATCTTTCACATCGCCCATCGCTAACCTGTCGCTGATCGTCGGCGTGTGACAGCGCCGGTGACGCGATCGATGAGCAGCACGGAAGATCCGATGCAGACGCCATGCTCTCCACATTGTTGTCCGACGCTTCATCGGACCCGTCCGGCAGGCCCGGGACAAACGAACCGAACGGGCAGAAAAGGGCCACGTCAAAAGCGCAACAAGAGATAGCCGCAGTCGCGAGACCTGCTTGATGCGGAAGACATTTTGCATGCGCATCTCCAGAAGGAAGCCCCCCGGATCGGACTAGCAAGTGCCATACCAACTGTTGATTTCGCCAAAATCAATCGTCGCAGAAGGGCTTCGAACGCGGACGGTTCGTTGCGAGGTAGGTGCCTCGAAGCATTCATGACATGGGGAGGGAAGGCGACAGCACCATCGCGAACCGCGGCACGAGGTGAGCTACAGCAAGAAATGCAGCTCACCTCGGCCGCCCCCTCCTCGAGTGCCGTCCTCTCAGGGACTCACCCCCCTATTGGGGCCCAGTCAACTACCAACCTCGGCAATTGATGGGAGGGTCCACACATGGCACTCGCTAAGGAACTTGAACTGACTGCACCTCCGGCCGCGCGATTCGGGGAAACGATTAGAGCCGCCCCCGATCGGAAACACAATTTGAGCCGCACCAGATGCACCAATCATGATGGGCTTGGTAAAACAGGGCGAAGGTCGTCGCCAAAATCGGTGAAGCATGGCTTCCCTGCTCTTCGCGATCATCTCCCTGCTATATGCGAGCGTTGGCCAGGCTGGCGGTACTGCATTCCTCTCGCTGATGGCATTCTTTGGTATGTCATCGACAGAGATGCGCCCCACGGCGCTTGGTCTCAACATTGTTGTCGCGACCTATTCTACTTGGCTGTTCAACCGCAACAAGGTCGTTGACTGGACACTCCTGCGCCCTCTTCTTTTTTCGTCGATGCCAGCGTCACTTGCCGGTGGCTTGATTGTGCTCGAGGAGCAGATGTACAAAACACTGACCGGGCTCGTTCTTCTTCTGGCGAGCGCAGTAATGATCATGCACCGGGGACAAGCCGTCGATCGCGTCGGCGAAACTCCGCTCCGGGCAAGCGTGAGCATTGGCGCGGTCCTTGGCCTCGTCTCCGGCCTGACAGGGGTGGGCGGCGGTGTGTTCCTCGCCCCGACGCTCATCGCACTGAATTGGGCATCACCGAGGCAGACCGTCGCGCTATCCCCCCCTTTTATCCTGGCCAACTCCACAGTCGGATTCGTCGGAGCTCTTTTCACTGGCCAATTTCCTTCCCAGGATTTTGCTCTTTACACAATCGCCGTGCTGGCGGGTGCGGTCGCTGGAACAGTAATCGGCCTGAAATGGTTGAGCCAGACAGCCATCAGATACATACTGGCAGCGGTTCTGCTCGTTGCCGGCATCCAATTGGTTCGCACTTGAGATCGAAACGCACATCTTTCATGCGGGGATCCCAGCGCGGTCAAATCGAAGTACAAGGTTTCTGCAAGCCGCGGCTCAAGCCTGGTCCGAGCGCCTTGCCCAACTCTGAAAGCCGCCAACACGATGGCGAAAAGCCGTAGGGTCGAGCGACGGTGAGGCGGATCCGAGCGCGTTCCGGCTGATGGTCCTCAGCCGGACGGTCAGTACTAGATCGCATTCGGTTCACGCTTCCAATCGAGGGGAGGATCAACGTCGGGCAGGCCGGGCGAGCAAACGAGGCCGTCCATCAGGTGCTCTTCGTTCGGCACGCTTGGTTGAAGCCTCGCCAGGCCATAGCCGAGATCGGCGACGCCTCACCAGGAGGCTTATGTGGAACTGAATCTGGAGGTTCAACGCATTGATGCGACGCCAATGAAGACTACACAGATATCCGATCTGGCCGATCAACGGCTGCAACGGTGTTATCAGAAACGAAACGCCTCAACGATGAAGCAGAATAGAACGTATAGCAGATCGTTCCGAGCTCGCGTTTACCATCAGCACGACGTCCAAGTCGTTGTGAGTTGGTGACATGTATTTGGATCTGAACGAGATGCCGGCGAACCAAGGCGTCCCGACGCACCTCGCGGGGGGCGGTAAAGTGCGCCGGGGCCACCCCAACATCATCAGTACATCCGTGATGATGCTTCCCGCAATGAGACAAGCAGCGTGGCGGAATTGAGGCTCATTGATTTTTGCTTGAAACCAAAAAAAGTTTTTCGTGAGCTGCTCCAAAAGACTTGAATCGCACGTAGCGTCATGTGCTGCAATCGCACATCGCGCTCTGATCTAGCAAGTCACTTATCTCCGTGACGCTCCGGCCTTGAACGGGAGGCATTGCAGAGCAACCACGTCGACCTTTCCTCGGGAAGCCGGGTCGAACAGCAACAAGCTCAGCTGCCCTGCTGAGGTTTTAAGATCCCTGTTTGCGTCGCAAAGAGGTAGCACGCCAGGGAATGCGGAAACGACGCTGCCCGATGAGCGATTGATACTGCGCGCGGCTAGTCGCGGCACGCCGCGCCAATTCGAGCGTCCTTTTAGGAATTCATATGCCACCATAAACGTCCAGATAATCGCGGACGAGCGGCTCTCACTTCCAGGCCTGAACCCCTACGCTGCGTTTGGCAGTGACATCGAAAGCAGGCCAAACCTCAGGGACCGTTAGACCCCTTTGACATAACGCAAAGACATAACAGTGGGCATCGGTCAGCTTCATGCCGCTGGATCACGAGAAAGTTGGGCTTTGCAGACGTCTCTTCTGAACAAATATTGCGACGCTCGCCTGCCTTGGTACACCATATACCCGACCGTACCGGATTTCTCCGCGACTGTCGGTGCCAAGACTTGTGAGACGTGGTTGAGGCGGCTGCCGCCCGACGATCCCGTGTCGCTATACATCCATGTTCCGTTCTGTCGTTCTATCTGTTGGTATTGCGGCTTCCCTACAAGCCTCACGCGCAGCGAGCGACCGATCCGCAATTACTTGGCGGCGTTGCATGCCGAGATACTTTTGGTCGCAGAGCAAGCGCCTCGGGCTCTGCGGGTCAGCGACGTGCATTTCGGCGGCGGGACGCCGACCGCCATTGCACCGGCCGATTTCCTCGCCTTGATGGGTCTCCTGCGACGCCGCTTCGCGTTCAGCAAATCAGCTACCATTGCCATAGAAATCGACCCACGTGCGTTCACGGCGGAGATGGTCGAAACATTACAAGTGGCCGGCGTCAATCGCGCGAGCATCGGCGTGCAAAGCTTCGATCGGGTGGTTCAAAGGTCGGTGAACCGCGTGCAGAGCGAGGTGCAGACGGTGTCTGTCGTCGAAACTCTTCGCCAGCATGGGATAAGCCGCATCAATTTCGACCTCCTCTTCGGACTCCCACATCAGACGGTGCGGTCTTGCGTGGACTCTACACGGACGGCTCTGGCCATGCGGCCAGACCGGCTTGCGGTTTTCGGCTATGCTCACGTCCCCTCCTATATGAAGCGTCAGCGCCAGATCGATGAGACGGCGCTGCCGGACAATGTCGCCCGCGCCGAGCAAGCCGCGGCCATTGCAGATACGCTGGTCTCGGCCGGCTACCGCCAGATCGGGCTCGACCATTTCGCCCTGCCCAACGACGAGCTCGCGCTCGCGCAGAAATCGGGTCGGCTGCGCCGCAACTCCCTGGGCTATTCGGCTGATACCTGCAAAACCGTAATCGGCTTAGGTCCGTCAGCCATCGGCCGTCTGCGTGAGGGTTACGTCCAGAACGAGATCGCAACCGCCTCCTATCACGAACACATTCAGGCTGGTCGTCCGGCAACCTCAAAAGGCTACTGCCTCTCCCCCGAAGATCGCCTCCGCGCCGCAATTATCGAGCGTCTGATGTGCGATTTGCAGGCCGACGTACCAGCGATCTGTGCTGCTCACGGATTTGATCCGATTCCTCTTCTAAATTCGGCCAACCGGCTGGGAATGCTCGCCGACGACGGAATAGTGGACATTGAAGAGGGATTCATTCGGGTCAAGCAGGAACACCGGTTTCTCATTCGTGCTGTTGCTGCCGCATTCGACACCTATCTCGACCGTACCCCTATTAACTAAGCCGCGCATGTGAGCAGATTTCAAACATTTAAGCTCTTCGCGACGGAATGATCTGAAGAGGCACCTCCGGCAGAGGCACCTCCGGCAGACAGGCCAGATTTCGAGGATGCAGCGGCGGTGTCATGACAACGACCTTTCAGATATGGCCCTAAACCGGGAGGACTGACTAAAAGGAAGCCGATTTGGAGGAGAGGCGCAGCGGATTCCGCCGTTCAGGGCCACCGCTCGATCATGCCGAGAGGGCTCTGCCCCCCTCCCCTTGAGCGCTCTTGATAATGGTGACGGCCTCAGCGACGTGCCGCTGGAGACGCCGGCGCCCGCACCAGCGTCGGGAATTTTACGGCTGGATGGAGCTTTGCGAAGCTACGGTCCACCTCCTCGAGCACAGTTGGACACTCGACCACGCCTGCAGCATCTCAGACTCAAGGCTCGGCTGTCTTCGGTCCGGCGATCACTGGCGCGCCTCCGACGGAAACAGGTCCCCGTGGTTTGGACCGCCCGAAGCGTTTCCTGGCGACGCTCGAAACAGCCGGGCCTGGCGACGAAGGAGGCTCGGAAGCAGCAGAAGGGACAGGTGTTGAACTCTGCAGCGCATCGATCCGCGAAGTCAGCATGGTGATCCGATCCAGGATCCCTTTGAGGACATCCCGCTGGGCATCGATCCGGCGGTTGAGTTCTGCGATCTCATCACCAGTTTTCTGCTGTGCCCACTTTATCTCGGACAAGGATGCCCTGTCCTCCGGTGGCAGGCTCATCGTTGAAACGACTTCCCTGCTTTCCGGCGTCTCGACAGGCTCGTCAAGGTTAGCCGAAAGCCAGGCGCCAGCAGCACACGAGCCGACGAGGATAAGCGGGAGCACCAAAACCGGGAGAAGCCGTCTTGACGGCCCGCGCAAGAGCGGCCGCAAGTCTGAAGCGGCCGCCAGATCAATCAAATCCATTGTCCCTCGCTCAAGATCCCATTCCAGCAGGCTCATTTTGTCGACGCGATAGACTGCAATGCTCACGCGCTCCAGGAGCTGCCAGCGTCGACAATAATCAATCTTGGCGAGCTGCCCGATCGGCTGCGCCTGCTCCTATGAAACGCTCCTTCTCGAGCAACGCAGCGCGACAATTTGCGCGCGTTCTCCCTGATAGCGCCACCAAGGAGCAATGGTTCTCGTCTTTGTCGATTTTCTTACTGCGCCCAGGCACGAATGCAAACCGTCCACGGACTCCTGCAAGTGTTCGATGGAGCCCGGCTCACGCATTGCCCAGACCAGCAACTTTGTCTGGGACGCGCCACGTAAGCGCCACGGCTGATCGGCCGAGCCGCAATGGCGCGATTGGACCGGCAAACATTGCACCTGATCAACTACCAGTTCCGGCAGGTTGTTCGAGATGACGGGCACGTGGCAAGCGTGACCAACGAACGCCGCGCACATCAAGGTTTTGGATGCAAGACAGGTTTTGCCGCGCCGACGGCAGCCAGCAACTACTCGCCGATATCCGCCAAAGCTGCTCGATGGCTGATTCCTCCGATCTCCTGGGCCATCACGTTGGATGTTGTGGTGTGGCTGCCGCGCGGGCAAATTCAAAGGCTCTTCGGCCTTCGAGCCCGCCGATCGTCTCGTGTTTCTCTGACAACGATACCAATGAAGCGCTTCGTAAAGCCAAGCCTCTTGCACGGCGAGCCTTGCTTTCTGGTCGCTGCCGTTTGGTCCAGAGAGCCGCCTTCGATGCAGATGCGCGGCACCGCCAGACTCGCCTGACTCACAGTGAGCTAGGTGGACATTCGCAATGTTCTGGTGGCCAGGGCAGCAAGCCCCCGCGCGCTCGCGAGCATTTGCCGAGCCAGCGCTCTCCGCTGGCTCTCGGCGCACCGGCGTCATGCACAAGCAAAGTTTCGGACCAGATCATCATCGCGCCGCGAGCTGAGAGGTTCAGGACGCCTGAGTGGCTCTGTTCGGATAGATCGAGTTCTGGCTCTTCCCCCTCACCCTCGGACGCGAAACGACGCCGACGATGCCGCTTGCTCGTCATTGCGAGGAGCGAACGACGCGATCCAGACTGCCGCCGCGGAGGAATTCTGGATTGCTTGGCTGCGCACGCAATGACGATGTGGAAGCAGGCGCGTGCCACACTGGGCCGGGAGCTCACTCCGGGCCAATCAGGCCGCATTTCAATCTATTCATGGCCGGCAGACATGGACCCGAACTACGCCATGCCTGATTGCCTTCTTGCGACGACCTCGCCTCGGACATACTCGGCTACGGCAGCACTTTCTTTCAATTTAAGACCAAGGGGAAAGCAATCTGGGCTTGTTAGCGCACTTTCGCTAGCGGCTTGTCTGGTCGGCAATTCCGTACTGGCACAAACTGCGAGCGGACTTGATCCTAGTAACCCCCCTCTGGATCAGGCCAGCAAAAGAGGAAAGACTCCCGACCGGGCCGCAAAGCTCCCGATCGACCTGATCCCTCAGGCAATCCGCCCTCCTGCCCCGGCGCCAGCAGCAGGTCCCGGAGTGCGTTTCGAGAAGCGCGCCAATGCGGACAGGGCTGCTCAGACGAGACCGCAAAAAACCGTCGATCCCTTCCAAAGGTACGACAATCTGCGTGAAAAAGGGTTGTGGTTCCCCATCCCTGGTCCTGCAGATACGATTGATCAGGACAAGGGGGGCGTTAGATCTGCTCTGGCGGACGTCGGCATCGGCTATATCGGGTGGACACATAACTCCTTTGCGAGCAACCAGCTACCGCATGCAGCCAGAAGCACTATCGCAAACCAGCTCTATATGGGCCAGAATCCGACTATCGCGTCGGCGAACCTCATGATCGTCACCTACGATCTGAGCCGGTTTGGCATTGCCGACGGACAGATTGTCGTAGGAGCCGAGCAGCAATACTGGACGTGGGATCGCCCAGGGCCAGATCGAGTGGGACTCAATACGCTCGCCTACTATCAGACTTTCTTCGACAGGACACTAGAACTCAAACTTGGCTACCTCAGAAACCAGAATGAATTCACCGGCACATTGTTCGGAGGGATGACAGGATCGAACATGTCTGCCTTGTTCCAGGCTGGGATGAGCACCAATGCCGCGCCGACGCCCGCGGCCAACTTGAAGTACAATTTTGACGCTCGCTTGTACAACAAGGTCTCCGTCCAGCGCTCAATCAGTCCAGATGGTGCCTATGCCCATATAACCGAGAATCCCACCGGCTTGAAATGGAGCACGGCCAATGCAGGCATCCTTCTCGTCGAAGAAGCTGGCTACAAGAGCAAGGCTGCTCCCGGCGTACCCGACACGTGGCTGCGGGCGGGCGTTGGTTTGAACAGTAGCCGCTACACGAATTTGGCGGATCCCAAGCAACAAAGGGAGACCGGAAATAATTTTCACTACATCGCTGCGGACAGGCAGCTGTGGCAGAGTGACGCCCTTGGGTCGCCGTCTCGCGGCATCTACGGCGGCTTCTCCGTCATGGGAGCTCCACCTGAGCGCAACAGGATCAGCCGGTATTACGAGCTTCGTCTTTACGCGAAGGGACCTTTTGATAACCGGCCCAGTGATCTGATTGCTCTCGTTGCGACCAACACGGCCTGGAGTAAGCTTGCAGTGGATGCTGCTCTGGCAAAAGGCCAGCTTGCGCACCGCGATAGCACAGCAGTCACGGGAACATACATCGCGCATCTCGCTCCGGGGATATATGCAAGCGTCGGACTGTCATACATTCATTACCCGACAAGCATCACACATACGCCCCAAACGGAACACGCACTCAATCTGTTGGTATCTACGTTGATATTCTTCTGATCATGGCAAGCGCCGTTCTGCTCCGACGTTATCGTGACGCATTGGGACCGGACCTTCGCGCCCCTTGAAGCGATCGGCCGCACCTGCGCTAAACGTTCGAGGGAAGCAAATTACGTGGGGGCAACGACCCTTTTTTCGAGGACATTTTTCCAGATTGTCTCGCCTGACAGCAGGTTCACACCCTGCAATCTACGATGGTTTGCGAGAGCCTCCCGATCAGATCTCGGTTACAGCTACTCAGTGTGAGCGGGGTGGCACTCCGAGCATGAGCTGGGACAGATAAGGAATGTCGCCCACGCTCCAGCGAACCGCTAGCGCGACGGCAACAATCATTGTCCCGCGAAATGCAGCCGCGGCAGACCTCATTGTGGGGTCCCAAAGTTCTCCATACTGTATGGAATCCATGAGACGGAATACCGTACCCTGAATCAAGTACAGCACGAGCGTGCTCGGCCCCAATTTCGCGGCGATAAAGCGGACCACCCGATTTGAGTGACCAATATTCCAGCATCGTAGCAGGATCTCAATCATTATCACTGAGGCAGCTGCGGAGCCGAGAAACATCAGGAGAACATTTTTTGCCGACTGCAAATCCTGGACCAAAGCGAGGTTGTTGTAGACATAAGTATCGTTACGCCAGGCCAGAAAGAACATCATAGCCGCTATCGAGGCAGACATAATCAAGAACGGCCTGTGAGAGCGCATTATGCTCGTCCACCGTTCTCTAGACTGCGCAAATGAGAATCCCAGGCAAAAAAACGGGTACATATACTTTATAAGAGGGAATATGGAGAAAGTCAGAGGCGCAAGCACGACCAGAATGACGGATACGAACAAGGCCCAGGGCGACCAACGATTGAAGATCGAAATAGTTTTAGCGAGAATGAAACAAATGAACGCGGCCCAGACGAACCAGTATGTGCCGACGAACTCATTCAGGAACTGCAAAACGGTGCCTGGTGCGTCCGTCGATCGGGGAAACACGGTAAACTTCAATGACGCCAGAAGAGAGCACCAAAACAGCATCGGCACCAGGAGCTGCGTCGCACGATCGCCGATAGCTTGCGTGAACGACTTTACCAGTAGCGCTCGGCAAGAAAGATAACCGCTTATCGCCATAAAGAGGGGCATGTGGAACATGTAGATCCATTTGAAGCATGCCGAATCCCAAAATCCTGCGTTTTGGTAGAGGATATATTGGATCAGGTGACCAACGATCACTAAAATGATGAGAACTCCTTTGATGAAGTCCAAAGCGAGATCGCGATCGTACGCTGTCTCAGGCACAACCTTTCCTGTTACTTGATGTATCAACATCTCGGCACACTTATGCAGCCAGCCGAATACATGCTCGGGGTTGGCCAACACCTATTGTTAAGGGCACGTGTTGCGTAGTCTGTTTGCATGGAAATCGAGATATCAGATGACAGCGGAGACAATTGTCACCGAGAGTCTACGCTCCAATAGCTGACTGTGCGATAAAGACCGAAAGAAAGGGGGAAACGAGCTATACGATGGTTTATCGATTTTTGTCGCACCAAGCTCGCTTTCATCGGCTTCCCTGGTTCAGCGGGACCTTGCACTCTGCTCCCGAGCAGGCCAGGTGTTTGCAGCGCAGCGCGAGGAGACTTTACATAGCGCAATACTGAGCTGCGCGTGAAGGCTTAAGCTATGCGTTGCGAAGTACCGCGCCCGCCGAAGAATTTGGGCCGCCATCAGGAAACGCCTTCGTCAGCAAACTTTCGTTTGGTGGCCATGTTCTTGGCGCTTGTCCATCGCCTGCACTCGGCGCGGTGCTCCATCGATCACGAATTCGTTCGATCTGTAGTAGCTGCGGTTTTCAAGACAAGAATTGTCGGACTATGTGAAAGGATCAGGGATGCAGAAAGCAAGTCCGGGCATGCACCAAATTCGTAGAATCCCTTGGCAGATTCTACGTGCCCCTGCAACAGATCCATCGCCTGCCAAAGGCCTCGCATAGAACGCCTTACGCGAGCTGCCCCGCCGAAAGCCCGATTGCCGTCCTGCTGCCTCTTCAGCCACGTTCAGGATATATGCGCACGCGCTGGCGGCCTTCGCTCTCCTCCAATTCGCCCCTGTAAGGCACTCCGCGGATCTCGAAATAGGTTGGGCGCCCAACTTCGGGCATGATACGCTGGCCTTCGAGGGCGCGGACAAGATAATCCGGCAGGAATCGCTCGCGGTGCTCCCAGCCCCCGCGGATCAGATACCCAAGATCAACGGGCCCCTCACCGGATTGCGCCGCTGGCACGATCGGCCGGGGACGGTGGAGCGACTGAGACGGGCCAGGTTCATCCGGCTGGCTCAGGCGGGGATGATGGATCAGGCGAACATCCCTGCGGCCTCCCGGTCCAAGCGTCGCCGAATAGCGCTCCCCATTGATCACAAACTGACTTGGCCCGAACTGGTTTGGCAGCAGATGGATATTGCCCAATACATCGATCAACACGTCTGAAGCCGCCTGGGAGCCGTGGCGCCAGCCGGCGCCAACGATCGCTCCTATATCCCGCAGCTCCGGAGCCGCCCCTGGCGGTCCTGCGAACGACGAAGCGGCTGCAAATTCAGATGCTGGCGCAGAGCGCGCATCGTCACGCAAGTCGTGCGGTGTGGGTGGATCCAGATCAACGAAGGAATCCAGACCGCCGTAGATGTTTGACGATCGAGGCCTCACGGACGACGGCGATGCGGGGTCTTGCATCTGTTGCCCAAGCCAGGCCCAGGCTCCCTGGCTGGGGGTGGCCGGTGTAGCAGGAAGCTCAAGTGGCGGATGCGCTTGCGCGGCCCAGTGCGGCGCTGGCTCTGGTGAGGCAGGTCCGTGGATCTGCTCGCCAAGCCAGTTCCAGGCTCCGGCGCTCGGCGTCGCCGGGGTTGCGGGAAGCTGCTGCGACGAACCGGCCTGCCAGTGGCTGCGCGGCGGTGGCATCAAGATGTTGGGCCCGTGGACCTGCTCGCCACGCCAATCCCAGGCTCCCGCGCTCGGGCTACCTGGCGTTGCGGGAGGATCCTGCAGTGAATGCGGCTGTCGAGCAGCTTGCCGAGAAGGCTGGCCCGGATCCTCAGGAGGCCTCAATCCAAGCGCCCTGTTCGCCTCCAGGATTTGCGCGTATTGGCCAAGCTTGACCAGATCAGCGTTGATCTTCTTATCCTTGGTTTCGCGCTTGTACTCCTCGAGATCCCGGACAAACTCGGGGGTGGAAAGTCGGCCGGCCATCGGTGGCCTATTATTCGTCTGCAGCCACTCACTCAGCCTAGACATGCGGCGAGCTTGCCTGTCGATCGTCTCCGGCTCGATCCTGCGTGTTGCCTTTTCCGCCGTCGCCCACATGCCGATGAGGGTTGCGTCCGCGCCGTGAGGAGCCAGTCGGCGGAGATCAGGCGCCAGGGCGTTTCCGGCACAGACCTCACGGAGCTTCTTCAAGGCCGCCTTGATGCGCGTACTGCGGTCCTTTGCGTAGGTATCGACATCCTGATCGAGTTCAGCTTCCAGCTGCTCGTTTTCCACCTGCGGGTTGTCCTGCTGCGCGTTTTCCAATTCTCGGCGAATTCGATCCGCAATTGAGGGCCTGCCGGCCGTGCTCAGGCGCACGCTCAAATGGCGCAGATCGGCTGCCGCATTCTTGATCGTGCCGTCGGTGAGCTTACCCGCCGCGTTGTTTCTGAAATCTTTTATCAGCACCTCGTCCGCGTCAGGGACAGGCGCCCCGCGCGTCCGGCCCGGCTGCCTAGCGTAGTCAATGCGAAGATTCGTGGAAAAGGTGTCCGCCTGTCCCGCGTCGCGCGAGGACTTTTCGCTGCTGCTCCCGCCAAAAGCCTTGCCGACTCCCGACTTGAAGCGTGACCATAATCCGCCGTTTTTTCCGCTCTTGGCCGACGCGGCAGACTCTGCGTACGGAAAGCTGTAGCGAGCGCTGCTGAACAGATCATCTCGCAAACTAGGCTGCGGCACTTGCGCCGAAGCGGGAAGCTGAAAGCTGGGAATGTCTACGCTCCGGCGCCTGTCGCCCAGCGCACTCTCTCTAAAAGCCGAGTGCGGCGGCACCCGCATCGACCCGCCGAAATTCTCCCGCCCGACTGCTCGCCCCTCTCCTTTGGGAGCCCGATCAGGCGAACTTGACTTGCTCTCATCAGAGGGATCGAGATGCAAACCCTCCAGCTGCCGTTCAAAATCACCGTGCTCACTTAAGTTGTCCCCTCGCTGCGCGGTCCGCCCCTGCAGCGCGGCGTACTCCCGCATCCAGGCTCCTAAATCGAAGAATGGGTCAACCGGATCCACCCTGCTCTCCTCATGTTTGTATAAGCCCTACAGCAATCGGTACTGCCTGGTAGCAGATCGTCTACGAAGAAAACGATTGTCGATTGTTGTAGCCGCAACCTTTCGGAAAGCTGACGAGATCAGGACATTGCTCCGCGATTAACAGCCTCGCATGGGCGCCGCCTGGCGACAGGACGGGGCACTCCAATTTTTCGCAGCTCTTCGCAGGCCTGTTCCAATCGCCGAAATTCGTAAACCGATAAGACCGATGGATCGCCCGTCGCTTGTGCGAGGAATTCAAGCATCACGGCCGGGTTCACTCAGCCGCGATCCGATGTAACGCGCGCTGGCAGATGGAGCGTCTTAACGAGCTCTCTTAAAAGTGGCGTAACAGCCGAAGCGCTGCCCCTCACACTCCCAGCAGTTTCGTTGCTGCACACCACTCTCAATTATGTCCGCTCGCCTCCATCATTCATCCGAGGATCGCCGTCGTCCCCCCACCGTGAGCGTTTGCTTTTTCTTCCATCGATATGGTTCCATTGGCAGCCAATCTGTGGCACCCCCGAAGAACGCTCCCAGCGACCATCTCGCGGCTTGGCCATCTGTCAGTTGATGGGAGTGAGGTTCGCGCCCTGAGGGATTAGCCCCGACCCCGAAGGATCTATATTCGGCATAATAGCTGGTGCTCAAGTTGTTGGTCTTGCCGGGAGTCCATTCGCGCCAGCCTTCCGCAATGACCTGTGCTTCTATCTTTGTCCACAGGAAGACCACTGTGGCGTACGGCCGCCAGGGGCGGCCAAGCGCGATATAGCGCGCGGCAGGGTCGGCACTTAAGGTGCAATGATCAAAAGCATAGCCGCTGTCCTCATCCGGTGCAGCCTTGCTCTGAGCGGTAAAGACGACCGCTTGATTGGCGATGCCGTGTAACTCACACCGCCGGAACCAGGCCTTGGCGTTGCCAAATACGAAATCGACGTGCCCTTCGATGTAGCAGTTCGAGAAGTATTGCCGTGACATTCTGCCGTTTGGTCCCTTGCCGGCAAACAGCGTGTCCTGGGCTCCGAGCAAGCGGACACGCGTAACGACGTCCCTGTCTCCGGTAAGGGACAGCGCGACCGCCTGCGAGGGTGGATTGACCGGATTGAGGGCGTAGTCGTTCTGGATGGTCAGGTTCTCGAGCCGAAAGTCATCGCCAGTGGCATCCAGCGTAGCCGAGCGGGCGGTTCCTCCTACGTTGATCGCGCTGTCGCCATACACAATAACGGTATCCTCCGGATTGCTACCAGTCCCTGAGAGATGAACACCGGATTTGGAGATTTTGACCTTCTCGCGATAGATGCCTGGCGCGATCTGGACATCTCCGCCTTCCGCCGGCAATGCGTCGATGGCCTGCTGCACGGAGTGATAGTCTGCACTTCCGGCATGCGACACCAACAGTGGCTCAGCGCACGCCGCGGGGATGCAGAAACATCCCGCCAGAAGCACAGCGGAGGAAACGAAAATACGCATGGATCCTACACTCGTTGAGCCAGCGGCACGCTCGACGCAGTCGATAGAGCGTATCTCAGCAGGATAGCCGTCACATTGGACAAGAGATTTTCATCACCAAATCAGAACCTGCACGTCACCTTCGCATTTTTCGGCCCTCCGCAATCGTCGGCCAATTGCAACCAACTCGGGACATAAGGCCGACCTTCGTCAACACCAGTGCCCGGCCCGGACGCGGAACTCACCACCTGAGTTCGGCGCCGGGGGTAGTGCTTACCGATTGCCATCGCGGAATGCCCTGGAACATACCTCCGATCCGCGCAGCGGTTGTGTAGCTCGGCCGGGCAGCGGCGGCGATACGTCAGAGTGATTTGCGGTGACCTTGACATGTTCAACCTGCCAAGTCGCGGAATTGGCAAACCGGACATCTTCGAGTGTCACGTCAAGTTTATGCCCCTCGTCTAAGCCGCGCATCAGCAACACACCAGTATCGCCATGCACGTGACGGAGAACAATTTGCCGATAGACCGGAACCCTCGTGCCTTGTGCGCGCGGATCATATTTTGTATCGAAAGCTAGCGGCCACCGGTTGCCCCTCAGGCACACGTACTCATAAGTCACGCTCTCGACGAGACCGCCTCGACTAACATCGCTCTTGATGCGCAGGCCCGACGTCGTACCATCGAGCGTCAGATTACGCACCAATATGTCTCTGACCCCGGAATTCACCTCACTGCCGATCGACATGCCATGCCCCCAGCCGAAATAATTATCAATGATCGAGATATGGCTGCTCGAGCCATTGTCGCCGGCCTTGATTGCGACGTTGTCGTCACCCGTACGGATCGAGCTATGGGTGATGGTTACATCCTGACTGGCGCCAGGGTCGATACCATCCGTATTGCGGGCATCCGCCGGTGAATCGATCGTGAGGCCCCAAAACGTGGCACCTTCGACCCGGTTCATCGCGACATGAAAATTCGGAGAGTTGCGCAAGGTGACACCGGACAGCGTAATATCCTGCGCATGATCGATCTGGATCAAGCGCGGCGCGTTCTGGTTGCCGCCCTCCGCTTGGGCGCGGCGCGCCAGCTGCCACCAAGTTTCCGCTCCGCCGCCAATCGTTGCGCCGCCCTGACCATCGATGATGCCCTCCCCGTAGATGCCACCGCCACGCGTTTTGGAAAAGCTGATAAACGGCCGGCAACCGTCACCCTTGCCTGCAACGCGACCACATTGTCCGAGGCCTTTGTCGTAAGCAGCAGGCTCGGGGATGGCGGTCAGGATCGCACCGCGCCCCACCCATAAGGTCACGCCCGATTTCATCTCAAGTGGGCCCGACCGGAACTCGCCACGCCCTAAATACACAGCGGCCCCGGAGTGGCATTGGTCGATTGCATCTTGCAACGTGGTCGTATCTTCCTTGCCAGACGGAACGGGGCGATCGCACACCGTATGAGGTGCAACAGGTTCGGTGATAATCCGGCGGTCTTGCGCTTTCGCGGCGGGGACGACAACCATGGAGATAAGTGTGGACAGTAGGGCGCAGTTGCGAAAACGCTTTGTCATTGACCTCCTCGTACTTTGTCACGCATCCCCGCCCCGGCCCTGTCTGGTCTGGAGCGCTAGCTCGATCGAGCCGTCGCGCGCGTCAGTGGCCCGCGCAGGCGCACCCTTTGCGCTTTATTCGACCGAAAACACCCGGCCACAAGAACCGACAGGGCGCTCACTGCACTAGACACCGCAGAAGCTTTGCCGGCTGCTGGTTGAGGGGTTCGCTAAGCGGCGCATCAGCGTCACTTCGAGCAACTGGCGCGCGCCCAGTACGGCCCGGAGCCGAAGCACGCAAGCGCCTGACCCTGACTGCTGCTGTTGAACCCCCGCGCTGTTCTTGAAGCGGCCGCAAGGCCATACCTACGCGCTTGTTCTGCTTCAAGAGCGTGTTAGCGAGCTGAATGTAATCATGATCCTCGCGCGAGACATTCAACCGCGGTTTGCGACCGGGGCGCCGGGCAAGGCCGATTCGATCGGCCACGCGTGCTGGATCCAATTGTTGCTCAAAGGCATCTTCTTCCGCCTGGTTCGCTTGCTGATCGTCTAGAACGGCTTGCTGTCCCGATGGCGGAGAGGCAGCATTGGATATAGCGAAATTGTGCGAGTCCACGCCAGCCTCCCGTCCTGAGATCAGTGGGCTGTGCGTATTCGGAGAAGCTTTCGAAAAGCTGACGACTGGATTGCATTCGCACCGGCAACGCTCCGCCTGACGTCCGGACTTAAGTTGACCGCCGTTAGCCGACACCTCCAGGACCGCATCTTTCCGATTCGGGCCGTGAGCGCATTGATGAACTCGCCGCGCAGCGGGGTGGACGCCTTCTCCGCCGCATCCCGCGCCTGCCGTTCATACTGGCGCAGCTCATTGGATTCGATATCCGAGATGAGCTGCTCCATCCATGGCTTCACCTCCCGCAGCGGCTCGCTCTCCGCGCCAACAAGCATCTGGACGTCGACTACAAAACTTTCTCGCGACGTACGGTGGGCACAGCAAGATACTCGAGCGCATCGAGGGTGCCGTGGTCCGACTTTTGAGCGGCATGATGGACTTTCCGCCTGGCGCCCGCCCCCGCGAGGCACTGCGAGCGATCGGGCTGGAGCGCTTCGCGCCGCCCCTGCTGATCGCGGGCAAGATCGACCTCGGCGGAGCCGACCGCTTGGGAGACATCGTCAGCCAGTATCATTCACGCGATGCCGGACTGGCAGGACTCCTGGCAATCTCGTCAAACGGGACTTCACCTATCGGATTGGCCAGCGTATGCGGCTTGGTGAACCAATGTACCGCGCCGGTTTGCTCGCGGCTTCCTAACATACAATCGCCAGCATGCATAACGAGCGCCGTCCCTTTGTTCGCTAAGTGGGTGAGCACGTAGCTCGCGCTGTCGCGCGGAAACCGCGGAGATAAACTGCGATGAGCGCGGCGCAACTACGCGCTGAGGCTTTCTATCGTTGCGGCTTCGTCTGTGGCGACGTACCAATCTACGACATTAAGGAGAAATAACACGGCATCGGCGCGCACTCCGACTCCCCCGCAATCCCGGTTATCGCGCGTCCTCTTTCCTTGCTCACTGCGCCAGTTGATCTCCATTCCCCTCTCACTCGCCAGCATCGCTCTGGCCTATGGCGACAAAGCGCTCTCGTACAATATCGACCCGGCCTTCAGGTCCCTTGATATTCCCGCCGAGGAAATGGTCAAAATCCTCATGACCGCCTTTAACGGTGGTCATTTTCTGAGAAGCCTTTCCGATAGACGCTCGGCCGCGAACCCAGCCTCCCTTTGATTTCCAAGCCTGACACCATCGATAAGGGCCAGATATTCATACAGACGATCGTCTTTTTGAATGGCCTGGGGTACGCTTTTGTACAGCGGTTCTACCGCCTGCCCCATGTCTTTGCCTTTTGCGTACGGCCAGACATAAATGTACTCTCCTGCGCTGATAAGCAGATTTTTAAGGGGGGCGGCTGCAAAGGCGGTGGGGATGCCCCGGGTCATCGCACCCGGTTTAGCCGGAAAAACGAACTTCAATCCGTGCACCACAAAATTATGGAGATTGCGGCGGTTAGGCTTTGCGTGGCCGGATTCCCGATCTTTGACTGCAAGTCCCGACGAAAGGCTCCGGTTGATCGAGGCATTGATCTCTGTCTTGCTGATACCAAGGGCTGATTCCAGGCTGCGTACTGAGTAAGGGTCAGCGTGATACGCAGCCTCCCCAGGATGCGCATCGCGCTCATTCTTGGCCTACTCAAGGCTCACGAGCTTAAGCAATACAACAAGGTCTTGACTTTTCATACAAATTCGCTTCCGTCCTTTGTCCTAGGACTAAGGACAATGGACCATAGGGCGGGCCTTTCAAGGATAGAACGTACTGCTTTGTGGCCGACAGAGGTCTGCCGCGCCTCCTGGTAGCATCTTCGGTTTGCGGTCACTTCAAATTGTTGCTGCATGGCTCGCGGGTCCACTGGTGTGGAACGAAGGGCGAAAGCTTCCAGACGCATGTAGATCGGCAAGCACTCATCAAGCGCGACCGCCAGCAGACATTCGTCGGATAGCTGTGTCGGATCTAAATGTCCGATGAGTGAAGATATAGCCTCCAGGTCCTTTTCGGACGCACCGTCGCGACGGGCACGAGTGACCTACATGCCGAGAGCTTCATTACCGATTGCGCTCACTGCAGGCTGCATCTCGGCAAGATTGAGCAGATGATCGATATCTCCGGCAAGAAAATTGCGAGAATCGAACGGGTCAGATCTGGGCTTTTGATCTGTGCGACGATGGTCCCGGCCCCATGGTGCAGGAGCCAACGGTTGGACAACAACGCGCGCAACTCACGAATCATAGGATCACAGAAGGCGGCAGCAATCAGCGCTCCAATTCGACCACGCAGCCGCCAAGCGGCTGAAGGCCACAGCCGACACAATCTCCGCGTGAGTTCAGTTTTCAGCGACGGCGTCACGCTCATACCGTTCGCGACATGACCTGCCACCGAAGTTTCATCCAGCCGCAGGTAGAGTCCCCGTTGGGGTTGTAGCGAGACCGAACTTTGGACCACCCAGAACTAGAGTTTTGCGCCGCTGTCACGTTGGCGGGCTGGTCGCGCCGAGGTGGGTTTGCAGCAAAATCGGCGGTCGATTGCCGATCGCCCCATGGGGCCGTTCTTCGTTGTAATATCTGCGCCAAGTCTCCACTTTTTCCTGGGCATCCGCAAGCGACAGGAACCAGTGAGCGTTGAGGCATTCGGCCCGGAAGCGGCCGTTGAAGGCCTCGATGAACGCGTTGTCGGTCGGTTTGCCGGGCCGCGAGAAGTCCAGCGTGACGCCGCGCTGGTAGGCCCACAGGTCAAGATCTCGCGACACGAACTCGCTGCCTTGATCGACGCGGATCGTTGCCGGGAATCCCACTTCCTTGCAGGCCCTTTCCAACACCCCACCACGTCGGTGCCGCGGAAGGTGAACCGTGGCGCCAGCGCCGGCGAGAAGCGGGAGAAGGTATCGATGATCGTAAGGACGCGAAGCTTGTGTCCGCTCGCCAACTGGTCATGGACAAAGTCCATCGTCCAGGTCTCGTTCGACCGTGTGGCCGGCCTGCGATCATCGCGCAGCTTGGCCTTGACCCGGCGCTTGGGTGTTTTGTTGCGTAGTTGCAGGCCCAATTCGCGATAGATCCGCCGCGTCTTGTTCTGGCCATGGCGCCAGCCTTCACGACGCAGCAAGACGTGAACACGACGATAACCGTAGCGGATACGCACATGGCAGATCTCCTTGATCTTCTGTTCGAGGGCAGCCTGGCCGGAGCGACGGGACTTGTAGTGGTAGGTCGAGCGGTCAAATTCGAGAGCGTCACAGGCCCTGCGGATCGAGACCTGCCATTCGCTGCGGACCGCGTCGACCAGCATGCGCTTCCGACCAGGCTTCATAGCTTTCGGCGGATCACGTCCTGCAGCATCTCCTTGTCGAGCGACAGGTCCGCGACCAGCTTCTTCAGCTTGCCGTTCTCCTCGAGCTGCTTCAGTCGGCGCATCTCGGTCGGCAGCAGACCGTCATACTTCTTCTTCGAGTTGAAATAGGTCGCCTGGCTGATCCCGGCCTTGCGGCAGATCTTCGCCAGGTCCGTGACCAAACCTGTCGCCGTCAACGTGCGCGGCGGCAGCTTTCAACGGTCCCATGATCGAGGCGGAAACGCCACGGCTGCATCCGGGTCAACAGGATCATCGACGGTTCGGGATTTGGGCGGTCGTGCGTTGCGTATTGAATTGTTTGGCGCAGAGCTGCGCTGGCGTTCATCGATCGACGATGAGACCGCTCGACGCTCAAGCCTCCGCTCCAGATACGCCAATCCTGCCTTACATTCGGCGACAACCGATTGGGCGCGAAGCAGCTTGACCTTGAGCTCGTCCTGTTGCCTGAGTATTTTCTCAAGATCCCAATCGTTCTGCATTAGCTCATTGACCATCTGCAAGCCCCGATGCAAGGCGGGCACTTAGCTTCAAGAACGCAGGCTCCGCATGTCGCGGATGCCCCACCCTGAGCCATGGGCTAAAGCGATGCCAAGCGATCGTCCTGAGGACGCCTTTTACGCTGGCGTTCTTGTTGAGAACCACCATTCGTTGCGAGCCCCCTTACTGACAATCGGCTTCTGCCCGGCAAACCGGAGCGCGATCCGAAGATGGCAGAGTTCGCGAAGGCAGGAGCACGTTGGGAAAGCGCATGGGGAGACCTCTACCATCGATCAAGCGGACAACTTTCATCTGAATACCTCAACCGGATGCTGAACGAGCATCATAGTCACAGCTGGTTTCGTACATTTTCAAGCAACCGGCATGCCAATGCCGGTTGAGCGTTTTTATGAAGAAACGATGTCGGTTTTACCGCAGCACGTAGTTGCAGACGGTGCTGTTGTCGCGCTTGAAACAAACGACGTCTTGAGCGAGACAGCCAAACCCGCAACCACGAGCGTCCGCGCGCATATTCTAATGAAACTCTGGCAGGACTGGATCGAGTTCTTCCTGCTCGAGCGTCTTGGCTCCATCTTTGGCCAGGTACGCTGCCAGAGCTGCGATACCGGAGTGCGGTGGACATCGAGCGGGTGCCGATTTCTTGAAGGGCACTTGGCCCAAACGCTCGGCAACTTGGACGCTCATGAGGTGGGGACGGATCGGTCGATCGACGGCGCACTCGATGGTGTGAAAGATCCAGGTGCCGTCCGGATCGATGTCCGACCAATGAAAGATCGGCGTCTGTTCGGATACCAATCCTGCGATTGTCCGCAGCGCCTGCTGGGTGGCAAGCGAGGGGTACCCGCCGACATACATGGTCGTTCCTAATCGGCCGGGGTCCGCCTCGGCGATGTGCCGGTTGAAGCTTGCGAAGTTTTCGATCGTTAAAACGTAGGCCGGCGGCTCCCGGAACCGGACGCGATCTGCTTCCTTGGGAGTGATTCCGAGATAATGCGGAGATATTCTGGAAAGATCGGCTCCGCCGAGGTCGATCTTGCCCGCGATCAGCAGGGGCGGCGCGAAGCGCTCCAGCCCGATCGCTCGCAGTGCCTCGCGGGGGCGGGCGCCAGGCGGAAAGTCCATCATGCCGCTCAAAAGTCGGACCACGGCACCCTCGATGCGCTCGAGTATCTTGCTGTGCCCCACCGTACGTCGCGAGAAAGTTTTGTAGTCGACGTCCAGATGCTTGTTATCGAGGATCGCCTGGGCGAGAACGAATGCGTGGCGCAGCGTGTCGACGTCGGACGAACCGAATCCATGCCACGTCTTACCCCGCGCCCACACCTCTGCGATTTGAGAGCCGCTGTTCTTCAGGGACTCGTGCAGCGCCGCCCCGGCTACAAGCCGCACGGCGGCATGCTCCGCGATGCGTGAGGCCGGGGTGCGGCCGAGATATCGGTATAAGATCTCCGCCGAGACCAACCGCACGTGCGCCACTTGGTCTCGGTTCGCGCCACGCCCCCAGCGAATGGAGACCGCGCCGGCACTTTCGGCTTCCCTGATCTGTTTCAGGAAGGCGTCCGCCGCGACTACTGATGGGAAGGCGGGGTAGTCCGGGTGGGCGATCGGGCTTGCGGCCCCGGCCTCGAAGCGGTTGAGCAGGTCGTTCAACAGGCCGATCGCATCCGTGAAACGCCGAGCCATGGCTACTCGGCGGCCAGACGGCTGGCGAGCTCATCTTCGGACATCAGGTCCGGATCGATGGCCATCAGCTCGCGCTTGGCCTTCTCTTTCAGTTCCACCACGGTAGCCCTGGACTGCTCGCCGATCCGGTCCACCTCCACGATGGTGTCCATGTGCTCGAGCACGGCGACCCGCTTCTCGAATGGCGCAGCAATCACGAACTGCAGGCCGAGATTTTTGTAAAAGCTCATCATCTGCCGCTGGTTCTTGCCGTCCATCTTGGAGAAGGCCTCATCGAACATGGCCAGGGCGAAACCGGCGGGCTTGCCGGCACGACGCTCCGCGCTGCCGTAGACGGCGGCCAGCGAAGCGCCGATGGCAACGTAGATAGGCACCTGTTGTTCAGCGCCAGACCCGGTGCCGCGCCGCTGCTCCCAGCGGGTCGAGCGGCCGGTGGCAACATCCTCCATGTGGATCTCGAAGGTGTAGAAGTTGCGGTAGTCCTCGAACTGGGTGAAATCCTTGTCGGGGTCCTCGAGCAGCGCCTCGAGTGCGACGATCGTATCCTTGTGCGGGAAGTCATCGGGCACGTCGCCCCGGAACAGCATATCGAGCGCCTCCGGAGAGGTTTTGGCTATCTCGATGATCTTCAGGATGGGCTGGAATTCCACCATCTGGGTGCGATGGAATGAATATCGCTCGTTATGGAACGGATGTGCGTAGAGGCTACGGTTCAACGATTGCAGTTCCCGCTCCATCTTTCCGATCCGGGCCGTGAGCGCGTTGATGAACTCGCCGCGCAGCAGGGTAGAGGCTTTTTCCGCCGCATCACGCGCCTGCCGTTCGTACTGGCGCAGCTCATTGGATTCGATATCCGAGATGAGCTGTTCCATCCATGGCTTCACCTCCCGCAGCGGCTCGCTCTCCGCGCCGACTTGCGAGCTCATCCCGAACTGGTCGAAGTAATCGTAAAGGAGTTCGCGGACCCGTCGCTCGATCCGGAGACGTTCGGCGTCCGAAGCGTCGGCATCTTTGAGCGCTCTGTCGGCGATAGCGCGGTGTTTCTCCGCGAAGCCCTTCTGGGCTGCGGCATCGAGGCGCTCGCGGTACACGATCCTGCCCTTCGCGGCGGAGTATAGCGGGAAGGTCTTGCGATAGATCGAGCGGGCGACCCGCAGGCTGAGCTCGGAGCCGGGCACGTTTTCGCCCTCTCCGAGCCTCCTCTCCGCCGACCTGACCTCACCGTCATGCTCGCCGAACGCCTTCTGCTGGATCTTTCGTTCGTCGAGCCTCTTGACCTTTAGGTTCTGTTGCGCTCGTTTCTTGTCGCGAAGCCCGCCGTCGCCCGCGCCGTCGAGCGCTTCGAGCCTCGCCTGGGCTTCGGCGATCTCGGTCTGCGCGGCTGCGAAGGCAGCGGCGCAAGCCCTCAGATCGTCACGTCCCTCGCAGATATTCTTCAGAGCGGCGAAGGCCTGCTCTGCCGCCTGGGCCTGCTTGCTCTTTTCCGTTTGGAGCCGATCCAGTTCGTCGGCCTGATCCTGCAGGGAGCGCAGGGCGTTCGCCTGGGCCGCCTTTCCAATCTTGTGCTGCGAGGCTTCGATCCAGCGATGGGTCCTTACGAGTCCGTCATCGTAGAGCCCGTCCTTCATGATAGCCCGGCCGGGCCTGTTGAACTGGTCGAGCGTGTCCGCGAGGCGAACCGTGCCGTAGCGGCGCATGATGAAGGCCATCGCATCCGGATCCTGGCTCCGGAAGATCGAGGGGAAAGTGCCGCGCTCCGGCTTGACCCTGAACTGCTCGAGCTTGTTTAGGCTCACGAGCGATGCGTGGCGAAACTCGCGGCGACCTTCCTTGAAGATTGACGTGGCGGCGCTGATATCCGCTCTGTCCACGAACACAGCTTCCCGGTCGCGGCCGAGGAGCGCCTCGGCGGCTCCCACCCACTCTGGTTCGGCGACTTCGACGATGTCGCAGAGCACGCGCGGGACCATTCCCTTCTGCCGCAGCCTGCGGCAGAGAAGTTCAGTGTCGTCGCCAAGATAGGCGCGCGCCCCTCCCGCCGCGTGCTGTCGAATGCGTTCGAGCACCTCGTCGCGCCGGCCTCGGAGCCCGGAAAGCTCCGCGATGATCGTCTGACGCGCTTCGTCGATCTTCGGCAGCCATTTGGCGCCGCTTGCCGCGAAGGATTTCTCGGCCGCGGTGACCTCGTTGGAGACGCCCCCGATGTCGGCCCCGGCGGTGGCGGTCACAAGACGCTCAAGAGCAGGAACGAAGTCCTCGAAACCGTCCGCGCACATCGCGCGTAGCGGCTCCAGGCGACGGATGTTCTCCATGCGAGCCTTGAAGTCCGCCGAGGCGCGGTGCGCCGCCTGCCCGGCCACATCGGCGGTCTGCTGCAGGGACTTTCTGCCGGTCTTGGCATCGTGCTCGGCGATCGCGGCCGTGAGACGTTCGATCTCGTTATCGATGGCCTTGACGTCGTCGTCGATGAATTCGAGCTCTTTTGCTGCCGCGTCCCGGCGCGCCATCTCGGTACGCCGCTTGGTCTTGAAGTCCAGGTTTGTCGCGCGCGCCGCGAGCCAAGTCGCGCGTTTTGCGATCCACTCCTCCCTGAACTTGGTCTCGAGCGCCTCTTCAAGCGTGCCGAGGACGACCCGAAGCGCCCTCAGGGCTTCGAGCCTGAGGCGCATCTTTCGGATGGTTTCGCTGATGTTGCGGTATGTCTGGATCGACTCGCGCAGCTCCTTGATGCCGATCGGACTGTCTTCGAGGATGTAGTTCCGCACGAACTGCGTCGCCGTCTGGTTGTGGTCGAGCGTCATCGCGTTGACGATTGATTTCTGCAGGGCGCTGGCGTTCTGCTCGCCATAGGGCGAATGCGGCAGAAGATGGCGCATGTACTCACGGACGTAGTCGCTCGCCCGGTCGCGATGATTGACGAAGTTGCCATCGCCGACCGCCGCGAGGATCCGGGCGCGCACGTCCTCCCACGGCGCCGGGAATTGCGACTTTCCTCGCTGTTCGATGAAGTCCTTGGAGCTCAGAACGGTCCCGACGGCGACGAAAAGTGCCAGCACGGTCTCCCTGCTGTCGGACTTGCGCGCCTCAAGTGCCATGCCGATCGTGACCGGTGGGCGGGCGCCTTCCGTGTCTTCGAAACCTAGCGCGATGTAGGTGCGCGCCTCGTCGCGCCGACGCTGGTCTTCGCCGAGCGTCCCGAGGCAGTAGTCCACGACGCTGCGCTTCGAGCCGCTGCGCGATTTTCCGCTGTCGCCGGCGACCGCGTTCAGGCGCAAGAACCGCCGGCTCGCGCCTGTGAGAACGACCTGCGCCATGTCGAGGATTGTGGATTTTCCGGACCGGTTCTCGCCCAGGACCCCGACGTGTCCTGTCACGTCGATGTCGGCGACGTCGAACAGGTGCCAGTTCACCATCGTCAGGTGGCGTAGCTCTATCATGCCTCGTCTCCTGCGGGCTGCGGAAACCGCGCCTCCTCGCTACGGACGTAGCGCTCAAGCCGTTGGAGGGCATCGCCGCCACTGATCAGCTTAATCATCGGACGGATCCTGATCTCGCAGTCCTGCTGCTCGTCGTCAAAATCACCGATCTCGACCAAACTGCGTTGGGCGGCCTCGCGCAGGATGTCTCGGAAGCGGGCGGGCGAGATCGCGCCTCCGCCGCCGTGTTGCGCCATCTCGCGGTACCGGTCAAACAGGTCGTTCAAGGTGGCGACAACGACGGCCCGGTCCTCGACCGCTCCGACGTTCACCTCCTGCTGCCAGTACGCCGCCAGCACCAGCATGACGATTGTTTCATCGAGCTTCATCCGGGGCAGCGGCACGTCCTCGTCCATCGCGACGATGCCGGCCCACTGCGCCTCCGGATCGCGATGGACGCGGTATCCGCAACTATCGAAGAATCCGTCGACCACGTCGCGGAAGCGGCCATCCATGATCGTGCTGTAGACTGTCCCGGTCCGGGGATCTCCCGCGAACACGAACTGCCGCCGTAGCAGGAAGTGCAGCGCTTTGCGGAGGTCGGCTGCCTTTTCCGCGCCGAGGGAGCGCTCGACGTTTTCGAATTCACTGAGCATGAGCCACGCTCGCCTTCCGGAGTGCGCCCGATCGCTTGACCAGGAAGTTTGCGCAACGGAGCCATTCGCTGTCGTGTGGTGGCGTGTCGGGGCACGGTTCGAGATCGAACCCGGCCGCGACCTGCACCGGAATCTCGCCCGTCAGCGCATATCGGCGGGCGCAATCGAAGGCGAGAAAGTCGTCCACAGTATCGATTTCCATGAAGCGGGCTTCCCTGGTCGCGAAGGGCGGCACCTGGCCCTCGAGGAATCGTCTGACATCCTCCGGGCGGGGCGCGATGCGCGCGATGTACTCGAGGCGGAGCTTCTTGCGCAGTTCGTACAGCGGGTCCGACGGCGGCTCGGCGAGCTCCCTTGCTTCGACGGGACGGCGCGGCTGCCTGGCCGGCGCCTGATGGTGCTCCGACCAGGGCGACCGCAGCGGCTCGATGCTCCATTCGATTGTCGCGTTGTGGTGTGTGCCGTCCCGCAGTAGGGCATCCAGCCGCCGAACCAGATCGCTAGCCCGGCCGACGAGTCCCTGGCCGCCCCGCTCGGCGTACTTAATGGTGTTGCGGACCCTGGCTTCGAGCTGCCTGCGGAAGGCCTCGATCCTACCAAACATCTCCCCGATCTGATCGAAGATGCTTTCGATGGCCAGCAGGTCGTCGGCCGCGGCCATTCGACCGTCCTCGATGTCGGCTGCCATGCTGGAAGCTGTGTACTCCTCGGCAAGGACCTGCATGGTCTCAGGGGTGTAGGAGATCCTCCGCGCGAGATCGACGATGGCGTCGCGGAAGCGGTACGGATGGTTGACGGTGAGGATGGACTCGAAATCCTTCAGCAGAAGCTGTTCGACGAACTCCTCGAAAAAGGCTTCCAGCCGGGTAGCGACTGTTTTCGACTCCATGACGGTCCGTCGGACGCGCTTCAGGTCGGCCAGAATGGCCCGCAGGCTCTTAGTGAACTGGTCGGCCTGATTGCGCGCCTCGCGGACGGCGAGCGCGGCTTCGCGCTGTTTGCGGTCGGTGATCTCGGGCCTCAGTTTTTCGACGGCCTCCAGGTTGAGGCGGATTTGCACGATCAAGCCGCCGAATCGCTGCGAGAGATCCTTGTTGAGGCTCGCGAGCCGCTGGATGACGAGCAGCGATCCCATAGCCATGTCCACGGTGACGCGAAGCCCGTATTCCTCCTCTTCAAGCCATCCCCAGGCGAGCAGCCGGGCGTACAGTTGTCGGGCAAGACCGAGCGCCTTGTCGCCCTTCTCGGAAGCGAGCGCGACGTCGGCCTTCCGGATCCGGCGGCGTCCCGCGGAGATCATTTCCGGCAGGCTGCCGAAATCATCGCCCTCGTTCCAGAGGACGGGGTTGGCACGCATGACGTCGTAGACGGCATGGACGACCTGCTGCGGCGTCGGAAACGACGGCGCGCCTGAAAAGAAGCGTTCATGGAGGTCGAGCAGACAGGCCGCGTACAGGTGCTTGTGATCGCGCGAAAAGGCCAAAAACGCGTCGTCATGCAAATGGCGAAACAAGGTCAATGACGCGGCTCCTGGGCCCGACTTTATCTTGAGTTGGCGACACTAAACGCATGATGTGCCGGACAACATTGTTATTGAGAGTGGGTCTTGAAAATACAACCGGAAGGTTTGTTCCTAGTATGTTCTAATATAGCTTGGCAGCTCGATCCCTGTCGAGGCTCCAAAGTTGGATCGGGAGGTAGATTTCGGACCCTGGAAGCGGAACAATCGGCTCAAGCCCTTGAATCCATTGTTGTTACCATTATGGCGAAGTGGATACAAAGGCTTTGCTACCATTTTGGCAGGATGGATACAAAGCCATTGTTACCACTTCGCCAAAATGGTAACAAAAACCTATGAAGCAGTTTTCCAACATCGACCAAGTCATGTTCTCCGACCTGGTTCAAAAGGCGACCGACGCGGATTTCGACGAGAACTTCCCGGAAAACGGGACCTTTCTCAAACAGAAGCGAGCCAACCGCGAATACTATTACTACAAGGCCTACGAGCCCTCCGGTGGCGACGGACCGACGAAGACGACCCTCAAATATGTCGGTCCGGCCGATGATCCCGAGATTGCCAAACGCGCGGAAGCTTTCCAGCGCACCAAGATTGGCTATCGCGCGCGACGCGAGCTGGCAGCGAAGTTGAGGCGGGCCGGCTACCCTGCCCCTCCCCACATGGAAGGTCTCGTCGTCAACGAACTCGCGCGCGCGGGACTTTTCCGGCTTCGCGCCACGCTCGTCGGTTCGATGGCCTATCAGACATACAGCGGCGTACTCGGCGTCAAGCTGCCCGACGAGCTCGTGACGACCGAGGATTTGGACATCGCGAAATTCTACGGCATCTCGATCTCGATCGATGAAAGCATGCCCGACATCGAAGAGATCCTGAAAAAGGTGGATCCGACATTTGCGCCCTCATTCTCCCCCGATGAAACCAAGCTGTTCAGCGGTTTTGCCAATGCCACCGGCTTCAAGGTCGAATTCCTTACACCAAACCGTGGCGACGAGGACTACTCCTCCAGACTGACGCAGATGCCTTCATTGGGGCCGTCTGTAGGGGCGCAGGTTTTGCGGTTCCTAGACTACCTGATCCATGAGCCCATCCGCTCTGTGGTCTTGCACGACGCCGGCGTGCCGGTCCTTGTACCGGCCCCGGAGCGCTACGCCGTCCACAAACTGATCATCGCGACCAAACGGAATGTGTTCTTTGCGGATAAGGCCAAAAAGGACATCAACCAGGCTGGCGCGCTCATTCAAGCATTCAATGCCGTCAAACGTAGTAGCGACCTAGGCTTTGCGTGGATGGAAGCGTGGGAACGCGGAGCCAGATGGCGACGACGGCTTGGTGTTGGCGCCCTGCGTCTTTCGCACGACACTTTCGACATGCTCGCGAAGGGCGTAGCCGAAGCGGCCAAACTCGACGGCAAGCCGGCAGAGGAGTACGGGCTTACGGGAGGCAAGGAAGGTCTTCTGGCGCGCGTTTCAATTGCGAAGCCGACGGCCTCGCCAACGCCGTGATGCCAATTCGACATGTCGATGAGGCTCTCTCGCGCATCATCGGCGACGGGCGTGCCGGTGCTGCTGCTGATACGTCGGCATGCCGAATCACGTGATTGGCTCGCTGATCATCTCGCTGCCGATGCAGCTGACCATTCCGGTGATGGTGCCGATCACTAGGCATCATGCCGCTCGATCAGCTCGGTCTTGCCGCCGACGCGCTCGATGCTCAGCACGAAGTCGAGCTGGATCGGAACGTGCTGCGCAATCGCCGCCTGTTTGATGGCCGGTCTGCTTCTCGTCCTCGACCGTGACCGGTTTTTCGACGACGAACGGACTAACGGGCTTGTCGGGGCCACCGCTATGACCTCCGCCCTGACCCGGATTGCCGCCGGTGTAAGTGCCTCAACCCCAACGCGTTTGTCCCAGGGAAGGCGTCCCGATGTCGGCAGTTTGGCAGCTCTTACGCAATGGCTTGGCCTGCCGGCTGACCGCTTGGGGCAGCGGAAAGTCGCTTTCGGCGCGGCCAGCCCCTTGACCCAGATCTCGTCCATCCTGCGCGAAGATCCCAATCTCAACGAGAACGCCACTGCGGCGTTGGACGAGCTGATCAAAGCGACGTACGCCAGACTGCGATCTCAGAAATGAGATAGATCGCGTGGCATACGCAGTTGCGTATTAAGCATACGCGGAAACGTATAATCAGTAGATATTCGCGGGCGCGTATATTGACGGTATATACGCGTTTGCGTATGCTAGCTTATGGATACGATTGCCCGCACCCCCCAGCAAATCGGCGCCGGGATCAGGCGCTACCGGCGGCAGAAGAAGCTCACCCAGGGTGGCCTCGGTGAGAAGATGCATGCGCGTCAAGCGACGGTCTCGAAGCTGGAAGCCGGTGTACCTACAACGCAGCTGCGCATCTTGATGGATGCGCTGGCCGCGCTCGACCTCGAGTTGGTCATCCGGCCGCGCACCAAATTGACGGCTGAAGCGATTGAGGATCTGTTCTGATGGCGCGTCGTCCTGCCCGCGCGCCGCTCAACGTCTATCTCAACGCACGGCTGGTCGGGCGGCTGCGGCGCGAGAGCAGCGGCGCAATCGATTTCCAGTATGACAAGCAGTGGCTCGCGTGGGAAAATGCCATCCCCGTTTCGGGGTCGCTGCCATTGCGGGAGGATCGTTATATCGGCGATCCGGTCGTCGCTGTCTTTGATAATCTTCTGCCCGACAATGACGACATCCGCCGACGCGTCGCTGAACGTGCGCATGCTGATGGCGCCGACGCTTACAGCCTGCTCTCCGCAATCGGCCGCGATTGCATCGGCGCGCTGCAATTCCTTCCCGACGGTGCCGCGCCCGGAGCCGCCGGCGCCATTGATGGCCGCGCCGCTAGCGATCAGGAGATCGCCGCCATTCTCGGTAATCTTGACAGCAATCCGCTCGGCATCGGCCCCGACCAGGACTTCCGCATTTCTCTCGCGGGCGCGCAGGAAAAGACAGCGCTGCTTTACTGGAAAGACAAGTGGCACGTTCCTCATGGCACGACCGCAACTACGCACATCATCAAGCCGCAGATCGGGAAGTTGCCGAACGGAAGCGACCTGACCAGCAGCGTCGAAAACGAGCATCTGTGCCTCGAGCTGGTTGCCGCACTCGGCTTGCCGGTCGCCAAATCGAGCATCATCGATTTCGCCGGGCGCCGCGTGCTCGCAGTTGAGCGGTTCGATCGCATCTGGACGCGCGACGGCCGCCTGTTGCGGCTGCCGCAGGAAGACTGCTGCCAAGCACTGTCGGTTCCGCCCGCGCGCAAGTATGAATCCGACGGCGGACCTGGCATCCGCAAAATCTCGGATTTCCTCAAGGGCAGCGATACGCCTGAGGATGACCGGGCCATTTTCTTCAAGGCGCAGATCGTGTTCTGGCTGCTCGCCGCCACCGATGGCCATGCGAAGAATTTTAGCATTCATTTGGCGCCGGGCGGACGTTTTCATCTTGCCCCGCTTTATGACATCATTTCGACCCAACCGAGCCTGGACGCTGGACAGATCAGCCAAAACCAAATGAAGCTTGCCATGGCGATCGGCAGCAACCGGCATTATGTCGTTCACACGGTTCTCGGCCGACATTTCGTGCAGACTGCGAAAAGCTGCGGTCTATCCGACAAAACAGTCAAGGTTGTCATCCAGCAGCTCGGCGATACAGCCGCAAAAGCCATAGATCAGGTGCTGAATGCGCTTCCAAAAGGATTTCCGGAGAAGATGGCCATATCGATTGCTGATGGCGCGAAGCGCCGTGTGAATTCGCTGGCTGCGCTCAAGAGTAGTGAATGACACGCGGCCAGTCGGCGCGGCGCGTAGGTCGGCTTTTCTGACCGAGCCGGCGTTGCGGCTAAGATCTCGGGATCATAAATTTTCTATGTGTCGCCTTGATGAAAGAAGTTGCTCTCCGCGTCCCATCTTCCAAGGGGGGCCTTCATCGAAGGAGCCCAATCAGCCACCGCCGTACTCAATTCGTGCCCGGCGCCTTCACCGCATGAAGCGCCGCTGCAACGCCTCTAGAACGGCGTTGAAAGCAAGTCCGATCATCGTGATGCTGATGATGCCCTACATCGGAGGAATCAGGAAGCTGTACTGACTGTTGATGATGAGACAGCTAAGACCTGCCTTCGCGCCAACCATCTCGGAGGCCATCAGCACCAGCATCGCGGACGCACTGGCAAGACGAATGATAAAGATGGTGGGAAGCAGGCAGGATCACATCAGTTGCTGCAGCGTCGCGCCCAGCATCGTGATGCGCGAGAGGCTTGCCGGAAGGCAACTATTTGACAAGCGTCTGACGGCGCCAACTCTCGACAGCCTTGTCGAGCGTCGCCGCAGCCGCTGGGTCGGCCCAACGATCCCAGAACTGGATCGTGCCGCTAAGCGGTTCGTTTATCGGTTTGGCAATGCGGATACGCGTGGGCAGTAGAATCGCATCGCCAACGACGAGTGCTTCGCCCGTGTCGAGGACCGGAAGCAGGTCGCCGAAGCCGCCGAGGCTGTCGGGCAGCAGCCGTCGCACGACAGCTTGGTCGTCACCGTTGGTTAGCCGCATCGCGATGAGATTGTTGCACTGGCTGGCCACCGTACGGTTCACTTCGGCGGGGCGCTGGCTGATCACCACCAGCCCGACGCCATATTTCCGCCCCTCCTTGGCGATGCGCTCGAAGGTAGCGATCGCATTCTCCGCGGCGCCCGAAGTCGGATCCTGTGGAATATAAAGATGCGCCTCGTCACAGAACAGGGCCACCGGATGGCGAAGCCCCTGCGTGCTCCACTGCTGCACGTGGAAGGCCATGCGCGCGACCATGCCGACGATCAGCGGCAAAATGTCGGAGGGAACTTCAGAGAAGTCGATGATCTTGACGCCACCGTGGCCGCCTTTGGCCGCCCTGCCACCGAGCAGCAGCTCAACTGCGCGATCGAGCCAATCATAGCTGTCCGCCACGCCGGACGCAGGAAATAGGAAGCCGAGGCGTCGATCGGTGCGTTTGCCCTCGAGGCGCTGGATTAGACGGCTGAGCTTGCCGTGGAAATCGCCCTGCTTCTCCGTCCTGGCTCCCGGTACCATCTCGGCGTTGAGGCGGTTGAGCTCGCCGAGCACGGTTTCCATCCTGAAAGGCACCGGACTGTCGATCGTGAAGTTGGCGAGCACCTCGACATGACCGCCAGCTTTCAGGAAGCCCGTCTTGGCGTCCACGACGGTACGCGACATGATCATAGCCTGGTTTGGGGCGTTCTGATCGGAGCGGTCAACAAACATCGAGACAAGCGCCTCGTAGCTCATGAGCCAATAGGGCAAATGCAGCACACCATCGTTCAGCCCCTTCCCCGCTTCGATGTCGCTTGGGCCCGCGACGCGAAGATGGACGAAACCGTCGCCAGCCATCGACGCATATTCTCCGTGCATGTCGAACACGATGGCATTGGCGCTGTCGAGCTCGGCGATTTGCTCGAGCAGGCGGGCGGTCGTCCACGACTTGCCCGAGCCGGTGCTGCCCACGATGAGCGCATGACGCTGGAACAACCGATTGCCATTGACGAACGCCTGAGCGTTGGGATCGAGCGTATAGGCGCCAAGCGACAGGCGCTGCGCGCCGCCGGTCACCTCCGAAATCACGCCCATGAATCGCGTTAGGCGCTCGCCTTCGAGAGCGAAGCAGCAGGCATCGATCTCCGGGACGGTCTCAAGCGTCCGGCGGAAGACATTGGCGCGCGGTCCGTCGCGATCGAGCAGCGTGCCGATCAACATAATCCGAACCAGATTGACTTCGGGATGCGCGGCCTCGCCTAGCTCGACATCGGCGATCTTCGCTTCACTGAGCGCGGTACGGATGATCTTTTGGATCACGCCAATCAACTTGTGGCCGGCAAGGCTGCTCTGGAGCGCAACCAGCCGGTTCACCTGCAGCGCCCGCAGCGCCTCGACATCATCGACGTGGACGATCACCGTGGTCGTGTCGACCGATTGGACGCGGCCCAGCGCTTCTCCATCCGCAAAATCCAGAATGCTCACGCGGAAACTCCTGTCATCTCATTGAGGAAGCGGTCGAGCCGCCAGATCGGTTGATCTACGTCGAACCCTTTCGGTACGTCGTGCATATAAGCGCGCGCGCCCATCGTCCCCTCCTCGATCGCGAGATAGCGCCGGCAGCGTCCGCCGCCGAGGAAGGTCCGGGCGGACGTGGTCAGCTCTTTGGTGATCACGACAAGCGGGACGGAATCGCGGTCGCAACGCTCGATCAGCTTGGTCTGAAGATGCTCGTCGTTGAAGCCATAACCAACGCAGAAATAGGCGCGGGCGTTCTCCAGCGCGGCGTCGCTGCAGCCCAAGATCGTTCGGAACGGCTCGCCATGTGTCAGCCGGTATTTATCGATGCCCGGCGTGATCATCAGCGGCGAGTATCCGGCCGGCACTTCGGGCATTCCGCGAACGCCGATGATCTGGCCAGCAGAATCCTGGAACCAGTCGAGAGAGCCATGCACTTTCCAGACGGCAACGGTACGGGTCACCTGCCGATTAACGAAAACGCGCGTGTTCGAATCGCGGGCGCGCGATTGCAAATAACCGTAGTTGAAGCCAGTGAACGTGCTTACATCGACGGCATCGGCGGCATATTCGGCAAGCCGGTCATAGTTAGGCGTGACGACATGGACGGTCTTGTGCGTGCTGTCGAAGAGATGGCGGTACAGCCGCGAAAGGGGTAGCGCGCGCCGATCCGCCACAAGCGTCTGGAGGACGCGAAGATCGTGCGGCAGCAGGACAGCGCGGGTCTCGGTGGCGATGAACTGGGTCTGGCGTTCCGTCGGGCGCACGGCCTGAAGGGCGCTTTCGAGATCATTGCCGGCCGCAAGCTGCGCGACGAACTTCTCCCATTCGCTCCTCTCGTCTGCTGTCCAGCTCGTGGGAGGCTTGATAGCGGAAAGCTGCAACGCCAGGCCGCCCATGCCGGGCACACCGTGTGCAGCCGAGGCGCCGCTGCCCAGAATGATCACCGGTGTGGCGCTAAGCGCCGCCTGCGCGAATTCCTGCGCCATCTCCGGCGCGCTCTTGGCCGCCATACAGTCCCTTCCCGGCCAACGCGGGCTGTATCCACTACAGCCGTCGTCATCCCCATGAGATTTAGTGAATGGAACAATTTCGGCGAGGATTGCGTCCTCGCTAAATCTGAAATTAGCCCTTAGCCGATCAGGTTACGCTTGGTGTCGCGGCGACGAAGGGCCTGCAGGACCGTGAACTTTCCGGGATTGATCTTCCCCAAAGGAAGTCCGAGAAGCATGTCGACGCAAACTCCGCATCGCGGACTGCGTTTGAACATAGCGATAATGATGTCGAGACATGCATTCTGTAATCCATCTAAGCAACATTCTTCATTTGATGTGGGCGAGGCTCAAGCGTTGCCGTCGAAACACTCCTGCCAAACGCAGTAGACGCCACATCAAGCAGGTGCTGGTGATGAGTGAAGAAAAGCACCTGTGTTTTCTCCGCAAGCAGTTGCAACACCCTGAAACCGGCCGATGCGCGCGCATCGTCATAATTGATGAAAAGATCATCGGCAATAAAGGGCACCGGCGCAGCATGCATCAGATACTCTTCAACGGCCGCAATGCGCAGCGCGAAAAAGAGCTGATCGGCGGCTCCTTCGCTGAGACCTGATACGGGCACCGCTCCTCCGTTCCCGCGCACGCCCGCCAGATGTGGCACATCTTTTTCGTCGTATTCGAGCGTAAGGCGTTGGAACGAGCCGCCGGTCAGAATAGAGAACAGCTCCCCTGCCCGTTTGAGCAATGGTGCCTGCTTTTCGCGCCTAAACCGCTCGATCGCCCACCTCAGGATGATGGTTGCGGAGCGAACGCGCGCATACTGCGCCGCCACCTCCTTCATCTCGGCCAAAGCCAGCTGACGATCACCAGCAGCTTTGGCCGCAGCGGCGTCGCCGCCGACGGCTTCGAACAAACGCTCAGTATCATTGCGACTCTGAATTGCGATCAGCTGGCGTTCCCTGACATCTTTGAGTATTGCCTTTAGCGTTTGCTCCCGAGCCGTTGTTTGATCGGGATCGGCGCTGCGACATTCCTCGGCGAGTTGTTCGACACCAAGCCCATCGCCATCAGCCTCGAGCGTGGTCCGCAAGCGCGATCGCTCATCCCGAAGTGCGCGTTGTAGATCGGACTGAAGAATAGCCGCTCGCAATCTGTCGATCGAATCGACGGCTGCAGCCCTTTTGAGGCCATCTATTACGGCCGCGGCGTCCGTCCTGGACTTGTCGCATTCTTCCAATTTCTTCTGCAGGCCCCGCATCGCCTCAGCTCTTTCGTCGCGGGACACGACAGTCTGCCTCGCCGCATTCAATTGCGCATGGAGTTGAAGGATTGCTTCATCTGCATTCTGTCCGGAAAACCGTGGCGCGATCGCATTTACGAGCTTTTCGACATCCTCCGTAAACGCCGTGATGTCCCGCTCGATCTTTCCAATGCGCTCGTGCTTCAAATCCGCGATCTTGGCAGACGTCTCCCGCATCTGATCGACTGCTTCAATTTGCTCTTGAACGGTCTCAAGCGGGGCTTCGGGTAACAGATTGAGACCCCTCAGGGCCTCCTTCCATTGCGCGTTCCAGACATCACGCTCTTTCGCAGCGTTTTCAACAGCCACGCGCCTGCGTTCGACTTCTGTTGCGACCTTCCGTTCCTCGAGCGCGAGTTCATTCCTCTTTTGTGTGTTGCCCTCCTCCGCGCGAAGGCGCGCTTCGGCAGCCCCAAGAATTCCGTTCAGCGGCAGACTATCTGCGGAGGCTGCGATTGCCGTGTCCGCCATCAAGCTGGCGAGCTGTTGCTTGGCTTTCGCAATTTGCTGCTGGAGCGAGGACTCTGCATGAAGCGCGGCGTCACGCTTGGCGATTTGATCGAGCACGTCAGCCCTCGCATCGAGCCAATCCAGCATTTCGTCCGGAGAACGCGGGTTATCGGTAACCTGTTTCCACAGGATCGCCCAAGCCTCGGCCAACGCTTTCTGCTCTTCGGCTAACGAAAAAAGCTCCTGCTTGGCGGATTCAAGGACGTCTTGCTCGTCAGCGATTTGCCGCGCCAGCACCATGGCCGCAGCCGTCGACTGCGCATTCTGAAAGCGACGGTCCGCCGCGGTGTCGGCGTCTTCGATGGCCTTCACATAGGCATTGAGCAGCGGCTCGCCGCTTGTAAAAGCGAGCTCCTCCGATTCTGGCACCATGATCTTGTCGACATGTCTGCGCCTGATGATAGACCATCCGGCATCCCGCCGTTCGCGGAGTTTCTTCAACTCCTCAACGCCGACAATTTTTTCATCTGACACAAGACGAGCATAAGACTTTCGATTGTTTTCGACTGTACGCGTCAGCTCACGCGTCACAGCTTGCTGGCGCTGAATACGCGCCTGAAGCTCACGAGCAGCATCGCGATGCGCCCTTACCGCCTCTTTCGCCGGACTTTTCAAGGCCTGCAAACTCGTTTCACTCACGATAGGCGGATTCATATCAGCCATTTGCCGCTGACATGATCTATCGGCATCCCGATGCTCTTGATGGATACTCAGGAGACGCGCATCGAGATCGCCAAAAGCACGAATGGACTCAACGACCCCAGCCAGCACCGAAAGGTCTTTCTGCGCTCCGAGCGCTTCAAGCCGTGCCTGGATATCAGCGAGTTTTTCGCTGGCATCCTCTAGCGCCGCGTCCCCGTTCGCCATCCCCTAGAGACAATCCGCAGGCTCAAGCCGATCGAAGTCGTGCGCTCGGACGGCACTTACAAGGCCCAGACGAACCAAAAGGAAGCCAGCGATATCGTACAATACCTATCGGAGCTTTGGGAGGATTCATCGCCACCGTCGGTTGGTGTCGTCACATTCAGCCGCAAGCAGGCCGACGCCATAGAAGATGCTTTGGAAGATCGCGCCGAAAACGATGCAGCGTTCCGAGAGGCATTGATGCGCGAGCGCGAACGTATCGAGCATGGCGAGGACATGGGCTTTTTCGTCAAGAATGTGGAAAACGTGCAAGGCGATGAACGTGACATCATCGTTTTCTCCACGACGTTCGGCCGCAACGAACACAGCGTTTTTCGCAAGAGCTTCGGCGCGCTAGGCCACGCCGGCGGCGAGCGCCGCCTGAATGTCGCAGTAACACGTGCGAGAGAAAAGGTGGTCATCGTCACATCCATGCCGATATCGGAGATATCGGACCTGTTGACGAGGAGGAGCGGTCCCAGGGTGCCGCGCGACTATCTGCAAGGCTACCTCGAATATGCCAGGACGGTATCCGATGGTCTTGCAGAGTCCGGAAAGACGCTCCTGGACCGGATGGTAACCGAACCACGTCCGCACCACGAAGCTGGACATCATGAGGACGACGGCTTCACCAGGTCCGTCGAAGCCTTTCTGGAAGCAAATGGCTATAAGCCCAGTCGGGCTCGCGATGGCGGCGCATTCAGCCTTGATTTTGCCGTGACCGATCCCCGGACCGGCCTGTACGCGATAGGCGTCGAATGCGATGCGCCGCGACACCAATTGCTTCAAAGAGCGCGTGCTCGCGAGATCTGGCGCCCCAATGTGTTGGGAAGAGCCGTTCCTTATGTCCATAGAGTTTCGTCGTATGCTTGGACTCATGCTGGAGACGCCGAACGCCTCCGGCTCAAGAACGCTGTCGAGCACGCGCTTCGTGGGGGAGGATTGCAATGAGCGGACCCAAAGCATTCAGGATCGTTACCCGAGCAGAGATCATCGCCATCTGTCGTCGCAACCTGGCGCGGCTTGACTGCGCGATCGAAAGCTGGACGTCCGCCGGCAGGCGCAACGGAACGATCGAGCAGAAGGACATCGAGAATGTCACAGCCCGGCGGGACGCGCTTCATCGCCTGCTCAAGGCAGATCGTTTCACCGAACTCCAGAAACAGGTTGCCGCCGAGATCGCCTTCCTTCAGGCGGACTCCGAACGCCGGGTCGAAAGGGTTGCCGAAATGGAGGTCCGTTCGAAGCGTGGTTTGAGGCGCTCCAAAGCCGCGGCCGAGGCACTGCTGCAGAGGCTACAAGCCTTGAAAGTCGAAATTCCCACCGACATTCGAAGCGAGCTCAGTGACTCGAACGGATCTTCCGAGCGCCTGGAAGCGGCGATGGCAAAGGCGCTGCTGCTGCTTCCTTCTCAGGCGGCACAAAAAGCAACAGACCGCCAACGCGAGCTTGCTACTCGCCTGGCCGCCGGCGAACGCCGCGCCACGCTGCAGGAATGGATTGCCAGGCAAGCTCAGGAGATGGAGGATCCTGCCTTGGGACGCGTCGATACTCTTCTCGGCGAGTTGCGCGGGCTTGGCATCGATCCCTCCCCATTCTCGGACCGTGTCGCGCTCTTGGAAGCAGAGCCGTCGGCTCGAAGATCACTTATCGCAGATAGCCTTCTGTTGGACTTGGCCGCGGCCGTGAAGGATGGCCGCGCCAGCGCGCGACTAGCCGACGAGCTTCGGGCGCGACGCGCCGAGCTTTCCGGCATGAAGTCAGCGGAGGCTACCTCGTTGGTGAGCGAAATCGAGGACGCCCTCGCCTCCCCATTGCCCAGCAACCGGCAAGAACTCGTCAAACGCGCCGACGTTCTCATCGAGGAAGAATTCAAGGCGATGGCCGCGGCGGAGCGCAGGCGCGCGGTGCTCGAAGGTCTTGCCAGCCTGGGATACGAAGTATCGGAGGGAATGGCGACCGCCTGGGTCCAGAACGGCCGGATTGTCCTTCGTAAGGCGGCCAATCCTGGTTACGGAGTAGAGCTCTTGGGCGGATCGAGATCGGATCTCCTCCAGGTGCGTGCCGTAGGTATCGGCAGCTCGGCCGAAGCTCGCGATGCAAATCGTGACCACGACATGGAAACGATCTGGTGCGGCGAGTTCGATCGGCTGAAGGCGTTGGTCGCTAAAGCAGGCGGAAACGTTACTATGGAATTCGCAAGGCCAGTCGGTCAACTCCCTTTGAAGATCGTCTCAGATCCGGGTGCAAGCCAAGAAGCGGAAGTTGCTGAACGATCATATCGATCGGTGCCAGCGAACCGGCCCACTTAGCAATTGCGAGAAGCCAGCTGCAATCTAACAGAGATGATCTCGCAAATCTCCGCGAAGATCACACTGACCTGAGTCTTCCCTGTGCGCGGTCGAGAGCTGCTACGGCAACTCCTTTATAGCCGTCCCTTATGATCAGACTATCGATTGCCCCGCGCACAAATTCCAGTTCAGCGGAATGATTGACGCTTTCTGCAGCGATAATGCGCGGCTTTGGATTCAACTTGTTGCCGGGAACTGTTCCCGATGGGCTCAAGGACTTCATCGAGCTCGTCCTTGCCGCACTGCGCCGAAGGGGCAAATTCAGGCCCGAATACTGCGGTCAAACATTAACTGAGAACTTCGGTCTCAACCGGCCAATCAGTCGGTTTGCGCAAATAGAGGCGAGAACGAGCGTCTCTTTGCGACCAGCTCTCGCCTGTGATTAGGCTCTCTTTGCGCCGCGCGCAAATTCGGATCTAGCTTTGTCGATCTCCGCCACGCCAAGCGCAACGAACTACTTCAACCACACACCGATGATTGTACCGAGAGAGCCGAAAGCCCATTTTTCTTGATCGGCATTATATCTCTTCGAGAGAATGATGATCAGGCTAACAATAAGAACGATGATGCTTATGACAGGCTTCATCAATTGCTGCGCAAACTCGTACCATGGCCTAATCTCGTCTAGGACAGACTTTGCATTCTGATTTTGCTTCGAGAGATCTTTCAAGCGGGCGAGCGTCTCATCTAGTTCTGCTCGTACCTTTGCATCCTCCACTTTCACAACCTGTTGGATGTTCTGAGTGGTCGTTTTGACAACAGGGATACAAACGGGCGGAAGCTTGATACCGCCGAGATTAATGTCGGGTGACCTGCATTCCGTTGTCACGGTCTGAGTCGGAACCGCCACAGTTTTCGTTTGCTCAACGGTTAGGTTCTTCTGCAGCTCCTGTAATCGTGTTTCGTAACCTGCCCGTACCTGAGCGATTTTTTCGCTGTCCGCCTGAAGCTGATTCAAAGCTCGAACATAGAAATAAGATATCCCCCCGATAGTCAGGACTACCAAAAGGGTTCCCCAAAAGAGTGTTTTTGCCATGGGTGTGCTCCTCCAACAAAGTCAACCCAGCAAGAAACCAGCGCAACAAAAAAGGCGCTACGGAAATGACGATGTCATGCCGTTGCGTTGGTGACCCCAATAAATCATTTCGGCGTTTGGCCTATTGGATCGGCTCACTGCATTGCGCTATTTAGTCGGTCAGAGCATAGTGACATCGAGTACGCTCCGAGGAAGCGTTGATTTCAGGACCGAACGACCAGCAACCGTCCGGAATAAAATGGCAAGATCGCTTCGTTGAAGCCACTGATCAACGGCTTGCCAAACCGGGCCTTCAGTGCGCGAATATTTCCGGACATGAGCTCGCTCGGCTTTTGAGCTTGACAGCGCCTCCGGCGATCACACGGTGCGCCTCAACCGTTGCGGATTTCTGCTGGCACCTCATTGGCACTTACCTCGTGGCAGTTGCCGTAGGTGCAGTCTGATCGAAGGGAGCATTCCAGCCATGACCCATCAGCTTGCCTAAGCCACTTGAGCGGCGGCTTATTACAACGCGCAACTCTGTCAGCCAGAGCATTCGTTGCCGGATCAGCCGACAGAGAGTCAGGCACGACTTCCGCGCCGGTTTTTCTAGCTTTCTTGATGGCGCGCTTTTTCGTTTTCTTGGCCATTATAATCCTCCAATCAAAGATCTACATCTATAGATGTCTATTGGCCCAGGGCGCTCTTGAAGCCAGTCGTAATGCCGCTGGTCAACTGCGAAGCAATATGCGTACTTTCGCCGATTGGGATTAGGAAATTTCCGCTCTGCGTTTTATCCAGCGGCGCGAAGGTCACCACCAGGTCATGCTTGCGATTGCGCAAAGCCGACAACAAGTTGCCACTTTGGTTGAACGTCGCTCGCACGAGCTTCCATGCAGGAGTAATGGTTCCGCTAGTTGAGGTGGTCCCGGTTGTCTGAACAGCAATTCCGCGTCGATGAGTGGAGCTTCCGCCAAAATTAAGCTGCCGCGCG
>NZ_LBIY01000083.1:0-150050 GCF_028128625.1 Bradyrhizobium sp. CCBAU 45389 | reverse complement strand
TATTGTCTGTATAGATCTTGTCCGCTTTCGAGTGGCAACAGCACCATAAGGCTCGGGCTATTGCTATCGCCCACTCCCTTCCGGACAGCGCCCAAAACGCCAACTCAGCTACTTCTATCTCTCGAGGCTCGCTTGGCGACAAAGCGGGCCTCTTGTCGCTCTACATTCCTCTTGGACTGCGAGCCGCTGTTCTGCCAATTGCCGGCTGCGCGCGATCGCCCGGTCGGCGCGTCCAATAGTTCTTGTCTTCTAAAAGGGGTTTGCCCACGGCGATCGCTCCCTGTTAGCAGGCGGGAGCACGTGCGTCCTCAGCCACCGACGCCTACGGCGGAGCCTCAGCCGTGATGTCGAGTAAACGAACTCCAGAGCCGAAAGGAATGAAACGGCGATGGCAGCGCTTCTTGAGCTGGAACCATCCAGGAAGCTAAGGGCCTTTTGGACGAGGGTCGCTTCGCCGGCTTCGTCATCGGAGTAGATCGTAAGATCGGCACATCGGGTTCGTCCACTCCCTTCAAGGAAGTGCAAGTGGGAGCCTCAAAGTCAGCTAAGGCTCACGAGCGCCGCTTGGAAGATCGGCCGGTTGCTTCCGGTCTAGCCCGATGAGCCGACAACTCCAGGCGCCGCCTAACTTCGCATTCGGGGCCAATAGCCGACAATCGTTCTGTCCCTTCAGGGTCGCTAGTTCGGCCCCGCTTTGGACTCGTTGTCATCTGGGAAAGTGCGCGATTGTCGCGCTCGTCCCAGTACTTCACCAGCAATCGATTTAACCGTCACCTCATATTGGTAGACACCGGGGTTGCAAGGGCCGAACGTGCGAAGAGCGCCAGCCGGAAGGATGCCATTCTTTGGCAGGCGCACTTCCTGGCCGCCGTATTCGCGATTGGCTTGGGTAAGCTGCACAAGGATTGAAGCTGCTCCTTGCGGAACGTCCTTTAGCCGAATTTCTGGATTATCGAAGAGGCTAACACAGGGTCTTGAGCCGAGAAACGAGAAGCTCATTGTCATTCCTGCAATAGCCTGCCGTGTGACCAGCTCGTCCTGGACCTGTTGTCGCGCGGCGGTTTGAGCCGCTGCCGACGTGGCCCAGATCAGGACAAAACCTGTAACTGAAATTGCTCTCATTGGCTTCGATAGCACAGCCCGAGAGACGTGTCTGTTCTATTCCCGATCGGTCGCCCCCTCGGGGGCGCCCCGTCGTCTGTTCTCGTCCTCGATTCCTTCAAGCAAGTTGAGGATCGTGGGACCGTCCACGTTCTCAAGCGCGTCGCGCTTATAGCGCTCGACGATCGTCAGCTCAGCCTCCGAAAAAGCTCCGGCCCCGTTTGCACTACCGTCTCAGACAAGCAAGCAGACGAGATCGACTGGTCACGGTCTCATCACCGATAGATGCCCAGGGCCTTGTCGTGACAGGGTTTTTGTAACGCCTACGCGGTACCGAATCTGAGCAAATTCGACCATCTCGCCAGAACGCGAATTGGGACAGCCTAGCACTCGTCCTTGTCGCTGTGATGAAGATTAAAACTTTTGTCGTACTTGTCGCGGGCTTCGGTACCAACGCTGTATCGGCCGGGCCACCATGAATGTGGCGGATTATAGTTGTCGTTCTCAGCGTCTGCCTTGGCTTTCTCGTCTAGCTTCTCGGGCGTCCAAAGCGACATTGATTTATCTTTACCCCACATCTTGCTCCTCACTGACCATCCTCGACGATGACTTTGCTGCGGCCTATGGCGCCGGCAGCAATTTGAAACGACGTGCCTATCGCCCAACAGCATGCCACCATAACGCTGAATCCATCCCGCATGATGTAGTCAAAGACAATGATGCCAACGGAGAGAAACACCGCACTCGCGGCCAAGAAAGTTCCGGCCCCGCTAGCTATCGCCGCCGCGTCGGTGCCTAAGCTCCATTCTCCCGATCTGGTGGATTCTACTGTCTGCGCAAGACGGCTAGGCAGATCGATGCCCACGTAGAAGCCAAAGCCCCCGTAAAGCATCATCAACAAGACGATCCATTCGTTTCGAAAAAAATCATTGTCCATGCGCATCATTCCTACGGCCACGTACAGACCGCCCGCGGCCCCAACCATGGCAAGTCCGATTCTTTCGAGAATGTGCGCCAATTTGATCAGCACGGAGCGGCCGAACCATGCGGTAGCGGCGACGCGGGCGTACTTCGTCAACTTTCTCTCCCCAAACGACAAAGCGCTAAAAACGACTGCAATGCTCATTTTCATGATATTCTCCTTTCTTGCTTTCCAATTGCTCGCCCAACGCACGCAGGCACCGCCCGAGCGCATCGTGATGCGATTTGAATATCAATGTTCAGGATGACATGTGCCTACCGACGGCACTGGGCTGCCATTTGTGGAAGCGGCGACTTCGGTGCGTCGCCGCTTTTGGGCAGCTCTCTCGGACAAGCAATCCGCTCGGCCAAGCCAACAAGCTACGCCCTTTCCGTTCGAGCACCTAATGAATAACTTCCCATCGGGGCCATTCATCGCGATACCCACCGAGGTCGTATTCGAACTTCAAGAGGTCAGTTTGCCCTAACCTCTCGCCGATTAGAGTGATCAGGCCCGGAGACTCTGAATGGAGACCTGTTTCTTCGTGCAGTGTGGCCCAGCCGCTGCGTGATGAACTGTCTGAGGTCGGCATGATGCTCGCGAGCCCAACAGCATACGCCTTGGAGAGCGAGAGCCGATCGGAATCAGTAACGGGGGCTGCCAGTTCACGACTGGTTTTGGTCGATGACCAGAATAGAAAAAGAAAGAGATAGCTATTCGCGCACGAAGAGCGCACTGTTGCGAGTGCCGATTGTGACGCTGGTGCGGAGTTTTACTCCAGGGCGACGAAGCGTAGAAAAAGAAAAATAGCTTCCGAGCTCTCCACTCACTGCGGAGGCCAACTGAGTTTTCAATCGGAACGCATTCGCTCGAAGAGCTGAATGGCGTCGCTTGCGCCCGGCGGCCTCGCCCGTGTGCTAGTGGCTCCGGCGGCCCCTCGTTGCCAATCTACGAGAATGATCATGGTGATGACGAAGGTGCCTGCGCCGCCACCCTGTTGCGCTTCAGTCGAGATCGTGACGATCAGTTCGGTCGATCTTTCGGATGCCCGGGAGCCGATGCGATGGCGTGAAGCGCCTGTCGACCTCGGCAAGCATCGCGATAGCGCCGCGCCGAACACTGACTTTCGCCCAACGCCGGCGGAGATTGGACCCGATGCCGAGGTGTTGCTCGGTCGGCTTCTACACCTCGAACGTGAGTTGCTCGCGACACCCCCGAAGCCAAGGACGAGCGTGCTTCCGGAGCTAAAAATGCCCGGCCGCGACCTACGAATCGATGCTTGCCGCGGCATCGCGCTCTGGTGCATCTTTCTGAACCATATTCCCAACAACATCGGAAGCTGGCTGACGCTGCGGAATTACGGCTTCAGCGATAGCGCGGAAGTGTTCATGTTCGCCTCGGGCGTGACCTGCGCGATCGCCTACGGTAAGGCGCACGAGCGCGGTGGATGGATGGGCGTGCTCGGCCGTACACTGCAACGTAGCTGGGACATTTACGCCGCTTTTCTGCTGCTCATTCTTGCTTGCGCCGTGGTGGTTTACCTCGCAGGCGGCGGCGGGCTTGCCGACGAGACCAATACGCGTATTCTCTTGGAACATCCGGGAGCGACGCTCGCGCAAGCGGCAATCCTGCAATACCGTCCTGTCAACACCGACGTCTTGCCTCTCTTCGTAATTTTCCATCTTTTGTTCGCGCCATTGCTGTGGCTGATGCTCCGAGTGCCGAATGTGGCGCTCGGCGCCTCGCTCTTGCTTTATGCGTCGGTGCATCTTTTCGGCTGGACCGTTCCGGCGTGGCCGAACAACGCTTGGTTCTTCAATCCGCTCGCTTGGCAGTTGCTGGTTGTGCTCGGTGCGTGGTGTGTCACGGAGGGCAAGAAGTTCTGGCCGCGGTTGAGTTCACGCTTGGCGCTTGGACTTGCCGTTCTCTATCTGGCTTTCAGCCTGACTATCGCATTGGGTTGGAGCATCAGACCACCGGAGGTGCTTGTCCCACAGATCCTGACGAAGTTGCCTTACCTGGCGGGCAAATCGGACCTCGATCCTTTGCGATTGCTGCATTTTATTGCCCTTGCGATCTTGGTGGTATGGCTCGTGCCTCGCAATTGGCGAGGGCTGTCGACGCCGACGATGCGCGGGGCGATCCGCTGCGGCGAGAACCCCTTGGCAATCTATTGCCTCGGCGTTCTGCTCGCGCTTGCCGGCCACATAGCGCTGGTCAAAATCTCAGATGAGCTTGCAATGCAGATCGCACTCAGTTTCGTCGGCATCCTGGTGATGATTGCGGCTGCAACCCTGCTCAGCTCGATCAGGACCAAACCCGGGCAGCGACAACCGCTCATGACATCCGATTTCATTGCAGAGGATGCACGCCGTAACGCGTCGCCGGTCAGGCCATTAAACCGCTGATGTCGCGCCAGATGGTTCACGGGCGGACGATGCAACGGACTCGGCGGCGCGTCCGCTTTCTCACCAGCACCTGACGGCATTCGGATATGAGTTGTTATGGAAGAACTCAGCCGTTGGACGACGTAAGCTGCCGACTATCTGAAGGCGAAAACCCATTCGACGGCCAACGCAAGGCGCGTTCTTAAAGCATGAGCTCGCGAAGCTCTTTGTCGATTGCTTGCCAGGGCGCGTTGAGGTCTACCGTGTAGATTGAGACCGTCCTACCCGCGATCTCATACCGCTGCCGAATCTGGCGATCCACACGAGGGTATCGATCGGTGCACTTCGTTCCGCACCACGGCTCTTCTTAAATTCGGCTGCGACCAATCTCGCGCCCTGCCGCAACTCAAGTAGATTCTGTATCCACAAACTCTCTCTGTCGTCGTCAGCAGGATCAGGATAATCGTCATCCTCTTCGACGTTATCAAATTGGCCAGAATAGCTGGGCAGATCCTGAACGGAGTTATATCTTCCATACTCCATGAATGCTTTTCGAGTGTAGTCATCAGTGCCCTTGGTAGCTTTTAGTAGCTGACCGAACGGGCGTAGGTCGAGAGAGGAACGGCGGGCGGCAAAAGCGCTAGAAACTAGGGATTTTCAAGACGGCGGTAGCGATTGCCGGACTTTCCCGACCTATCCGCCGCTCGACGATCGGCTCGACGACGTGGCTTGGGCGGGCTGACGTGGGGGGAGCACGCTCATGACACGAGAGCAACGGGTTCGGGCATACGCAAACCACCTTGGCCTCATGGTGCGAGGGAGCAACGGCGGTTCAAGTTGGCGGAACGCTACGACAAGAAGCGGATCATCGGAACGTATCGTTCAATTGAGACGCTTGAGTGTGGTAGCAATCGGTACGGCCAGCAGATGCTGGCCGCTCCCAATGGCCATGGTTAGGATGATCCGCCCAAGTCTCTCCCCACAGATCAGTTGCAGGAGCAGAGGGAATGCGACAGAGCCTGACCACTATGCGTGAATGTCTTGTATGGGCAATGGAGCGGCGTGGGATGATGTCGTTGGGCGAGATTTATCACGAAATCAAAACCGTCTGTGCAAGACACGACCGTGAACTCCCTAACGAATGGGAGGCGGAAGTGAGGCAGACGCTCCAAGCGCATTGTGCCGATAGTCGGCAGTACAAGGGCGGTGACGATCTGTTCGTATGGCATAAGCCCGGTTATTGGTCTTGTAAGGCAACCACCCCACGATCGACGACTTGGCATAGTCTCGTGTTGCCAACATTTGTAAGGCCGTGTGCCGAATACGTCCGCAGTGACTTGGGTTTGGCAATTCCGAGAATGTAGGCGCGGCAGCGGGATCAGCTACCACCTAATCAAAAGTCCCGGCCATGCCTCCTAGTCGGGTAGGTTAGCAAGCCACTGGTGCCGCGTCTTTCCCCCAATTTCGTTGCGAGCAAGGCCCAATCGGGTGTTCACGACTTACGTCGGCGGTCTATACTTGCTGACAGATGAACGCCACTCCGACCCGCACATATAACCCCCTCCCGTTCACCGACCTTGAGCCAAAGCGGTTCGAGGATTTGGTGCGGCAACTTATCTACGAATTTCGTCCATGGCGGAGACTTGAGGCGACGGGGCGATCCGGTTCGGATGATGGCTTTGATGCCCGCGCCCTTGAGATCGTTGATGCGGTGAACGCAACTCCTGCGTTGGATCAGGATGAAATTGAAGACGAGGCAGCAGAGCCCGGCATTCCGGATCGGTTGTGGCTGATCCAATGCAAGCGAGAGCGGAAGATCACACCCGCTAAACTCAAGGGTTATCTTACAGAGATACGGCTCGGCCCCGAAGAGAAACTGCACGGCATCATCTTTGCCGCGGCCAGTGACTTCTCCAAGGCGGCTCGCGATGCCTTCTATGCATGGTGCCGGGATCAGGGTCTCAGCGAGGCGCTGATTTGGGGCAAAGGCGAACTGGAAGATCAGCTTTATCAGCCAAAGAACGACAATCTGCTGTTTGCCTACTTCGGCATTTCGCTGACGATCCGTCGGCGTAGTCAAGCGACGCAGATACGGGCCGAAATCGCCACCAAACGGAAATTGAAGAAAACGGTGATGTCAAGTTCTGCCGATGTGCTCGTGCGCGATCCGCTTGCGGAGGAATACCCTCACGTTAAAGAGGGAGAGCGGCCGACAAAGTGGGGCGTCTTTGCTCCCGAAACTCTGAGCCACAACGGCTTGGAGATGAGCATTTCGTGGTCCTATGCGTTTCTCGATCCCGATACCGGTGAATGGGATGCTGCCGATGGCGTGCCTGCGATGCGCCGACACCATCATTGGAGGGTCGAGGATACGCAACTCGATGAACTCGACTATGTTGCTCGCGCAACTTGGGATGCTTTACCAGAAGAGAACCGCGCATGGCTCAAGTTCTCAGGAGGCATTAGGCTGCGGGACATTGTTGCCATTGATGACCTTGGCGACGACCTATTCGAAGGCGTGCACATCTATGCTCCCTTTTCGCCAATGAATGGCCCGTTCTCGTGCTTTTGGCGTTGGCTTGAACTGTCGCCGTACTCCAAGAGACACGACGTCCCCAAATTGTTTCACAACGACCCATCGAAACGGATCGATCGGTTTCACGCTCGAACGAAGAAAACTATAGCGTAGGGGGTGGACGTTTCAGGCGCTGCGCCTCTCGTAATGTCCCACTCCGGACCACTGAAATGGATCGGGCACATGGAATTGAACGAGCTTTTGTTGGGCAAAGGGATCGACCCGCGTGGCGTTATCGTGTTTCGCCATCGTCCCAACGAGCCCGAATTGAATAAGGTGTTTCCGCTGTTGGCGGCGGATCGGCCAGACTTGTTCAACGCCTACCAACAAACCCACGGTGAAAAAGTAGAGAAGGCCATGCTGTCCGCAGAACACGTGGCCTCATTCATTCGACACGGGTCGGGCAAGGCGCTGTTCATCGGCGCATTCGCAATCAGGAAAACAACGCCGCTCACGCAGGCACAATATTGGCGCGTCCCGGCCCATGCCGAATTGAGAAAGTTGGGAATGCGTGGATTTGTCACAGGCAGCCGATCCAGTTGCTTATGGTTCGACCTGAAGTCGATCGACTTCTATTCCGAATGGAAGGGCAAACTAATTGTGGATTGGCCTCCGCCGGAGCGATCTTGGTGGCGGCGCGCCCATCGCAATCAGATGTCAATTCATGCTGTTCTCGAAGACAGCGCGCTTGATACAGCGATGCAGAAATGGAACGAGCTAGACCTTACTTGGAGCCAACTTAGTATCTTGCCAAAGCGATGGCAGGCGAAGCTCGCCGAGTGGCGGGGCATCTACTACATTTTCGATAGCTCGGACGCAAAGGGCTACGTCGGCTCCGCTTATGGCGCGGAAAATCTGTTGGGCAGATGGCGAAACTATGGGACCTCCGGGCACGGCGGGAACAGACTGCTGCGGCAGCGTGACCCAACAAACTTTCGTTTCACCATCCTCGAACTCGTTTCCCCCACGATGCCGCCCGAAGAAGTTCAATGGCTCGAAAGTAATTGGAAAGAGCGGCTTCACACGCGCCAGCCCTATGGTCTCAACGACAACTAGACACTCGAAGGCGATGCCTGCGATGCTGACCACCGACGCGGAGCGCAATGCAGAGTATTGCAGCGGCCATTGCCCTCCGGCTCGTCACGCATGTGTCGGACGAAGGGGCCTGACAATTGGCCTGTAAGGTGCTCATAGGAGCCCAGCTATTAGTTTCTCTTGTGTAATCCGATCGAAGGGGTTGACCAACGCTCATCCTCCGCCGTTGATGCAACTCTTGGGACATATGCCGATCAGGCCATTTGGGGAACCGCCGTCTTGACGCCCGATCAATTCATCCGAAAGTGGAAAAACGCCGAACTTAATGAAAGGGCGGCGGCTCAATCCCACTTTATCGACCTGTGTAGAATGCTTGACGAGCCAGCGCCGACTGACGTCGATCCGAAGGGCGAGTGGTACGCCTTTGAGCGTGGTGCGACCAAGACGACCGGCGGCGAGGGTTGGGCCGACGTCTGGAAGCGCAATCATTTCGGTTGGGAGTACAAGGGCAAGCGGAAGGACCTCAAGGCGGCCTTTGCGCAACTGCAACAATACGCCCTGGCGCTGGAAAACCCGCCGCTGCTGGTCGTCTGCGACATGGACCGGTTTGAAATCCATACCAACTGGACCAACAGCGTTTCGGCGGTTCACGAATTCGGGCTCGACGATCTGCGTGAGCCGAATGTTCGGCAAAAGCTCAAATGGGTGTTCTCTGATCCTGAGCATTTGAAACCGGGCAAGACCCGCCAGACCCTCACAGAAGAAGCGGCTGCCGAATTTGCTAAGCTCGCGCAACGTTTGCGAGATCGAGGTCATGCCGCCGAAACGGTCGCGCATTTTATCAACCGGCTCGTCTTCTGCATGTTCGCGGAGGACGTCGATCTTCTGCCGAACAAGATGTTCAAGCGGATGCTGGAGCATGCATCCTCGCGCCCGGCAGAATTCCAGTCGCTTGCGAGCGACCTCTTTAGAGCGATGCAGTCCGGAGGACGGGTCGGCTTCGAGCATGTTGCTTGGTTCAACGGCGGACTATTCAATGACGACACAGCCCTGCCGCTTGACCGAGACGACATCGGCATAACCCTGGTCGCCGCTAACATGGATTGGGCCGAAATCGATCCATCCATTCTCGGCACGCTGTTTGAGCGGGGCCTCGATCCCGACAAGCGTTCGCAGTTAGGCGCACACTACACAGATCGGGAAAAGATCATGATGATCGTCAATCCGGTCATTGTGAGGCCGTGGTTAGCCGAATGGGAGGAGACGCGATCACAAATCGCCAAAGCGATGTCTGATGTCGCAGAAGCGCAGCAGCGGACACCCGGCAAACAGTCGGAGGCCAGAAAGGTGTTCGCAGCGGCACGGCGGGCGGAGGAAACTTCGAGACGCTTGGCGTCGAGCCTGTTCATCGGCTTCTTAGACCGTCTAAGAAGCTTTCGAGTGCTTGATCCAGCTTGTGGTTCGGGAAATTTCCTTTACTTGGCGCTCCTCGCCCTCAAAGATATCGAGCATCGCGCGAACATCGAGGCCGAGTTACTTGGATTGACCCGGCAAGCCCCCGCCGTTGGGCCGGAAGCGGTGCTCGGGATCGAAATAAACTCCTAGCCGAAACAGCACTAACGGCATAGATCATGGCAACTCTTAATCCGGGCACTTTGATCTTGATTGCCGATGCCATCGAGAGCGCTGTCGAGAGCGCCTTGGAAGCGAACTCGATCGAAGCATCTAAAGCGCATCTGGAGACCGTCAGGGCGTTCAATGAAGAGTTGCTGAAACTCGCTGTCGCTGCGCAGCACGAGATCGATGCTGGTGGCACAGCCGATGCGCTGCGCGATTGAGCGCCGCGCGTCGCGGGCGCTCCGGATCGAACACGTTGAAAGCACCGGCTCGCCTATTGCGCCTGCGCCACTCGCTCTCCGATTTCTCTGAGCCAGCCGATTACTTCATCTCCGGGGTCGCACTGAGCAAGACGGGCGCGGGACATTTTGGAAACCGCCGCTGTATTGAGCTGCGTTTTCGCTTGTGATGTCTTTTTTGCGCACTTACGCGGGTCATCGGCGGGCCAGAGCGCACCACCCGTGGCATTGTGCACAGCCTGCGCAACAAGCGTGGGAACGTCGTCAAAGTCTGCGAACGGCGCTCCGAATGTGACTACTATGTTTTGGTGTTGGTAGGCTTCCAGAATGGCGTCCGGGTGAAGAAAGTTCTCCATTTCACGCTTACTGGTCGTGACAGCCGAACAGCGATCACGCGCGTTCACTTGGGCGGCAAATGTATCGTACTTTCCGGGCTGCGGCGGTGGGTTGTCGCGGTCATAGATGTGGAACTCGGGCCTGTTCAGGGGGTGAAGTCGGGACGTCCAAAGCGCGAGATTGTTGCCCCCAAACGGGAAAAAGATGAGTTCACCGGAAATCTCGAGCGCATCAATATCCGGCACATCCACTCCGTCGGCCCTGAGTACCTTGCTCATGCCCTTAAGGAACGCAATGTCGTGCTTTCCTTCAACGCCAACGAAGAGCTTGACCGAGTGGTCCGGAAGAACGCCTAGTGATTGTGCGATCCTTGCGTTCGTGTCAGGCCCACCGGTCGCAATGCTCCGACTGCCGTCCGGCTGACGTTCAATGAAGCGCAGAGACGCATCGGGCAGCCCGCGCGCCAGCATCGGCGTGTGAGTGGTCACGAATACCTGCCGCCCGGCTGTTGCAGATAGATCGGAGAGTGCAGACATCAACATGCGTTGGTTTCGCGGATGCTGGCTCGTCTCGGGTTCCTCGATTGCGTAGATGACTGACCCTGCTTGCTTTTCGATTGCAGCCCGCTCAGCTTTCGCCCTAAAGAAGTTCAGGAGCACGAGACGCTTGATGCCGCTCCCTCGCTTGTTGAGCGGGATACCTTCGTCACCTGTGATGCTAGTTTGAAACAGCGTGTCCCAATTTTTGGTCTTTATTACTGGATCGAGCGTTTCTGCGACGGATGCGTCCATCTCCTTGATCTTTTCGACGGTAGCCTCCGCGATCCTGCGGACCTCCGCTTCGACATGGGCCTGAACTTTAGCCAAATCCTGTTCTACAGCCTTGAGCGCGTCGCGAATGGCCGCCTTTAGTGGATCCTGCGCTTCTGCATCTTGATCCGTGCTCGCCCTATCAGATTTGAACAAAGCGAAGGATGGCAGATATCGTGCGAGCGCGGACCAAATTTGCTTTCCGCCTTCCTTCTCCAAGGAAATGCATGTCCAGTCCAGTCTTAGCGCCTCCGCGCTGTTCCAAATCGCAGCGCGGATCGGTGCGTTTGCCTGCTTATTCACATTCGTGAGGTCGATCCCGAGTTCGCCAGCGCGCGCGAGGAGATCTGCTTTTTTTAGTTGCAGTAAGTCGTTTATTCCTTTGACCGTAGGATGCACGGCGACAGCTTCGACGGATGTCATCTTAGGGTTTGCGAGCGAGCCGTCATACGTCTTGCGGATTTCAAGCCGTCCCCGGACGTTCAGAAGATACTCGGCCTCCAAATTGGTTTCGTAGTCAGCATCCAAGATGATGCTTTCGGGAAGATCGTCAAACTCGCAGGTTATCCGCACCGCCTTGCGATCGCCCGAAAGGCAGGCGTCGTCCTTGTCAAGTTTGGCTTCATCGAAAAAAATCGCAAGGCTGTCCATAATTGTGGATTTGCCAACGTCATTTCGGCCTACAATCGCTGTGATGTCGTCGAACTCAATGCAGATTTCATTCTCGAAACAGCGGAAGTTCTCTAGCTTCAAAGCAGTCAATTTCACGGGCGGCCCCAAGTACAACTAAGGGGCGCATCCTAATAAGAGACCTCAAAATGCGGGTATCCGTGGAATTACGGAAACGTGCTCCAATCCACCGAAAAGAAGCGATGACGAATTGGGACGGCGACGCGCTGTCGGGCCCCGCACCCACGATGCGCCATCCCGGCCACTCTGGAATTTTGTGTCCGCGTTTTGCCGGGTCCTCCGAAACGGGCCTTGAGACGCGGGGACGCGCGACGGCCCCCTTTCGGCGTATTTGGCCCCGCTCTTTTCCGACTTTGCTGCATCCGGTAATATCGCGAATTCAACGGGATAGGGCCGATGAGTGAGTTAGAACGGGCGTGGCGGGCATGGCGGGTGCTTTCGCGACCTGATCGGGTGCGATTTCTCGCGCTGTTCCGTGGAGCCTATGCCCAAGAGCGCGCGGCAGCGGTGCGGCGACGCGGCGGCGGACGTGGCAGAAGGGGATTGCGGCTCGCGGACGTGGTGTTGAGCGAGGGGGACCTCCAACGGCTCGGGCTATAAACGTCGTCTATGCGTTCGAGCGGCGGAGGCTACTCCGGGGGCAGGCCTGCCAGTAGATTTCGGTAAATGGCTCGCAACCCACTTACCGGGACAAAGGGCAAATGGCGGTCGCTTAGGTACGGCTGCCACCCACTCCGGGACCCATCGTCCCGCGTAAAAGCCGATGTGAGGAAAAGTAAGGCCGCGCAGTTGGCGGCCTGCCAAGGCCCCGGTGCTGGCCTGCTTCCGGACCACTTTTTCAATCGAGCGGCGGCCTGTTTTTGTCGTGTGATGGCCCATGGACCGTGCCATGCTCCAAGAACACCTAGCGATAGCGGAGCGCCACATTGCGGGGGCGTGAAGCTTCTTGCCAAGCAGGAAGCACTGATCGCCGAACTGGAACGGCACCACCACGACACAGAGGGCGCACGGGCGGTGCTGACCACGATGCGGGAAACGCAGTTTCTCCATATCGACGATCGGGATCGCATCTTGAGGGAGTTGGAACGGTAGGCTTGTTGATCTAAGTCAATGGTCAGTGGGCTTTCGGATCAAAGCTCGGCTATGGATGAGCGCAAGTCAGAGACACGTCCCGATCGCAAGCCGACGCGTTTGGACGAGGCTCTGCGCATCATTGAGGAGTACGCGGCCGACCTCCGCAAGATGATCAAGAAGCTCCGCCAAAAGATGAATTGAGGCCGCTGCCGGTTTGAAAGCCAACTGCACTCGACAGATGCGCGGCGGACAGGAAGCAGCACCGCCCGCCGCGCCAACTGCGCCGCCTGCCCATGCGCAAAACCGACGGCGCATCTCGAAAATTTACGCGCCCACGTGGCGAACGAGGCCAAATTGGCCTTCGTCCTCGCGCGGCACGCGCTGATGTGCAGGGATCAAGTGAACGCCCAACAGCGCGCGCGGATCGATATCCGGGCGTTGCATGATTGTCGATCCACCGACTTGTGCTCTCCAAACTAGTTCGACCTCTTGTCTTTGCACAGACAAGAGATCATCCAAAATCTGCGCTTCGGCTTTCTGGCGCTGCTCAGCAGCTAGCGCATTCGTGTCATCGGCAGCCTGATCGATCGCGCGGTTAAGTGCCTCGATGAGAGCGTCCCGATGCAGCCACGCGAAAAGACCGAGTACGTCTGGCAGCTCGGCAAAACCGACCGCGCTCGGATCGGCGTTGAAGATTTTGACTTGATAGGATCGCGTCGGAAACGAAATCTGCCTGCCATGTGCAATCGCTTGGTCAACGCGAGGCGCGCCGCCTCCTGCCAACTGATCGATCAACTCGCGCGCTTGCTCTTTCACACCGACAGACGGCCAGGATGACGAACGGATGCGATGCAGACTGCTTTCTAATCCGCGACCGCGATCGCGATAGCGCTCGATCGCGTTTGGCAGGTCCTCGCCCTTCTTCAATTCCGCTTCCATCGGCGGATGCATCACGATAGCTGTTCCGGCTGGCACATTTCGGATCCAGTTCTCGGCACTTCTGACCAACGTGCTCAAAATATTCCAGCGTGCGCCGCGTTCCTCGATCAACTCGTCGCATCGCCTTAGCTCGCCGACCTTTCGATCCAAGCGGCGTTGCTCGTCAACTACACGCAAATCGTCCTCCGGAAGATCGTGGCCCCTATGCCTCTTGGGGCGCGCAGCCGCGACAGCCGAGCGCGGTGCTCTCCTATTTCAGTACGCAACATGTGCGTTTCCTCAACCGCCGCGCGGATCAGGGCGTGCTGATCGTCGCGGTGCTGCCGCGCCTCGCGTAGCCTGTCGGCAGCTTGCTGCGGCAGTAGATCGGCCTCATCGCCTGTCCGGGCGAGGAGGAAAGGATCGGTTTCGGCAGCGGCGATAGGTGGTCCAGCCGACGGAGTAGATACGTATTCGTTGCTCATTGTCATATCACCACAAAGGGTCCACGGACAACTTGACCGTACCACTGGAACGTTGTACGGACAAGTTGTCCGTGGGAGAAAAGTATGGGCATCAAATTTCTTAGCCGCAGTGACTACTGCGATTTGGCGGGTCTCAGCATCGAGCAATACAGCATTCTCAGAAGGCGAGATCAGCTTCCCACTGTGCCCAATTTGGACCTGTCCGACGAGGTCGCGAACAAGGGCGGCTTCGAGGCGAGCGGAGCACTGTATTTGATCGTAGCAAACCACCTCGTTGAAACATTTGAAATGTCGCGCGAGAGCGCAGCGCGGATTGCCGCATACGGGCGAGATATGTTTGACCGCTGGCCGGAAATCTCTGCAACGAGCGCGCAGGTGGTAGCCGGTCAAAAGCCGTCGCAAGATATACTGCTCGCGCTGATCGATTGGCACGGCGCGGCACGTGATAAAGCTAAGGCGAAGAACAGACCCGTGCAGAAGCGCGCGGTTGGCACTCTCAGGGAAATTGTCAACGAACATCCGAATGCACGCGACATCATTGCTGTTAGCTTGACACGTGCCGCCGCCCTAATGCGTCAACGCGCAGCAAAAGCGCGGATTGATCTGACCGAATTTTGGGAGAACTGAAAACCCGCGCCGCTTGTGCCGAGCGACGCGGGCGATCCGTGTAGATACCACCATCGGGCAACGCAAATGACCGGCGAGAGAGATGACAACATGGCCCCTTCCTGCGACGAGCGCAAGCCCGACATCAATCCCGACGATTGCGTTCCCTTCACATGGGACGATCCCTGCGTGATCGTGGAGCCAGTGGCCGCCACCGCCGTCTACATCGACGGAAACGACAACGTCGTCATCCGCCAGCAAGGCGCTTGGAACGAGGAAGGCGATCATCTGATCATCCTGCCGCGTCACGAGGCCGAGAAGCTTGCTGGCGCGATCTTCGACGCGACGGTGGCGCTCTGGCCGTCGAATAGGCAGCGCCAGGGCGAGGCCGAAAAAGCCGCGCCGACCGCTGCGGCGGACATCCGCCGCGATCGGACCGCCGCCGCTCGCATGCGCCGCTTTCGCGAGCGACAGCGTAACGGCGAGCCAGACCGTAACGGCGACCGCAACGCTGACCGTAACAGCGAGCGTAACACCGACCGTAACGCTGATCCAACCCTGCGAGCGGAGGCAGCCGAATGATGGGCTCCTCTATCGGGAAATTGTTCGCTCTATCGGGAAATCTGCTTTGGGTCGAATTGACAACTTTGGCGAAGCAGAAGCAGTTTGCGTGCGCCCGGAAATCCCAAAGGTTCGGACATGAGTACAGGACCGTGGCGCGCCCGACCGCGCGAAATCACCCGCACCGTCAAATCGGTCCAATCGACCGGCCTGCACGTCCGCAACGTCGAAGTCACGCGCGACGGCACGATCCGCGTCAATATCGGCAAGCCGAACGAGGCTGGAGATGCAGATAACACCAATCAGGAACCGGATGAGTGGGACTAGGGCAGGGGAAAATGGCTGAGATCAGATTGGATTTCGTTAACAGCGTTACCGACGTTCGTGGCAAACGGCGGCATGTGTTTCGCCGTAAGGGCCACAAGCGCGTCACGATCAAGGGGCGCGCAGGATCGCCCGAGTTCATGGAAATGTATCACGCGCTGCTCGAAAGGACCGGCGGCGCGATGTCTGTGGCTGAGATCGGCGCGAGCCGCACCAAGGCGGGAACGGTCGATGCTGTGGCCGTTGCTCTGTACAAACATGATGTTTTCGCCAAGGGGTTGGCGAAGGACACGCGCGACACTTGGCGGCGCATCGCATCATGGATAATTTCCGGGAATTCAAGACGCCGAGCGGCCGCCGATACGGCGAGAACCGGTTTGCGACAATCAGGCCAAAGAACATCACCGAGTTTTTGGAAGGCAGGACCGCCAATGCTCAGAAGAACAGGCTCAAAGCCGTCCGTTTCCTGATCCGGTTTGCGATCTCGCAAGGCGAATTGGCGCACGATCCGACCGAAGCCATTGAGGCTCTCAAAAAGGACGGCCCCAAGAGCATGGGGCACATGACATGGCTCGAACCGCAGATCGAGCAATATCGGGAGCGCCACGCGCTCGGCACTGTTGCCCGGGTCGCGCTCGAATTGCTGCTTAACATCGCCGCCCGACGGCACGATGCCCATCTGATCGGACAGCAGCATAACCGCAATGGCAAGCTCACTTGGCGGCCTCACAAGACGCTGCGGACCACCGGCAAGATGTTGTCGATCAGGATCATGCCGAGCTTGCAAGCCGCGCTGGACGCAATGCCGAAGGACGCGAGAGCCGATGGCGTGCTGACCTTCGTCACCAACGATTACGGCAGGCCATTCGCGTCGGCGGCTGCATTCGGAAACAAGTTTGCCGATTGGTGCACGGCGGCCGGTTTGAAGCCGGTCCTATGCGACGATGGCCGGACCCGAAATTATCGCGCCCACGGCTTGCGTAAGGCTGCACTGCGGGCATTGGCGCACGCGGGAGCAACCGGCGTCGAGTTGATGTCGGTGTCCGGTCATTGCTCGCTGGATCAGGTGCAGGAGTATCTCGACGAAGTCGATCAGGAGCGGGCCGCCGATGCCGCTATGATGAAGTTGGCGAATGCGCCGGAGACCAAAGCGGCAACATCGAGTGACTAACCGCTTTCAAAACGGTGACTAACGAGAAGCCAAGACATTGAGATCGCCACGGAAAATGTCGGTAGTGGCGATCCCGGCAGGATTCGAACCGGCGGTACGACATCGGGATCACCGTGGCGACTCGGTGGCGATTCCAGCCAAATAAAAGGCCGCCCCGCAGAGCGGCCTTTTGATTTTCAGCTGTCCTTACAGGACCTTACTTGGTTGCGGGGATAGGATTTGAACCTATGACCTTCAGGTTATGAGCCTGACGAGCTACCGGGCTGCTCCACCCCGCGTTAAACCGTTGCTTAGCCTTCGTAAAATGCCGGGGACGGTGGATGAGGGCCGGCGCTGTTCGCGTGGCTTTCCTCTTCCGGTCCAAAGGCTTCCTTGGAAGACAACCCCGGGGCAAAGCCCGTCGGGTGCGGGGGGTATGTATCAAGGCGGGCTGCCTTTGGAAAGGGCTGCGGGGACGTTTTTTTCGACTTTATGACAGGCAGATGGACCGGATTCCGGTCGATTTGCCGTAGACTTGCCAGAAGTTCCGCAAAGGGCCAGCTTGCGGCAACAAAAAGCGGGACAAACGCCTTCGAGGGGAGAGCGCCATGGACCACACCCTGGATCGTCCCTTGGATCGTTCCTTGGACCGATCCCTGACGAGCGCTGCGGTCGGAGCGCTGGAGGATGGCTTCCATGCCATGGTCGCGCGGTCGCGGACGGGACCAGCGCCTGACCTGGCCCAGCGGCTCGACCGGCTGGCGCGGCTGCGCAGCGTCGTCGCCGACAACGAAGAACGCTTCCGGCAGGCGATCTCGGCCGATTTCGGCCACCGCTCTTCGGTCGAGACCACCATCGCCGAGGCCATGATGGTCTACAGCGAGATCCGGCATGCGACAAAGCACCTGAAGGGCTGGATGGCGCCGCAGCGCATCGCCACCGCGCTGCAATTCCTGCCGGCGCGCAACCGGCTGATGGCGCAGCCGCTCGGTGTCGTCGGCATCATCGCGCCCTGGAATTATCCGCTGCAGCTGACGCTCGCGCCGGCGATCGGCGCGCTCGCGGCCGGCAACCTAGTCATCATCAAGCCGAGCGAGCTCGCGCCGCACTTTTCCGCGCTGCTGAAGGAGACGGTGGCCGCGAAGTTCGATGCGACCGAGCTGCTGGTCACCGGCACCGAGGACGACGTGGCGAAAGCCTTCGCCGGCCTCCCCTTCGATCATCTCGTCTTCACCGGCTCGACCCGGGTCGGCCGGCTGGTCGCGGAGGCTGCGGGACGCAATCTGACGCCAGTCACGCTCGAACTCGGCGGCAAGTCGCCGGCGATCATCGACGCTTCCGCCGATCTCGAAGAGGCCGCCGAGCGCATCGCCTACGGAAAGCTGCTCAATGCCGGGCAGACCTGCATCGCGCCGGATTACGTGCTGGTGCCGGAAACCTCCGTCCAGGCTTTCGCCGAGAAGGTGCGCGCGCAGATGCGGCGCATGTTCGGCACCGATCCCGCGAGCAGGGACTACACCTCCATCATCTCCGACCGTCACTATGCGCGGCTGGAGGGACTCGTGGCCGATGCCGCACAGCGCGGCGCAAAGATCCTGCAACCGGCGAAGGCGGACGATCCCAACTGGAAGGCGCACCGCAAGTTTCCGCCGACGCTCGTCATCGGCGCGACCGAAGCGATGGCGGTGATGCAGGAGGAGATCTTTGGCCCCGTGCTGCCGGTGCTTGGCTATCGCGAGCCGGCGGAGGCGATCGCCTTCGTCAACGCGCGCGAGCGGCCGCTGGCGCTGTACTGGTTCGGCAAGGACCGCGTTGCCCGCGACGAGGTGCTGGCGCGCACGATCTCCGGCGGCGTCACCGTCAACGATTGCCTGTTTCATTTTGCGCAAATCAACCAGCCGATGGGCGGCGTCGGCGCGTCCGGCACCGGCGTCTATCACGGCGAATGGGGCTTTCGCACGTTCAGCAAGCTGAAGCCGGTGTTTTATCGCTCGAAGTTCAACCGCCTCGCCGATCTCTATCCGCCCTATGGCGGCAAGATCGCGCGGCTGGAGAAGCTGATGCGGTTGATGTCGTAGGGGGAACAACGCCGCCATTGCGAGCGCAGCGAAGCAATCCAGAAATCCCTCCGCGGCGACAGTCTGGATTGCTTCGCTTCGCTCGCAATGACGAGAAGAAAATGCAAAGGGGGAAACAACATTGGCCGACACATTCGATTTCGTCGTCGTGGGCGCGGGCTCCGGCGGCTGCACCGTCGCAGGCCGGCTGTCGGAGGATGCGGCGACGTCCGTCGCGCTGCTCGATGCGGGCGGGCGGAACGACAATTGGCGGATCACCACGCCATTCGGGCTCGCTTTGCCGTACCGCGCGGCCAACTGGGCGTTCGATACCGTGCCGCAGAAGGGATTGAACGGCCGTATCGGCTATCAACCGCGCGGCAAGGGCCTCGGCGGTTCCTCGGCGATCAACGCGATGGTCTACATCCGCGGCAACAAATGGGACTACGACCACTGGGCCGCGCTCGGCAATTCCGGCTGGTCGTATGCGGACGTGCTGCCCTACTTCAAGCGCTCGGAGCACAACGCCGATTTCGACGGCGCGTATCATGGCAAGGGCGGCCCGCTGCATGTCAACAGACTGCGCTCGGAGAATCCAATCCACGACGTCTTCCATCAGGCTGCGCGCGAGGCGCAGTTTCGCATCCGCGAGGACTTCAATGAAGAGGACCATGAAGGGCTCGGCAGCTACCAGGTGACGCAGCGCAATGGCGAGCGCTGGAGCGCGGCGCGCGCCTATGTGCAGCCCCACGTGGACAAGCGCGCGAATCTGCGCGTCGAGACGGGGGCGCACGCCACGAAAATCCTGTTCGAGGGTGGGCGCGCAGTCGGCATCGAATATGTGCAGGGCAAGCAGAAAAAGCAGCTGCGCGCCCGCCGCGAGGTGATCCTCGCCTCCGGCGCCTTCCAGTCACCGCAGCTCTTGATGCTGTCGGGCGTCGGCGACGGGGATGCGCTTGCCGCGCACGGCATCGGCGTCGTGCATCACCTGCCGGGCGTCGGGCGCAATCTTCAGGACCATCCGGATTTCGTGTTCGTCTACGCCTCCGACTATCCGCACTTCGTTCACGCGTCACTGGGACGGCTGCCATCCCTGCTGCGCGCGATCCAGCGGTACCGCAGGGAGCGACGCGGCCTGATGACCACCAATTTCGCCGAGTGTGGCGGCTTCCTGAAGACGCAGCCCCACCTCGACGTATCGGACATTCAGCTGCACTTCGTCATCGCGATGCTCGACGACCACGGCCGCAAGAAGCACAAGGAGGCGGGCTTCTCATGCCATTTCTGCCTGCTCAGACCGAAGAGCCGCGGCAGCGTATGGCTGAAAAGCGCCGATCCGCTCGCAGCCCCCATGATCGATCCGAACTTTCTGGGTGAAGCGGAGGATCTCGAGACCATGGTCGCCGGCTTCAAGACGACGCGACGGCTGATGGAGACGCCGGCGCTGCGCGCGTTGCAGAAAAAGGACATGTTCACATCCAATGTGAGAACCGACGACGACATCCGCAGCGTTCTGCGCGCGCGCGTTGACACCGTCTATCACCCGGTCGGCACCTGCAAGATGGGGACGGATGCGATGGGCGTGGTCGATCCGGCGCTGAAGGTGCACGGAGTGGAGGGATTGCGCGTCGTCGACGCCTCGATCATGCCGACGCTGATCGGCGGCAACACCAATGCGCCGACGATCATGATCGGGGAGAAGGCGGCGGATATGATCAGGGGGGAGATGCGGGCGAGTTAGCGCGACGGTATCTCAACAGGTGTCGTCCCGGCGAAGGCCGGGACCCATAACCACAGGGAGGAGTTGCGGCGCGGGATGGTAACTCCGAGTATTCGCCAAACGACGTTTGGTGGCTATGGGTCCCGGCCTTCGCCGGGACGACGCTGGGAGAAGATCGCTTTCAAACAACAACAGCAGTGTTTAACTCAGCAAGAATCCGCCGTCCACCGTCACCACGCTCCCCGTCATGTACCGCGACGCCTTTGACGCCAGCAGCAGGATCGCGCCGTCGAGATCGGATTCGGCGCCGACGCGGCGCTGGGGGATGCGTTTGGCGAGGCGCTCGCCGGCGGGCGTCGACCAGAAGGCGTGGTTCATCTCGGTGTCGATATAGCCGGGCGCGAGCGCGTTGATGCGGATGTTCTGCCCGGCGAGTTCCAGCGCCATCGCCTTGGTCGCCTGGATGATGCCGGCCTTGGAGATCGCGTAAGGAGAGACCGCCTTGAGCACGCCGGTGCCGAGCACGGAGGCGATGTTGACGATGTTGCCTTCCTGCTTGCGCGCGATCGTGCGGCGGACGATCTCGGTGGCGAGGAAATAGGCGCCCTTGAGATTGGCGCCGATCACGGCATCCCAATCGGCCTCGGTCTGTTCGGTCGCGAGTTTCTCGATGGCGATGCCGGCATTGTTGATCAGCACCGTGACGGGACCGAGCGCGGCTTCCGCCGCATCGACGGCCCTTGCGATCGAAACTGTGTCGGTGACGTCGAGCGCGACGGCGGCGGCGCGGCCGCCCTTGCCGCGGATCTCCTCCTCCAGGCTCTTCAATTTGTCCGTCTGCCGCGCGGCGAGCGCGACGGCCGCGCCATGCGCGGCCAGCACCCGGGCAAATTGCCGCCCCAGCCCCTGGCTCGCGCCCGTGACGAGGATGGTTTCTTTACTGACGTCGAATAGGCCTGACATGACGATGTCCTTGCGCGTGCCCCCTGATCCTTTGGAGCCAATCAATACAGACGATTTTAGCGATCTGAAACCGGAATGACCGGCTCGGCGTTCATTCGTTCCATCAAGGCAGGGTTGTGCTCATGAACAGTTTCGATTTCGCCGTCTATGCCGCGCTCGCCGTCGCGGTGGGCCTCGGTTTCAGGACCGGCCTGCTCCGCAGCGCCATGACCATCCTCGCCTATCTCATCGCCGCGCCGATCGCGGTCGCGCTGATGCCGCTGATCGCGCCGCAGATTGCAGCCAATCCGAACTCGCCGCTGCTGCAGAACTGGATCTGGTTTTTCGGCATCTTCGTCGTCGTCGGCATGCTGTTCGGCCATATCGGCCGCGTCGCGCTGAACGACACCATCGGCGAAGCCGGCATCGGCGACCGGCTCGGCGGCGCCGCGCTCGGCGCCGTCAGGGTCGGCCTCGTCGCCACCACGCTGGTGCTGGTGTTCGACCGGATCGTGCCGGCGAACCTCCAGCCGCCATTCCTCGCCGGCTCGCATCTGCGGCCGTTGTTCTCCACGGTCGGCCAGATGGGCTTCAAGTCACTGCCGCCGGAGGCGGCGTCCGTAATCGACCGCCTCAAGCAGGAGCGTCGCATCTAGAGCGCGATCGGATCGCGCTCTAGCTTATTGTCTGGGCATGATCTTTTCGGAAAACCGCTACACACTTTTCCGGATCATGCCCGTTTGCATCGCCGCGGGCCGCGCCATGCATTTTGACGCGGCTCCCTCCCTTATCAGCCGCGTCACAGTTGGCTAGAGTGCGGCCCATCCAAAACCTGCCTGACATTACGGAGTGATACAGTGGATCTTGGGATCAAAGGTCGCCGCGCCATCGTCTGCGCATCCAGCAAGGGCCTGGGGCGCGCCTGCGCCATCTCGCTGGCGGAAGCCGGCGTTGACGTCACGCTGACCGCGCGCGGCGCCGAAGCTTTGAAGAAGACCGCGGACGAGATCCGGAAGGCCTATCCTGGCGTGAAGGTCACCGAGATCGTCGGCGACATCACGACGCCTGCGGGGCGCGAGGCGGTGCTGAAGGCCTGCCCCGATCCCGACATCCTGATCAACAATGCCGGCGGCCCGCCGCCCGGCGATTTCCGCAACTGGACCCGCGACGACTGGATCAAGGCGATCGACGCCAACATGCTGACCCCGATCGAGCTGATCAAGGCGACCGTCGACGGCATGATGGCGCGCAAGTTCGGCCGCATCGTCAACATCACCTCGGCCGCGGTGAAGGCACCGATCGACATCCTCGGCCTCTCCAACGGCGCGCGCGCCGGCCTCACCGGCTTCATCGCCGGCCTGTCGCGCAAGACGGTGATCAACAACGTCACCATCAACGGCCTCTTGCCGGGCCCGTTCGAGACCGACCGCCTGACCGGCACCGCGAAGGCCGAAGCCGACAAGCGCGGCACGACGCCGGAGCAGATCCTGGCCGAGCGCGCCAAGCTCAATCCCGCGGGGCGCTTCGGCCAGCCCGACGAGTTCGGCTATGCCTGCGCCTTCCTCTGCGGCGCCAAGGCCGGCTTCATCACCGGGCAGAACATTCTGCTGGACGGTGGTGCGTTCCCGGGCACGCTGTAACGCCCCTTTGCTCTCTCCCCGCTGCTGCGGGGAGAGAGCGCCTCGCAACATCACCGCTGCTTCGTCGGCTCGTCCTCGTCCCGCTCGCTGGGATCGGAGGAATCGGCGCTGAGGCGCTCGTCGGTCCAGTCGATGCCGAAGGCATCGAGACCGTCGGCGAGCAGATCGCCCAGCATCGGCTCGCCGAGCAGGTACTGCACCGTTTCATGCCGGGGCTTACGATACTCGGACCGCGCCTCCACCGCGCGGGCACGTAAATCGTCCCAATCGTCGATCGTGCCGTCGCCGCGACCGAGCCAGGTCAGCGCGACGAGATCGACCTGCTCGTCCTCGTTCAGCGCAACGATGAAGCCGCCGAGCTCGCTGGCGACGGGATCGGAGCCGTCATCCCCCAGCACATCGACCGCATCGTCATCGCTCGGATTCGAGCCCGAATCGGGATCGGCATCCCCTTCCTTGACGTCGAATTCGCGCGCCTTCTCGATGATGAAGGCGACTTTCTCGGCGGAAATTGCAAGCTCTGGCATGGCAGCCTCTCTTGGCGTCGCTTCCTCTTGGGTTCCCGCGATAACGCCGCATCGCACCAGATGATCCATTGCACCTGACGGCGGAAAACCGCATGTTTCGGCACCAAAACAAGAACATGGGGAAGGCGCCCGATGCGGTGGAAAGTGGGCAGGGTCAAAATCACCAAGGTGGTGGAATTGGAGACGGTCGGCTCGACCCGCTTCATCCTGCCGCTGGCGAGCAACGATGAAATCCGCAAGCTGCCCTGGCTGATCCCGCATTTCGCCACCGAGGAGGGCCGGCTGAAGATGTCGATCCATTCGCTGGTGGTGGAAACGCCGAACCGGCGCATCGTGGTCGACACGGGTCTCGGCAACGACAAGCAGGGCCGCAACGTCCCGACCTGGAACAACCGCACCACGCCATTCCTGGAGACCATGATTGCGGCGGGCTTTGCGCCTGACAGCATCGACACGGTGCTGTGCACGCATCTTCATGTCGATCACGTCGGCTGGAACACGAAGCTGGTCGACGGCCAATGGGTGCCGACCTTCCCGAAGGCGCGCTACGTCTTCGGCCGCACCGAATACGAGCACTGGCGCGACCATTCCACCGAGCCGGACAAGGCCGCCGTGTTTGGCGATTCCGTGCAGCCGATCGTCGACGCCGGCAGGGCCGATCTGATTCCGAGCGATCATCAGCTGTGCGACGAGATCAGCATGATCCCGACCCCGGGCCACAGTCCCGGCCATATGAGCATCCTGATCAAATCCGGCGGCGAGCAGGGCCTGCTCACCGGAGACGTCGCCCACCATCCCTGCCAGATGGCGCATCTGAACTGGTCCTCGACCGCCGATTCCGACCAGGCGCAATCCGCGGCGACGCGGGCCGAGCTGTTCGGCCGCTTTGCCGACACGGAGACGCTGGTGATCGGCGGGCATTTTTCGGCCGGGCACATCAGGCGCGACGGGGACGCGTTCAGGCTTGTGGCGCTGCAATGACGCGGTCGTAGGGTGGGTTAGCCGAAGGCGTAACCCACCACGTCTGCATCCTTGGAGAGAGAAGCGGTGGGTTACGCCCGAACTGCGCTTCGCGCAGCCGCGGCCTAACCCACCCTACAAAGTAAGGGCTGCAATGCACCTCGTTTTGAGCGGTTGAATTTCCCGCCGCCCTGTTCCATGAAGCTCTTAACCGATCGGTCCAATCTCCAGGGAGAAACGAGAATGAAGCTTGTTCGTTATGGCGAAAAGGGTGCGGAAAAGCCCGGCCTGATCGACAAATCCGGCCAGTTGCGCGACCTGTCGGCGCATGTGAAGGACCTCACGGGCGAGGCTTATTCGCCGGAGTCCCTGAAGAAGCTGGCGGCCCTCGACCCCGCCTCGCTGCCCGCCGTCTCCGGCAAGCCGCGGTTCGGCGCGCCCGTCACCGGCATCTCGAAATTCGTCGCCATCGGCCTCAATTACAGCGACCACGCCAAGGAAACGGGCGCCGCGATCCCGACCGAGCCGATCATCTTCATGAAGGCCAACACCTCGCTCTCCGGCCCGAACGACGCGGTGGAGAAGCCGCGCGGCTCGACCAAGCTCGACTGGGAGGTCGAGATCGCCGCCATCATCGGCACCCGGGCCAAGTACGTTTCGGAAGCCGACGCGCTGAACTATGTCGCCGGCTATTGCGTCTGCAACGACGTCTCCGAGCGCGCCTTCCAGATCGAGCGCCTGGGCCAGTGGACCAAGGGCAAGTCCCACGACACCTTCGGCCCGGTTGGCCCCTGGCTCGCCACCAAGGACGAGATCAAGGACGTGCAGAACCTGTCGATGTGGCTCGACGTCAACGGCCAGCGCCGCCAGACCGGCTCGACCAAGACCATGATCTTCTCCATGGCCAAGTGCGTCTCCTATGTCTCGCAGTTCATGACGCTGCTGCCGGGCGACATCATCACCACGGGCACCCCGCCCGGCGTCGGCCTCGGCATGAAGCCGCCGACCTTCCTCAATGTCGGCGACGTCGTGACGCTCGGCATCGAGGGCCTCGGCGAGCAGCGCCAGGAGATCGTGGCGGCGTAAGGCCTCCGCCCTCATCCTGAGGAGCGCGCAACGCGCGCGTCTCGAAGGATGCGCCACAAGCACAGTCGCCCGACGTTCGCGCCGGGTGACGAGAGACCCTCCCTCGCTGTCCATCCTTCGAGACGCGCGCCAAGGGGCGCGCTCCCTAGGGATGAGGACCGTATGTCTGGATAGAGGTTATTTCCCATGAAACTCTCCTTCTCCCAAGCTTCGCCCTTCGCCCGCAAGGTGCGCATCGCCGCGATCGAGCTCGGGCTGATCGACAAGATCGAGCTGACGCCCGCGACCGTCGCGCCGGGCACGGTCAACGAGGACTATTCGCGCATTACGCCGCTGAAGAAGCTGCCGGTGCTGATCACCAATGACGGCGACGTCATTTTGGACTCCTACGTCATCGTCGAATATCTCAACGAGATGGCCGGCGGCGGCCTGATCCCGGACTACGGTCCGCGGCGCTGGAAGGCCAAGACCAATCACTCGCTGATCAACGGCATGCTCGATTCCATGCTGCTGTGCCGCTACGAGAAGATGGTGCGGCCGCAGGGCCTGCAATGGCAGGCGTGGTCGGACGATCACTGGAACCGGGCCTGGACCGGCATGGCGCGCTTCGAGAACATGCCCGAGGTGCTCAACGGCCCGTTCGACATCTCGCAGATCGGCCTCGTCTGCGTGCTCGGCTATGCCGATTTCCGCTTCGCCGATTGCGGCTGGCGCAAGGCCTACCCGAAGCTCGACGCCTTCCACCAGAAGATGCTGGAGCGGCCCTCGGTCAAGATCTCGGTGCCGCCGGCGGCGTAAGAGCGGAGTTCTCATGAGCCTTAAGTTCTCGGTCGGTGATCTCACCATCCATCGCGTCATCGAGCAGGAGACCTCGTTCGTCCCGGCACTGGAGATGCTGCCGGGACTGACGGCGGAGGTGCTGGCCGAGAACCGGGCGTGGATGCGCGAAGCGCAGGCGCTGGACGAGCAGGACGTGCTGCTGCTGTGCTTCCAGTCCTATGTGGTGAAGACGCCGCACCACACCATTTTGATCGACAGCTGCATCGGCAACGACAAGCCGCGCCCCAATCGGCCGAAATGGAACATGAAGACCGACGACACCTATCTGCGTGCGCTGAACGCCGCTGGATTTGCGGTCGACGACATCGACTTCGTGATGTGCACCCATCTGCACGTCGATCACGTCGGCTGGAACACGCGGCTGGAGAACGGCCGCTGGGTGCCGACCTTCCCCAAGGCGCGCTACGTCTTCGCCAGGCAGGAATTCGACCACTGGTCCGAGCAGAATGCGAAGGCGGAGATTCCGCCTTTCGCCGATAGTGTGCTGCCGGTGGTCGAGGCCAAGCGCCACGAGCTGGTCGGCAACGACCATCAGATCGGCGATCACGTCCGCATCCTGCCGACGCCCGGTCACACGCCGGGCCATATCGCTGTTACGATGGGGCGCGGCAAGGACGACGCGGTATTCTCCGGCGACCTCATGCATTCGCCGCTGCAGACGCTCTATCCGGAGCTGTCGATCAAGTTCGACGTCGACCCGGCCGCGGCAGCGAAAACGCGCCGCAGCTTCCTGGAGCGCTATTGCGACACCGATACGCTGTGCTGCACGGCACATTTCCCCTCGCCGTCGGTGGGGAAGATCAAGCGCAAGGGCAACGCGTTCGTGTGTGAGTCGGTTTAGCGAGATGCCGTAGGGTGGGCAAAGCGAAGCGTGCCCACGATGCTCTCGCGTTGAAAAATGGTGGGCACGGCGCTTTGCGCCTTTGCCCACCCTACGATTCCACCCGAGTGGAGGAAACGATGCCCGATCTCCCCGACATCCCCCTGCCCGCCGGAATCCGCTCGCGCTATCTCGACGGCATCAACGGTTTGCGCATGCATGTGCTCGAGGCCGGTTTCGAGACCAGAGGCCGTCCCTGCATCCTGCTGCTGCACGGCTTTCCGGAGCTGGCCTTCTCCTGGCGCAAGGTGATGCCGGCGCTCGCGGAGGCCGGCTATCACGTGATCGCGCCGGACCAGCGCGGCTATGGCCGCACCACGGGATGGACCGCGAATTATGACGACGACCTCGCGCCATTCTCTCTCCCCAATTTGGTGAGCGATGCGCTCGCTTTGGTGTCGGCGTTCGGCTACAGGCAGGTCGATCTCGCAGGGCATGATTTCGGCAGTCCGGTCGCGGCGTGGTGCGCGCTGATCCGGCCCGACGTGTTTCGTTCGGTGACGCTGATGAGCGCGCCTTTCGGCGGAGCGCCGCCTCTTCCCTTCAACACGGTTGATAGTCCTGCAAAGCCTGCGGCCGAAGACCCCGTTCATCGCGAGCTCGCCGCGCTGCCGCGTCCGCGCAAACATTATCAATGGTACTACGCGACACGTCCGGCCAACGCGGACATGCAACACGCGCCGCAGGGCGTGCATGATTTGCTGCGCGCCTATTATCATCACAAGAGCGCGGACTGGACCGACAACAAGCCATATCCGCTCAAGTCCTGGTCCGCGGGCGAGCTTGCAAAGCTGCCGACCTACTATGTGATGGACGCCGGCGAGACCATGGCCGAGACGGTCGCGAAGGAGATGCCCTCGCCCGCCGCGATCGCCTCCAACCAATGGCTGCCGGACAGCGACCTCGCCTATTACAGCGCCGAATATGGCCGCACCGGATTCCAGGGCGGCTTGCAATGGTATCGCTACGGCACGTCGGGCATGCTCAACAGCGAGATGCAGCTGTTTGCGGGCCGCAGCATCGACGTGCCTTCCTGCTTCATCTCCGGCAAGCAAGACTGGGGCACCTATCAGCGCCCCGGCGTGTTCGAGGCGATGCAGGGGCGCGGCTGCACAAAAATGCTCGGCTGCCATCTCGTCGACGGCGCCGGCCATTGGGTGCAGCAGGAGCAGCCGGCCGAGGTGAGCCGGTTGCTGCTCGACTTCCTCGCAAAGGCCGGCAAGGCCTGATTTGACCTCGGAACCACCGCAGCCTATATAGTTTAGAATAATTCTAAACTAAGAAAACAGGGCCGCCGTGAAGAATTTTGCCGATCTGACCGAGCGCGAGGTGCTGGCGGTCGCGATCTCCTCCGAGGAGGAGGACAGCCGCATCTACATGACCTTCGCCGAGGACCTGAAGGAGCGTTATCCCGACTCGGCAAAACTGTTCGAGCAGATGGCCGAGGAGGAGCGCGGCCATCGCCACATGCTCCTGGAAATGTACGAGCAGCGCTTCGGCCAGCACCTGCCGCCGATCCGCCGCGAGGACGTCAAGGGATTCCTGAAGCGCCGTCCGATCTGGCTCACCAAGAACCTGCCGCTCGACACCATCCGCAAGGAAGTCGAGACCATGGAGCTCGAGGCCGAGCGTTTCTACGCCAAGGCTGCCGAGCAGGCCGAGGATGTCAATGTACGCCGGCTGCTCGGCGACCTCGCCGAGGCCGAGAAGAGCCACGAGCATACCGCCGCCAGGCTAACCGACGAGATCCTCAAGCCCGACGTGCGCGCCGAGGAAGACCGCACGCGCCGGCGCATGTTCGTGCTGCAATATGTGCAGCCGGGCCTCGCGGGCCTGATGGACGGCTCGGTCTCGACGCTGGCGCCGCTGTTCGCGGCCGCCTTCGCCACGCATCAGAACTGGCAGACCTTTCTCGTCGGCCTCGCCGCCTCGATCGGCGCCGGCATCAGCATGGGGTTTGCGGAAGCGCTCTCCGATGACGGCTCGCTGACGGGACGCGGCTCGCCCTGGCTGCGCGGCGTCACCTGCGGCGCGATGACGACGCTCGGCGGGCTCGGCCACACCGCGCCGTATCTGGTGCCCGACAGCTGGCCCAATGCGTTCTGGATCGCGACGGGAATCGCCTGCGTCGTCGTGTTCTTCGAATTGTGGGCGATCGCCTTCATCCGCTCGCGCTACATGGACACGCCGTTCCTCCAGGCCGTGTTCCAGATCGTTCTCGGCGGCGCCATCGTGCTGGCAGTGGGGATATTGATCGGAGCAGCGTAGCGGCCACACACTCGCTGTCATGCCCCGGCTTGACCGGGGCATCCAGTACGCTGCGGCAGCAGTTCGTTCACACAACTCCCGCCGCGGCGTACTGGATCGCCCGGTCAAGCCGGGCGATGACAGCGAGTTCTTGACTCCATCCGTTCCGTCCCGCCCACACATCAATCACCATCAAACAGCGGTTGCGGCGTTCGGCCAAACTGCGCATCATCCTCTAACAACCAGAGCGGGAGACGCGCGTGGCCAAATCGGAATGGAGTTTCAAGAGTGCGGTCGGGCTGTCAGCCGCATTGAGCGCGAAGAAGGTCTCGGCGGTCGAGCTCACGCAGGATGCGATCGCCCGTATCGAGCGTCACGACGGCAAGATCAACGCGATCTGCGTCCGGGATTTCGATCGCGCGCTCGGCGCCGCGCGCGAGGCGGACGCCGCATTGGCCCGCGGCGAGCGCAAGCCGCTGCTCGGCCTGCCCGTGATGATCAAGGAATCCTTCAACATCGCCGGCCTGCCGACGACCTGGGGGTTCGTGCCGCAGAAGGATTTCAGGCCCGTGGAAGACGCACTGCCGGTGGCCCGCATCAAAGAGGCCGGCGGCGTGATCCTCGGCAAGACCAACGTGCCGGTCGGCCTCGCCGACTGGCAGAGCTACAACGACATCTACGGCACCACCAACAACCCCTATGATCTCGGCCGCACGCCGGGCGGATCGTCCGGGGGATCGTCGGCAGCCCTTGCCGCAGGTTATTGCGCGCTCGCCACCGGCTCCGACATCGGCGGCTCCCTGCGCGTGCCGGCATTTCATTGCGGCATCTTCGCGCACAAGCCGACCATCAATCTCTGCCCGGCGCGCGGCGAGACCCCGCCGCCGTTTCCAGCCCTTCCGCGCGAAGGCGACCTCGCCGTCATCGGCCCGATGGCGCGCACCGCTGCGGATCTCTCCTTGCTGCTCGACGTCATGGCCGGACCGGATCCGCTGGAAGCCGGTGTCGCCTACAAGCTCGACCTGCCGGCTGCACGGCATCAGTCGCTGCGGGACTTTCGCGTCCTGGTGATCGACAGCCATCCGCTGCTGCCGACCGACCGGGACGTCCGCGGCGCGATCGACAAGCTCGCAACCGATCTCACGAAGGCCGGCGTCACGGTCGCGCGCGAGAGCGCGCTGCTGCCGGATTTCGCGGAGACCTCGCGGCTCTACATGCGCATGCTGCTGGGCTTCCTCGGCGCGTTCTTCCTGCCCGAGGTGCTGGCGGATTCGCGGGCACGGGCCAGCCAATTGTCGCCGGAGGACCGCAGCCTCGGCGCCGAGCGGCTGCGCGGCACGATTGCAAGCCACCGCGCCTGGATCCTCGACGCAGGTCACCGCGCCGGCCTGCGGGCGAAATGGCGAGCGCTGTTCAACAATTTCGACGCGGTGATCTGCCCGATCATGCCGACGCCGGCTTATCCGCATGATCATCTGCCGGAACAGAGCCTGCGACGCATCAGCATCGACGGCAAGGATTACCCCTATTCCGACCAGCTCGCCTGGCCGGGCATCGCGACGCTTCCGGGCCTGCCCGCGACGGCCGTTCCGCTCGGCCTGTCGAAAGACGGACTGCCCGTCGGCGTCCAGATCGTCGGCCCGTGGCTGGAGGACCGCACGCCGCTGAAGCTCGCCGAGCTGATCGAGAGGGAGTTCGGCGGGTTCGTGCCGCCGAAGATGTTTGACGACTGATGCTTTCGAGGATTTCCGTAGCCCGGATGGAGTAACATGACTTCGAGATCCCGGGCTCGCGCTCCGCGCGCCCTGGGATGACAGGGAGGGAGGAAGCACCATGAGCCAGGACCTCGAACAGCTCACCGCGCTCAACCGCGACTACGTCGCCGCCGTGCAGGCCTGCGACGTCAGGCGCTTCGACGAGATCCTTGCGCCGGAGTTCTACTGCTCCAATCCCGACAAGACGCTGGTCGATCGCGCCGCCTTCCTGCAGCAGACGGCGCAGCCGATCGCGATCCGCAACCTGCATGCGTATGACGTCATCATCCGCATCATGGGCGACTTCGCCATCATCCACGCGGCGACCAGCTACACCACGGCCGACGGCCAGCAGGCGACGGGGCGGTACACCGATTGCTGGGCGAAGAAGAACGGGACGTGGCTCGCCGTGTCGGCGCACGTGTCGCGGTGAGGTGAGCCCATTGCCTCCACACCCTCCACTGTCATGCCCACGCTTGACCGGGGCATCGAGTATTCCGCGGCGGCAATTGTGCAAACGAACGACCGCCGCGGAGTACTGGATCGCCCGCCTTCGCGGGCGATGACACCTGTTTTGTAGCTGCGCTGGTGAACGCCAGCGCTCAGCTGTCGAACACGATCACGCTGCGCAACGTCTTGCCGGCTTTCATGTTGGCAAAACCCTCGTTGATCTCGCTGAGCTTCAGCTTCGCCGAGATCCAATCCTCCAGGTGCAGCCGTCCGCGCAAATAGAAATCCACCAGCCTCGGCATGTCGACGCGGAAATGGTTGGAGCCCATCGAGGAGCCCTGGATCCGGCGTTCGCGCAAAAAGTCAAAGCCGTGCAGCTCGATCTTCTGGCCGAACGGGATCATGCCGACGATGGTGGCGGTGCCGCCGGCGGCGAGCATGCCGAACGCCTGCTCCGCGGTCTCCTTGCGGCCGAGCACCTCGAAGGCGTGATGCACGCCGCCATTGGTGAGGTCGCGGACCTGCTTCACGACGTCACCGTCGGCGGGATTGATGATGTCGGTGGCGCCGAGCTTGGTCGCGAGCTGGAGTTTTACCGGATTGGTGTCGATGGCGATGATGCGGCCGGCGCCCGCGATCTGCGCTCCGTTGATCGCGGCCATGCCGACCCCGCCGCAGCCGATCACCGCCACGGTCTCGCCCGCCGTCACTTTCGCCGTGTTCACCACCGCGCCATAGCCGGTGATGACGCCGCAGCCGATCAGCGCCGCGAGATCGAGCGGCATGTCCTTGCGGATCTTCACGATGGCGTTCTCGTGCACCAGCATCTGCTCGGCGAAGGAGGAGAGATTGAGGAACTGGTGCAGCTTCTCCGGCTTCGACCACTGCATGCGGTTGGAGACACCCGGCAGCATCTTCACCGTCGCGTCGGTGCAGAGCACGGTGCGGCCGGTGGTGCAATTGTCGCAGGTGCCGCAGAACACCGACAGGCAGGTGACGACGTGATCGCCCGGTTTCACATAGGTGACATCGGAGCCGACCTGCTCGACCACGCCGGCCGACTCATGTCCGAGCACCGCGGGCAGCGGATGCGGATAGAGGCCTTCCATGAAGTGCAGATCGGAGTGGCAGAGGCCGGCGACCGCGGTGCGGATCAGGACCTCTCGCGGCCCCGGCTTCGGCAGGCTGACATCCTCGATGACCAGCGGCTGGTTGATTTCATAGAGGACGGCGGCCTTCATCGAACACTCCCTATCGCGTTTTTTGTTTGATCGCGGCGCGCAGCCTACGCTGCCAGAACCAGTTCGCCAACCTCGCTCATGCCGGCATCGCGATCACCGAGCAGCAGCGCGGCGATCTTCGCTTGCGCGGCATTTTCCGTCAGCCGGAACGGATCGCTCGGCGACACGCGATGGTCGATGACGAGGCGCGACAGCAGCAGGCGTCGTGCGTCCCCGCGCATCTCGTGAATGCGATGCGCCTCCCAGGCGAGCGCCACTGCACTGGCGACATGATAGAGCACGCTGGTGGCGCGGCGCGCATCGGCCTCGTTCTCGGACTTGCCCGCGACCTCGCGCGCGAAGCCGACCGCACGATCGACAAGGCCGCGCAAATTGTCGCGCCAGGCCTGCGGCACGGAGGCGCTGTCGTCGAGCCGCGCATGCAGATCGGCGGCGAGCGCGGATTCGGCGCCATGGCGGCCGACCGCGCGCCGAAGCGCGTCGATCGCGACGATGTTGCCGGTGCCCTCCCAGACCGAGCCGAGATGCGCATCGCGCAGCAGGCGTGGGGTGGCGAATTCCTCGATGTAGCCGATGCCGCCGCGCATCTCGAGCGCATCGCCGCAGACCTTGCGCGCATCGCGGGTGGCACGGAATTTCAGCGTCGGGGTCAGGATGCGCAGCAGCGCCGCCGCATCCTGGCTGCCGGCCTCGGCACGGTCGAGCGCGTCGGCGGTGAGGAAGCTCATCGACAGCGCCTGCTCGACCGGCAGCATGATCTTCAGCATCTGCCGCCGCCCGAGCGGCAGATCGATGATGCGCTGACTGAACACCACGCGGTTCTTCGCCACAGTCATCGCATCGTGATAAGCGCGGCGCATCAACGCGGCCGACTTGACGCCGTTCGACAGCCGCGACGAGTTCACCATCTCGGCCATCTGCACGAAGCCGCGATCGAGCTTGCCGACCGCATAGGCAATCGCGCCTTCGAGCTTGATCTCGCCCGAGGCCATCGAGCGCGTGCCGAGCTTGTCCTTGAGCCGCACGATCCGGTAGTGGTTCTGCGCGCCGTCATCGAGGAAGCGCGGCATCAGGAACAGGCCGACGCCGCGCGTGCCGGGACCGGCGCCTTCGGGGCGCGCCAACAGCATCACGACTTTCGCATCGGCATTCGAGCAGAACCATTTTTCGCCATAGAGGCGCCAATGGTCGCCCTCCTGCACCGCGCGCGTGGTCAGCGTGCCAACGTCCGAGCCGCCCTCCTTCTCGGTCATGAACTGGCCGCCTTGCGTCAGCTTGCTCATGTCGGTCGAGGTCAGTCCGTCCAGATATTTTTCCTTCAGCGCCTCGCTGCCGAAATTCGCCAGCAGCTTCGCACAGCCGTCGGTGACGTTGATCGGGCAGCCCATGCCGAATTCGGTCTGGTTGAACAGGAAGGTGAAGGCGTGCTTGGCGACGACCGGGTACTTGTCCGGCCAGCCCATGATGCCCTTGCGGATCGAGAGCGCGTGGATGCCGAACTGGCCGAACGCGGCGTTCTCCAATTCGCGATAGGCCGGGTGATATTCGATCGACTGCACGTCGCGCCCGAACTTGTCGCGCTGGTGCAGCACCGGCGTATGCCGGTCGGCGAGCCGCGCGCACTCGTCGAGCACGCCGCCGGCCATCTCGCCGAGACGGTCGAGATGCGGTTCGATATGGCGGAACAGATTATCCGGCAGATGGATGCGGAGCAGATCCGTCAGCGCCTGATCGGCACGATAGAAATTCATGCCTGACGTATCAGGCGCCAGCAGGCCGGATGGCTCGGCCGCGACATGTTTCGGCTGCGCTGTGACCGGCTTGTGCATGATCGTCCTCTTCGTTTCCGTCCCGCGGACATTTTGCGCTGTTTTGGCGCTTGCCGCTTTGGATGATGTCGATCATGCTCCAGCCAGGAAGCACGATAAAGCCGCAAATTGTCAGGGAGGCATGATCGCCGTGAAGGAGCAATTCGCTCTGCGGAATTGTGATCGGCTGGCCCTGGATTCTGGCTGGTTGTCCGCACGGCCCATGCATAGATCAGCGGCTCCCTCCTCCCGAGAGATCACGCCATGGAACATCCGAAATACAAGATCGCGCTCATCGTTGGTGCCGGTGAAGGCCTGAGTGCCTCGCTGGCGCGACTGCTCGCCGCGCAAGGCATCCGCGTCGCGCTGGCGGCGCGCAAGGTCGAGAAGCTGGGCGCTCTCTGCAGCGAGACCGGCGCGAAGGCCTATGCCTGCAACGCCACCGAGCCGGAGGAGGTCGAGCGGCTGTTCGGCCTCGTCGAGCGCGAGATCGGCACGCCCGACCTCGTCGTCTACAATGCCAGCGGCCGCACGCGCGGACCGTTCGTCGATCTGATCCCGGCCGACGTGGCGCAGGCGATCGCGGTCAGCGCCTATGGCGGCTTCCTGGTGGCGCAGCAGGCCGCCAAGCGCATGCTGCCGAACCAGCACGGCGCGATCCTGTTCACCGGCGCTTCCGCCAGCGTCAAGGGGTATGCGCAGTCGGCCTCCTTCGCGATGGGCAAGTTCGCGCTGCGCGGCCTCGCCCAGAGCCTGGCGCGCGAATTGTCGCCGCAAGGCATCCATGTTGCGCATTTCGTCATCGACGGCGGCATCCGCAGCGCGGCGCGCACCGAACCGGCCGACAAGCCGGATTCGATGCTCGATCCCGATGCCATCGCGCAGAGCTACTGGAACGTGTTGCAGCAGCCGCGTAGCGCCTGGAGCTGGGAGCTGGAGCTGCGGCCCTGGGTGGAGAAGTTTTGAAGTCGAGCTGCCGTAGGGTGGGCAAAGGCGCAAAGCGCCGTGCCCACCATCTCGGGCACGATAGGCAATGGTGGGCACGCTTCGCTTTGCCCACCCTACGAGAGCAGGGAGGAACAATGAGCAGCGAGACCACGATCGACACCGGCACCAGTGAACTCCTCTGCACCATCCGCGACCGCGTCGCCGTCATCACGCTGAACCGGCCGGAGGCACGCAATTCGCTGTCGGATGCGCTGACCCCGGCGCTGCGCACCATGATCCGGACCTGCGCCGAGGATCCGAACGTCGGCGCGCTGCTGCTCACCGGCGCGGGCGAAGCGTTCTGCGCCGGCGGCAACGTCAAGGGCATGGGCGCGCATCGCGACCCCAAAAAGCTGGAGATGTCGCTGGACGACCGCATCGCCGACCTGCAGGAACGGCAGCGGCTGCTGACCGGCGCGCTGGTGTCGGTACGCAAGCCGACCATCGCCGCACTCCCCGGCCCCGCGGTCGGCGCCGGGCTTGCCATCGCCATGGCCTGCGACATCCGCATCGCCGCGCAGTCGGCCTTCGTCGCCACCGGCTATGCCCGCATCGCGCTCAGCGGCGACTACGGCATCGCCTGGCTGCTGACCCGCATCATTGGCACCGCGCGGGCGCGCGAATTGATGTTCACCGGCGACCGCGTCGACGCCGCGCGTGCCGAAGCGATCGGCCTCGTCAACCGCGTCGTGCCTGATGACAAGCTGCAGACCGAGGCGTTCGCGCTGGCAAAGTCACTCGCCGAAGGCCCGCGCCTGGCATTGCGCTACATGAAGGACAATCTCGACGAGGCCCTGCTGTTCGACTTCGAAACCGCCAGGGACCATGAAGCCGAGCGACTGGTGCGCCTGACCACGACGGCGGACCACAAGGAGGCGGTGCAGGCGTTTATCGAGAAGCGGAAGGCGGTGTTTGCGGGGAAGTAGCAAGATTCGGCAATCTCTGACCGTCACCCTGAGGTGGCCGCCCCTTCGCGGCCCTCGAAGGGCGACAGCCCGGCTGTCGCTGCGAGTCGCGTTTCACGAGCAGCGGGGCCGTGCATCCTTCGAGGCTCCCCATGGGACGCGTTGCGTCCCATGCCTCGCACCTCCAGCGACGACCGCTTCGCGGTCGCGCGGGGATCACGGGATGCGAGTGCAGAAAGAATCCCAGATTACGCTGCGCTCCACGCACTGCGCGGGCCGAACCATTCGATCATTCCATATAGTAGGGACCCTATTTTTGGGAGTGCTGAATGGATTGGTCTGAGGTGGTCCGGAAGGCCGCCATCCTGGCGGAGAAGACGGGCTATATTACGTTCGATCAACTCAACGAGTTGATGCCGTCGACTGAGGCGGAACCGGAGGACATCGAGGCCATACTCACCGCTTTAAGCGAGCGGGGTATCTGGATCGAGGAAGAATAGGCCTTATCGTAGCCCAGATTGCGCTGCGCTCCATCGGGCTACGCAGCTCGCTACTTGGCTGGCGCCCGCGCAAAATCCACGAACGCCCTTAGCGCGGCCGGCAGTTGCCTCCGGCTGGGGTAGTACAGGAAGAAGCCGGGATAGGCCGGGCACCAGTCGGCGAGCACGCGCACCAGCTTGCGTTTGGCAAGCAGCGCCTCGACCTGCTGCTCGAAGACGTAGGCAAGGCCGACACCATCCAACGCGGCATCGACCATCAAATCCTGGTCGTTCATGGTCAGTGGCCCCGTGACATCGATCGCGAGCTCGATGCCGCCGCGCTCGAACTCCCAGTGATAGAGCGCGCCCGAGGTGAAGCGGTAGCGGATGCAGGGCAGGCCCTTCAGGTCGTGCGGCCTGGCTGGCTGCTTGTGCGATTTGAAGAAGGTGGGCGCGGCCACCACGGCAAAACGGTGCCGCGGGCCGATCGGCACGGCGATCATGTCGGCGGCAATGGTCTCACCGAAGCGGACGCCGGCGTCGAAGCCGGCCGCGACCATGTCGATCAGGGAATCGTTGATGACGATCTCGACGCTGACATCAGGAAACTCTTTCAGGAAGCGCGTCACGACCGGCAGCAGCACCAGCTGGGCGGACTGGCGCGCGGCGGTGAAACGCAGCGTGCCGGCGGGCTTGCCGCGGAAATTGTTGAGATCCTCGAGCGCGTCGTCGATGTCGCGGAAGGCCGGCGTGATGCGGGCGAACAGAAGCTCGCCCGCTTCGGTGAGCGCCACGCTGCGGGTGGTGCGGTTGACGAGCCGCAGGCCGAGCCGCTCCTCGATGGTGCGCAGGCCATGGGACAGCGCCGAGGGCGTGACGCCAAGCTCCGTCGCGGCCGCGCGAAAACTGCGGTGGCGGGCGATGGCGAGGAAGGTCGCGAGGTCGGACGGGTCGATCCGCATTGATGAACTATTCTCAGTAGTTTGTGGAACATATAACGGATTATCTCAGCTATGGCGAGCCGCTACACCTTGCCCATCGGCTTCGGCACATCGCCGGGCCCAAATTGAAAGGGCAACACCATGCGTGTCTGGTTCATCACAGGAGCGTCCCGCGGATTTGGTGCGCTGATCGCTGAAGCGGCATTGAAGGCGGGAGATGCCGTGGTCGCAACCGCACGCGATCCCTCGACCGTCACCGCACGCCTCGGCGCGCACGAGCGGCTGCTGGCCACCCGGCTCGACGTCACCAGCGAAGCAGAAGCGCACGAAGCCGCCGGGCAGGCCGTGAAAAAGTTCGGCCGCATCGACATCCTCGTCAACAATGCCGGCTACGGCCTGCTGGGCGCGATCGAGGAAGCCAGCGATGCGGAAACGCAAAAGCTGTTCGGCACGAACGTGTTCGGCCTGCTCAGTGTCACCCGCGCGGTGCTGCCCCATATGCGCCGCCAGCGTTCCGGCCACGTCATCAACATCTCGTCGGTCGGCGGCTACGCAGGTTTTCCCGGCTGGGGCGTCTATGGCGCGACCAAATTCGCGGTCGAGGGAATCAGCGAAGCGCTGGCCGGCGAAGTCGCGCCGCTCGGCATCAGGGTCACCGTGGTCGAGCCGGGCTTCTTCCGCACCGACTTCCTCGACGAGAGCTCGCTGTCGCGCACCGCTCAGGTGATCGACGATTACCACGAGAGCGTCGGCAAGACCCGCGCGCACGCGGCCGACGTCAATGGCGGCCAGCGCGGCGATCCGCGCAAGCTGGCGCAGGCCTTCCTGAAACTGGTCGATGCGAAAAACCCGCCGCTACGGCTGCCGCTCGGCAGCGACACCGTGGAACGGATCGAGGCGAAGAACATCCTCGTCGCGCGCGAACTGGCGGGCTGGCGGACGGTCGCGACCTCGACCGACTTCATCGATGACGATGCCAAATGAGGGCAAAAAAATGCCCGGCGCTGGATGACCAGGCCGGGCTTGCAGTGGTGTCAGGCCGAGGCTGAGGGGCTGTCGGCCTGACGGGAAAGGGCGGCGAGGCGCCAGCTCGCGCAGGGAATGTCTTTCGGCGCGACGCTGATCTCCTTGTCGAAGCGCACCAGCTTCCAGTCATCGGGATGGTTGACGAAAGCGAAGCCGGATTTGCGCGCCAGCGAGATCATGGTCTCGTTGGAGCGCAGCGTGTCGCCGAACATGTGCTCGGCTCCAAGCGCGGCCGCGCGGCATTCGAGATTCTTCATCAGCGCGGTGGCGATGCCGTGGCCGTGCCAGCGGTCACCGACCGAGAGGCCGAACTCGAGCGTCGCGGTTTCCGCATGCAACGCATAGCGCGCCTCGGCAACGATGGTCTCGAAGCCGTCGACCATCATGGTCGCGACGACAGTGAAACGTTCGCGCGCGCCGACCTCGAGGAAATCGTGCAGCAGGGCCTTCGGCAATTCGCTGATAGCGCCGAAGAAGCGGTTGTAGCGGGAGCGGGTCGAGAGCGAGCGGAAATAGTGCTGCAGTTCGTCGGTGTCGCGCGGCTCGACGAAGCGAACGTTGAGCGTCGTGCCATCGCGGGTGCGCAGCGTATCCGAATATTGCTTCAGGTCTTCGAGGCGGAGAGTGCTCATGACACGAGCCTTTAAGAAATTTGCCCTTCACAAAAAGGGACCGCCGGCGCCCCTGTGCTCAGGCGGCGCCGGCCTGGCGGCCAATCAGGCCCGCCAGAAGGGTTTGTCGGCCTCGTAGGCGATGTCGGACCAGGACAGCCCGACGTCATGGAGATCGCGGGCGGTCCAGTGGGTCAGCTCGCGCCGGGTCCGGTAGCGCTCGTGCCAGACGTGCAGGGTCTCACCGATCTGGTAGAGCAGGCCGTGCGCATGATGATTTGTCATCGAATTGTCGGTCAAAGTAGACATTTTCAGCTCCTGGAGCTAAGTTGGCCGCTAATATCTGCTTCCAAGTGCGCTGCGACAAACGACAATTTGTACTCTTTCGCATGAAATAACGTCATGCATCCTGCTGCCAGATGACTGCCAGATTGCCCTCCCTGAACGGATTGCGGGCGTTCGAGGCCGCCGCGCGCCATCTCAGTTTCACGCTGGCGGCCAGCGAGCTGAACGTGACCCAGACCGCGATCAGCCATCAGATCCGCAGGCTCGAGGAGGAGCTCGGCATCCGCCTGTTCATCCGGCAGAACCGCGCGCTGGCGTTGACGCCGGAGGCGCGGGACTATTTGCCGGGCGTGCGCGCCGCCTTCAACGACCTGCGCCTTGCCACCGATCGCCTCTTGCGCAAGGACGACGACAAGGTGCTGACGGTGTCGACGATCGCCTCGCTTGCCGCAAAGTGGCTGCTGCCGCGACTGACCGATTTCCAGGAGAGCCATCCCGGCATCGACGTCCGCATCACCACCTCGACCAGCCTGGTCGATTTCCAGCGCGACAATGTCGATGTCGCGATCCGCTACGGGCGCGGCCAATGGGCGGGCCTGCGCGCCGACTGGCTGATGGCGGACGAGTTGTTCCCGGTGTGCAGCCCCTCGCTGCTGCGCGGTGACAAGCCGCTACGTCGTCCGGAGGATCTGAAGGACCACGTGCTGCTGCACACCAACGTCAGTGACGACTGGCGGCTGTGGCTGACGGCGGCGGGCCTTTCGGCCGGCATCTCCCGGCAGCCCGGCATCACCTTCGACATGACCCTGATGACGGTGCAGGCGGCGATCGACGGCATGGGCGTGGCGATGGGACGGACCTCTTACGTCCAGGACGACATCGCCAAGGGACGGCTGGTGGTCCCGTTCAAGATCGCGCTGCCGGCGGATGCAGGGTTTTACCTGGTCTCTCCCGACGGCCGTCGGGAGGCGCCGAAGCTCACCGCGTTCCGCCAATGGATCCTCGCTGCAACGCAAAATAAGGCCTGAAAAATCATCAGCTTCCTCCGGAAAACCGGTTGACTCCCCCGTCTCCGCGCGGGAAGGGGATGACAGATTGTCGCAGCTTCAATCTGTCGCCTTGCCGTGAAATGAGTTCCGGTCCGGCCACGTCTTTCCAAGGGGAGCAACGCCATGGCTGGACCAGCCACTTCAACCAATCCGCCCGTGATCAAGTCGCGCATCGGCGCGATCCTGCGCGCAACCAGCGGCAATTTCCTCGAGCAGTTCGATTTCTTCCTGTTCGGCTTCTACGCCGCCGCGATCGGCAAGGCGTTCTTCCCCTCGACCAACGAGACCGCCTCGCTGCTCAACACGTTCGGCGTGTTCTGGCTCGGCGCCTTGATGCGCCCCGTCGGCGCGATTGTGCTCGGGGCCTATATCGACCGCATCGGCCGCCGCCAGGGCCTGATCGTCACGCTCGGCATCATGGCAATCGGCACCGTCGTGATCGCGTTCTGCCCGAGCTACGCGACCATCGGCATCGCGGCGCCGGTCATCGTGCTGATCGGCCGCCTGCTGCAGGGCTTCTCCGCCGGCGTCGAGCTCGGCGGCGTGTCGGTGTATCTCGCTGAGATCGCAACGCCCGGCAATCGCGGCTTCTACACCTCGTTCCAGTCATCGAGCCAGCAGGTCGCGATCTTCGTCGCCTCGATCCTCGGCTATCTCCTGTCCGAGGTGCTGCCGGCCGACACGGTGGCCGCGTGGGGCTGGCGCATTCCGTTCTTCGTCGGCTGCCTGATCATTCCCTTGATCTTCTTCCTGCGGCGCACGCTGGAAGAGACGCCGGCGTTCCTCGCGATGAAGAAGCACCCGACCGCGAGCGAAGTGTTCGCCTCCGCGCTCGCCAACTGGCGCATCGTCATCCTCGGCATGATGATCGCGATCCTGACCACGACGACGTTCTACTTCGTCACCGTCTACACGCCGACCTTCGGCAAGACGGTGCTGAAGCTGTCGACGCAGGATGCGCTGCTCGTGACGTTGCTGGTGGCGGTCACCAACTTCATCTGGAATCCGGTCGGCGGCGCGCTGTCCGACCGGATCGGGCGCAAGCCCGTGCTGATCGGGATCGCGGGTCTTTCGCTTGTCACCGCCTATCCGGCGCTGTCATGGCTGGTGGCCGCGCCGACCTTCGGCAAGCTGCTCGCGGTCGAGATGATGTTCTCGTTCTATTTCGGCATGTACAGCGGCACCATGCTCGGCGCCCTCGTCGAGATCGTGCCTGCACATGTGCGCACCACCTGCTTCTCGCTCGCCTTCGCGCTCGCCGCCGCGCTGTTCGGCACGTTCACGCCGTTCGCCTCGACCTGGCTGATCGACTACACCGGCAACAAGGCCGCGCCCGGCGCCTGGCTGATGTTTGCCGCACTGCTCGGCATCATCGCGGCGTCGATCGTCTATCGCGACGGCGGCAAGGCGGTGCCGACGTATGATGCGGCGGCGGAACCGGTTGCGGGGCATTGAGGGTCACGTCAATCATCGCTGCCTCTTAACCCTCCCCTTGAGGGGGAGGGTCGCTTCGCATGCAGCGAAGCGAAATGCGAAGCGGGGTGGGGTGACGGTCTCTCCGCATCGAGCGCTGCCCGTGGGGAGAGATCACCCCACCCCGCTCGCGCTTCGCGCGATCGACCCTCCCCCTCCAGGGGAGGGTAAGAGCGGAGCCTACAGCTCCACCACCACGTAGTCGCTCTCGACCTTCACGGGTATCGTCTCCGCGACATACGGGCCCTTCACCACGCTCGCGCCCGGCTCGACATGGGCCGGATAGGCCTTCACGCGGAAGCGACGGGGATCGCAGTAGGACTGGCCGGTGCGGATGTCGAACTCCCAGCCGTGCCAGGGGCAGCGGATGATCTCGCCGAGTTTCGTGTATTCGATCTCGCCGGGACTGCTCGACTGTGCGAGACCGATCAGCGGCCCCTCGCACAGCGCCGCGCCCTGATGCGGGCAGCGGTTCATCAGGCCGAAATACTCGCCCTTGATGTTGAAGATCGCAATCGGCCGTCCGTCGATCTCCAGAAATTTTCGCGTGCCCGGCGGAAGCTCATCCACTGGCGCAATGACGTGTCTTGCCATCAGGAAATGCCGTACAGCTTCTTCGCATTGCCCAGATAGAACGCCTCGCGATTGGCTTCGCTGACGCCCGCCGGCAGCACGCGCGACGGCTCGTCATAGTCCCAATGCGGGTAGTCGGTCGCGAACAGCAAGCGGTCCCAGCCGATCCATTTGATCACGTCGAACAGATCCTCACGCCTTTCAGGATCCTCCATCGGCTGCGTCGTCCACCACACCTGCTCGCGGATATATTCCGACGGCGGCCGCTTCACGTGCGGCACCTCGCTTCGGAGCCGCTGCCAGGCCCTGTCCAGTCGCCACGCCAATGACGGCGCCCAGCCGAAGCCGGCCTCGATCATCACCATCTTCAGTTTCGGGAAGCGCTCGAACACGCCCTCCAGCACGAGGCTCGCCAGCGCCGATTGCTGGCATTGCGAATGCCCCACCATCTCCTCGATGTAGTAACTCGGCCAGCCCGACGGCGTAATCGGGTTGCCGCCGAAGCCGAAGGCGTGGACGCCGACGGGAAGGCCGGCCTCTTCCGCGGCCTGATAGATCGGCCAGTAGCGGCGCTGGCCGAGCGGCTCGACGTTACGACTGAGTAAGAGCACCTGCACGAAATTCTTGTCGCCGGCGCGCTCGCGGATCTCTGCGGCGGCCGACAGGCCGTCCTCATTGCCCACGACGATCGAGGCCTTCAGCCGCTTGTCCTTGCTGGTCCATTTGTCGATCTGCCAATCGTTGATCGCCGAGCACAGCGCGGCCGAGAGCTCGTGATTGCGGAGGCCCTGCCCGGTGTTGAGCGGATTGAGCACGCCAAGCTGCACATTGTTGGGATCGAGCAATTGCTTCTGCATGAAGGCGAGCGAGGAGCCCTGCGGGCCGCCCTCCGGCGGATAGGCATCGCGGCGCGAGGCATTGGGCTGGGCCTTCGGATAGGGCGGGCCTTCCATCATGCCCTGATAGGCATGGACGCCGTAGATCTCGAGATGATGCTGCCAGCGCTTGGCAAGGTAGGGATAGAGCTCGGTGCGGGTGGCGCGTGCCGGATGGATGTCGCAGTCCGCGATCGCGGTTTTGACGGTCAGTGGGGAAGCGGCTTCTTGGTTCTCGCGGAACTGGATATTCATCGCCTTGCCTCCTTTGGCAGCGGGCTCACGTCAGGCGGGGATAGGTTGCATGCGGATTGTCGATCATGATCTTGCGCACGAGATCGGGGGACAGACCTTTGGGCAGCGCGTCCTGGTCGTCGAACTGCCAGTGCGGATAGTCGGTAGAGAATAAGACCAATTCGTCCGACTGCATATGCTCAAACAGGCGAATTAATGTCTCGGGTTCCGGCGGCGCATCAAATGGCTGTAACGAGAAGCGGATGTTGCTGCGCACAAGTTCCAGCGGCGCGCGATCGACCCACGGCGTCTCCATCCGCACCCCGCGCCAGAACTTGTGCAGTCGCCAAAGATACGGCGCGATCCAGGAGACGCCTGACTCGAGCATCACCATTTTCAGCCGCGGATATTTGGCGAACACGCCTTCGACGATCAGGCTGGTGAGCTGGGTCTGGAACGCCTGGGCCTGACCGACATAATCCTCGATGTGATAGGAGCCCCATCCCACCGCAGTCGGCGGATTGTGATAGGCGGAACCTGCGTGGACGCCGATCGGCAGGCCGAGCCGCTCCGCGGCTTCATAGATCGGCCACAGTGCGCGCTTGCCGAGCGGCGTGTCGCCCATGACAAGCATCAAGACCTGCACGAAGCGACGATCAGGCGCGCAGCGCTCGATCTCGGCGACGGCCTTCTCGATGCTTTGCGTGGGGATCACGATCGAGCCGCGCAGTCGCTTGTCGCGATCGAGCCATTCCTTCACCAGCCAGTCGTTCAGCGCGCGGCAGAAGGCGGCCTGCATGTCCTCGGAAAACACCATCTGCACGCCATAGAGCGGATTGCAGATGGCGTATTCAAGCTGGAAAGGATCGAGCACATGGCGCTGCATGTCCGCAAGGTTCTCGCCTGGCTTGCCGCTTTCAGGACGCCAGTCGGGGCGCGCCGTGATCGGCGAGTTCTGCGGATAGGATTGCGAGACGAGGTCGACCATGCCGCGCGTCGTCACCTGATCGCGCCAATAATCGTTCAGGTACGGCAGCAGGCTGGTCAGATGCGGCACGGCCGGATGCACGTCGCAATCGACGCCGCCGGCGATCAGGGACGCCATGACGTCTCCCTTCTCACGTTTCCTCGCATGTCTCTTCTTCTACCCACCATTCAAGCAGGCCTGCCCGTCGCCCGCAACTCGGCCAAGCCTGCTGTCATATGCTAGGAAGGCTGAGCTCGGTTGCGAAGGGATAAGGGGTACAGGATGAAAGAGCTCGTCGGCATTGCGGAACAGGTCGCGGCGAAACTGATCGCGCGCAAACAGACCATTGCGGTGGCGGAATCGTCTGGCGGCGGACTGATCTCGGCCAGCCTGCTCGCGGTGCCCGGCGCCTCCGCCTATTACCTCGGCGGCGCCGTGGTCTACACCCGCGATGCCCGGCGCGTGCTGATGGATATTTCGGATGAAGGAATGAAGGGCTTTCGATCCTCATCGGAGCCCTATGCGAAACTGCTGGCCGAACAGATGCGCAGCCGCTTTGGCTGCGACTGGGGCCTGTCCGAGACCGGCGCCGCCGGTCCCACCGGCAACCGCTACGGTGATGCCGCCGGCCATAGCTGCATGGCCGTCGCAGGCCCCGCGGCAGAGGTGATGACGCTGGAGACGGATAGCAATGACCGGTTCGCGAACATGCAGGTGTTTGCTGCGACGGCGCTGAGGTTGTTGTTACGGAATTTGGAGAGATGAATGCCCACACATGGGGATGCTGCGCGATAAGCCGTCGACCTGAGGCCGCCCTTGGCCCGCCGCGTCGCCGTGCCCGGCTAAGGGCAGGACAAGCCGTTGCCGGGCTCGCGGCATAGCTTCGCGCGGACCTCGACAATATCGATCTTGCAGTCCCTGGCTCTCCACACGCGCGAGACGTAAGCCGCGTCGGCACGATCTGCTGCAAGAAGATTGAGCTGCTTCTTGATGGCCGCACTGCACATCAGACCAGGGTTGCCATCGAGATATCTCGCCTGGGCTCCAAGCTCTTGTCGGGTGAGCTCCGCGAATGGCCCCAGACGCAACTGCGATTCGATCGCTGCAATCTCCGCGTCGCTGGCCTGCGGCCGGACAACGCCATTCGTCTTGCGCTCGAAGCCGTTTGCGATCGCCGCCCCAGTTGCCGACCCAAGATCTGCAAACTCTTGCGCTGCGTCCGGAAACTCGCCACGTTGGAAACCAGCCAAAAGGTAGGATTTGCATGCCAATGGGTCGCTCGCGAGCTTCAAAAGGACCGCGAGCACCGCACGATCCAGGGCATTGATGTGCTCGTCGTCGGCATAGGCTTCCATCTCGGAAGCCAGGATCATGTTGAGCGTACCATTGGCGGCGGGCCATCCGCCTCTGTTGAACGCCTCTTCGGTCTCCCGGAGGAAGACGTCCCTGAGACTTCGATCGCTGCGGGCGATCGAAGCCGCCAAAGGAAACCGCGCGATGTTCTGATCGAAATCGCGCGCAAACGCGCTCGGCCCGGCGAGGTACGCATACACCAGGTTTCCGGCCAGCAGGGCGACGGCCAGGAGCAACAGGATGGATCTTTTGGTCACGCGAGAAATATGGCTGAGTTACCGTGGCGCCATCATCTCACGCCGAGCCGCCCTCATCCAATGCAACTACAGGATGCTCTTAATGAATCCTTTCGCGGCCATGACAGGCTGGGCAGGTCCTCGCTACCGCCCCAAATGCCGCATGAAGATCCGCACTACATAGCCCTGCACCCTCGGCGCCTCGTCGTAGAGGTCCGACGCGATGCGCTCGATGGTCTCGCGCAGGGACAGGAACTGCGCCTGTCGCGCGCTGCTTTCGGTGCCCTGCATGCCCGCGAGTTCGTCCATCGCGGCGTCGGAGATCTGGCACTGCACGACCTCGCCATCGTCCAGCATGGTGAAGCGAAAGGCCAGCCGTTCCAGATCATGGCCAATGATCTTGTCGCGCAAAAGTGGCATCAAGTCGTCCCGGTCGAGCCCCGCGCCGGACAATGCTGAAAATCTGACGCATTGTCACCACCCGCACTGAAGCGCGATGAGATTTGGATGAATCGTCATCGCGCTTTAGGTTGTTGTTTACGCATGATCTTTCCGGAAAGCCGCTTCGCACTTTTCCGGATCATGCTTTAGGGGACATGGCGGTCATACGACGCGCGTCAACAGCACTCGCGTCAGCCCGCCGCGCTCCGACCTCAATAGACGAGCGCTGTTCCGGCCGGCTTGTCCAGTGCCGCGGCCAGCGATCGATATTCCTCGCAGTCGGTCCCGCAGATGGATGCGATCCGACCGAGATGATAGAGCGCTTGCTCGCGGTTGCCCCGCTCGAGCTGCCACAGTCCATAATATTGCCACGTCAGCACGTGGTTCGGATCTGCCTGCAAGGCGCGCTCGTACCAGACCTGCGACTGTTCGTAGTCGCCGAGCTTGCGGTACGCATAGCCGATGAGATTGGCGACGTTCGGATGGTCGTCCTGGCCGAGCGACTTCAACTGCGCGATCGCGGCTGCATAGTCGTTGCGCTCGTAGATGGTGTCATAGGCGACGCGGTAGCCGGCGGCGAAAGCGGGATCGCCGATGCTGGACTGGTTGCCTTGCTTCTTGCCCTTCTGGGTTGCCTTTGTGCCCGGCCGCTTCGGATAGGTTGGCTGCGGCTTCTGATCCGAATAGGCCCCGCCATAAGGATCGGTAGAACCGGAACCGCCACCGCCTCCTCCACCACCGCCCGCCGCGAACGCCAGCGAGCTCAACTGGGCCGCCGCAAATGCACCGAGCGCGACGAGCCTGATCATCCCTGTGAGCATCTTCGTCTCCTGTCCTGCTTCAAGAAGCCCCGGACGAATCGATAACCCTGCCTCGACAAGGATATTCCGGGGTGCTGCGCTCACGGAGACGTCAACGTTCGTACGACAGTTCTGTTGTCCTTTACTGGAATGCCACTTCGGCAAAGCTTCTCAGCTTTCGCGAATGCAGGCGTTCGGATTCCTGCTGCTTGATCCGCTCCAGCGCTTTCAGGCCGATCTCGAGATGCTGGCCGACGCGGCGGCGGTAGAACTCGCTCGCCATGCCGGCAAGCTTGATCTCGCCATGCAGCGGCTTGTCGGAGACGCACAGCAGCGTGCCGTAGGGAACGCGGAAGCGGTAACCGTTGGCGGCGATCGCGGCCGATTCCATGTCGAGCGCCACCGCGCGCGACTGCGACATGCGGCGGATCACCTCTGGGCCGGAGATCTCCCAATTGCGGTTGTCGACGCTCGCGACGGTCCCCGTGCGCATCAGGCGCTTGAGCTCGAAGCCTTCGAGGCCGGTGACGTCCTCGACCGCCTCCTCGAGCGCGACCTGCATCTCGGCCAGCGCCGGGATAGGGACCCAGAGCGGCAGCTCGCGATCGAGCACGTGGTCCTCGCGCACATAGCCGTGCGCGAGCACGTAGTCGCCGAGCCGCTGCGTGTTGCGCAGGCCCGCGCAATGGCCGAGCATCAGCCAGGCGTGCGGCCGCAGCACCGCGACGTGGTCGGTGACATTGCGCGCATTCGACGGGCCGGTGCCGATATTGATGAGGCTGATGCCGCGGTAATCGGGTTCGACCAGGTGGTAGGCCGGCATCTGCGGCGTGCGCACGGGCGCGACGCCGGTCGTCGCGCCACCTGCGTGCGTGATGACGTTGCCGGGCGCGACAAAGGCTTCGAGGCCGGCTTCGCCAGCCTGGAGCCGCTGCTGGCAGAGCTGCGCGAAGGCGTCGATATAGAACTGGTAGTTGGTGAAGATCACGAAGTTCTGGAAATGCTCGGGATCGGTGCCGGTGTAGTGGTAGAGCCGGCGCAGCGAGTAGTCGACGCGGGCGGCGCGAAACAAGGACAGCGGCTCGGGCGCGCCCGGCTGCAGCTCGAAGGTGCCGTCGGCGATGGCATCGTCCATGGTGGCGAGGTCAGGCACATCGAACGCATCGCGCAGCGAGCGCGTGACGGGCGAGTTCTCGCTGGTGGTGATGGCGGCCTCGATGTTGATGTCGCGGCGATAGGCGAAGTGGATCGGGATCGGCTCGGCGGACTCGCCGATTTCCACAGGCACGCCATGGTTCTGGATCAACAGACCGATCTGCTCGGTGAGATAGGCGCGGAACAGATCCGGCCGCGTGACGCTGGTCTCGTGCACACCGGGTCCGGCGACGAAGCCGTAGGACAGCCGGGAATCCAGCCGCGCATGGGTCGCGGTGGTGAGGCGGACGAAGGGATAGTAGGCCCGCACCCGCGTGGTGACGGCTTCGCCGCCAACATAGGCTTCGAACCGATCGCGCAGGAACTTTGTGTTGCGCTCGTAGATCTCTTCGAGCCGGGCGACGGCAAGAGACGCATCGGAGAAGGATTTGGTGGCGATGGACGGAGGGGACTGCATGTTCGACCGCCGGGTTATTTGCGATTGAGTCGAACTATAGCAAAGAAGAAGGTGTCGTAGGGTGGGTTAGCGCAGCGTAACCCACCACTTCCGCTGCTGCGGATAGAGAAGCGGTGGGTTACGGCTTCGCCTAACCCACCCTACGAGATCGAGTGTGCCGCTCGAGATCCCGGATGCGCGCTAAGCGCGCTCCGGGATGACGCGCTTTCGCGCTCACTTCTCGCGGAAGGCCCGCATCAGCTGGTCGTGCAGCGGCTTCATCAGGTAGGACAGCATGGTGCGGTCGCCGGTCTGGACGAAGGCTTCCACGGGCATGCCGGGGATGATCTTGACGTCACCGAGGCGGGCAATCTCCTCCGGCGGCATCGAGACGCGGATGGTGTAGTAGCTCTGGCCGGTGCGCTGCTCGGTGGTGACGTCGGGCGAGACGCGGCTGACGACGCCATTGAGCTCCGGCGTGGTGCGCTGGTTGAAGGCGGACAGGCGCAGCAGCGTCTTCTGTCCGATCTGGAGCTTGTCGATGTCGACCGGATTGACCTTGGCCTCGACCTGGAGATCGTCGGCCTGCGGCACGATCAGCATCAATGTGTCGCCGGCGGTGACGACGCCGCCGACGGTGTGCACCGTCGATTGCAGCACCATGCCGTCCTGCGGCGCGCGGATGTCGACGCGGCGAAGCTGGTCCTCGGCCGCGACCTTGCGCTCGATCAGCTCGCCGATCTTGTCATTGGTCTCGCGCAGATCCTTGGAGACCTCGCTGACCATATCCTTGTCGACCTGGATGATCTGGAGCTCGGTCTCGGTGATCTTGCCCTTGGCCTGTGCGCGCGAGGCGATGTATTGCGCGCGCTCGCCGTTGAGGCGGGCCGAGTCGCGCTCGAGCTGGGTCAGTCGCGAGATCTGCACCAGACGCTTGTCGTAGAGATCGCGGACGCCGGTGAGCTCGTTCTGGACTAGCGCGATCTCCTTGTCCTTGGCCGTCTCCTGCGCGGACAGGCCCTCGATTTCCTCGTTGAGCTGCAGGACGCGCTCGCGGAGCTGCGCCTTCTGGCCGGCGCGGCCGTTGACGCGGACCTCGAACAGCTTGGTCTCGGCGGAGAGCAGCGCCTTGACGTCGGGATCGCTGGCGCGATCGAGCAGGGATTGCGGAAACTCGATCTTGTCGAGACCGCGCTGCTCGGCCTGCAGCCGCGCCGTGCGCGCCTGCGCGGCGTCGAGATTCTTGACGACGATGGAGAGGTTCGCCCTGGTGACGGTGTCGTCGAGCCGCACCACAATGTCGCCGGCCTTGACCAGATCGCCGTCGCGGGCGCGCAGCTCGCCGACCACGCCGCCGGTCGGATGCTGCACCTTCTTGACGTTGGATTCGACCACGACCTGGCCCGGCGCGATCAACGCGCCCGAGATCAGCACCGTCGATGCCCAGCCGCCGAGGCCGACGACGAGAACCAGCACGATGCCAAGGCCGAGCATCAGGTGAAACTTGATGGAATCACGCACGGTCTTCTTGGCGGCGGGCTTCGCGCCGCCGATCGCCATCGTGCTCATGACTTTGTGCTCATGACTTGGCCACTCCGCCTTCACTGACGACCTTGATCGGGGCCGGCGGCGTCACCCGCGGCTGGAGCACCTGGGCGAGCACCTGCTCCTTCGGGCCGAAGGCCTGCATGCGACCATCGCGCAGCACCAGAATCTGGTCGACCGCCTCGACGCCGATGGGGCGATGCGCCACCACGATGACGATGGCGCCGCGCTCGCGCGCCGAGCGGATCGCGCGGGTCAGCGCCTCGTCGCCTTCGGTATCGAGGTTGGAATTGGGCTCGTCGAGCACGATCAGGAACGGACTGCCGTAGAGCGCGCGCGCCAGCGCCACGCGCTGCGCCTGGCCTGCGGACAGCGCGGTGCCCTGCTCGCCGACCTGCGTGTTGTAGCCTTCGCGCATCTTGATGATCATCTCGTGCACGCCGGCCTCCTTGGCGGCGGCGATGATGCCGTCAGACGTCGCTTCGGGATCGAACCGGCTGATGTTCTGCGCGATGGTGCCGCCGAACAGCTCGACGTCCTGCGGCAGATAGCCGATATGGCGGCCGAGCACGTCGCTTGACCATTGATCGAGCGCCGCGCCGTCGAGCCGCACCTTGCCGCGCACCGGCTGCCAGACGCCGACGAGCGCGCGGATCAGCGAGGATTTGCCGGAACCGCTCGGCCCGATCACGCCGAGACCGTTGCCGGCGGCGAGCGCGAAGCTGACGTCCTGCACGATGAGACGCTGGTCGCCCGGCGGCACCATGGCGACGCCCTCGACCGAGAGGCGGCTGGTCGGCGCCTGCAGCTGGGTCGGCATGGCCTGCGCCGGCATCTGTTCCAGAAGGCGCGTGAGGCGCTGCCAGCTCTGACGGGCCGCGACGAAGGATTTCCAATGCGCGATGGCGAGATCGACCGGCGCCAGCGCACGGGCCGAGAGGATCGAGCCGGCGATGATGATGCCCGCGGTCGCCTCCTGGTGGATGACGAGATAGGCGCCGACGGCGAGCACCGCCGATTGCAGCATCATGCGCAGCACCTTTGCGACCGCCCCCAGGCCGCCGGCGACGTCGCTCGCACGCTGATTGCCGGCGAGATATTTTTCGTTGGCCTCGCTCCAGCGCTGGTTCATCCGGCCCGTCATGCCCATCGCCACCATCACCTCGGCGTTGCGGCGGCTGGACTGGGCGAGATCGTTGCGCTGCGCGGCAAGGCCCATCGCCTCCTTCGCCGGCTGGCGGGACATGAATTCGGTAACCAGCGTCAGGCCCACCAGGATGATGGCGCCGACCAGAGCGGTCACCCCGATCAGGACGTGGAAGGCGAAGCAGATGGCGAGGTAGAGCGGCAGCCAGGGCAGGTCGAAGAACGCGCTCGGGCCCATGCCGCCGAGGAAGGAGCGGACATTGTCGAGGTCGCGCAGGGGCTGCAGACCTTCGTTGCGGCTCCCGACCAAGAGCGGCAGGCGCACGATGGTGTCGAACACGCGCTTGTTGAGGGCATCGTCGAGCGAGGTTCCGATCCGCCCCAGGATCCGGTTGCGGATCATGTCGAGCACGCCCTGCGCCATGTAGAGGAAGCTGGCGAGGATGATGAGGCCGACCAGGGTTGGAACACTGCGGCTCGGCAGCACCCGGTCGTAGACCTCCAGCATGAAGATCGACCCGGTCAGGTAGAGCAGGTTGATCACGCAGCTCATCAGGCCGACGCCGACGAACGCCGTGCGACAGGCGCGCAGCGCGTCAGCGAGCTCTGAACGGCGAACGCCGGGTACGGCTGCCATCAGTCTGATCTCTTTCGGGTATGGGGCAAGGCCCCTGATTTCAAAGGCAATTTCAGGAGTAATTGACCCGGATTAACATCGCGTTCTCGCCCCTTCGTCAACGCGGTTGATTCAATCCGAACCCCTGGTTGCCACATCTCTACCCTTGATGGCCCCGCGCGCAAGCCCGGAATCTCACAGGCTTGCGGCTTTTTCTTGCGGACCTGACGCCTTTCCCAAGACGGGGAGGCGCCAGGTTGGATTGCGGCGCTAGAGCCGCCCGCCGCCGCGCACCAGGCGGACCACCAGCAGCAGGATGATGGCGCCGATCGCGGAATAGATGATCTCCGAGACCAGCCCCACGCCAAGATGGATGCCGAGCTTCGGGAACAGGAAGCTGGCGACGAACGCGCCGGCGATGCCGATCACGATGTCGCCGACGATGCCGAACCCGGCGCCGCGGACCACCTTGCCCGCAAGCCAGCCGGCGACCAGGCCGACGAACAGGATGACGATGAGGCTTTGGCCAGAAATGTACATAAGTTGAAGTCCCTCTCCGTGAACGGGCGCATGGAACCGGAACCGGGATGAATGAGGTCTGAATGGGTTCCGCAGGCTCGCGCCGAAAGGCGGCGCCAACAAAAAAGGCGAAAACAACCCCATGCACAGTAGAGCGCGCTTGGCCGGAATGCGGGCGGCGAACTGTGACAAGTCGGTGTTGTCGTGGAGGAATTTTGAAGAAGCGCGCACACCGCTCTTCACCTCTCCCCGCTTGCGGGGAGAGGTCGGATCGCCCCCGGCGATGCGAAGCATCGTCCGGCGCGATCCGGGTGAGGGGGTACAGGTCTCTCGACGATCTCAGGTGTGGAGAGAGGCCCCTCACCCCAACCCTCTCCCCGTAAGAACGGGGCGAGGGAGCGCAGCGGCGCACGTGGCCGCCCCCCGCCTAAAGCGTTACGTCGCGACCACCGGCTCCGCCAGCACGCACCTGGCCGCCCGGCCCGGCCCCACTTCTACGTTCGGCGGCAGTTGCTCCAGGCAGCGCGGCTGCGCCACGGGGCAGCGGGGGGCGAAGGAGCAGTTGTGGGGTTTCTCGGCCAGCGAGGGCGGGGTGCCGGGGATGGTCTCGAGCCGCTGCCCCCGCCTCGCGCCATGAATGGTCGAGGCAAGCAGGCCCTTGGCGTAGGGGTGCACGGGGGTGCGGACGATGTCGCGCAAGGTCCCCTGCTCCACGATCTGGCCGGCATACATCACCGCGACGCGGTCACAGATCTCGATGGCGACGCCGATATCGTGGGTGACGAAGATGACGGACATGCCGAACTCGCGCTGCAGCTCGCGCAGCAGCAACAGGATCTGGATCTGCACGGTGGCATCGAGCGCCGTGGTCGGCTCGTCAGCCAGCAAGATCTTGGGACGGCAGGCCAGCGCAAGCGCGATCATCGCGCGCTGGCGCATGCCGCCGGACATTTCGTGCGGATAGGCGTCGAGCCGGCGCTTTGCCGAGGGAATGCGCACGACCTCGAGCATCTCCAGCGCTCTCGCGCGACCCTCCGCATAAGACTTGCCTTCGTGGCGCACGACGCTTTCGGCGATTTGCGCACCGATGGTGTAGACCGGGTCGAGCGCGAGCGCGGGCTCCTGGAAGATCATCGAGACAGTCTGGCCGCGGAACGACGACAGCTGCTCGTCGTTCATGGCGAGCACGTCCTGTCCCATCACGTTGACCGTGCCCGAAATCTGCGTGCGCTTCTTCGGCAACAGCCGCATTAAGGCACGCAGGGTCACGCTCTTGCCCGAACCGGATTCGCCGAGCAGGCCGAGCACCTCACTGTTGCCGAGCGAGAGATTGAGGTCGTTCACGGCATAGACCGTGCGCTCGCCGGTGAAGCGGATGTTGAGGCCTGAGATCTCGACGAGTTTTGTCATGACGGCAGTTTGGGGATCCGGTCGTGGTAGTCGGTGGCGCGCTGGAAGGCGGCGCCGATGGTGAGCAGGGTCGCTTCATCGAAGGAGCGGCCGATCAGCTGCATGCCGACAGGCAGACCGCTCTTGGTGAAGCCCGAGGGAATGGTCAGCGACGGCAGGCCCAAAAAGTTCACCGGGCGGGTGAACAGCGTCAACCGCTGCAACAGCGCCGGCGCGTTCGGGCCGCCACCGACATCGCTCTCCTCGATCGACGGCGCCGGCACCGGGGACGCCGGTGCGATCACCGCATCGACGCCCGCAGTCGCCGCATTGTGCGCAGCTAGCGCCGGGCCACGCCAGCGCATCGCTTCGAGATAGGTGACGGCGGGAACGGCCAGGCCGTTCTGGAGGCGCATCAATGTCTGCGCGCCGTAATCCTGCGAACGCTCGATCAGCCAGCGCTTGTGGAAGGCGGCGGCTTCAGCGGCCAGCACGAGCTGGCTCGCCGCCTGCAATTGCCGCTGGTCCGGCAGCTCGACCTTGACGATGTCGGCGCCCTCGCGCTTGAGCACCGTAATGGTCTCGTCGAGCACGCGCGCGACCTCGCTGTCGAGATCGTCGACATAGTAGGTCGCGGGCACACCGATCTTGAGGCCGTTCAGGGAGCCCTTGGTCGCGGCGACGTAGTCCGAGAGAGGCTCGCGGCTCGCGGTCGGATCCTCCGGATCCGGGCCGGCCGTCAATGCCAGCAGCAGCGCGCAATCCTCCGCGGTACGCGCGAGCGGGCCGACCGTGTCGAGCGATTGCGACAGCGGCATCGCGCCGGCGCGGCTGACGCGGCTCCAGGTGGTCTTGAGCCCCGTGACACCACAGAAATGCGAGGGCATGCGGATCGAGCCGCCGGTGTCGGAGCCGAGCGCGGCATAGGTCAGGCGCGCTGCGACCGCCGAGCCGGAGCCCGAAGACGAGCCGCCGGTGATGTGCGCCACGTTCCAGGGATTGCGCACCGGACCATAATGGCTGTTGTGCCCGGTCGCACCATAGGCGAACTCGGCAAGATGCAGCGTGCCGAGCCGGATTTGGCCGGCATCCTTCAGCCGCTGTAAGGCGGTGGACGTCGTGGTCGCGACGAAGTCGCGGCGAATCAGCGAGCCGCAGGTCGCGACGTGGCCGGCGTCGTAATACATGTCCTTGTGCGCGAGCGGCACGCCATGCAGCGGTCCTCGCACATTGCCCTTGGCAAGCTCGGCATCCGCAGCTTCGGCCGCCTTCAGCGCAGCTTCCGCCTCGATCGACATGAAGGCGTTGAGATGCGGCTGCCATTGCGCGATGCGGTGCAGCAGTGCACGCGTCACCTCATGCGAAGACAGCTGCTTCATCGCGATCGCGCGCGCGACCTCGGTGAGCGTCATCAAGGCAGGTTCGAGGCTCATTTCGACACCTTCTGCGACTGCGCAACCACGTAGGACGCGGGCTCGAGGTCGAAAGGCAGCGTGCCGGCGATCGCGGCAAAACCCTCGAAGGCGGGCCCGATGGCGTTGGAGATGCGCGTTGCGATCTCATCGTCGACGGGAATGCCCGAGACTTGCGCGATGGGCTTGATCTCTTTTGGTGTCGGTCTTGTCATGCTGTTTCCCCTGCGGGCGCGCGGCTATGGCCCGAACCCGGAATCGCCATGTAGCACGCGGCCTCGTGGCCCATTGTATCGACGGCCGTGAGCTTTGGTGCGGCATTTGCGCAGAGCGGCTCCGCAAACGCGCAGCGGGTGTGGAAGCGGCAACCCGGGGGCGGATCGATCGGGTTGGGCGGATCGCCCGTGATCGGCGGCTTCTCGGTGCGCCTGTCAGGATCTGAGGACGGCATCGCGGCGAGCAGCGCGCGCGTGTAGGGATGCGCAGGACTATCCCAGACCTGGTCGACCGGGCCGAGCTCGACGACCTCGCCGAGATACATCACCAGCACGCGGTCCGAGATGTAGCGGACCACGTTGAGGTCGTGGCTGATGAACAGATAAGTCAGGCCGAACTCGCGCTTGAGATCGGCGAGCAGATTGAGCACCTGCGCCTCGACCGACTTGTCGAGCGCGGAGACGGCTTCGTCCAGGATCACCAGCCGCGGCGACAGCGCCAGCGCCCGGGCGATGTTGACGCGCTGGCGCTGGCCGCCGGAGATCTCGTGCGGATAGCGGTTGGCGAAGTTTTCGGGGCGCAGGCCCACCTTGCCGAGCAGCTCGCGCGCCAGCGCGCGGGCCGTACCATCGGCCATGCCGTGGACTTTTGGACCAAAGGCGATCGACTCTTCGATAGTGAGACGTGGATTGAGCGAGGCGTAGGAATCCTGGAACACCATCTGCATGCCGCGGCGCAGCTCGCGCAGCGACAAGGATTGGCCGACGGTCATGCCGTCATAGATGATGTCGCCGTCATCGCGCGGCATCAGATGCATCAGGAGCCGCGCGGTGGTGGACTTGCCGCAACCGGACTCGCCGACGATGCCGACCGTCTCGCCCTTGGCGACGGAGAAGGAGACATTGTCGACGGCACGTACGGTCCGCTTGGCGGCGAACAGCCCACCGCGAACCGGGAAATGCTTGGTCAGGCCGTTGACCTGGAGCAGCGGCTGCGCAACGCCGCCGCGGTCCTCGACCTGCTCCAGCATGGCGACGGAAGTGTTGGTTTCGCTCATGGCCTAGTTCCTGATGTCCATGGCGCTGCGCAGGCCGTCCGAGAGCAGATTGAAGCAGATGGAGACCGCGAAGATCATCGCTCCGGGAAGTGCCGCGACCCAAGGGTTGACGTAGATCGCGGTGCGCAGCGTGTTCAGCATCAGGCCCCATTCCGGCTCCGGCGGTTTTGTACCGAGGCCGAGGAAGGACAGACCGGCCGCCAGGATCATCGAGACCGAGATCAGGCTCGTGGCATAGACGAAGATCGCACCCAGCACGTTGCCGAGGATATGGACGCGCATGATGGTGAAGGCGCCGGCGCCGGAGGCGCGCGCGGCTTCGACGAAGTCCATGTTGCGCACGCCTGTGGTGACGCTTTCGGCGACGCGGGTGATCTGCGGTACGAACACGATCGTCAGCGCCACGATGGAGTTGAGGATGCCGGCGCCGAGCGCACCGGAGATCGCGATCGCCAGCAGCACGGACGGGAAGGCGTAGAACACGTCCACCGTGCGCATGATCGCGGTGTTGAGCTTGCCGCCGACATAGCCGGCGACGATGCCGAGCGAGGTGCCGATGCAGAAGGCGAGGATGACCGGCAGGATGCCGATCACCAGCGACAGCCGGCCGCCATAGATCAGCCGCGCCAGCATGTCGCGGCCGAGCTCGTCGGTGCCGAGCGGATAGCCTGCCGTGCCGATGTGACGGAGGCGGCGGATCATCGAGCCCTTGTAGGGGTCTTCGAGACCGAGCCACGGCGCGAGGATCGCGGACAGGAAGATCAGCAGCAGCACCAGCGCGCAGGCCATGCTGACCTTGTCCCGCATGATGCGGCGGCCGACAGTCGCCCAATAGCCGCGTGCCTTGGTGGCGGGCGCAGCCTGCAGCGCGGCGTCGGCGGTGGCTGACAACGGAAGCTCGCTCATCGCTAGCCCCGCTTGATGCGCGGATCGATCGCGGCTTGCGCGATGTCGACCAGCAGATTGAGGAAGACGAAGAACAGCGCCAGGATCAGGATCGTGCCCTGCAGCAGCGGCAGGTCGCGCTGGAAGATCGCCGAGTTGAGCAGGAAGCCCGAGCCCGGCCAGGAGAACACGGTCTCGATCAGGATCGAGCCGCCGAGCATGTAGCCGAGCTGAAGCCCCATCACCGCGAGCGCGGTGGGCGCGGCGTTCTTGATAACGTGGCGGAACACGCCTGTTTCGCGCAGGCCTTTTGCGCGCAGTGCTTCGACGAAATCCTGGCTGAGGATATCGCCGGTGAGCGCGCGCACGGTGCGGGTGACGATGCCCATGGGAATCACCGAGGTCGTGATCGCCGGCAGCACGAGGTATTTCAGGTGCGCCCAATCCCACGCCCAGGAATTGGAGCCGCTGGGACCGGCGCCGACCGCGGGCAGCCAGTTCAGCTGCACCGAGAAGATGATGACGAGCAGCATGCCGAGCCAGTAATGCGGCACCGACACGCCGGCGATGGCAAAGGAGGTCGCGACCTTGTCGATCCAGGTCTCGCGGAAATAACCGGCGATCAGACCGAGCAGGATGCCCATGGTGAAGCCGATGACGGCGGCGGCGATCGCGAGCGTGACGGTGTTGCCGACCGCGCGCATGACCTCGGCCAGCACCGGGCGTCCCGTGGCGATGGAATTGCCGAGGTCGCCATGCAGGGCACGGAGCAGCCAAAGCCCGAACTGCACCGGCAGCGGCCGGTCGAAGCCATAGGCGGCGCGCAGCTGCGCCGCGAGCTCCTGCGACGCATCGGCCGGCAGCACAGCAACGAGCGGATCGCCTGGCGTGATGTGCACGAGCAGGAAGCACACCAGCGCCACGCTGATGACGATCGGGACGACATAGACAATGCGTCTGGCGGTATAGGCGAGCACTTAATTACCTAACATGATGCCGCATGATCGAGTGCGCGGCGACAGTGAGGGACGCACGATGCGAGGGTTCCCTCCCCCCTTGCGGGGGAGGGTTAGGGAGAGGGGTGGCCAGACAGGGACTGCCCGTGTGGACCCCCTTCCCCAACCCCTCCCCGCAAGGGGGAGGGGGAGCCCTACCAGCGTGCTCACCTCACTGCGCGATCGACACCGGCGAGAAGTCGATGAACCAGCTCTTCGGCTGCACGACGCCTGTGACCTTCGGGCTCATCGCACGCGGGCCGACGTCGTGTGCGACGTAGAGGAAGGCGGCGTCATCGACGGAGGCCGCGTGCAGCTCGGCGAGCGCGGCGTCGCGCGCGGCGGGATCGAAGGTCTGGCGCGCCTTCTTCACCAGCTCGTCGAACTTGGAATCGTTGATGAAGCCCCAATTGTTCGAGACCGGCGGCGCCATGCTCGATTGCAGGAAGCGCACCAGGGCGAAGAACGGGTCCATCGCCGCGTAGGTGACGTTGGTCGCGTTCGAGCCGTTGGCGCTGGGATCCTTGGCACCGCGACGCCAGTTGGTGAACAGCGTGTTCCACTCGATGACGTCGAGCTTCACGTCGAAATAGCATTCGGCGAGCGCCTGCTGGAGATATTCGTTCATCGGCAGCGGCTGCATCTGTCCCGAGCCGGACGCCGAGGTCTGGATCTTCACCGCCAGCTTCTTGTTCGGACCAAAGCCCGCTTCCTGCATCAGTTTTTGCGCAGCAGTCTTGTCGTATTTGATCTCGAAGGTGGGCTTGCCGCGCCAGGGATGGCCGGGCTCGAAAGTGCCGGACGCCGGCACCATCAGCCCCGCAAGCAGGCCGTCCTTGAGGCCTTCGCGATCGACGCAGAGGTTCGCCGCCTTGCGCACGCGGATGTCGTTCCAGGGCGAACCCTCGACGCGCGAGAACTGCCACGGCCAGACATGCGGCTGCTCGTTGGCGTAGAGCTTGAAGCCGCGCTGCTTGAGCTCGGGCAGCGCGTCCGGCGCCGGTGCTTCGACCCAATCGACCTGACCGGACAGCAGCGCCGCGGTGCGTGCATTGGCTTCCGGCATCGGCAAGAGCACCATCTTGTCGACCTTGGGTACGCGATCCTTGTTCCAGTAGCTCGCGTTCTTCACCAGCTCGAGCCGCTCGCGCGGGGTGAAGCTCGCCATCTTCCACGGGCCGGTGCCCGAAGCGTCCTTGGCGAACGCGGTCCAGGCGGCCTGCGACTTCGCCTTGGCGTCGGCGCCTTCCGCCTTGTCGTAGAAGGCCTGCCACTTCGCCGGGCTCGCCATGAACAAATTGGTGAGATTGATCGGCAGGAAGCTGTCGGGCTCCTTGGTGGTGAGCTCGACCATCATGTCGTCGATCTTCTTCGCGGAGGCCAGCGTCGGCATGCGCGAGGCCGTGACGCCGACCTGGCTGGCGTCGAATTGCGGCGCGTCCTGCTTCAGCACCTTCTCGACATTCCACACCACGGCGTCGGCATTGAACGGCGAGCCGTCATGGAAGGTGACGCCGGGACGCAGCTTGAAGGTCCATTTGGTCTTGTCGGCATCGTCGACCTTCCACTCGGTGGCAAGGCCGGGGATCACCACGCTCGGCTTGTCGGCAGAGGACAGATCCCAGCCGGTCAGCGCGTCATACATGGTGAGGCCGGTGAAGCGATTGCCTTCAAAACCCTGATCGGGCTGGCCGAGGGTGCGCGGAATATCGGCAGCGGTCATGCCGATGCGCAGCACAGTTTCCGCAGCGACCACGCGCGGCCATGCGGCCGCGCTGCCAAGCGCCAAGAGCGCGATCAGCGCCGCCCGTGTCTTCTTGTTCTTGATAAGCATCGCCTCGATCCTTCTTCGGCTTTCGATGATTAATTTTGATGCAATCGTATGCAATGGCTATGCCAAGGAGAAACTTATTCTGCAAATTGCCCCTGCGACGACAAGTCCTTGTGATAACGCACGGACGAAACCGGCGCGCTGCCTATTCTGGCATCAAGATTGCAAGTTTGGCCTCGAAATCTCCTGGGAGTTTTGGGCCATGCGTATTCGTCTATCGACCTGTCTTGCCGTGCTCGCGCTGGCAGCTTCCGTAATCTCGGCGCGCGCCGAAACGGTGGTGCGCTACGGCATCTCGATGGCGGACATTCCGCTGACGACGGGCCAGCCCGATCGCGGCGCCGGCGCCTATCAGTTCACGGCCTACACAATCTACGATCCGCTGGTGGCCTGGGAGATGGACGTCGCCGATCGCCCCGGCAAGCTGGTGCCGGGTCTCGCCACCGAATGGAAAGTGGACGATGCCGACAAGACCAAATGGCGCTTCACGCTTCGCAAGGGCGTCAAGTTTCACGATGGCAGCGAGTTCAACGCCGATGCGGTGATCTGGAATCTGGACAAGGTGCTCAACGACAAGGCGCCGCAATTCGACAAGCGGCAGAGCGCGCAGGTGAAGACGCGCCTTCCCTCCGTCGCCAGCTATGCCAGGATCGACGACTTCACGGTGGAGATCACGACCAAGACCGTCGATTCCTTCTTCCCTTATCAAATGCTGTGGTTCCTGGTGTCGAGCCCGGCGCAATATGAAAAGCTCGGCAAGGACTGGGACAAGTTCGCGAGCCAGCCCTCCGGTACCGGCCCGTTCAAGCTGACAAAGCTGGTGCCGCGCGAGCTCGCCGAGCTCAGCAAGAATCCGGACTACTGGAACAAGAAGCGCATTCCCAAGGTCGACAAGATCGTGCTGGTGCCGATGCCGGAAGCGCTCACGCGCACCAACGCGCTGCTCGCCGGCCAAGTGGACCTGATCGAGACGCCGGCGCCGGATGCCGTGCCGCAGCTGAAAGCGGCCGGCATGAAGCTGGTCGACAACGTCACCCCGCATGTCTGGAATTATCACCTGAGCGTGCTGCCCGGCTCGCCCTGGACCGACATCCGCCTGCGCAAGGCGCTGAACCTCGCGATCAACCGCGACGAAGTCGTCGGGCTGATGAACGGCCTCGCCAAGCCCGCCAAGGGCCAGGTCGACCCGTCGAGCCCGTGGTTCGGCAAGCCCAGCTTCGAGCTGAAATATGACCTCGCCGCCGCCAAGAAGCTGGTGGAGGAAGCGGGCTATTCGAAAGCAAAGCCGCTGAAGACCACGTTCATCATCGCACAGGGCGGCACCGGCCAGATGCTGTCGCTGCCGATGAACGAATTCCTGCAACAGAGTTTCAAAGAGATCGGCATCGACATCGACTTCAAGGTGGTCGAGCTCGAGACGCTCTACACGCATTGGCGCAAGGGTGCCGCCGACGAGATGAACGCCGGCATCACCGCCAACAACATCGCCTATGTCACCTCAGACCCGCTCTACGCCATCGTCCGCTTCTTCCACTCCGGCCAGATCGCGCCTGTCGGCGTCAATTGGGGCGGCTACAAGAACCCGAAAGTCGACGCGCTGATCGACGAGGCCAAGCAGACCTTCGACAGCGCCAAGCAGGACGAGCTGCTGGCGCAGGCGCATGCGCTGATCGTCGACGATGCCGTGCTGGTCTGGGTCGTCCACGACACCAACCCGCATGCGCTGTCGCCGAAGATCAAGCAATTCGTACAGGCGCAACACTGGTTCCAGGACCTGACGACGATCGGGGTGGAGTGAAGGGCGGCGAACGCGCTGTCGTAGGGTGGGCAAAGCGAAGCGTGCCCACCATGATGCGATGAGAGAAAGACGTGGGCACGGCGCTTCGCGCCTTTGCCCACCCTGCGGGAGCTGTGGCACGCCACTTCGTCAGCAGTAATCGTAGGGTGGGTTAGCCGAAGGCGTAACCCACCACTGTTCGCGTCCGCAGAAACGGAAGTGGTGGGTTACGCCAATCGATTGCGCTTCGCGCGATCGCTTGGCTAACCCACCCTACAAATCACACATCCGCTACTTCGTCAGCAGCGCATACGCCCCGGTCCAGTCCTCCGGCGGCGGATTGAGCTGGAATTCCTTGATCCTCGCTTCGTAGAGCTTGAACAGCTTTTCCAGCGTGTCGGCGTCTTCGCTGCGGCGGCCACGCTCGATCGCATTCATTGCGCCCTGCCAGTCGCGGTTGCGGTAGCAGCCGAGCATCTCGATGGTGATGTTGCGCAGGCGCTGGAAGGCGGCCGAATGCATCACGTCCTCGCGGCCGGCGATGGCGTAGATCACCTCCGGCTCGGTCTTGCCCTTGACCATGATGAAATCGAGCTCGAGGATCGCGAACTTGTCCTTGGCGGCGAGCGCCGTCCTGGAGCCGACGATGATCGGGAAGCCGTATTCCTTGGTCTGCCCTTCCAGGCGCGAGGCCAGGTTCACGCTGTCGCCGAGCACCGAATAGTTCTTCTTGAGGTCGGAGCCCATGTTGCCGACCACGCCGATGCCGGTGTTGAGGCCGATGCCGACATTGAGCGGGATGTAGACGTGGCCGCCGTCGGCGGCGTCCTCCTCGCGCTCCTTGTTCACCTCGTCGATCTTCTCGAGCATCTGGATCGCGGCTTCGCAGGCGTTGACCTCGTGCTCGGCATCGTCGAGCGGCGCGTTCCAGAACGCCATGATGGCGTCGCCCATGTATTTGTCGATGTAGCCCTTCCGCTCGATGATGACGTCGGTCAGCGGCGTCAGGAAGCGGTTCATCAGCGCGATCAGCCCCTGCGGATCGTGCTTGTAGCTCTCCGAGATCGTGGTGAAGCCGCGCACGTCGGAGAACATGATCGTCATCTCGCGCTCCTCGCCGCCGAGCACGAGCTTTTCCGGCGACTGCGCCAGTTGCTCGACCAGCACCGGCGACATGTATTGCGCGAACATGCCGCGGATCTGCACGCGCTGGCGCTGCTCGCGCACGAAGCTTCCGAAGATCAGGGTCAGGTAGATCGCGGTGGTCGAGAGCAGCGGATAGGTGAAATCGATGAGTTGGCGGTGCTGCGAATAGTAGAACCAGGACGTGCCGACCAGGATCGCGGCGAACATCGCCCCTGCCAGCACGAGGCGGACAGGACCGAGATTCGGCGTGAAGATGATGACGAGCAGGCCGATGAACAGCGCGGCGAGCAGCTCGATACCGAGCGCATAGTTCGGCTGGGAGATCACCGCGCGGCTCAGCACGCTCTCCAGCACCTGGGCGTGGATCTCGACACCCGGCATGGCCCGGGAGACCGGCGTGGTCTTGATGTCGTTCAGGCCGACCGCGGAGGTGCCGACGAGCACGAGCTTGCCGGCGATTTTGCTCGGCGACACCGTGTTGTCGAGCACGTCGGCCGCGGAGACGTAGATCGAGGGGTCATGAGGGGCATAGTGCACCCAGAGCTGGCCGTTCCGGTCGGTCGGAATCTCCATGCCCTTGAGGCGGATGGCGCGCACGCCGGATTTGTCGGTCCGGACCAGCAGCGTCGGCGTGCTGGTGATGACCCGCAGGATCTCCAGGCTGAGCGAGGGCATGATGTTGCCCTGGGCGCGCATGATCATCGGCACGCGGCGGATCAGGCCGTCGCGCTCGGTCCTGATCGTGAACAGGCCGCGGCCGGCCGCGACCTTCTCGATCACGGGCACGTTGCGCAGGAGACCCGGGAATTCGAACAGGAAGCGTTCAGCGTTTTCCTCGCCGACCGTGGCGACACCGGTGAACGGAAGCGACTTGTCGAGCTCCGACGAGATCGCGCTCTGTCCGGTCTCGCCCAGCACCACGCGCGAGCGCCTGATCGCGTCGGAGAGGATCTGGTCGTTGGTCGGCAGCTCGCGCAGCCTGGCACGCGTGGCATCGTCCAGATAGCGCATCTGTCCCGCGACCAGGTCCGGGTTGAGCCGGTCGGGCTCCGAGAACACCACGTCGAAGCCGATCGCGACCGCACCATTGCTGGTGAGGTTCTGGATCAGGTCGGCGATCCGCGTCCGCGGCCACGGCCACTGGCCGAGCTTGGCGAGGCTCTTGTCGTCGATGTCGACGATGGCGACCGGCCGCACCGTCTTGTGGCGCGGATCGATCAATTGAAACATATCGAAGGTGCGCAGCCGCAATTCCTGGATCGGCGGCGGGTCCCAGATGCGGGCGCCGGCGAATATGACCAGCAGCGCAAGGCACATCAGCCGCGCGAAGCCTAACTTCTGCGCAAACCACCGCCGCAAGATCCTGAGACGTCTCATGCTGGTCGAGTTTCCCGGAGCCCGCCTTCGGCCGTAACAGGGCCGACAATACGCAATCAGCTATGCCTTTGGTACTGGAATCCGCCGCGGACGGGGTGCCGCCGCCGATCCCGGCGAATGCCCGTCAGGCGTGGTTCGCAACGATGAAATCGCTGGCGTGCAGGCTGCCCGCGGCCAGATTCTTCAGCAGGATCGACTGGTGATCGTCGAGCGTGACCAGCGCGCCACCCGCCTGCTGCGTGATGACGATGTCGCTGAAGGACTTGATGCCGGCGAACTCGCGCAGGTCGATCTTGTCCTGGCCCAGCTCGAAATCGACGATCGTGCTCTGGACCGGAAGCGTCGAATTCGTGAAGGCGAACTGGTCCTGTCCGCTAGTCCCGACGAGGGTCGGTCCCGTGGGCGGATCGACGACCAGCGTGCCGCCGTTGCCGTCGCTGACGAACTCGAAGCTGTCGATGCTGTAGCTGCCGGCGAACTTGATGTTCGCGGTTTCGGCGCCGTCGCTCAGCGTCAGCACGCCGCCGAGATGGTCGGCGTTTTCGGTGTAGGCCACCCCGGTCAGGTGCGCGAAGTCAATGTCCTTGAGGTCGATCAGATCCGAATTGGCGACGGTGCCGTCGCCGGCAAAGCCGTTGATGGTGCCGGTGAAATCGGCGGCGTGCTCGATCGCGAGCGTGCCGGTGGTCCCGCTGTCGTTGGCGAAGGTCACGTCCTGCGACGAAGCCTCGCTGAGGTTCAGCACCGTGCCGCTCTCGATCGTCATGGGCGTGTCGGCGAGCGGATCATAGACGGTGGTACCGCCTTGACCGTCGCTCTGAAGGTGCCAGTTCACGTCCCTGCCGAGGAACAACAGCGTGACGGTGGTCGTGCCGTTGTAGAAGCCGACCGTGGTGATGTTCGTATCCGCGTTGTAGTCGGCCTGCGCCGACATCGTGGACGTCCAGGCGAGGTCCTTCAGGTCGATCAGATTGTTGGACGAGAGCGGGGCTCCGGCCGGAGACCCCGAGATCAGCCCGTGGAAATCCTTGGAATCGTCCAGGATCAGGGTGCCGAGCCCGTTGTCGTAGTAGACGGTTATGCCCGAGAACTCTCCGTTGACCAGCGTGCCCGCAACCGAGCCCTCGATCTCCACGACGGCCTTGTTGGAGATCTCGATCGCGCCGGTGCCGGTGACGTTGCCCTTGATATCGATCGTCGACACGTCGTTGCCGGAGAACGGGCCGGCCTCGACCAGGCCGTCGAGGACGACCGCGCCATTCACGGTGAACACGGTGCCGGGCTCGGTCAGCAGCGTCACGCCGGAAGCGACGGTCAGGTCATGGATCGTGACGTTGGTCGCGCTGTCGACGGTGATAGGTTCGCCCCCGGCGAGCAGCTTCACGTCGTAGCTGGCCGCCGGCACGCCCAGGCTCCAGTTCGACGCCGTGTTCCAGTCGCCGCCGGCCGGATTGGTCCATTCATCGACCGGAGCGATCTCGACGATGGTGCCGCCGGCGCCGTCGCTGCTGGTGATGAAATGCGTGTCGCTGTAGTCGCCGATCAGCTTCAGCGAGATGCTGTGGCCGTACGCATCGCTCACGACGAGATTGCCGGTCGCGGAGTCGTAGACGGCCGCGGTCCCGCTGTCCCAGGTGATGGTCGACAGGTCGATCTTCTCGTTGGCGGCGAAGCCGGCGATCGAGCCGCCGAAGGTCGCGGTGTCGATCTCGAGTTCGGCACCGTCACCCGCGAAGCTGATGGTTTGCGCCACCGCGTTCTTGATCTCGAGCGTCGCGCCGGCATCGATCGTGACCGAGCCGGAGCCGGACAGCGAGCCGAACAGCGTCAGCGTGCCGGTGTGGACCTCGATGGAGTGGTTGTTGGTGATGGTGCCCGTGATCGACGCCGTGCCCCAGCTTTCGATCTCGTTCGTATTGGTGATGCCGAGGCCGGCCACGGAAATCGAGGCGCCGTTGAGCAGATCGATCTCGCCGCCGTTGACGATCGAGGACACGTTGCCGAAGACGCTCGTTCCGGACACCGTCCAGATGCCAGTCGCCAGGTTGTTGAAGGTCGCGCTCGCGACCGAGATGTTGCCGTTGATATGGCCGCTATTGTTGATGGTGACGGCGCCGCCGGTCTCGACGATCGCGTAGGTCGCCGCGGTCACGCTCGAGGCGGCGGCCGGCCCGATCGTGCCGGAATTGTCGATCGTCGCCGAGCCGGTGGCGTTTTCCTGGATGAAGATCGCGGCATGGCCTGTCGCGCCCACGATCGAGCCGGTGTTGGTGATATGCGTCGAGCCGGACGCGACCGGATCGCCCAGCTCATCCGCGTCGTTCTGCGTGACCCTGATGCCGGCAGAGCTCGTGCCGGTGATGCTGCCGTGATTGACGATGGTGACATCGCCCGCGCCCGCCGCCAACGCCGACAGACCGACGGCGCCGCTGGCGGAGCCATTGTTGGTAACGGTCACGTCGCCGCCGCCGTGATCGAAAGCGGCGATCGCGGTACCTGCGGCGGTGATCTGCGAGGTCGCGCCGGTCGTGACGGTGATGTCGCCGACGCCCCAGGTGAACGCCTCGATGCCGTAGCCGGCATCCGCGGTGATCGTCGCATCGCTCGTGACGAGGACGTCGCCGTAGACCGCGTTCGAGAAGGTCCCGTTGCCGCCGGGCTTGTAGCCGGCGATGATCGCGCCCGGCGTGGTCAGGTCGTTGTTCAGCGCCGAGCCGGAATGGATCGTGCCGTGCGCTTCGACCGAGATCGTGCTGCCGACATCGTCGTCGATCGCGGCCGCGAAATTGACCGCCACGATGCCGGAGCTGCCCGAGGTGAGAACGCTGCCGGCCTCGGTCGTGACGGTCTGGCTGCCGGTGCCGTAGCTGCGCGACCGGATGCCGTAGATCGAGCTACCGGTGATGGTCCCGCCGGCGTCGATGGTGATGTCGCCGCTGCCCCAGGTGAGGGCATCGATGCCGTAGGCACCGCCGACGGCGCCGCCAAGCTGGGTGATCGAGATGTCGCCGCCATTGGCGGCATTCGAGTTCTCGACGCGGACGCCGGCCGAATCGGCCCCGGTGCCGGTCGCCTTTCCGGCGAGATCGTTGACCGTGATGTTGCCGGTACCGGTCGACCCGTCGCTCAGCCAGATGCCGTGGCCGGCGGAGCCGGTGATGTCGCCGGTCGCGGTCAGCGAGACGTCGCCGGCACCGTTCTGGGTGACGTCAATGCCGTTGCTCGCGCCCGTGAGCGTGCCGCTCAGCGTGAGCGCGACGCCGGCATGCGTCCCCTTCGACACCGAGACGTCGAGCGCGTCGCCAATCGACGCCGCGATGTCGGCATCGCCGGTGACGGTGATTGTGCCGTCGGCCGCCGCCTCGCCCGTGATGGTCCCGGTGAAACTCTGGCCGGCGACCTTGTCGAGCTGCAGCGTGCCGGTGCCGCCGGCGAAGGTGACAGTTTGCGCATCAGCGCCGCCGAGCTCGAGCGTCGCGCCGTCGGCGATGATCAGGGCGCCGGCGCCGGTGATGCCGCCGGCAAGGTTGAGCGTGCCGGCCTGAACTTCGATGGTGCCGCCGGTGTTGGTGACGCCGGCCGTGATCGTGTTGGCACCCGAGACGCTGTAGAGATTGCCGGCATTGCTTAGGTTGCCGCCGTTGATCGACACACCGGTCAGATAGAGCTTCGATGCGCCGTCAACCGAGATCGTGCCACCGGTATTGGTGATGGTGGCGGCCGTCAGCTTCAGCGTGCCGCCGGTCACCGCCTCGATCAGGCCCTGATTGGTGATGGCGTGGATCGTGGCCGGATCGATCGTCAGCGTGCCGCCGGTGACGGTGATCGTACCGGTGTTGGTGATATCGGCATTGTCGATCGCGCTGGTGCCGGTCGAGTCCAGCGTTCCCGCAATCGTCACCGTGCCGCCGTCGATGACCGTACCGACGAGATCGAGCGTCTGGCCGCCGTCGATCTTCACCGTGCCGGTGTTGGTCACGACGTCGTTGAGCAGCGTCGCGGTGCCGGCGATCTCCAGCGTGCCGGTGTTGGTGACCGCGCCGCCCTGGATGCGGGCTCCACCCTTGAGCTTGACGAGATTGTCGAGCTCAACGCCGGCAATGTCGGTGATATCAGTCCCTGACACCGTGACGCCGTCCAGCGTCAGCTTGGCGTGGGCAATGACGGCGCTCGTGCTCAGCGTGGCGCCGCCGTCGATCTTGCTGGCAACGGTGACGTCGATCGTGCCGCTGCCGCTGACGGCGCCGCCGGAAATCTCCGTCCCGGACAGCGTCAGCGTCTGGCCGCCGTCGACTGCGATCGTGCCGGTGTTGGTCACGACATCGTTGAGCAGCGTCGCGGCGCCGGCGATTTCCAGCGTGCCGAGGTTGGTGACCGCGCCGCCCTGGATCCTGGCGCCGTCCTTGAGCTTGACGGTGCCGCCGAGCGCGACGCCGGAATTGTCGGTGATATCGGTGCCGGATACCGTGATGCCGTCCAGCGTCAGCCCGGCGTCAACGGTGACCGTGCTGATGCTGAGCATCGCCCCGCCGTCGATGCGGCTGGCGCCGGTGACGTCGATCGTGCCCGCACCCTTGATCGCGCCGCCGCTGATCGTGGCGTCGTCGAGCGTCAGCGCAGCATTGCCGTCGACGACGACGTTGCCGCTCGAATTGTCGACCGTCGAGCCCTGATCGATCACCAGCGCACCGCCAGCCAGCACCTCGATGAGGCCGGCATTGGTGACGGTCTCGTCGCTCAGCGCATTGCCGGTGCCGCTGACGTTGAAGAGGGCGTTGTTGTTCAGGATGCCGCAGCTCAGGACGGCGTCGCCGGTGAGATCGATCTCACCATTGTTGGTGATCGTGCCGGCGCCCTGGAGACCGGCGTTGAAGATCGGGCCACCCTCGTCCTCGCCGTTCAGGGTGCCGATCACCTCACCGGCTCCGCCGATCGTTGCGTTGTTGACGACCAGCCTGCCGGAGGAGTCGATGGTGATCTGGCCGGCATTGGTGACGCCGGACCCCTGATGGATCGTCAGCCAGCCATTTGCCAGCACCTCGATCACACCGCTCGACGTGTTGTCCACGGTCTCGCCGGCGAACTCGGCGAAGCCCTTGACGTTGACCGTGCCGGAATTGTTCAGCGTGCCGTTCTCGATCAGGCTGACGCCGTCGAGCTCCAGCGTGCCGAGAATGGTGACGGTGCCGCCGTCGACCGTCGTGCCATCGACGATCAGCGTCGCGCCGGCATCGGTCTTCAGCGTGCCGCCGGCATTGTGGATCTCGGCCAACGTCTTCAGCGTGCCGCCGAATACTTCGAGCGTGCCGGAATTGGTGATCGTGGTGCCGACGGCGAAATCGCCGCCGGCCTTGAGCGTCAGGTGCCCGGCATTGGTCAATACGCTGGTGTCCAGGATCTCGGCCAGGCCGCCGACCGACGCCGTGCCGGTCGCGGCGTTGGTGAAGATCGAGTCCGCGCGCATGTCGAGCGAGCCCGCGATGGTCAGCGAGCTCTGGTTGATCAGCTGCGGCGGCGGACCGCCGAAATCATTCATCGTGATCGACTTGGCATAGGCCGGCGCGTCGATCGTGGCCGGGAAAGACGGCGTCAGGCCGTGCAATTGGTCGGTGATGACGATGACGTCGTCGTCGATGGTCGGGACGGTGCCGGTCGCCCAGTTCGCGGCGTCTTTCCAGAAGCCGCCGGAGGGAGCGCCGGGCTTCTCGGTCGCGATCCACACCACGGCGGGCGCATCGGTGCCGGTGATCGTGACGGTGATGGTCTGTTGCGCGGTCGCGCCTTGCGCGTCCGTGACCGTCACGGTGTAGACCAGCGTCAGCACCTCGCCCTTCGGAATGAAATCGGCGAGGTAGACCGGAAGGTCGGCCAGCGACCAGTTGATGGTGCCGGTGCCATCGCCGGTGCTGTCGGCCCCCGACACGATCGCAACCGACATCGCGCTCTGGAATGCCGCGAGCGGGCCCGGCGGAACGGTGCTGCCATCAGGCAGCGTCGCACTGGTCAGCGCCACCGACACGGTATGCGTGTCGGTCAGATCGACGTCGTTGAAGTTCAGCGTGCCCGAGGTCGCCTCATCGCTGATAAGCGGGCCGCCCGGCACGCTGGTGCCGCCTTCGAAAGTGATGGTCGGAACGCTGCTGGTGATCACCGGCTTGTCGTTGGTGCCCGTGATCGTGATGGTGATCGGGATGAACGCGGATTCTGGGTTGACCAGGAAATTGGTGTCGACGCGGACCATGTAGGTCAGCGTCAGCGTTTCGCCGGCCGCGAGGAAATCGAAGACGTTGTCGGGGATCGTGTAGGTCCAGACCGCCGAGCCGTTGTTGTTGTTGCCGCCGGCGGGGACCACGCTGATATCGATCAGCGTTGCCGCGATGTCCTGCTTCTGGAGAGCGCTGAGCGAGCCGGTGACGTCCTGCTGGCCGGCGTTCTTGTAGACGTAGTTCGGCGCCTCGGCGAGGCTTATGCTCACCGTCGGCCGGTCGCCGAGATTCTGATCGACGAAGGTGATCCGGCCGGAGATCGTGTCGGAATGCGTGGTGTCGCCGGTCGTGCCCGCACGCTCGCTCAGCGAGAACGCCGTGTTCACATTGCCGCTGAGATCGAGGCTCCGCGCCAGTGGCTGGCCGGGAATACGGGTCGCGGTCGACGTGGATCCGCCCGACTCCTCCGATCCCGCGCGATTGAGGTTCGTGAAGGTCGCGATCGCGACGTCGCCCGACCCCGACTTGAACACGACATCCTGAGTGGTCGGCGTGATCGTGTCGGTGAAGTTCGTCAGCTTGGTGTTGCTGTTGTTGTCGGTGAACTTCAGCGTGAACACGTCCGTGATCAGCTTCTGCACGTCCGGCGACATCAGCGCGTTGCTGATCGAGACGTTGCCGCCGCTGATCTGGATCATCTGGCCGGCCTGGTTGACCGTCGCGATCGGCAGCAGCGTGATCTTGTCGAACAGGATGTAGGAGCCCGTGGCGCCGTTCGGCTCGACCAGCACCTGGAAGCTCGCCTGCGGCTGCGGGTCGCCGCCGCCGGCGGGAACGACGAAGTTGATCTGGGTCAGCACCGCGGTGCCGCGGATGCCCATGGTCGCGACCGGCGTGTCGACCTTCATGTCGCCGTGCTTGGCGGTTTCGCCGGCGACGAAGGTGATGGTGCCTGCGACCAGGCTCAGCAGCGAGGAGTTGTTCGACCCGTTGGGGTCGTAGACCATCTCGTTCAGCACCATCCGCGCATTGGAGGACAGACCGAACACGGTGCCGTCGATGAAGGTGATGCCGAGCGTCGAATCCGCGCCGGTCGACACCACGTCGCCCTTTTCGACATTGTCGCCGTTGTTGAGGATGACCGAAACGCCGTTGCGGATCGCGGTCGCGCTGCCGGAGAGCTTTGTGACGTGGCCGATGACCTGGGCCGCAGCAGTGCCCGGCGCGGCCTGGGCAACCTGGACGTGCCCCGTCAGCGCGTTGACGACGTCGCCGGTGAGGTGGGCGCCATCGGACGAGGCGAGTGCGGCACGCTTCTCACCCCTAAAATAATCGTGAACGACGAAGTCCCGCCCCTCATGGGACAGCACGAGGTCGAGACCTGAGCGCTTGAAGTCGCCGTTGAAGATCAGGTTCGGGTCGGGAACAACGACAGCCCCGGCGGGCACATGACCGTGCGCCTTGGCGGTAAAGGAATCGACGTGGACATAGGCGGGCGAGTGGGAACCCTCGCCGTGGAAGGGAATCGCGGCGTCAAATTTGCCAGCGTAATTCAACGGGGCACCATAAAAGGGTTAATAATTATGAAAGTATCGACCGCCTAAGCTTGCTTAGCATTACCAAGTCCTTAGCGAAACCATCTATTGCTTGTGTGATTTCGCATCACTTGGCCCTGCGAACGCTTGGGAAACTACGGTTCCAGCAAGGAACCGAGGTAATACTGGCAGTATTCTGAAGTCGAATTCGGCTTTTTTGCGGACATTTCCAAGCATCCAAAGTAACCCGCTGTATAGATTGGACAGCAGATACTCATGTCATCTTTTCTTCGGGGTTCCCCGCGGCATCCTGCGGCAAATACGGGTCTAAATCTGTGACCTAACTAACAGACCCCGTGAAATCGCGGGCTCGTTAGCCATAGGACGCAGAATCGCCAGCCCCACAACCCTAACTTGCAATCGGCTGCATTTCGCCGTCGCCGGACATTTCCTAGCTGCCGATTCGTAAAATTTTACGCAATTTGGGCGGGCTTGTTTCAGCCTGTCCCACGGTTTTGGGACCCCTGCCGGGCGCGTTAAGCAGAACAAAACGGCCCCTCTCGCACTATCTCCGCGAAAGCAACAAAGCCGGCACGTCGAGGTCGAGAGAGACCTGGGCGAAGCCGGAAGGGGATGTCAGATGGAGACCGCTGCTCGCTCGCGCGCCTGGCGCGCAATCCTAGTCCTGTGCGGACTGGTCCTGTTCGGGTCGGCCGCCGAGCTTCGCGCCGGCACACTGCTGTCGCCGGGTGCCGGCATGCTCGTGCGCAAATCCGCCGAGCCGTTCGGCGTGTTCGCTTTCGCCATCTCGTCGGGCGGCCTCCAGCAGAAATGGTCCGCGCTGAAGTCCAGGCTCGACGACGACATGGTGCAGCTCGCGCTGTGCGACGGCGACCGCGACAATTGCGCGTCGCCCGCGGCCCTCAAGCTGCTCGCCATCGTCGACCAGGCCCGTGCCCGCGACGGCCGCGCCCGACTGGGCGAGACCAACCGCGCCATCAATCTCGCCATCCACGCCGCCAATGACGGCGCCGACGACGTCTGGAGCTCGCCGCTTGCGACCTTCGCGCGCGGCGCCGGCGATTGCGAGGACTATGCCATCGCCAAGCTGGCCGCGCTGCGGCTTGCGGGCGTCGCCACCGAAGACCTCCGCATCGTCGTGGTGCGCGACACCCGCGTCGGCGAAGAGCATGCGGTCGTGGCCGCAAAGCTGGACGGCCACTGGCTGATGCTCGACAACCGCCGCATGGCGATGGTCGAGGACGACGTTGTGCGCGGCTACCAGCCGTTGTTCGTGCTCTACCAGTCGGCCGTGATGAAATATGTCGACGAGCCGGTGCGGCTGTCGATGGCGCCCGCCGAGGCGCATTGATCCTTTTGTAGCCCGGATGGAGCCAACGGGTCGGCGCAAAGCGCCGCCCGATGACAGGCTCCGCGAAATCCGGGACTCTGACCACTGGCACCGGCCCCGGATTACGCTTGCGCTCCATCCGGGCTACGAAGCGAGTCACGCAGGTCCGTCCCCACCAAAAACCCATTCCACCGCGCGATCCGGGACGCTAGCATGGCCCCGGGCTTTGCGGGGGCGACTGGAATGCGGTTCATCGTGCTGTCCGTGCTTGCGCTGCTGGCGTTTGCGGCGGCGCCCGCGTCCGCGCAATCCGACCGCGCCATCGCCGACAGGCTGCCGCTGTTCGCAAAGAACAACTGCCAGCAGATCCGCGATCCCGGCAATCAATTGTTCTGCGGTGACACCGAGCTTGCCGCCGCCGCCGCGAAGCTGAGCACGGCGGTCGAAGCGCGGCTCGCGCGCCTGCCCGATCGCCTGCCGGCGATCGAGGAGAACGCGATCTGGGGCCGCCAGCGCAATCTCAGTTGCGGCATCGTCGGCCAGGCTGCGATCCGCGCCGACGATTTCGACCGGGTGAAGGCGTGCCTGCTCAAGGTGACCGAGGAGCGCGCCGCGATCCTGCGCGATCCCGATTTCGACTGTCTCGCCGCGAATACGGCGGCGGGCGCGGTGATCTGCGCGGATCCGTCGCTGGCGCTTGCGGAAACCGAGCTCAACGGCCAGGTGCTCGGCCTGATCGGCAAGCTCGACCCGACCGCGGCGCGCTTTGCCTTCGCCGAATACGGCAGGTGGACGCGAGAGCGCGATCGCAAGTGCAATCTCGTGGGCAAGGAGAATGTGCCGCTGCAAGAGCTCGAGTCCGCGGAGGATTGTCTCGCCGACTACCTCACGCGCAAGACCGACGAGATCCGCACGGCCAAGGGCGATCCGAAAAAGGTGTTCGGCCGTCAGGTCGCGGCCCGCATCCCCGATACCGACGCCGTCGATTTCTGCGCCGCGCGGATTCACGCCGCCAACTCCTGCGGCAATTTCCTGCGCATCAACCGCGTCTACGCCGTCGACAGCCAGGTGACCGACCAGGAGGCGCAAGTCACGGGCGAGATCGAGATGGTGGTGCTGGCCCCCTTCACCACCTGCAGCAAGGTCGCCTCCGGCTGCACCGGCACCTGCTGGGACGCCAGGACAGGCCGTCCGCAACCGGGCGCCGGCAACAAGGAGCGCTCCGCAGACGCCTTCAACGTCACGCGCCGGCTGAGAATCCAGCGAACCTTCGCCTTCGTCAAAGCCGCCGACGGCTGGCGCTGCCGGGAAGACGAGCTGGCCCCGGTGAATTCGGGCAACGCGGGCGGGGGATCGTAGCTCTTACCCTCCCCTGGAGGGGTCCGGGACGAGCGTAGCTCGCCCGTGGGTCGGCTCACACTGAGCGCAGCGAAATGTGAGACGGGGTGGGGTGACAGTCTCTCCACAACGGACAGTGCCCGTGTCGAGAGATCACCCCACCCCGCTCGCGCTGCGCGCGATCGACCCTCCCCCTCCAGGGGAGGGTGAAAGCGAAGCATCAAAACATCAGATTGTCCTTCACCAGCACCCAGCGGCCGTTCTTGACCTGCTGCACCTGTGTGATGGTGGTGGCGAGATGATTGGTCTTCGAGAACACCGTCGGCGGCGAATTGAAGATGTCCTGGAACTTGTCACCGGACTCCAGCGCGTCGAGCATCTTCTGGCCAGTGAGATCCTTGCCAGCCTTGTTGGCATAATGCGCGAACGTCATCACCGCATTGTAGCCGATGATCGCCTGGGTGTTGGCGTCGGCATTGAACATCTTCTTGTAGTTGACGAGCCAGTCCTTCACCTTTCCTTTCGCGGTGTCTTCGTAGGGAATTTCGAAGTTCGAAGCGGCATACAAGCCTTCCACCACGTCCTTGCCGAGCGCCGGCACTTCGAGCACGTTGACGGGCGTGGCGCCGAGGAAGGTGACGTCCCATCCGAGCTTCTTCGCTTCGGTCATCGTGCCGATCGGCTCACGGAGGACCGCGCCGAGCACGACGAGGTCACAGCCGTCGGACTTCATCTTGGCGACCTGCGCCGAGAAGTCGGAGGCGCCGCGCTTGTAGCTCGTGATCGAGGCCGGCTGCACCTTCATGGCGGCGAGCTGCTGGTTGAAGCCGTCGAGCACGTTCTTTCCGTACTCGTCGTCCTGATGCATGATGCACGGCTTCTTGAAATTCTTTGCCTCGATCATGTATTTCAGCGCTGCGCGCGTGCTCTCGACATAGGGCAGCAGGTTGTTGAACTTCAGCCGCTCCTGCGGCTTGGCCGGATCGAACTTGAAGGTGAACTCGGCCGCCGTCAGCGGAAACAGCTGCAGCACGCCGGCATCGAGCAGGATATCCTGCGCGGCGAGCACGGTGGGCGATCCCATCGGCCCCACCATCGCGAAGATCTTGTCGCGCTCAATCAATTTCTGCGAGGCCAGCACGGCCTTCTTCGGATCGTAGCCGCTGTCCTCGACCACCAGGCGGATCTTGCGGCCCTGGACACCGCCGCTGGCGTTGACCTCCTCGACGGCCATCTTCATGCCGTTGGAGACGGGCACGCCCCAGCCCTTGATCGGACCCGACAGATCCTGATGGGTGCCGATGACGATCTCGGTTGCCGAGATGCCTTCATTGGTGACCTTGGTTTGCGCGACGGCCGGCAGACAGGTGAGCGCAAGAGTGCTCACAGCAAGGCCGAACGTTCCGAACGATCTCGACATTGACGTCTCCTCTCCTTTGGGCCCGTATTGTGCGAAGGGCGGGGGCCGTCGCTCCTTCGCTTTCTCAAATCGGCATGCGCCTCACGCCACCGCGCGCTCGCGATACATCGCGTCGATCTCGGCGGCGTAGCGCTTGTTCACGAAGCTGCGCTTCAACTTCATGGTCGGCGTCAGCTCCTCGTCTTCCGGGGTGAGCTGGCGCTCGATCAGGTAAAATCTCTTGACGGTCTCGACACGGGCGAAGTTGCCGTTGACCTGTTCGATCTCGCGCCAGATCAAGTCCTGGATCTCCGTCGCGCGGCACAGGCTGGCGTAATTGGTGAAGGGGATGTCGTGGTCCTGGGCGAACTTCTCGACATTCTCCTGGTCGATCATCACGAGGCAGGTGAGATAAGGCCGCTTGTCTCCGATCACGACGGCATCGGAGATGTAGGGCGAGAATTTGAGCTGGTTCTCGATCTCGGACGGCGTGACGTTCTTTCCGCCGGAGGTGATGATGATGTCCTTCATCCGGTCGGTGATGCGGACGAAGCCTTCATTGTCGATGGTGCCGACGTCACCGGTGTGCAGCCAGCCGCGCGGATCGATCGTCTCCGCGGTCTTCTCCGGCTGGTTCAGGTAACCCATGAACAGGAAGTCGCCCTTGATCAGGATTTCGCCGTCGGGCGACAGCGTGACCTCGCCCCAGGGCACGGCGGTGCCGACCGAGCCCAGCTTGATCCGCTCCGCCGGCATCATGGTGGCGACGCCGCAATTCTCGGTCTGGCCGTAGACCTCGTGCATGTCGATGCCGAGCGCGAGATACCAGCGGATCAATTCCGGCGCGATCGGCGCTGCGCCCGTAAAGGCGATGCGGCAGCGGTCGAGCCCGATCATGCGGCGAATGTTGCGGAAGGCGAACTGGTAGGCAAATCGGTTGGCGATGCGCAGCGACAGCGGCGGCGCCCTGCCCTCGATGCGGCAATCGACCATGCGGTAGCCGACCTCGATGGCGCGGCGGTAGACCCATTGCTGCAGCGGGGTCGCATCCTTCAGCGCGATGGTGATGGCGGAATAGAATTTCTCCCAAATGCGGGGGACTGCGAGGAAGACGGTCGGCTGCACCTCGCGCAGATTGTCCGGCACGGTCTCCGGGCTTTCGGCGAAATTCATCACCGAGCCGAGCGCGACCGAGATGTAATAGCCGCCGATGCGCTCGGCGACATGGCAGAGCGGCAGGAAGATCAGCCGGTCCTCGTCCTCCCGCGCCGGGATGAAGTCGTTGGCGTGCCGCATCTGGTGCGTGACGCTGCGGTTGGCGTGCATCGCGCCCTTGGGCGGGCCTGTGGTGCCCGAGGTATAGACGAGAACAGCGAGATCGCCGGCGCTGCGGCTGTCGATCATCTCCTGCCACAGCGCCTCGCGGCCGACCATGTGGTTGCGCCCGAGCGCGCGGAACTCGTCGAACGACATCACCATGTCGTCGGAGAAGCCGCCGAGGCCCTCCATGTCGAACACGATGATCTTCTGCAGGGACGGGCAGCGCGCGCGGCATGTGAGGATCTTGTCGAGCTGCTCCTCGTCCTCGGCGAAGATCACCCGGGTCGCGGAATCGTTGACGAGATACTCGACCTGGGACGAGGAATCGGTCGGATAGATTCCGCTAGAGACGCCGCCGGCGCAGAGGATGCCCATGTCGGTATAGACCCATTCCGGCACGGCATTGGCGATGATGGAGGCGACGTCGCCGGGCATGAAACCAATGGCGCGAAGCGCGTAGGCGATCTCCTTCGAGATCTCCTGCCATTGGCGCCAGCTGGTCGGCTGCCAGATGCCGAACTTCTTCTCACGGATCGCCGCCCGCTCGCCCCGCGTCTCCGCAGCTCGCAAAAAGCTCTTTGCGATCGTATCAGCGACCGTCAGCACCGCCGGTCGGGCCATGCACGTCTCCTCCTTGTCGCCTTCTCCCTCCGCTGCCTGCCTTGCCGGCGGTCTATGCGCTGGAGGGGTTACCCATCTAACGCCACGTTTTCTTCTTTTTCCAGCGCCGTTCGCCTCGCGCGCCGGCTTCCTTGGCGCCAAGGTAAAACTCCTGGATGTCCTGGGAATGCATCAAGCGGTCGCAGCTGTCGTTCATGACGATGCGGCCGATCTCGAGCACATAGCCGTAATGCGCGGTCTCCAGCGCCACCTTGGCGTTCTGCTCGACCAGCAGGATCGACATGCCCTGCTCCTCGTTGACGCGGCGGATGATGGTGAAGATCTCCTTCACCAGCAGCGGCGACAGGCCGAGCGAGGGCTCGTCCAGCAGGAGCAGCGTCGGCCGGTTCATCAGCGCGCGCCCGATCGCGAGCATCTGCTGCTCGCCGCCGGAAAGCTGGCCGGCCGGTTGGTTGATGCGCTCCTTCAGGCGCGGGAAATAGCCGTAGACGCGCTCCAGATCCTCCGCGACGCCGTCGCGGTCACGGCGCGGATAGGCGCCCATCATCAGGTTCTCCCGCACCGAGAGGAACGGGAACACCTCACGTCCTTCAGGCACGTGGCTGAGGCCCAGCCGGACGATCCGGTCGGCTTCCATGCGCTGGATCGACTTGCCCATGAACTCGATCGCGCCCTTCTGCGGATCGAGGATGCCGGAGATGGTCTTCAGCACCGTGGTCTTGCCGGCGCCGTTGGCTCCCAGCAGCGTGACGATGTGGCCGCGCGGCACCTCCAGCGAGATGCCGCGGATCGCCATGATCGGCCCGTAATAGCTCTCGATGTTGGAGAGTTTTAAGATGATGTCGGGCGAAGCGGCTGCGTCCATCGGGTCAGGCTCCGAGATACGCGGCGACGACGTCGGGGTGCTGCTGCACCTCGGCGGGCGAGCCCATGGCGAGCACGCGGCCATAGTTCAGCGCAATGACGCGGTCGGAGACGCGGTTCACCAGCGACATGTCGTGCTCGACCATCAGCACGGTGACGCCGAGCTCGCTCTTCATGTCGCGGATCCAGAACGACATGTCGTCGGTCTCCTCGACATTGAGGCCGGAGGACGGCTCGTCGAGCAGGATCAGCTTCGGCTCAGAGCACAGCGCCCGCGCCAGCTCGATCACCTTGCGGACGCCGTAGGGCAGGCCCGAGATCAGCTTGTCGCGATAGGGTTCGAGATCGAGGAGCTCGATGACCTGCTCGACCCGGCGGCGGTGCACCTTCTCGCTGGCGCGCACGCTGGGCAGGAACAGCAGCTCCTGCCAGAGCTGCGTGGTGGAATGGCGGTGGCGCCCGACCAGCAAATTCGACAGCACGGTCGCGTTCTCGAACAGCTCGATGTTCTGGAAGGTGCGGGCGATGCCGAGCTTTGCGATATCGTAGGGCGGCTGCTCGGTGATGTCCTGGTCCTCGAAGAAGATGCGGCCCGAGGTCGGCCGGTAGATGCGCGAGATCAGGTTGAAGATCGAGCTCTTGCCGGCGCCGTTCGGCCCGATGATCGAGAGGATTTCGCCCTTCTCCACCGCGAACGACACCGCATCGACCGCCTTCAGCCCTCCGAAATGCAGCGACAGGTTCTCGGCGCGGAAATAGCTCATCGGTTGCGCTCCGACTTCACGTAGATCTTCTGCCGCTTGAAGGTGGCGCGCTTGTAGAGCGGGAACAGCTGGAAGAAGAGCTTTATCTTGAGCCAGCGGCCGTAGAGCCCGAGCGGCTCGAACAGCACGAACAGCACGATGATGATGCCGTAGATCGCGCCCTTCAGGCCGTTGAGCGAGGCGAAGGCTGCGACTTTCGACTGAATATTGCCTGCCGTCGCCGAGCTCGCCCCGAATGTCGCGGCGACGCCGGCGATGATGCCGGGCATGTCGTCCTTCAAGTATGTGAGGAACGGATCGATCATCACGATGAAGATCGCCCCCAGCACCGCGCCGTGCAGAGAGAAGGTGCCGCCGATCAGGATCACGATGATGAACTCGATCGAGAGCTGGAGCGTGAACATCTCCGGCGAGATGAAGGAGAGCTTGTGCGCGAACAGCACGCCGGCGAAGCCGGTGATCGCGGCCGAGATCGCAAACGACTTCACCTTGTACAGCGCGACATTGACGCCCATGCTGCGCGCCGCGGTCTCAGAGTCGCGGATCGCGACGAAGGCGCGGCCCGTCGGCGAGCGCAGCAAATTGAGCGTGCCGACGATGGTCAGCACCAGCACGGCAAGGCACAGGTAATAGAAGGTCGGACTGTCGCGCGGCACGGTGACGCCGAGCAGCGACAGCGTCTTGACCCGCATGCCCTCGTTCCCGTGGGTCACGCTCTCCCACCGCGCGAGGATCTCCTCCACGATCAGGGCAAAGGAGATGGTGGCGATGACGAGGTAGATGCCGGTCAGGCGCAGCGCGGGAAAACCGACCAGCGCGCCGATCAACCCGGTCAGGGCACCGGCGGCGAGAAAATAGACCGGGAACGGCACGTTGTATTTCTGCAAGTAAGCCGCCGTGTAGGCCCCGATCGCGAGGAACGCGGCATGGCCGAGCGAAGCTTGCCCGGTGAAGCCGGTCAGGATCAGCAGCGCCACGCCGACGGTTGCATAGATGCAGACGAAGACGAGCTGGCTCATCAGATAGCTGGAGAGCACGTAGGGCGCGATCAGCAGCAGTGCGATCAGGATGCCGTAGGAGACGTAATAGCCCGAATGCGGAAACAGCTTGATGTCGTCCTCGTAGTCGGTCTTGAACAGGAAGCGCATGCGTTCAGACCTTCTTGCGGACGTGAAGGCCGAACAGGCCTTCGGGCTTCAAGAGCAGCACGGTGAGCAGCACGATATAGGGCGCGACGTCCTTCCACCCCTCGGCCAGGTAGAAGCCGGCCATGCTCTCGATCACGCCGATCAGCACGCCGCCGACCACGGCGCCCGGGATCGAGCCGAAGCCGCCGAGCACGGCGGCCGGAAAGGCCTTGAGGCCTAGCACGAGGCCGACATTGGAATGGATGAAGGTGATCGGCGCCAGCAGCACGCCGGCGCAGGTCGCCACCGCCGCGCTGATCGCCCACACGATCGACACCACGCGCTTGACCGGAATGCCCATGTAATAGGCTGCGAGCATGTTCTCGGAGCTGGCGCGCATTGCGGTGCCGAGCGTGGTCTTGTTGAAGAACAGATAGAGCAGCGTGCACAGGATCATCGTCGCCGCGATCACCGAGAGCTTGTCGTAGGCGAGCACCAGAGAGCCGATCCGCAGCACGCCCTGGCTGAACGGCGTCTCGATCTTCAGATCGTCGGTGCCCCAGATCATGCCCGCGATCGAACGCAGGAAATAGCCGAGGCCGATCGTGGCCATGATGATGGAGAATTGCGGATAGCCGAGGATCGGCCGCACCACCACCCGCTCGGCCAGCATGCCGAACAGCGCCATGGCCGCCACCGCACCGGCAAAGCCGATCCAGTAGTTCAGGCCCATCATGCCGATGAAGGTGAAGGCGAAGAAGCCGCCCAGCATCATCAGATCGCCCTGGGCGAAATTGACGACCTCGGTGGCCTTGTAGACGAGCACGAAGCCGAGCGCGATCAGGCCGTAGACGCAGCCGAGCGCAACACCGCTGACCAGCTGCTGAACGAAATCCAGCATCGCCGCGCTTCCTCCCGACGCAACCGGCGGATCTTTTGGCCGCCTCGCCGCATCTTGTGTCCAGTCGCTACGCAGTCGTTTCGCTGCGTTAGCTCCATTTGTCCCGGCGCCAATTCAGCCTGAACGCCCGCGCACTGTCAACAAACGGTGACTTGCCTTTAGTCCAAGGCGGATGGCGGAATTTGTCGGCCGTAGATTCACGGTGCCGAAACATCTTCAAGTCAAGGTCGCGGGCGATGCAAAACCGGATGGTAGGGCCGTCATGAAGCCGGACAACTCGGCACTGGAAGTCCGAGGGTTAACGAAGCGTTTTGACCGTCTGGCGGTCGACAGCCTCGATCTCACCATTCACGCCGGCGAATTCTACGCCCTGGTCGGGCCCAACGGGGCCGGCAAGACCACCACTTTGCGCATGGTTGCCGGCCTCTTGCGGCCCGATGCCGGTGCGGTCTCGATCTTCGGCATCGATGCACTGGCCAACCCCGTCGCCGCCAAGCAGGTGATGGCGTGGGTCTCCGACGAGCCGATGATCTACGACAAGCTGACCCCGCTCGAATATCTCGAATTCGTCGCCGGGCTCTGGGGCATCGCGCCGTCGATCTCGGAACCGGTCGCGGAGGAACTGCTGAGCTCGCTGGGGCTCGAGCCGCACCGGCACGAGCGCTGCGAGGGCTTTTCCAAGGGCATGCGCCAGAAGGTGGCGCTGGCCGGCGCGCTGGTGCACGATCCCCGTCTCATCATTCTCGATGAGCCGCTGACGGGACTGGATGCCGTCTCCGCCCGCCACGTGAAGGGCCTGCTCAGCGAGCGCGTCCGCGCCGGCTGCACCGTCATCATGACCACGCACATCCTCGAGGTCGCCGAGCGCATGGCCGACCGCATCGGCGTGATCGCCTCGGGCCGCCTCGTCGCCGAGGGCACGCTCACCGAGCTACGCCAGCAAAACGGCCATGCCGACACCAGCCTGGAAGATCTCTTCATCGCGCTGGTGACGCTGCAGGAAGCCGCATGAGCTCGGCGACCGCGCTGTCCTGGTTCGCCCGGCACGAGCTCAGGCTCGCCTGGCGCGAATGGTTCGCCATGATGACTGGCGGAAGGCGCACGCGGGCGCGCGCCGCCGTCATCGGCCTGCTGTTCTTTGCGGCACTGCTGCACGTGCCGGCATGGGCCGTGATCGGCCGCTTCGCCGATCTGCAGCTGCCGCTCGACAAATCCTCGCTGATCGTGATCACGGCGACCATCTTTCTCGCTTGGACCTTGATGCTGTCGCAGGCGATCGAATCGGTGACGCGGGTGTTCTACGCCCGCGCCGATCTCGACCTGATCATGTCCTCGCCCGCGACGCTGGCCAATCTGTTCTCGGTCCGCATCGCCGCGATCGCGCTCACCGTCACCGCGATGGCGCTGCTGTTCTCGACGCCCTTCATCGACGTTCTCGTGATCGGCGGCGGGCCGCGCTGGCTCGCCGCGTACGGCATCGTGATCGCGATGGGCCTGTCGGCCGCGGCGATCGCGATCGCCGTCACCATCCTCCTGTTCCGCCTGATCGGCCCGGCGCGGACGCGCCTCGTGGCGCAGATCCTCGCCGCCATCATCGGCGCCGGCTTCGTGATCGCACTGCAGGTCGCCGCGATCATGTCCTACGGCACGCTGTCGCGCTTCACCATCCTGACCTCCGGCAGCATGGCCGCCCACGCCCCCGAGATCGACAGCATCTGGTGGTGGCCGGCACGCGCCACCATGGGCGACAACGAGGCGCTGCTGCTGCTTCTGGCGCTCGCTCTCGTGCTGCTCGGAAGCGTCATGGCGATCTTCTCAGGCCGCTTTGCCGACACCGCGATCGATGCCGCCGCTTACGGCAGGTCCGGCCGCAGTAGCGCGAGGCAGCGCGCGTTCCGCGGCGGATCGCGGCAGCAGGCGCTGCGGCGCAAGGAATTCTCCCTGCTCTGGCGCGATCCCTGGCTGATCTCGCAGACCCTGATGCAGCTGCTCTATCTGGTGCCGCCGGCGCTGCTGCTCTGGCGCAATTTCGCCGAAAGCTCCGCGGCCCTGACGCTGATCACGCCCGTGATCGTGATGGCGGCGGGACAGCTCGCCGGCGGGCTCGCCTGGCTGACGATCTCCGGCGAGGACGCCCCCGACCTGGTCGCAACCGCGCCGTTGATGCCGTCGAGCGTCATCCGCGCCAAGATCGAGGTGGTGCTGATCGCAATCGCCGCCATCTTCTGCCCGCTGGTCGCTGCGCTCGCCTTCGCCTCGCCATTCCAGGCCGCGGTGAGTGCCGGAGCCATCATCGTCAGCGCGGCGTCCGCGACCGCGATCCAGCTCTGGTTCCGCGTCCAGGCCCGGCGCAGCCAATTCCGCCGCCGCCAGACCTCGTCGCGGCTCGCAACCTTTGCCGAAGCCTTCTCCTCGATCGGCTGGGCCGCCAGCGCCGCGCTGCTGCTCGCCCTGCCGCTGGCAGGCCTGATCAGCGGTCTGATCACCGCAGGCCTCGTCGCCATCACCTGGAAGTTCAGCCCAAAGCGCGACTAGATGGCGGGAATGACAGGTGCGACACTGACGCGCTGTTGATCGCCAGCTGTTGGCGGCGCGCTGCATTGCACGCTAGACTTTCCCATGAAGTCATCGGGGACGGATTCATGCGGCGACTGGTTTCGGCGGCTCTGGCGCTGTTCGGCGCATTCATCACCCCTGCCCTCGCCCAGCAGCCCCAGCGCAGCGAATGCCTGGCGATGGCCAATGCCGCGCCGCGGGTCATGCCGGTCGCCTTCAAACAGGTGGCGGCGGCCGCGGAAATCGAGATCACCTATGCCGGCCACTCCACCTATTTCATCGACACGCCCGGCGGCCTGCGCATCGCCACCGATTATAGCGGCGCCTATCAGGTGGGGCGGCTGCCCGACGTCGTCACCATGAACCGGGCGCACAGCACGCACTATTCTTTATATCCGGACAAGCGCATTCCCCATGTGCTGCATGGCTGGGGCGAGGACGGCAAGCCCGCCATTGTCTCCGAGCGCATCGGGGACACCTTCATCCGCAACGTCACCACCGACATCCGCCGCTATTTCGGCGACGATGCCGGCACCGACATGATCCGCGACGGCAATTCGATCTTCATCTTCGAGGTCGCAGGCCTCTGCATCGGCCATCTCGGCCACCTCCACCACAAGCTCGACGACAGCCATTTCGCCCAGATCGGACGGCTCGACATCGTGATGGTGCCGATCGACGGTACCTACACCATGTCGCTCGACGGCATCTCCGAGATCACCAGGCGGCTGCGTGCTTCCGTGGTGCTGCCGATGCACCGCTTCGCCACCCCGCTCGACGACTTCATGCGCCGGATCGGCCAGCAGTTCGAGATCGACCATCGCATCGATCGCTCGTTCCGGATGTCGCGAGATGCGCTGCCGACCAAGCCGACGGTGATCATCCTCGACGGGGTCTAAGGCGCAATTTTCTCCAAGCCGGCTGCCGCCCTTTGGTGCTGATCTCCTGCAAGAGGAGATCGACATGACCGACTTTGCGCGATTGTTGCACGCGGACGGACCGAATCCCGAGCACGCGGCGGCGCTCCAGCTTTACGGCCGCTTCGTCGGCGATTGGGAGGCCGCGATTACCGCTCACGGACCCGATGGAACGAAGCACACAGCGCCCGGCGAAATCCATTTCGGCTGGATTCTGGAGGGCCGCGCGGTGCAGGACGTCTGGATCATTCCCCGCCCTGCGGGCGCGCCGGCCTTGCCGATCGCCGGCAATTGGTACGGCACGACGCTGCGGGTCTATGACCCCTCCATCGATGCGTGGCGGATTTCCTGGTTCGATCCCGCGCGCTGCGTGTTTCGCCAGCAGATCGGCCGTCCGCGCGGCGATGACATCGTGCAGGAAGGCACGACCGACGCAAGCGAGAGGACGCGCTGGAGCTTTACCGAGATCACCGACGATTCCTTCCACTGGCTCGGCGAGGTCAAGCCTGCGACCGCAGCCGATTGGCGGCTTGTGGTCGACGTGGAGGCGACACGGCGCAAGGCCTGACGACAGCGCCGTTGTGCTCGAGACGAAGGGCGCGGTTGCGCGCCGCGCGCTGCTGCATGCAAGGACGAGCTGCTAGGCTCCCGCCACAAAATATAAAGGGAGCGAACGCCGATGGCTGCAAGCGGTCTGCCCGCCAACACGAGCGGGCTATTCGTCGAGCCGCGCGAGGACTGGCTCGCGCTGCATCAGGAAGAGATCATCGATCCCTTGCGGCCGATCGTCGATCCTCACCACCATCTCTGGAATCGCGGGCACCGCTATCTGATCGAGGAGATGGCGGCCGACATCGCCTCCGGCCACAACATCATCGCCACCGTCTATGTCGATTGCCGCTCGATGTATCGCGCGCATGGGCCCGAGGCGTTCCGGCCGGTCGGCGAGGTCGAGTTCGCCAACGGCGTTGCGGCGATGAGTGCGAGCGGCGGTTACGGCAAGGCCGCGATCTGCGCCGGCATCGTCAGCCATGCCAATCTGCTGCTAGGTGACGCGGCAAAGCCGGTGCTGGAGGCCGAGATCGCCGCAGGCAACGGCCGCTTCCGCGGCATCCGGCATTCCTCCGCCTGGGACGAAGACCCCGTCGTCGCCGGCATGTATGCCAACCGGCCGAAAGGCCTGTTGCAGGACCCGGCCTTCCGCAAAGGGTTTGCCCATCTCGCCCCGCTGAACCTCAGCTTCGATGCCTGGCTGTTTCATCCGCAGATCGGCGAGCTGACCGAGCTGGCGCGCGCCTTCCCCGACACCAGGATCGTGCTCGACCATTGCGGCGGACCGGCGGGCGTCGGCCGCTTTGCGGGACGGCGCGAGGAGGTGTTCCCGCAGTGGCGCGCCTCGATCCGGGAGATCGCAACATGCGAGAACGTGGTGGTGAAGCTCGGAGGCCTTGCGATGTGCCTGCTCGGTTACGATTTCCATCTGCGCGAGAGGCCGCCGTCATCCGAGGAGCTTGCCGCGGCCTGGCGGCCCTATGTCGAGACCTGCATCGAGGCGTTCGGCGTGAGGCGCGCGATGTTCGAGAGCAATTTTCCGCCGGACAAGGGCCAGTGCAGCTACCAGGTGATCTTCAATGCCTTCAAGCGTATCGCCGCGCCCTTGAGCGAGGCCGAGAAGACGGCTCTGTTCTCACAGACCGCGACCGAATTCTATCGGCTCGATTTGCCGTCGTGACAGGATCTGCGGCCCTGATGAGAAGAGGGGCCGGGATGTTGATCCCGACCCCTCTTCGTCGTGGCCGCTGGGAAGCGTCCTTGAAAGCGTTATGAGATGACTAGCCGGCGCCCATCAGCGAGGCGGGACGGCGCTCGCCGGTGGAGACGAACATCCGCTTGAGCTTGTTGACGACGCGGACCAGGAAACCAATCATCACCGGATTGGTCTTGCGGCAGAAGGCGATCTTCTTGACGTGGCCTTCGACATGCCATTTGGCATGCGCGCCGTCGCGGAAGAAGATGACGTCGCCGGGGCCATAGCGCTTCGGCGGCATGCCTTCGCTCTCGAGCACGATCGATCCTTCCATGATCATGATCGTCTCGTCGATGTCGTAGTACCAGTTGAAGCGCCCTTCGGTGCAATGCCAGATGATTGTCTGGGCGGTGCCGTCGGCGCTGGTCGACAGGACGCGCGAGCGCGACACCGGATTGCCTTCGATGATCCAGGACGGCTCGATCGGCCGCAGCTCGAGCTCCACATTGCTACTACCGATTTCAATCAATGCGCGCGACATCTACTTCCCCAGGGAATATTAATATGTATGGCCGGGTCTCGGCCCGGATTGTTTCGAAAGATGTTGGGAACGCTAGTAGCCGGTTTTTAATTCTTCCTTACGCAGGCCCCGACAATCAGCTGCAAGTTGCAGGTGCGAAGCGGTTAACGTCAGGATTTCCCTGCGAATCCGCGCAGATGAACCCATCTTTTCCGGGGTGCGACAAAGTGCGCGAAGTATCAGGAAGGAGCCACGCCGATGCCCCTCAGCCCAGAGGTTCTGACAGCCAAAGGCGAAATGGTCGCCCGTCTCGGCGGCTTCGATATCTCCCTCGCGCCGGACGAAGAGCCCTGGTTCACCATCGACGGCATCGAAAGCCCGCGGCAGATCGGCAGTGACGGCTCCGGCGGCGCGTTCGTGCTGCTGCCGTCACAGAATGTGCTCTACGTGTCATCCGAGGGCCGCGCGGGAATCATCGCGGAGAGCTTCGAGGCATTCATCCAGCTCGTCGTCGCCCGCCCCTACTGGCTCGACATCCTCAAATTTTCCGGCGGCGGCGACCTCTCGGAGATGCGGCGCGCGGCAGATGCGCTGGAGGCGACACTGGACGACGAGGACGGGATCAACGAGGCCCGCGAGGACATCCGCAGGGGTCTCGACCTGCCAGAGGCGGACGATCCGGTCGGCGCGCTCTACGAGGCGGTCGCTGCTTCAGACGCCATCGTGCGAGCCACCGACGGCAGCCCGTTCACGACGCTGTTCAACCGTTTCAGCATCGACAACAATCCGATGCTGCGAAACGCCGCGGCGTGAGGACGGCCTGTGCGCACGCCTCGTCCTTCGAGACGACCGCTTCCAGCGGTCTCCTCAGGATGAGGCTCACCGACATCGGTGCCCGCTGAAGCGATTGCCGCGCACTCCGTCCTCATCCTGAGGAGCCCGCCAGCGGCGGGCGTCTCGAAGGATGGCCGCAGGAAAGCCGCTTCCACATGCGATGGCCCTGCCTCTACGGCAGAGATGAAGCGCGTTACTTCGCCCACTCGCCCTTGCGGAACACCGGGACCTTGCTGCCATCGGCCAGAATGCCGTCGATGTCGGTCTCGGCCGAGCCGATCATCCAGTCGATATGGATCAGGCTCTGGTTGCCGCCTTGCGCGGAGATCTGTTGCGGGGTGAGCTGCGCGCCGTTGACGAAGCACTTGGAATAGCACTGGCCGAGCGCGATGTGCGAGGCGGCGTTCTCGTCGAACAGCGTGTTGTAGAACAACAATCCACTCTGCGAGATCGGCGAGGAATGCGGCACCAGCGCCACCTCGCCGAGCCGGCGGGCGCCCTCGTCGGTGTCGAGCACCTTGTTGAGTACCTCCGCGCCGCGCGAGGCCTTGGCGTCGACGATCTTGCCGTCCTCGAAGCGCACCGCGATGTTGTCGATCAGCGTGCCCTGGTAGGACAGCGGCTTCGAGCTCACGACATGGCCATAGACGCGCCGGCAATGCGGCGTGGTGAAGACCTCTTCGGTCGGAATGTTGGCGTTGCAGCTGATGCCGTTCTTGGACAGCGAGGCGCCGCCTTCCCATTCATGGCCGTCGGCCAGCCCGATGGTGAGGTCCGTCCCTGGTCCCGAGTACTGCAACGCGCGAAAACGCTGGCCGTTGAGCCAGTTGGTGCGCTCGCGCAGCACCGCATTGTGGCTCGCCCAGTTGCCCATCGCGTCCTCGCGATCGACGCGGGACGCGGCGAAGATCGCATCCGCGAGCTTGCCGACGGCGACGTCCTCGGGATCCCCAGGGAATACCTGCTTGGCCCAGGACGGGCTCGGATAGGCGATGATGTTCCAGTTGGTGTCGAAATTGACGATCTTTTCCAGCGCCGGCTGATAGGCCATGGAATTGGCCTTGCTGGCGCGTGCGACCTTGGACGGGTCCTCGCCCGACAGCAGCATCGGATTGTCGCCGACGATGGCGAGCCGCGCGGTGTTGTCGGAGAATGCCTTGGCCATGCCCTCATACAGCCAGCCGGCGGCACGATCGAAGCTGTTGTCGTGACCGTGGCGGTAGCGCGCCAGCGTCATCTCCTCGTCCGACAGGATCGGCGTGACGATCCCGGCGCCGGCCTTGTAGGCATGCACCGCGATCCGCCGCACCAGCGGCAGCGCGATCGCCGGCGCCGTCAGCAGCAGATCCTGTCCCGGCCGCAAACCCAGGCCCACCTTCACCGCCACCTCGGCAAGCCGGTCGAGTTTCGCGGGATCGATGGGAGTGGCGGTGATGCGTTGATCGGTCATGCCGGGTCCTCTGCCGAAAGTCTCTCGTTCAATCTAAGTCTAGCATCGCCGGACACAAGTATGCGAGCGCCTTGCGACACATGAAAGATACGCAGTTTCACGCATCTTGGTTTTCAACGTGTTGAAGATTTCAGCACCCGATCGACCATGGCAGGCGCAAGCCCCAGGTAATTTTTCGGTGAGGTGAGCGCCTCGATTGTGGCACGGTCGATGCGGCTCGATATCCGTGAATCTGCGGAGAGCGCGTCGGCAAGGCTGATCCCCTTGTCGTTGGCCTCGCGGCAGGCGTCATAGACCACGTCATGCGCCTCCTGCCGCCCGATCTGCGGCGCGAGCCCCATCATGACCGCTTCGGCCACAATCAGGCCGCGGCTGACGGCGAGATTGTCGTTCATCTTCCTTTCGTCCACGATCAGGCCTGCGAGCGCGAACTTCGCCTGGTGCAGCGCGCCGGCCGTCAGCACGAAGCTTTCCGGGATCGCCATCCATTCGGCGTGCCAGGGACCGGTGGCGCGCTCGAAATCCTGCACCATCGCGTCCAGCATCAGGCCGGCGTGCTGGCGCACCGCCTTGGACGCCGCAAGCATCAGCTCCGAAGAGATCGGGTTGCGCTTCTGCGGCATGGTCGAGGAGGCGCCGCGGCCCTTGACGAAGGGCTCGTAGACCTCGGCGAACTCGGTCGAGGCCATGATCATGATGTCGAGCGCAATCTTGCCGAGCGAGCCGGTGACGAGCGCGAGGAAGTTCACCGCCTCGGCAAAGCCGTCGCGCGCGACGTGCCAGGTCGAGGCGGGAACGCCGAGCTTCAGCTCGGCGCAGAGCGCCTCCTGCACCTCGAACCCCTTGTCGCCGAGCGAGGCCAGCGTACCGGCCGCGCCGGCGAACTGTCCGACCAGGACGCGCGGCTTCAATTGCGCCAGGCGCTCGGCATGGCGGTCGAACATCGCGAGCCAGATCGCGGTCTTGTAGCCGAAGGTGACCGGCAGCGCCTGCTGCAGATGGGTGCGGCCTGCCATCGGCGTGTCGCGGTATCGCTGCGAGAGATCGGCAAGGATCTTGCGCAGCTCGGCGATGTCCCGTTCGACGATCCCGAGCGCGGCGCGCAATTGCAGCACCACGGCGGTGTCCATGATGTCCTGCGTGGTCGCGCCCCAATGCACGTAGCGGCCGGCCTCGCCGCACTGCTTCACCATCTGGTGCACCAAAGGAAGGATGGGATAGCCGACGATGTCGGTCTCTTGCCTGAGCAAATCGAAATCGAGCGCGGCGACATCGGTCCGCGCAGCGATCTGATCGGCAGCGTCCGGAGGGATCACGCCGCATGCCGCTTCCGCCTTCGCGAGTGCCACCTCGACCTCGGCATAACGGCCGACCAGCGCGAGGTCGGAAAACACCTCGCGCATCTCCGGCGTGCCGAACGCGTCGCGGAACAGCATGGAATCGAGCACGGTGGTCGAAGCGTGAAAGGCGGGCATGGGCGTTTCTTCGTGGCTGTTGTTCTGTCTGCGGGCAGCTTAACGACGTCGCAATGTTCGGCAATGGACATTCGCAGTTCGTCACATGTTCTCAGCTTCGCCCGAGCGGAAGCCAGTACGGTGCTGGACTTATGTCTCGCGCTGTCCGAGCGCCGTCATTGCGAGGAGCTCTTGCGACGAAGCAATCCAGGCTGCCTCCGTGGAGAGATTCTGGATTGCTTCGCTGCGCTCGCAATGACGGCGGCGGGAGTCATGTTCCTATCCAAACTGTAATTCAGCGCACTTCGCCAGCTGCACTATCACTGACGCGCGGCGCGCGAGATGCCGCATGACGAGGAGACCACAATGTTGAAATCGCTTCGCTTCGTTGCCGGAGCTTGTCTGCTTGCGAGCCTGTCGGCGGCAACACTGACGAATGCGTCGGCGGCGCCGATCGGACAACCGCTGGCGATGACGCACGCGGATCAGGGCCAGCTCGAACAGGTGCGCTGGTATGGACGTCGCGGCTGGGGCTGGGGCGGCGGCGCGTTCGTCGGCGGCCTCGCGGCCGGCGCGATCATCGGCGGCGCGGTGGCCGCGCCCTATTATTACGGCTCACCTTATTATTATGGACCGGCCTATCCGCCCCCGCCCGCCGCCTATGGACCGCCGCCGGAAGGCGACGTGCAGTACTGCATGCAGCGCTACAAGTCCTACAATCCGAACACCGGCACCTATCTCGGCAATGACGGCAGGCGCCATCCCTGCCCGTAGGGATTCAGCGCTCGCCCCATGAATGCCCGCGACAATCTGGCCGGAACGGCCAGATTGTCATTTCAGGTCGTATTCGTCCTCAAAAATCGCATGGCTGCCATCACGCGATCGTGGTGAACCGGAGAGACCGTTCGGCGGACTCACAGACTTCAAGTCGAAATCCATTTTGATTTTTTTATTGCTGATACCGCTGTGAGATCTGAGTCTCGACGTGCAGTTTCTATTCCGGGATCATCTTCTCGACACTGACCTGCGCGAGCTGAGCCGCGAGCAGGTTCCCGTTGCCGTGGAACCGCAGGTTTTCGATCTCGTCGTCCATCTCATGGAGAACCGCGACCGGGTGGTCAGCAAGGACGAGCTGATCGACAAGATCTGGCATGGGCGCAGCGTCTCGGAATCCACCCTGACCAGCCGGATCAACGCGGCCCGCAAGGCGATCGGCGACAATGGCGCGAACCAGGCGCTGATCCGTACCATCGCGCGCAAGGGATTTCGCTTCGTCGGCGACGTGCAGACACAGCTTGGCACGGTTCCGCCGGAGCTCGGTCGCCTCACCCCGGCGCCGCAGGCCGTGCTCGCGCTGCCCGATCGGCCCGCGATCGCCGTGCTGCCCTTCACCAACATGAGCGGCGACCGCGAACAGGATTATTTCTCCGACGGCATCAGCGAAGACATCATCACGGCGCTGTCGAAGCTGCGCTGGTTCTTCGTCATCGCGCGCAATTCCTCCTTCGTCTACAAGGGCCGCGCCGTGCACATCCACGAGGTCGCGCGCGAGCTCGGCGTGCGCTACGTGGTCGAAGGCAGCGTGCGACGGAGCGGCGACCGCCTGCGCGTCTCGGCCCAGCTCAACGACGTCTCGACCGGCAGCCATCTGTGGGCCGAGCGCTACGACCGCGAGCTTGCCGACATCTTCGCGGTGCAGGACGAGATCACCGACGCGATCGTCGCCGCGATCGAGCCGCAGCTCTATGCCGCCGAGAGCTTTCGCGCCCAGCAGAAGCCGCCGGGCAGCCTCGATGCCTGGGGCCTGTTGATGCGAGGGCTGTCGCATTACTGGCGCATCACCCGCGAGGACAATGCGACGGCGCAAGGGCTGCTCGAGAAGGCCGTCGCGATCGACCCGGCCTATGGCAAGGCGCTGGGCCTGCTCGCGACCAGTCACATCTTCGGCGCGCATATGGGCTGGGCCGACATGGCCGCGACCGTGCCGGTCGCCGAACGCGCGGCGCTTGCCGCGGTGGAGGCCGATCGCGAGGACGCCTTCGCCCATCACGGCCTCGCCTATACCTATCTGTTCCGCCGCCGTTTCGACGATGCGCTGGCGGAGTTCGAGCAGGCCTTGATGCTCAATCCGAACTTCGCGATGGCGCACGCGTTCCACGGCGTGACGCTGTGCTACGCGGGTCGATGGCAGGACGGCGATGCCGCCGCGCGCCGCGCGCTGCGGCTGAGCCCGCGCGATCCGCTCGCGGCGATCTATTGCGGCGTTTCCGCCTATGCCCAGTTCATCGGCCGCAACTACGAGCAGTCCATGCAGATGGCGCGGGAATCGATGCGGCAGCGCGCCGATTTCGTCGGCGCCCATCGCGTGCTGACCGCCGCCGCCGGCATGTCGGGGGATCCCGCATTCGCGGCGTCCGCGCTGGAAGGCCTGCGCCGCGCCCAGCCCGGGATCTCGCTCGCCTGGATCACGCGCGAGTTGCCGATGCTGCGGGAAGAGGACCGCGAACATTATCTGGAAGGATTTCGGCGCGCGGGGATGAGGTAGCCGTTCACCCTCCCCTGGAGGGGGAGGGTCGGCTCGCATCTGAGCGTAGCGAAGATGAGAGACGGGGTGGGGTGACGGTCTCTCCACGACGGACACTGCCCGTGCGGAGAGATCACCCCACCCCGCTCGCGCTGCGCGCGATCGACCCTCCCCCTCCAGGGGAGGGTCAGAGAAAAGCTACTCCTGCATCATCTCGCCGCTGCCGCCGAACTCGGCCGGGAAATCCTTCAGCTTGGGCAGACCGTCGCGCATCGGCAGCACGGTCTCGGCGTAATTGACGTGGACGCCGGGCGTGAATGCGAGCGTGGGGATGGTGGCGGTGAAGACGTCGACGAGGCCGAGCGGGGGGTGATTGGTCATGAGATGGCCGCCGCACTTCCCGCAATATTTGCGCTGGCTGAGCGGCGTCTTGGCGAAGGTCTCGACATGCTGGGCGCCCTCGGTGATGCGCACGGCTTCGGGCTTCCACAGGCTGAAGGCGTTCACCGGTCCGCCGGACCAGGACCGGCAGGAACGGCAATGGCAATAGCCCATCGCCTCCGGCGCGCCCGTGACCTCGACCGTGACAGCGCCGCAGAAGCAGTTTCCGACATGTTTCATTTGGGTCGTCTCCATGATGAAGGATCGATATCGCGTGTCGGCGCGCCGCGTGTCCCTCCTTTCGGTGGACGCGCGGCGCGAGGCGAAGACTATACTGATCTGCGCCAGGGAATAAGCATCGACACCCGTTGTTTGTACTGCCGGTACTCGTCGCCGAAGAGCTCGACGAGGTCGTGCTCCTCCAGCGCGATGCCGACGAAGATGTAGAGCGTGGTCACGGCCGCGAACAGCAGATGGCCCACAGTCATGACCGGCGCCGCCCAGAACGCGATGATGAAGCCGAGATAGATCGGATGACGGACGAACTTGTAGAGCAGCGGCGTCTTGAAACGCGGTGGCGCGGCTTCCCGGCCGACGAGATGATCGGTCACCTGAGACAGGCCGAACAACTCGAAGTGATTGATGATGAAGGTCGAGGTGAACACCAGCACCCAGCCCGCGAAGGACAGCGTGACCACCGTCACGGCAAGATCGGGGTTCTCGACCTCCCATATGACCGTGGGCAGCGGACGCCACTGCCAGAACAGGAGGAGCAATGACAGGCTCGCGAACAACACGTAGGTCGAGCGCTCGACCGGCTTGGGGACGAACTGCGTCCACCACGCCTTGAACTGTTGGCGCGCCATCACGCTATGTTGAACCGCGAACAGCGACATCAGCAGCAGATTGACGATGACCGCGCGGACGACGGGCGCTTCGGCTCCGGTGTCGATGGTCTTCGGCACCATCACCCCCATGACGAAGCCGATGGCGTAGAGAACGGTGACGAAAAAGACGAGATATGCCGCAATTCCGTACAGAAAGGCGATGAACCTGAAAATGCGCGAGCCCGCAACCTCCGGGCCGATGGAATGAACCTGGTGATCAAGTTGGGTCATAGAACGCTCCGTTGTGCCGAGGCATCGGCACTGTTTGGTCTTCGCACCATGCCGGATCGGAGGTCCTCCGACTTTCGCGGAGGGTTGATTTTCGCCTGAGACGACTTTGATTTTTGCTTGAGACGACGGAAACGTGCGATTTTTCTTTGAAAACAACGTGCTGGACGGCGATCTGCGGGAGCTCACTTGCTCCGGAGTGGCCGTGCCGTTGCAGCCGCAGGTGTTCGATCTGCTGCTTTACCTGGTCGCGGAACGCGCCCGGGTGGTCAGCAAGGATGACCTGATCAGCCAGATCTGGAGCGACCGCATCGTCTCGGATTCCGCCCTGAACAGCCGCATCAACGCCGTGCGCAAGGCGCTGGGCGACGACGGCGCGACCCAGCGGCTGATCAAGACCATTCCGCGCAAGGGCTTTCGTTTCGTCGGCGATGTTCGGGAGGACGCGGCCGCCGCGCCGGCGCCCGCTGAACCCGCAACGGCGCGCGCAGTGACCGACCGTCCGGCGATCGCGGTGCTCGCCTTCGAGAACATGAGCGGCGATCCCGCACAGGATTATTTTGGCGACGGCATCAGCGAGGACATCCTCACCGCGCTGTCGAAGCAGCGCTGGTTCATGGTGATCGCACGCAACTCGTCCTTCACCTACAAGGGTCGCGCGGTCCACATCAGGCAGATCGCCGAGGAGCTCGGCGTCCGCTACATCGTCGAAGGCAGCGTGCGCAAGGCGGACAACCGGGTGCGCATCACCGCGCAGCTTAACGACGCCACGTCAGGCAGCCATCTCTGGGCCGAGCGCTACGACCGCGAGCTCGTCGATGTCTTCGCCGTGCAGGACGAGATCACCAACGCGATCGTCGCGGCGATCGAGCCGCATATCCACGCGGCGGAGAATTTTCGCAGCCATCGCAAGCCGCCCGCGAGCCTGGACGCCTGGGACCTCTTGATGCGCGCGCTGTCGCATTACTGGCGCGTGACCCGGCAGGACCACGCGGCCGCCAAGGCGCTGCTCGAGCGCGCGATCGCAATCGATCCGAATTACGGCCAGGCGCTGTCGGTGCTGGCCGTGAATGACATGTTCGGCGTGCATCTCGGCTGGGCCGAGCTCGCCGCGGTTGCCCCGGTCGCGGAAGCCGCCGCGCTCAAAGCGGTGCGCTGCGACCACGAGGATGCCTGGGCGCATGCCGCGCTCGGCAGCGTCTACTTCTCGACCCGCAGGCTTGCGGACGCGTTGTCCGAGTTCGAGCAGGCGCTCGCGCTGAATCCGAACTTCTCGCTGGCGCAAGGCTACCACGCGCTGGCGCTGTCCTATGCCGGACGGTCGAAGCAGGCGTTTGCGGCGGCGCAGAAGGCGATCCGGCTCTCACCGCGCGATCCGTCGCTGGCGATCTATCACGGCATCGCCGGCTATGCGCGCTTCACCGAGCGGCAATATGACGAAGCCATCGCGCTCGCGCGCGAGGCGATCCGCCACCGCGGCGACCTCACCGGCGCCTACCGCGTTCTCGCCGTTTCGGCCGGCATGATCGGCGATGGCGCGCTGGCGGAGATGGCGCTCGGCGAGCTCCGCCGCACCCAGCCGAACATCTCGCTGCAGTGGATTGCGACGCGGCTGCCGTGGGCCAGCGACGCCGATCGCGAGCACTATCTGGAGGGATTCCGGCGGGCGGGATTGCGGTGAGGCGCGACGCTGCTCTTACCCTCCCCTGGAGGGGTAAGAGCGCGGCGATGCTACGCCACGCGCTTCCGGCGCAGATGGACGATGACGTCGAGCCGCGCGATCTCGTGGCCGGGAAGCGCCTCGGGCATCCTGGTGAAGGCGAGGCCATCGGCGACATCGACCAGCACATCCTCGCCTTCGAGGTAGAAGTGCGGATGCACCGATGTGTCGGTATCGAAGAACGACTTGATGCCGTCGGCGGCGATCCGGCGCAACAGGCCGGCTTCCGTGAACTGGTTCAGGGTGTTGTAGACGGTCGCGAGCGACAGATAGGCGTTCGCGGCCATCGCCTCTTCATAAAGGCTCTCCGCGGTGACGTGACGGTGGCCGCGCAGGAACAGCAACTGGCCGAGCGCGAGGCGCTGGCGTGTCGGCCGCAGGCCGGCATCGACGAGCAATTGCAGGCAGTGCTGCAGGCCCTCATCGACCTCGGGTCCCACGACGTCAGGCTCGTTGTCGTCGCCCGCATGGATATTCGCGGCGTGCATGTCCATCGATCGTCTCACGTCTGCAAGAACCAGGACGCGCAACACGACATCCCGCCAGTTGCTATTGGATCGCAGAAGCGGCGGCCCGGCTTTGATCCGGATCAAATTTGGCGCCGACCCGCCTCTGACCTATCGCAAGGCGGACGGATTTATTCCCGGCCAGAATGGCTAAAGCGCGATGATGAACCATCATCGCGCTTTATCTCTTTGTTGGAGCATGATCTTTCGGAAAACCGCTTCACACTTTTCCGGATCATGCTCCAGGCATCGATGAGGCTCACATGTCCAGGCCGGTTCCCGACAAGGCAGAGGTCGCGCTCGAATATCCCGACAAGTTCTATGTCGGCACCTTCGAGCATTCATCGCGCTTCGAGGCGCGGCTCGACGGCAGCGGCGTTGCGCTCGTGCTGCAGCATCCGGGCGCGGCCGATGAACGCAAATCGGTGCATCTGCATATCAACTTCGGACTGCTGGCCGGCATCCTGCGGGAGCTAGCCGGCAGCGTCGCCGCCATCCCCAAGGACGACATCGCGCACCGCGAGCAGCTCGCTGACGCGCTCGACGAATTGCGAAAGGCGCTGCGGACGCCCTGAAAGCTATTTCGCTTTCACCTGGATCGGCTTCGGGGCCGGCGCGGCCGCCCATTCCTTGTCGGCACGCGGGCCGTTGAGATCGCCGGTCAGCCCGACGAGCTGGCCGGGCAGCACGTCGAGGGTCTGCTGCCAGGTCTGGGTCTGGCACAGGAATTTTATGAGGCAGCCCTTCAGCTTCAAGCGATCGGCGGATTCGCGCCAAAGCGAGACCGAATAAAACTTGCCGTCCTCGGCATTGTAGATGTCGCCGGCAAACCGTCCCTCGGGCGTCGCCTGCAGTCCCATGATGAGCTGGTGGCCGAGCAGCGTGCGGGCGCGCTTGTCGGCGTCAGGGTTTTCCTTGTCGCGATAGGGCTGGCCGCGCTTGTCGGCCGGCTCCTTCATCCAGACGATGAAGCCGCAGATGCGGTCGCGCGCCGGGCCGCAGCGCTCGAGCCGGATGCGGGCGCGGCCGTCCTCGACGAGCCATGTGCCGCTGGGGTCCGTCGGGGCGGCCGCGCCGGCGCGCCCACCGATGATCATCATCACGACGGTGATCGCGACGCGCAGCACGAAGCGAAGGAGAAGGTTCATCTGCATGCCTTTCGTTGAGCAGGGGGGCGGGTCAGTTCAGTTGCGCCATCAGCGCGTCGGCGCCCTTGTCGAGGCCTGCGGTGGCAGCCGCGAGCGCGCCGACGCTGGCCTTGATGTCGTAGGCGCCGGGGTATTGCTTGGTGACGTAGGCGCTGATCAGGCGTGAGGTCGAAGCATCGAAGATCTCGACGCCGTAGATGACCGAGCCGGTCAGCATGCCCTCGCCGTCGCGCGCCGCCTGCACGCCGTTGTAGACCGCGCCGGCCATGTCGAAGCGGGAGAGCGTGCCGAGCACCGGCGTGTTGGTGACGGCGCCGGTCAGCGTCAGCCGGATGCGCAACGTGTTTGGCCCGCGCTCGCGCACCAGGGCGAAGCGGCCGCGCAGCCGCTCGGCGAAACAGTTCTGCATGTAGGCGGCGAGCGTGGCCTTGTCCTTGTCGGACATGTCGCCGAACTGGTGATCCCTGCCGCGATAGACCACGACGGGATCGAGGATCACTTTATTATATGAGTGCCAGTCGACCGGCGTGGAATAGCGGTAGGGCACGCGGCCGGAGCTGTCCGACTTGTCCGGCGCCATGTAGGCCGAGGACGCCATCTCCGAATAGGGCACGGGCGCGACCGTGGCGCAGCCGGCCGAGGCGACGCAAAGCACCAGCGTTCCCAGACCGCGCAGGGCGATCGAGCGATCCATTCCAGACTCCTCTTGCGGCTTCTTTGGAAGGCCAACCTTTGAAATTGCAATGACGACCGCAGCCGCGCTTGGGACCAGACACGGCTGCGGCGCTCACCATTGCCGGCCCAAGGCATCGTCCGGGGCCTTTTCGGATCCCTCGGGCCGTCTCAGTGTTTCCAGTTATAAAACCGACCGGTTGGTTTGTAAAGTCGCAAAACGGCGACCTGACACATTTGGCCGCAGGCGCGGTTTTGGGCAGCCTCCGGTTGGAATTCGTTAACGGTGAATCAGGCGCGCTTGCGCGGGGTTGCAGCCTTTGCCGCCGATGCCGCTCCGGATTTTGCGGCACGCTTCGTGGCCGGCTGTTCGAGGCCGGTCCACTGCCCGTCGTCGAGCAGGCGCGCGAACAGCCGCTGGTGCTCGTCCTTGCTGAGCGGTGACATGCCGAACAACGAGCTCAGCAGCAGTCCGAGCGCGCCGGCCCAGCGCAACATCGCGAGATCCGGGTCGGCGGCTTCTTCCTTGATCGCCGCCATCCTCTTCATCTCGAGTTCGCGCGGCAGCGCCATCAGGCTGGGATTTTCGACCATGGCCGCAACCAGGGCCAGCGCGGCGGAATTCGGCGTAGTCGCCGCTTCCCTGATCGTGGCAAGCTGGGTCGCCAGATTGGGATTGGCCGAGGTCGCGCGCACCTTCGCCATATAATGAGTCGAGAACTCCTCGAAATGCGCCATCTGCCGCTCGAGCAATGCCTTGAGCACAGCCTCCTTGGTGCGGAACTGGTGCATCACCCCGCCCTTGCTGAGGCCGCTCTCGCGCGCGATCGCATCGAGCGTCAGTCGGCCAGGCCCGTCGCGCGCGATGATGGCGATGGCCGCTTCGAGCGCAGCGTTGCGGGACCGTTCGGAGCGCGTGGCGTTGTCCATGGCGGACTTGTCTCCGTGACAGGAGGATGAATCAAGTGAAAACAGGACGCGCTGTACATTTTTTGTGCGAACCCTGTCGAGACTTTCATCTTGCGGCGCCGAATGAGACTGTGTGAGCCTCGTTCGTGGATGGGGACTGGGATGGGCCGGCCGTCGCTTTGCGCGCGAGGACGTCGCGAAGCGTTTACGGCTGACCGCGCTTGAGAAAGATACGATATGCCAAAACGCGTGTTGCTTGGTCTCCTCCTCGCTTGCGGCCTCACGGCCCCGGCGCTGGCGCAAGAGCCGAAGACGGGGGGCGTGATCAATGCCGTGATCCAGCCCGAGCCGCCCGGCCTGATGCTTGCGCAGGTCCAGAACGGCCCGACCCAGATGGTGTCGGGCAACATCTTCGAGGGCCTCTTGCGCTACAGCCCCAAGCTCGAGCCGCTGCCGGAGCTTGCCGAAAGCTGGAGCGTCAGCGAGGACGCCAAGACCTACACCTTCAAGCTCAAGAAGGGCGTGACCTGGCATGACGGCAAACCCTTCACCGCCGCCGACGTCCTGTTCTCGATGGAGATGCTGAAGCAGACGCATGCGCGTGCCCGCACCAATTTGGCGCAGGTCGACAAGATCGAGACACCGGACGACTATACGGTGGTCTTCACGCTGAAGCAGCCGTTCGGCCCGTTCCTCGGCATCTTCGAGGTCGGCTCGATGCCGATGGTGCCGAAGCATCTCTATGAAGGCACCGACTGGAAGACCAACCCCTACAACAACGCGCCCGTCGGAACCGGCCCCTTCATGTTCAAGGAGTGGCAGAAGGGCTCGTTCATCCGCCTGGTCAAGAACCCGAACTACCACGAAAAAGGCAAGCCCTATCTCGACGAGATCTACTGGCAGATCATCCCCGACGCGGCCGCGCGCTCGGTGGCGTATGAGACCGGCAAGGTCGACGTGCTGCCCGGCGGCTCGGTCGAGAATTTCGACGTGCCGCGGCTGTCCAAGCTGAAGGACACCTGCGTCACCGGCGCCGGCTGGGAGTTCTTCTCGCCGCTGTCCTGGCTATGGCTGAACAACCGCCAGGGTCCGCTCGCCGACAAGCGGGTGCGGCAGGCGGTCATGTACGCGATCGACCGCGATTTCGCCAAGGACGTGATCTGGAACGGACTCGGCAAGGTTGCGACCGGCCCGTCCGCCTCGACCATCAAGTTCTACACCGATGACGTGAAAAAATACCCTTACGATCCGGCCAAGGCCAAGGCGCTGCTGAAGGAAGCCGGCTACAAGGGCGAGAAGATCCGCCTGCTGCCGCTCGCCTATGGCGAGACCTGGCAGCGCTGGGGTGAAGCGGTGAAGCAGAACCTCCAGGACGTCGGCATGAACATCGAGACGATCGCCACCGACGTTGCCGGCGGCAATCAGAAGATCGGCGACTGGGACTACGACATCGCCTTCACCTATCTCTACCAGTATGGCGATCCCGCGCTCGGCGTCGGCCGCAATTATATCTCCAGCAACATCGCGAAGGGACAGGTCTTCAACAACGTCGAGGGCTACTCCAACCCGGAGATCGACAAGCTGTTCGCCGACGGCGCGACCGCGACCCCGGATTCCAAGCGCAAGGAGATCTACGACAAGGCGCAGAAGATCCTGGTCGAAGACGTGCCGGTGGCCTGGATGCTGGAGCTGCAATTCCCGACCATCACGCGCTGCAAGGTCAAGAACCTGATCACCACGGGGATCGGGGTCAACGACGGCTTCAAGGACGCATGGCTCGACAAGTGAGCCCTTCCTTCTTCACCTCTCCCCGCCTGCGGGGAGAGGTCGAATGTGCGCATAGCGCACATTCGGGTGAGGGGGAGTCTCCACGAGTCCAACTGCTGATACGCTCGCGGAGAGTCCCCCTCACCTCAACCCTCTCCGTGGCTCCAGGTCACATCACCAATATGACTCACTAGATGCTCTCCTTCGTCGCTCAGCGTGTCGTGAAGGGCGTGATCGTCCTGCTCGCGATCGTCGTCCTCAATTTCTTCCTGATCCGGCTGGCGCCCGGCGACCCCGCGATCGTGATGGCGGGCGAGGCCGGCGCCAGCGACCAGGTCTTCGTCAAGCAGCTCCGGGAGAAGTTCGGCCTCGACAAGCCGCTGCCCGAGCAGCTCTTCATCTACGTCAAGGGCGTCGCCACCCTCGACCTCGGCTTCTCCTTCCGCCAGCAGGCGCCGGTCGCCAAGCTGATCGGCGAACGGCTGCCGGCGACGCTGCTGCTGACGCTGACCGCCTTCGCGATCTCGCTGATGCTCGGCATCCTGTTCGGCACATTCGCCGCGCGCTTCGCCGGAACGTTCCTCGACACCGGCATCACCGTGTTCGCGCTGATCTTCTACGCCATGCCGATCTTCTGGGTGGCGCTGATGGGCATCCTCCTGTTCTCGGTCACCATGGATTGGCTGCCGAGCTTCGGTTACGAGACGGTCGGCGCCAACCTCACCGGCCTCGCTCACGCCGTGGACGTCGCAAAGCACCTGATCATGCCGGCGATGACGCTCGGCCTGTTCTTCATGGCGACCTACACCCGCATGACCCGCGCCTCGATGCTCGAGGTGAAGCGGCTCGACTTCGTCAAGACGGCGCGCGCGAAGGGCCTCTCCGATGCCGTGATCCAGCGTCGCCACGTGCTGCGCAACGCGCTGCTGCCGGTCGTGACGCTTGCCGGCGTGCATTCCGGCACGCTGATCGGCGGCGCAGTCATCACCGAGACCGTGTTCGCCTGGCCGGGCATCGGGCGGCTGATGTACGACGCACTGCTGCAGCGCGACTACAATCTGCTGCTCGGCGTGTTCGTGATCTGCTCGGCCATGGTCCTGATCTTCAACCTCATCACCGACCTCGTCTATCGACTGGTCGATCCGCGCATCGAATACGCCACATGAAACAGTTCTGGAAATCGATGCTGAAGAGCCCCAGCGGCGTCACCGGGCTCGTCATCCTCCTCCTCGCGATCTCGGTCGCGGTATTCGGACCGATGCTGTTCCCGAACTCGCCCTGGCGCATGGTGCAGCGGCCGTTCCTGCCGCCGTTCACGCTTTCGACCGTGCCGCTCGGCACCGACGCGCTCGGCCGCGACGTGTTCGCCGGCATGATTTTTGGCGCCCGCGTGTCACTCCTCGTTGGCCTCGTCTCGACGCTGGTCGCGCTGGTGGTCGGCGTCCCCATCGGCGCCATGGCCGGTTATTTCGGCGGCAAGGTCGACGACGCCCTGATGCGCTTCACCGAGTTCTTCCAGACCATTCCGAGTTTCGCGCTCGCCATCGTGCTGGTCGCGATCCTGCAGCCCTCGATCTATTCGATCGTGGCCTCGATCGCGGTGGTGAGCTGGCCGCCGGTCGCTCGTCTCGTGCGCGGCGAGGTGCTGTCGTTGCGTACGCGCGAATATGTCCAGGCCGCTGTCGTCACCGGCCAGAGCAACACCTGGATCATCCTGCGCGAGATCCTGCCCAACGCGTTGTCACCGGTGATCGTGCTGGCCTCGCTGATGGTGGCGACCGCGATCCTCCTGGAATCCTCGCTGGCCTTCCTCGGCCTCGGCGATCCCAACCTGATCTCATGGGGCTACATGGTCGGCGCCGGCCGCACCGTGATCCGGCAGGCCTGGTGGATCACCGTATTCCCCGGCGTCGCCATCCTGATCTCCGTGCTCGGGCTGAACCTGATCGGCGAAGGCCTCAACGACGCGCTCAATCCGCGCCTGTCGCGGGAGGGCCGCTGATGATGACCGCCCCGCCCGCCGTCTCCATCAAGAATCTGCGGATCGCGCTGCCGAAAGGCGCCGAGCGTCCGTTCGCCGTCGACGGCGTCTCGCTGGATCTGCGGCCCGGCAAGATCGTCTGCGTCGTCGGCGAGTCCGGCTCCGGCAAGTCGATGTGCGCCCATGCGCTGATGGGGCTGTTGCCGGACACGGTATCGGTCGCCTCCGGCGAGATCCAGTTCGAGGGACGCGACCTGCTCAAGCTCGACGACGACGGCTGGCGCGATTTGCGCGGCCGCCGTCTGGCGATGATCTTCCAGGAGCCGATGACCGCACTCAATCCGTTGATGCGGATCGGCGACCAGATGGCGGAGATGTTCGAGGCCCACGGCCTGCTGACGCCGAAGGAGCGGCGCGCCAAGGCGCTGTCGCTGGCGCGCGAGGTGGGCCTGCCCGACCCTGAAAGAATCGTGCGCGCCTATCCGCATCAGCTCTCCGGCGGCCAGCGCCAGCGCGCCATGATCGCGATGGCGCTCGCACTCGAGCCCGCGGTGCTGGTCGCGGATGAGCCGACCACCGCACTCGACGTCACCACGCAGGCGCAGATCCTGAAACTGATCCGCAACCTGCAGCGCAACCGCAACATGGCGGTGATGTTCATCACCCATGACTTCGGCGTCGTCGCCGACATCGCCGATCAGGTCGTGGTGCTCCGCCACGGCAAGGTCGTCGAGGAGGGCCCCGCCGCGACTGTCTTCAGCGAGCCGCAGCACGACTACACCAAGGCGCTGCTCGCCGCCGTGCCGTCGATGGACCCGCCGGCGCGCGCGCCGCTGGACGACCAAGCCAGAGCGGTCGAAGTGATCGGGCTGGACAAGACCTATGTCACCTCCGGCGGCTGGTTTCGCGAGGACCGCCGCGTCGATGCCGCGCGCGCGGTCAACTTCAACATCCTCAAGGGCGAGACGCTCGGCCTCGTCGGCGAATCCGGCTCCGGCAAGTCGTCGGTGGCGCGTCTCGTGATGCGGCTGATCGAGGCCGACCGCGGCACGGTGCGGATCGGCGAGACCGATCTCACGCAGCTTTCGGGCAAGGCGCTGCGCGCCGAGCGTCATCGCATCCAGATGATCTTCCAGGATCCGTTCGCCTCGCTCAATCCGCGGCGCAAGGTCGGCCATATCATCGCCGATGGCCCGATCGCGGCCGGCACCGATCCGAAGGTGGCGTTCGACCGCGCCCGCGATCTGCTGAAGATGGTGGGCCTCGATGCCGGCGCACTCGAACGCTATCCGCATGAATTCTCCGGCGGCCAGCGCCAGCGCATCGGCATCGCCCGCGCACTCGCGCTCGAGCCCGAGATCATCGTCGCCGACGAAGCCGTCTCCGCGCTCGACGTCTCCGTGCAGGCGCAGGTGTTGAAGCTGCTCGAAGATCTCAAGGCGCGCCTCGGTCTGTCGATGCTGTTCATCACCCACGATCTGCGGGTTGCAGCGCAGATCTGCGACCGCATCGCGGTGATGCAGCGCGGTGCCATCGTCGAGTTGAAGCCGACTGCGCAGCTCTTCGCCGCGCCCGAGCATGCCTATACGCGCGAGCTGCTCGCGGCAGTGCCCGGGCGGAAGGAGCGCGCGCCGGCGGCGTGAGAGCGGGGTGCTTCGCTCCGGTATCCCGTTCCGCTCCCGCAACGAAGCAGTCACGGGCTTTTTATCCCTCGTGACCGCCCGCACAGCTGCAAACCTGAAGCCTGCACCCCATATCCGCATGGAATGATTTCCATCATCTGATGATGGATTTGCCGATCTATTTGGAGCCGACATGGGCCAGGTTATTCAGTTTGTCTCGCGATCCGAGCGCGAACGCGTTCGCCTCATCCAGGAGGCACGCGCGATCTATGACAGCATCTTCCCGGCTGATCCGGCCGGCGAGCGGCACGACAAGGCGACGATCAGCCGAGCGACCGCCAGCGGCGATGCGGGAAACCTGGCGTGATCAAGATCATCGCGGTTCTGTGTAGCCTCGCCGCTCCCGGAAACTGCCACGAGCAGATCGTCACAACGTCGGACTTCGCCAATGTGTCGATGCAGTCTTGTCTGATGGGTGCGCCGCAGCTCGCCGAATGGATGAACCAGCATCCGGCCGAGCGCCTGGCGGGATGGCGCTGCGTGATCGGTCAGCAGGGCGGCAGGGGCATCTAGGGCCGGCGGCCCGCTACCCCCAAGCACTTCCGTACCGGAAGCGGCTCCCGCAAGGCAGTGACGGCACTCCATCGCCGGGGTAACCTCTCGTTGCAGCCATTGGCAGCAAGGGGGAGCCGGATGGAAGTCGCGAGCCTCGTTCTTCCCGTATTCGCAATCATCGTCACCGGCTGGCTTGCGGGCGAGCTCGGCTATCTCTCACGATCGCTGGCGGACGCGCTGGTGCACTTCGCCTACAACGTGGCGATGCCGGCGCTGCTGGTCGTCACGATCGCGCAGGAGCCGGCGCGCAATCTGCTGGAATGGCGTTTCCTGCTCGCCTTCGGCGGCGGCTCCCTCGTCTGCTTCGCGCTGGTCTTCCTGGCGGTCCGCGCCGGCGGAAAGCACGATCTCGCCAGCAGCACGATCCATGGCATGGCGGCGGCGATGACCAATACCGGCTTCGTGGCGCTGCCGATCCTGCACGCGATCTACGGCCAGCCCGCCGTGCTGCCGGCTGCGGTGGCGACGGTGTTCGTCGCGGCCGTGATGTTTCCGATCACGGTCATCCTGCTGGAAAGGGACGCGCGCGGCTCGTCCGCGCAGTCCGCGGGCCTTGCGAGGCAGATCCTGCTCAATCCGATGGTGCTGTCGACGCTTATCGGTCTCGTCTGGGCGATCACCGGCATGCCGATTCCGGCGCCGGTCGCGGCCTATCTCAACATGATCGCGGCCGCGCTGACGCCCTGCGCACTGTTTGCCATCGGGCTCGGCCTGTCGATCGAAGGCCTGCGGTCCAGCCTGAAGGCATCGTTCGCGCTCGCGGCCGTGAAGCTCGCGGTTATGCCGCTGATCGTCTACGGACTTTGTGTGATCACCGGCCTCAACGCGCTCTACACCGTCGCCGCCGTGATATGCGCCGCCGTGCCGACGGCGAAGACCGTGTACGTCCTGGCGCACGAGCACAAGGTCGAGGAGAAACTGGTCGCGGCGACGGTTTCGGTGACGACGATGCTGTCTGTCGTCACCTTGCTGGTCGCGCTGTACCTGCTCTCCGGTCTGGCGACCGGGACACGTTGACCCGCATGGGCGCGCTTATCTCGTGGTGTTGTTCCAGGTCGGAACCGCGTTGGTCACGCCGACCGACGGCCAATTATACGTTCCGATCGATGGCGCCGTGACCGTGCCGACCGTCTGTCCAGATGAGCCGTAAGCCGCCCTGGGCTGCGCAATTGGCGCCCCGGCACCGCTATAGGTCGGACCCACCACGGTTGTGCTGTAATGTCTGCTCGAGCGGGCCTTCTTCGCTTCAGCCGCGAAAGGCGCGGCAAGCAGTCCGGCGGTGATGAATGCGGTGATGGCGAGCCTGATACTGGTCATGGCTGATCCCTCCGTCGTTGGGATGCCCCTTTGCTCATCTGACCATACGTCGGACGATTTCCATAGGCCTCCCGTTCATAACTCCGTGCGCGCGCGAAGGTGCCGCAGCCGGGCGCGCGGCCTTCGGATGGACCCGAATCAGCGCTAGTGCATTGCCTGGATGACTTCCTGGACGCGAGTGACATGACCGGCCCCGAACTGAAGCAGCTTCGTAGCGACCTTTCCGACGTCATCGAGCGCAAGCTGACGGCGGCCGATATGGCCAAGCTCTGCGGGTTGCCGGAGAAGGGCGGGGCCGACACCATCCGGCGCTGGGAGGTGAGCGGCCCGACGCCGTCGGCGACCAAGGTGCTGCGCGTGCTCGCGATGGCGAGCGAGCGCTATCCGATCCTGGAGAAGTTCGACATCTTCGATCGCCACGACGTGCGCGAGCAGGACCGGCCGGCCAAGCGCGCAGCGTTCCGCGCGCAAATGCGCGACGAAGTGCTGCGGCGCCTTGGTTAACGAAAGGCGCACGCAAGCTCACCGGCTTGCGCAAAATTAAGCCTTCCTTCAGCATTTCTTAAGCTGGCATTAAGCACAAAAATCAATTGCAACCCAATAAGTTAGGTTGGCTGCCGCAGTGCCACGGATGTGACAGCATTTTCGTCAAAAGCGAGCTATCTGCAAAACCAACGACGGCGCTGAACGCGCCAGCCGGGGACCTTACGTGTTGGAGTTCAAGACGATGAAGAAGATTCTGTTTGCGACCGTGGCGCTGCTGGTGGCGGGCGCTGCCGCGCCGGCGATCGGTGCCGATCTCGGTAACCGCAACTATTACAAGACGCCCGCGCCGGCCTACGCCGCGCCGATCTACAACTGGACCGGCTTCTACATCGGTGGCCACCTCGGCGGCGCCTTCTCCAGCGACAACAATTTCAACGGCCTCTCCACCGGCAACAACGGCAATGGCCGTTTCCTCGGCGGCGTGCAGGTCGGTGCGGACTGGCAGCTCAACCCGAACTTCGTGGTCGGCGTCGAAGGCCAGTATTCCTGGCTGTCCGGCAGCGTCGGTGCGGTGTTCCCGGGCGGCGTCGCCTACACCAACGATCAGCGTGGCCTCGGCTCGATCACCGGCCGCGTCGGCTACACCTGGGGCCCGGGCCTCGTCTACGTGAAGGGCGGCTACGCCTATTCCGACAACAACGAGAAGGTGACCGTCGGCGGCGTGCCGACCGCCTTCGTCATCGATGGCGATCATCGCAACGGCTACACCATCGGCGCCGGCCTCGAATACATGTTCGCCCCGAACTGGTCGGCCAAGGCCGAATACCAGTATTACAATTTCGGCGACGCGCACTTCACCGGCGGCCCGCTGGCGGGGACCGGCAACTTCACCACCGACGACCACACGGTCAAGGCCGGCCTCAACTACCGCTTCAACTGGGCGAGCCCGGCCGTCGCGCGCTACTGATCGGCTGGCAGAACCTCAATCCGACCAAGGGCCGGCGATCTCGCCGGCCCTTCCTTTTTCGCTGTGCGGAACCGCGCAACCAATGCAAGCAATTGCGCCAATTGCGATTTTTTAACCGGCCCTGCCGATACTGCCCGCCACAAAACAGAAGCAAGAGCGTGGGGGAATTTCGATGGCGATCCGTCTGGGCGCTGGCCGTTTGCTTGGTCGATTCAAGCCTGGTTTCAAAAAGCCACAATGGGGCGTGCGCGGCAGCCTGTTCACCGCCTTCGCGGTGATCGCGGGCATGGGCCTCGTGATCGCGGCCGGCGCGGGCCTCGCGCTGCAGAATCTCGGCGGACGCATGATTGAGCTGAGCGGGCGGGACATTCCGCGCCTCGCCGCCAGCCTGCAATTGTCGGCCTTGAGCGCGAGCCTTGCGGCGCAGGGACCGGCCCTGCTCGCGGCTCAGAGTGAGGAAGCCCTGAACGAGCGCACCAAGAAGCTCAGGGAATTGCAGGAGCAGACGCAGCAGAAGCTCAACGAGATCATCGAGCTCGGCGGCGACAAGGCGGTCGTCGCCGGACTCAGCGAGACCATGAAGAGCATCAACGAGGCGGCCCAGAGCCTGGCCAAGGCCGCCCGCGAACGGCTGGACGTCGCTGCCCTTCATGACAAGCAATATGACGCGCTGCGCAGCGCGCAGGGCGCGTTCGTCGGCGCGGCCAGTCCGGCGATGCTGGAGGCGCAGACCCGGGTCAACGCCATTCTCGGCTCGGCCAACCTGTCGGCCGAAGATGCCACCGAAGCCGCGCAGACCGTCGGCCAGCTCGGCAACGTCGTTGCCAGCGGCAATCTCGCAGCCGCCAACATGAGCGCGGCGCTGTCGGCGAACACCAGCGACAAGCTCGACGACATCCAGAAGGAGTTCAAGACAGCACAGGGACGCCTGCGCTCGAACCTCGATCTGTTGCCGGACAATGAGGGCAACAAGATGCTGCGCGCGACGGCGGAAAAGCTGCTCGCGCTCGGCAACGGCAAGACCGGCGTGTTCAATCTGCGTGAGAAGGAGCTCGACTCCATCGACTACGGCCAGACCATCCTGGACGAGACGCGCAAGCTCAATGTCGGCCTCGGCATCAGCGTGCAGCAGCTCGTCGACGGCGTGCAGAAGGAAACCAACGCCTCGACCTCCCAGGCGCGGCAGGAGATTTCGCTCGCCACAACGGTCATGCTGGCGCTGGGCGCGCTGATGCTGGTCGGCTCGGCCCTGTTCGTCTGGCTCTATGTCGGCCGCAACATCCTGCGCCGTATCACCGGTCTGCAGCGCGCCATGCAGCAGCTCTCGGCCGGCGACCTCGGCACGGAGATCGCGCGCTCGAAGCACAATGACGAGATCGGCGCGATGACCGACACGCTGACCGTGTTCCGCGACAGCATGGTCGAAGCCCGCGCGCTCGCCAGCGAGCAGGACAAGGACCGCGCGGCCAAGGCCGAGCGTGCCGCCCGCATGGAATCCAGGATCGCCGACTTCGAGGGCACGGTGCGCACCGCGCTCGACAATCTGGCGCAGTCGGCCAATTCGATGCAGTCGACCGCGCAGAGCATGTCGACCACCGCCGACCAGTCCAACGCGCTGGTGAACGCGGTCGCCTCCGCCGCTGAGGAGACCTCGGTCAACGTGCAGACCGTGTCGTCGGGCACCGAGCAGCTCTCGTCCTCGATCGAGGAGATCAGCAAGCAGGTCGTCACGTCGGCCGCGATCGCCAAGAAGGCGGTCGACGAGGCCGGCGCCACCGACACCACCGTGCAGAGCCTCGCCGACAGCGCCAGCCGCATCAGCGTCGTCGTCGACCTGATCCAGACCATTGCCTCGCAGACCAATTTGCTCGCGCTGAACGCCACCATCGAGGCGGCCCGCGCGGGCGAGGCCGGCCGCGGCTTCGCGGTCGTCGCCTCCGAGGTGAAGAGCCTCGCGAGCCAGACCGCCAAGGCGACGGAAGAAATCCGCACCCAGATCGCCAGCATGCAGCAGGTCACGACCTCTGCGGTCGGCGCCATCCAGGGCATCGGCCGGATCATCGGCGAGATCAACGACGTCACCACCACGATCGCGGCCGCGGTCGAGGAACAGGGCGCGGCCACCCGCGAGATCGCCCGCAACATCCAGCATGCGGCCGGCGGCACCAGCGAGGTCTCCAGCAACATCGTCGGCGTCTCCACCGCCTCCGCCGAAGCCGGCGCGGCGGCAAGCGAAGTGCTGGGCGCCTCCGACGCACTCCGCCGCGAAGCCGACATGCTGCGCGGAGAGATCGACGCGTTCCTCAACAACATGCGGGCGGCCTGATCGTCATTCCGGGGCGGCGCGTAGCGTCGAACCCGGAATCTCGCGCGACAATCTCCGGATTCCGGGTTCGCGCTAACGCGCGCCCCGGAATGACTGCGTTTTTGCTGGCTTCAACCGGCACGCGGAAAAATCCGCCCGGTATGACCGCCATGCGGAGACCACGGCCCGCCTTTTTTCGGCTGGCGTCCCGCCCCATGTGCGGGTACCGATAGTGCATGCATTCAAAAACCGACACCGTGCAGTCCTCGGCCGAAGCCCTGCGCTATCCCTGGGAACAGCATCCCGGCCCCGAAGAGGTCGTGGAGATCCGGCCCGGCGTGTTGTGGGCGCGGCTGAAACTGCCGTTCCGCCTCAACCACGTGAACATCTACCTGCTCGCCGATGGTGACGGCTACGCGATGGTCGATGCCGGTTTCGGCAACGAGGAGACGATCGAGGCCTGGACGAAACTGTTCGACGGCCCCCTGAAGGGCGTCAACGTCACACGTCTGATCGTCACCCACTCGCACCCCGATCATGTCGGGCTCGCGGGCTGGATCGTGGAGCGCTTCAACTGCCCGCTGGTGATGTCGCAGGTCGAATATCTGCAATCGGTCTATCACCAGAACCGCGGCACCGAGGAGCGCCGCAACGCGCAGCGCCTGTTCTTCCGCCGTCACGGCATGGATGAGTCGCTCACCGAAAAGCTGCTCGGCCGCGGCCAGGATTATCTCAAGCAGGTGTCGGTGCTGCCGCCGTCCTACCGCCGCATCTCGCATGGCGACGAGATCGTGATCGGCCCGCGCCGCTTCAAGGTGATCACCGGCGGCGGCCACGCGCTCGACCAGGTGATGCTGTATTGCGCCGACGACAAGCTGTTCCTCTCCGCCGACCAGGTGCTGAGCAAGATCTCGCCGAACGTCAGCGTCTGGGCGGTCGAGCCCGACCAGAACTCGCTCGGCGAATATCTGGCCTCGCTCGCGAGCCTCACCACCACCCTGCCCTATGATCTGCTAGTGCTGCCCGGCCATGGCGTACCGTTTTACGGCCTCAAGACCCGCATCAAGCAGCTCGCCGACCACCACGAGGAGCGCTGCCGCCTGATCGCGGATGCCTGCCGCGAGGTGCCGAAGACCTCGCGAGAGCTGGTGCCCGTCGTGTTCAACAAGCACGTGCTTGACGAACACCAGATGGGTTTTGCCGCCGGCGAGCTGGTCGCCCATGTCAACTACATGATCGTCGAGGGCCGGCTGACGGCCGAGACGAAGGACGGCGTGCTGCAGTTCCGGACGACGTGAGCTCTTCGCCTCTCCCCGTAAGAACGGGGCGAGGGGGCACACCGTCTTCGGGGCAGGCACCTCACTTCATATTCGCAATCGCGTGCAGCGCCGCGATGTAGCCGAACGGCCCGAGCCCGCAGATCACGCCCGTTGCCACGAACGAAATCTTCGAGTGGCGATGATATTCGTCGCGCGCGTGGATGTTGGAGATGTGCACTTCCAGCACCGGCCCCTCGAATATCTTGATCGCGTCCATGATCGAGACCGAGGTGAAGGACAGGCCGGCCGGATTGATGACGATCGCATCGGCATCCTGCCGCGCCGACTGGATCAGATCGACGAGCACGCCTTCGTGGTTCGACTGGTGGAAGGCGAGCTTGAGCCCGAGCTTGCCGGCAGCCTCTTCGCAACTCGCGTTGATCTCTGCGAGCGTCGTCGTGCCGTAGATGTGCGGCTCGCGGATGCCGAGCATGTTGAGGTTGGGACCGTTGAGGATCATCACGCGCTTCATGGAAGGTCCTTTTGAGGGTTAGCCGCCGAACCACTTGGCCGGGCCGGTGACGAGAACGGGAAACAGCGTCAGCAAGGCTAGCACAGCCAGCTGCGCGATCATGAAGGGCCAGACGCCGCGAATCAGATCGTCCATCGAGACGCGGGAGACACCGGCGACCACGTTGAGCACGACGCCGACCGGCGGCGTGATCAGGCCGATTGCGTTGTTGATGATGAAGAGCACGCCGAAATAGACGGGTCGATACCGGCCTGCTTGACGATCGGCATCAAAATCGGCGTCAGGATCAGAATCGTCGGCGTCATGTCGAGCGCGGTGCCGACGATGACCACGATGATCATCAGGACGATGGTGAGGAGCGTCTGGTTGCCCGCGAACGGCTTGACCAGCGTAACGATCTGGTCGGAGATTTCGGCCACCGTGATCAGCCAGGACGATACCAGCGCGGCCGCGACCAGGAACATCACCACTGCCGTGGTCTGCGCGGTCGAGACCAGCAGCGCCGGGAGCTGCGACGGCTTGAGCTCGCGATAGACGCCCATCGCCACGACGAGCGAATAGACGGCAACGACGACGGCGGCTTCCGTCGGCGTGAAGATGCCGAAACGCAGGCCGAAGATGATGATCATTGGCAGCATCAAGGCCCAGAAGCCGTCGATCAGCGTGCGCCAGACCTCGGCGACGCTCTTGCGTGGCAGGCGCACCGGGTTCTCCTTGCGCACCACCCACCACCAGGCGACGCACAGGCCGACGCCTAGCAGCAGGCCGGGCACGATGCCGGCCAGAAACAGTTTCGAGATCGAGACGTTGGCGGCGACGCCGAAGATGACGAAGCCGATCGAGGGCGGAATCACGGGAGCGATGATCCCGCCAGCCGCGACGAGCCCGGCCGCACTGGCGCGGTTGTGGCCGGCCGCGGCCATCATCGGCACCAGCAGCGCGCCGAGCGCCGCGGCGTCCGCGACCGCCGACCCCGACAGCGAGGCCAGGATGCAGGAGGTGAGGATCGCGACATAGCCGAGGCCGCCGCGGAAATGCCCGACCAGCGCGATGGCGAAATTGAGGATCCGGCGCGCGAGACCGCCAGTGTTCATCACCTCGCCGGCGAGGATGAAGAACGGCACCGCCATCAGCGGGAAGGAATCGACGCCGTTGACGACGTTCTGCGCGATGATCTGGGAATCGAACATCGCCAGATACGTCATCAGCGCGATACCGCAGACGATCAGCGCGAACGCGATCGGCATGCCGATCGCCATGGCGCCGAGCAGCGAGAAGGTGAAGACGGCGACGGTCATCCCTGGAGCTTTCCGCCGGCGGCGTCGGGAGAATGCGCGAGCTCCTCGGACTCGCTGATGGCGATGAGATCGGCATCGGCGATCTGCCCGGTCAGGAGCCGGTACAGCTCGTACACGATGATCACGCAGGAGGAGGCGCCGAACACGATGCCCGCGGCATAGAACAGGCCGACCGAGAGACCCGAGGCCGGCGCCACCGTGTCCCAGTTCAGCACCGTCTGCTTCCACGAGCCCTCCGTCAGCAGGATGGAAGCGTAGAGCATCAGCGCATGGCTGAGGCCATAGCAGAGCTTGCGGCCGATGGGCGGCAGCACCTTGACGAGGCTGTCGACCCCGAGATGGGCATGCTCCTTCATGCCGATGATCGCGCCCAGGAACACCATCCAGACGAACAGCCAGCGCGACAGCTCCTCCGAGACGGCGATGCCGGAGTTGAAGCCGTAGCGCAGCACCACGTTGCCGAACACCAGCACGACCATGATGGCGAGCAGTACGGCAATGACGGCACGGAGCAGCCAGAAATAGGCATCGACGATCGTCTTCATCACGCCCGGCCCGCTGCGTTCAATGTTTGAGCGCATGCACGCGGTCGAGCTCGCTGTTGAACAGCTTGACGAGCGCGGGATCGTAGTCGGCGGAGAATTTCTCGGCGATCGGCTTCGTCTTCACGCGCATGCGCTCGAGCTCGGCCGGCGCGATCTCGTTGATCTCCATGCCCTTGGCCTTGAGCTCGTCGATCGCAGCCTTGGCCTGCTCGCGGCTGACCTTGCGCTGGTAATCACGGGCCTCGATCGCGGCGTCCTGCAGGATCTTCTGCTCGTCGGGCGAGAGCCCGTCCCAGAACTTCTTGGAGATCAGGATGATGTTGGTCGAATAGGTGTGGTTGGTGACGCTGAGATACTTCTGCACCTCGTAGAACTTGTTCGACAGGATCACCGAGAATGGATTCTCCTGGCCGTCGACGGTGCGGGTCTCCAGCGCGCTGTAGAGCTCGGAAAAGCTCATCGGCACCGGGTTGGCGTTGAACGCCTTGAAGGTCTCCAGATAGACCGGGTTCGGGATCACGCGGATCTTGATGCCGTCGAGGTCCTCGCCCTTGGCGATCGGACGCCGGCTGTTGGTGACGTTGCGGAAACCGAGATCCCAATAGGCGAGACCGACCAGCCCCTTCTCCGGCAGTTTTGCCAGCAGCGCCGCACCGAGCGGACCGTCGAGCAGCGCATCGGCCTGCTGCGGGGTCGAGACGATGAAGGGGAAATCGATCAGCCCGTAATCCTTGACGATGCCGACCAGCGAAGTCGTCGCCGGCGACTGCATCTCCTGGGTGCCGGCGCGCAGCGCCGATTGCTGCTGCATCTCGCTGCCGAGCTGGTTGGCGGGATATTCGCGCACCTTGATCTTGCCGCCGCTCCTGGCCGCGACGATCTCGGCGAATTTCTGCACGCCTTTGCTGACGGGATGGTCGGTGTTGTTGAGGTGCCCCCAGCGGATGGTGCGCTCCTGAATGGCCTGCCCAGACGCCGGCGCCTTTACGCCCAGGGCGACCGCACCGATCGCCGCCACGAAAGCCAGACCTTTGAACCGAACGGGCATCGCCCCCTCCCTGTTTGATCTCGTTCTTAGGAGTGGGAAATTGTTATATGACGAAATATAAATCAACCGATATTTCTTATTTTGTATGATATTAAAAGAAACGCTTGATAAAGCTTGGAAATTTGTCAGAACGCGGGACCAAAGCGCTAGGATGAGGCATGGACACCCTTCCCGACACGACCGCCGAGACCGTGGGCGACAGCGCCTATCGCCGGATCCGCACCGACCTGATCTTCGGCAAGCTGACGCCGGGTCAGAAGCTCAAGCTCGAGCGGATGAGCAGCGCCTACGGCACCAGCATCTCGACGCTGCGCGAGACACTGAACCGGCTGTGCTCGGAAGGATTCGTCGTCGCCGAAGGCCAGCGCGGCTTCGAGGTGGCGCCGATCTCGGCGGCGGAATTCCAGGAGATCGCCGAGCTGCGCGAGCTGCTCGAAGGCCACATGATCGAGAAGTCATTTGCGGCCGGCGATCTCGATTGGGAGGCGCACATCGTCTCGGCGCATCACAAGCTTGCCGCGATGGAGCGGATGCTGCTGTCAGGCGAGCGGTCCGACGCCGAGAGCTGGAAACAGTGCGATTTCCAGTTTCACCGCGCGCTCGTCGCGGCCTGCGGCTCCAGGGTGCTGCTCGATGCGCACGCCGCGGTCTACGACCGCTATCTGCGCTACCAGATGATCGCCGTGGTGTTTCGCGGTGAGATGGCGGCCGCCGAACATCGCGAGCTCAAGGAGCTGGCGCTGAAGCGCGATGCCATGGGCGCGAACAAGGTGCTGCACACCCACATCCACGATTGCGTGACGCACGCCTTGCGCAATTCGGATTGGTTGAAGCCCGTTACGGCCAAGGACGTGCGCAGCGAGCCGCGCAAGAAGGCCAAGGCCGGATAGACCGGCGCCTCGGCGCATGGTGCAAAGCAACATTACCTCTCGCGCGAGCTTGATCGGGATCAAGTTTGAAATCGCACGATAGGGCATTTTGCCCAAATGCCCCACACGGCCAAATGTGGGATAGCGCATAGACATTGGAGCTGGAAAAGCTCTAAGAAGATGCGGCCCTTTTGGTCAGTTCCGTCTCAGGTTTTGCCGATGGATTACAGCCAGTTCTTCAATTCCGCCCTCGATCGTCTCCACTCCGAGCGGCGCTATCGCGTGTTTGCCGATCTGGAGCGCACGGCGGGCCGGTTCCCGCACGCGGTCTGGCATTCGCCGAAGGGCAAGCGCGACGTCGTGATCTGGTGCTCCAACGACTATCTCGGCATGGGCCAGCACCCGAAGGTGGTCGGCGCCATGGTCGAGACCGCGACCCGCGTCGGCACCGGCGCCGGCGGCACCCGCAACATCGCCGGTACGCATCATCCGCTGGTGCAGCTCGAGGCCGAACTCGCCGACCTCCACGGCAAGGAAGCCGCGCTGCTGTTCACCTCGGGCTATGTCTCGAACCAGACCGGCATCGCGACCATCGCCAAGCTCATTCCGAACTGCCTGATCCTGTCGGACGAGCTCAACCACAATTCGATGATCGAGGGCATCCGCCAGTCCGGCTGCGAGCGCGTCGTGTTCCGCCACAACGACCTCGCCGACCTCGAAGCGCAGTTGAAGGCTGCGGGCCCGACCCGGCCGAAGCTGATCGCCTGCGAGAGCCTCTATTCCATGGACGGCGACGTCGCGCCGCTCGCCAAGATCTGCGATCTCGCCGAGAAATACGGCGCGATGACCTATGTCGACGAGGTTCACGCGGTCGGCATGTACGGCCCGCGCGGCGGCGGTATCGCCGAGCGTGACGGCGTCATGCATCGCATCGACATCCTCGAAGGCACGCTCGCCAAGGCATTCGGCTGCCTCGGCGGCTACATCGCCGCCAACGGCCAGATCATCGACGCCGTGCGCTCCTACGCGCCGGGCTTCATCTTCACCACCGCGCTGCCGCCGGCAATCTGCTCGGCCGCGACCGCCGCAATCAAGCATCTGAAGACCTCGAACTGGGAGCGCGAGCGCCACCAGGACCGCGCCGCCCGCGTCAAGGCGATCCTCAGCGCCGCCGGCCTGCCGGTGATGTCGACCGACACCCACATCGTGCCGCTGTTCGTCGGCGATCCCGAGAAGTGCAAGCAGGCCTCCGACCTCCTGCTCGAAGAGCACGGCATCTACATCCAGCCGATCAACTACCCGACCGTGCCCAAGGGCACCGAACGCTTGCGCATCACGCCCTCGCCCTATCACGATGACGGCCTGATCGATCAGCTCGCCGAGGCCCTGTTGCAGGTGTGGGACCGCCTCGGCCTGCCGCTGCAGCAGAAGTCGCTGGCCGCGGAGTAGGCTTTTCTTACCCTCCCCTGGAGGGGGAGGGTCGACTCACATTGAGCGCAGCGAAATGTGAGACGGGGTGGGGTGACGGTCCCTCCACCTCGAACGCTGCCCGTGTTGAAGGATCACCCCACCCCGCTCGCGCTTCGCGCGATCGACCCTCCCCCTCCAGGGGAGGGTAAGTGCCCGCGCAGAACGCTGGCACCTTAACGACAACCCCAGTTCCTCCCCCCGCACGGCATTTCGCTGTCGCTTGCGTCCCTGCAACGCGCTAGATTTAAAGGGAAAATGAGACCGGGCGCACCCGCGCCCAGGGAGAAGCGCGCTCGCCATGCTGCACGACTGGGGCGTGATCGCCGCCGCCTTCGGCTATATCGGCTTCCTGTTCCTGGTGGCGAGCCATGGCGACCGCCGCTCGCTCGCCGGACCCGGCCGTGCGTCAGGGCTGATCTATCCGCTGTCGCTGGCGATCTACTGCACCTCCTGGACCTTCTTCGGCTCGGTCGGCTTCGCCACCCGCACCTCGACCGATTTCCTTGCGATCTATGTCGGCCCGATCCTGATGATCGGGCTCGGCGCCGGCGTGCTCCGCCGCGTGATCCAGCTTGCGAAAGCCCACAACATCACCTCGATCGCCGACTTCATCGGCGCGCGCTACGGCAAGAGCCAGGCGGTGGCGGCGACCGTGGCGCTGATCGCGATCATCGGCTCGGTGCCCTACATCGCGCTCCAGCTCAAGGCGGTCGCCTCCTCGCTGGAGACGATCCTGAGCGAGGACCAGGCCTTCTCCCACATCCCGATCCTCGGCGACATGGCGCTGATGGTGACGCTGGCGATGGCGGCCTTCGCCGTGCTGTTCGGCACGCGGCAGACCGATGCGACCGAGCACCAGCACGGATTGATGCTGGCGGTAGCGACCGAATCCATCGTGAAGCTGGTCGCCTTCCTCGCCGCCGGCATCTTCGTCACCTTCTGGATGTTCTCGCCGCATGAATTGATCGAACGGGCGATGAAGACGCCGGAGGCGGTGCGCGCGATCAACTATTCACCGTCGATCGGCAACTTCCTGACCATGACGCTGCTGTCGCTGTGCGCGGTCATGCTGCTGCCGCGCCAGTTCCACGTCAGCGTGGTGGAGAATTCCAGCGATGCGGAGGTCGGCCGCGCGCGCTGGCTGTTCCCGCTCTACCTCGTCGCCATCAATCTGTTCGTGATCCCGATCGCGCTCGCCGGCCTCGTCACCTTCCCGTTCGGCGCGGCCGAGCCTGACATGTACGTGCTGGCGTTGCCGATGGAGGGCGGCGCGGATCTGCTCAGCGTCGCCGTCTTCGTCGGCGGCCTGTCGGCGGCGACCGCGATGGTCATCGTCGAATGCGTCGCGCTGTCGATCATGGTGTCGAACGACCTCGTGGTGCCCCTGGTGCTGCAGCGGCGGCCGGAGGGACGCACCGGCGGCGCTGATTTCAGCGACTTCCTGCTGCGCTCGCGCCGGCTCGCGATCTTCACCATCATGGTGATGGCCTATTTCTACTATCGCGCGCTCGGCAACACCCAGCTCGCCGCGATCGGCCTGCTGTCCTTTGCCGCCATCGCCCAGCTCGCGCCGAGCTTCTTCGGCGGGCTGTTGTGGCGGCGCGCGACCGCGCGCGGCGCGATCGGCGGCATGCTGGTCGGCTTTGCGGTGTGGCTCTACACGCTGTTCATGCCGAGCTTCATGGATTCCTCCACGACCGGCATCCTGTGGCTCCAGCACGGTCCGTTCGGCATCGAGGCGCTGCGGCCGCAGGCGCTGTTCGGCGCCGACCTGCCGCCGCTGATGCACGGCGTGATCTGGTCGCTGTCGCTCAACATCCTCACCTATGTGCTGCTCTCGCTGGCGCGACGGCCGTCGTCGATCGAGCTGGTGCAGGCCGATCTGTTCGTGCCCAACACGCTCGCCCCGATCTCCCCGAGTTTCCGCCGCTGGCGCACCACCGTCACGGTGCAGGACATCCAGAGCACGGTGGCGCAATATCTCGGGCCCGACCGCGCCCGGCATTCCTTCGATGCCTTCTCGGCGCGGCGCAATGTGCGGCTCGAGCCCGGGGCACCCGCCGATTTCGAGCTGTTGCAGCACGCCGAGCACCTGATCGCCTCGTCGATCGGCGCGGCCTCCTCGCGCCTCGTGATGTCGCTGCTGCTGCGCAAACGGACCGTCTCCGCGAAAGCCGCGCTGAAGCTGCTCGACGATTCCCATGCGGCGCTGCATTTCAACCGCGAGATCCTCCAGACCGCGCTCAATCATGTCCGCCAGGGCATCGCGGTGTTCGATGCCGACCTGCAGCTGATCTGCTCCAACCGCCAGTTCGGCGATCTCCTCAACGTCCCCCCGCATTTCATCCAGTTCGGCACGCCCTTGCGCGAAATCCTGGAATTCATGGGCGTGAGCGATCCGGACAACCAGGCCGACCGCGAGGCGATGATCGAGCAGCGGCTCGTGGCCTACACCACCGACAGCGAGCCCTATCTCGAGCGCCTGCCGGAACGCCACATGGTGATCGAGGTGCTCACCAACCGCATGCCCGGCGGCGGCTTCGTCATCACCTTCACCGACGTCACGCCGACCTTCGAGGCGGCAGAAGCGCTGGAGCGCGCCAACGCGACGCTGGAAAAGCGCGTGCGCGACCGCACCGAGGAATTGACCCGGCTGAACTCGGAACTCGCGCTGGCCAAGAGCACGGCGGAAGATGCCAGCATCTCCAAGACGCGCTTCCTCGCCGCCGCCAGCCACGACATTCTCCAGCCGCTGAACGCGGCCCGGCTCTATGTCACGAGCCTGGTCGAGCGCCAGCACAGCGGCGAGGAGACCCGGCTGGTCGAGAACATCGACGAGTCGCTCCAGGCCATCGAGGAGATCCTCGGCGCACTGCTCGACATCTCCCGGCTGGATGCCGGCGCGATGGCGACCTCGATCTCGAGCTTCAAGATGGCCGATCTGATGCGCTCGCTGGAGATCGAGTTCGCGCCGATCGCGCGCGCCAAGGGCCTCGATCTCGCCTTCGTGCCCTGCTCGCTGCCGGTGCAGTCGGATCGGCTGCTGCTGCGGCGCCTGCTCCAGAACCTGATCTCCAACGCGATCAAATACACCCCGCGCGGCCGCGTGCTGGTCGGCTGTCGCCGCCAGGGCGCCTCGCTCAAGATCTGCGTCTACGACACCGGCGTCGGCATCCCGCCGGTCAAGCGCGGCGAGATCTTCAAGGAATTCCACCGCCTGGAGCAGGGCGCGCGGATCGCGCGCGGCCTCGGCCTCGGGCTGTCGATCGTCGAACGGCTGGCGCGCGTGCTCAACCACAGCATCGCCATCGGCTCCAATACCGGCGGCGGCTCGGTCTTCTCGGTGACGGTGCCGACGGCGAAAGCGATCACCCTCACCGCCGCCGTCACCAGCGCCACGCCGCTGGCGCGCACGCCGATCGCGGGCGCGCTGATCGTCTGCATCGAGAACGATGCCGCGATCCTCGACGGCATGCGCACGCTCCTGAAGGCCTGGGACGCCGAGGTGATTGCGGTCGCCGATCCCGAAGCCGCGATCGCGGCGATCGAGGCTGCCGGCAAGCGCGTCACCGGCCTGCTCGTTGACTATCACCTCGACCGCGGCAACGGCATCGCCGCGATCCGCGACGTCCGCCGCCGCTTCGGCGACGCCATTCCAGCGATCCTGATCACCGCCGACCGCAGCCCCGCCGTGCAACAGGCCGCGCGCGAGGAAAAGATCGCGGTGCTCAACAAGCCGGTGAAGCCGGCCTCGCTCCGCGCCCTGCTCGGCCAGTGGCGCACGCAGCAGATGGTGGCGGCGGAGTGAAGCGCACCGACGTTCAAAAGTCCGTGGAGACGCTGAGTGCGCGCCACCTCTCCAACTCTTCGAGACGTTGCCGGTCCGTCGTTGCGATAGCGTTGACCGCGTCGCTCCCGAGCGCGATGCGCAGAGGCGGTCGATCCATATTCGCAAGCTTCAACACGACGTCAGCCGCCTTGCCCGGGTCGCCCGGCTGGCGGCCATCGTAATCACGCTGCATCCTGACGGCGGCGCCGACGACCGCGTCATACTCCGGACGACCTTCATCAGTTTCATGTGCGGCCTGGGCGAAGCCCGTCCGGAAGCCGCCGGGCTCGACAATCGTCACATGCACGCCGATCAGGGCCATCTCGCGCGCAAGCGATTCCGAAAAGCCCTCGATTCCCCATTTCGCGGCCGAATAGGCTGCGCGCGCCGGAGCGCCGATCCGGCCGCCGACGGACGAGACCTGCACAATATGCCCGCGACGTTGCCGGCGCAGTACGGGAATCGCCGCCTTGGTGACGATGATGGTACCCATCAAGTTGGCCTCGATCTGCCGTCGGAACGAAACGAGGCTCGTGTCCTCGACCGATCCGAGGTCACCATAGCCGGCGTTGTTCACGACCACATCGAGGCCACCGAACGTCGTCACAGCGAGCGCGATGGCTGCTTGCGCGGCAGCTTCATCCGTGACGTCGAGCGTTGCGAGCCGCAGTCTTTCGCCGAAACGTTCCCGCAACGATTCGAGCGGTCCGAGCGTCCGCGCAGTGGCAACCACCTGGTCGCCCGCGGCGAGTGCCGCTTCCGTGATAGCACGCCCAAGCCCGCGAGAGCTGCCGCTGATGAACCAGGTCTTCAAACTATCCTCCGCATGGTCTCACGGCGCCAGCCGCGTGAAGACATAATCGCGGCTCCTGGCGCGGGCTTCGTGACAGCCCCAGCAGGTGCGGTGCTGGGCCTCGTCGACCGGCTTGCCGTCGATGAACCGGCCAAAACCCCAGCCGCCGGTTGAGGCATATTTCTTGGAATCCTTGACCATCACCTGGACCGTGGTGGCGGCGCCGGGAATCGTCGCTGATGCAAACTCCGGTGACTGTTTCCGCTTCCAGGCGCGCTTGACCAGAATGGTGCCGTCCGGAAACGGAAGCTTGCCGGCCTGATAGGCGTCGACGGCCGTCTGGTTGCCGAGGACAGCGCGAAGCTCGTCGAGCGGCGCCGCCTCTTCGGCCGGTGCGATCAGCTCCCACTGCTTGTAGCCCGGCGGAATCGTGACGCCGAAGATCGGCGAGGCATTGGCCGGCGCAGGACCTTCAGCGAGCGCAATCGTGACCAGGTACGGCACGCAAGTCAGCAAAACGACCAGCAGGACCACGGCGAGCACGAGGGCAGTGGAGAATGAGAGTTTCTTCTTTTCAGGTTCGGTCGGCGTCATGAGGCTTCATCAAGCTGGAATCAAATTATGCACCTCGGCCCAGCCTGACCGGGCCGAGGTGCTGACGAAATCTTCAGGCGCCGTCAGCGTCGATGACGGCCTTGGCGAAGGCCTGCGGGGCTTCCTGCGGCAAGTTGTGGCCGATGCCGCCGGTGATCAGGCGAAAGTCGTAGCGGCCGGAGAACTTCTTGGCATAGGCGCTGGGCTCGGGATGCGGCGCGCCGTTGGCGTCGCCTTCCATCGTGATCGTCGGCACGCTGATGACGGGAGCTGCCGCGAGCTTCTTTTCGAGCTCCTCATACTTCGGCTCGCCCTGGGCAAGCCCGAGCCGCCAGCGGTAATTGTGGATCGTGATCGCGACGTGATCCTTGTTGTCCAGCGCCGACGCGCTACGGGCGAAGGTGGCGTCGTCGAATCTCCATTGCGGCGAGGCCAGCTTCCAGATCAGTTTTGCGAAATCGTGCGTGTACTTCTCGTAGCCGGCGCGGCCGCGCTCGGTCGCGAAATAGAACTGGTACCACCATTGCAACTCGGCCGATGGCGGCAACGGGGCGCCGCCGGCGGCCTGGCTGGAGATCAGATAGCCGCTGACCGACACCAGTGCGCGGCAGCGATCCGGCCACAGCGCCGCGATGATGTCGGCGGTGCGCGCGCCCCAATCGAAGCCGGCGATGACCGCCTTCTTGATGTCGAGCTTGTCCATCAGCGCGATGATGTCGACCGCCAATGCGGCGGGCTCGCCGTTGCGCGGCGTTTCGCTGGAGAGGAACTGCGTCGTGCCGTAGCCGCGCAAATAAGGAATGATCACGCGATAGCCGGCCTTGGCGAGGATCGGTGCGACATCGACGAAAGCGTGGATGTCGTAGGGCCAGCCGTGCAGCAGGATCGCCACCGGACCATTCGATGGGCCTGCCTCCGCATAGCCGACATTGAGGACACCGGCCTCGATCTGCTTGATCGCGCCGAAGGACGCATTCGATGCGGAGGCGCGCGGCGCTTCCGTCTCGGCGCGGGCGAGATCGATCACGCCGAGACCGACGGCGACGGTTCCCGCGGCGGCGCCAAGAAACGTGCGGCGATGCTTGTCGATGAGCTGCTTCATGTGTTGCTATCTCGTTGATGGTTGGTAATGGCGTCAGATCAGCGCGACCGCGACGTCGATGTTGCCGCGGACGGCCTTGGAGTAGGGGCAGGTCTGGTGCGCCTCATCGACGATGTCGCGCGCGACCTCGCGATCGAGGCCCGGCAGGCTGACATTGAGTCGCGCCCGGAGGGCGTAAGCGCCTTCATCGAGAAGAAGATCGATTTCCGCATCGATCGCGCTTTTTCTCGGAAGCACGATCTTGCGCTTGCGCGCCGCGATCTCCATCGCGCCTTCGAAGCAGGCCGACCAACCGGCCGCGAACAATTGCTCGGGATTGGTGCCGATGCCGACACTGCCCGGCGACGACAATTTGACATCCAGGCGACCATCGGAGCTGCGGGACATGCCGTCCTGTCGCCCGCCGCTGGTGCGGGTCCTGGCCGTGTACAGCAACTTTGCCGCTTGGGTCATGAAAGGTCTCCTTGCCGTCGCGCAACTGACTACCAGCCGCCTCGGCAGGATACCCGTTGGGACTTGTGAGATGTTGTGAGGCCGGCAGGGAACCCGGTCAGGAGGCCTGCAAACGCGGTCTGATGCCGATGCAAGGCCGGTCTTGCCGGATCGGCGCCCGCTGGCTATCCGGTCTTCCAAATGAGCAAGATTTCGCGATGACTGAACCGGACGCGGCCGCGGCAACGACACTGTCGTTCGGGCCATTCACCGTGAGGCCGCATGAGAGGCTCGTGATGCGCGACGGCATCGCGCTGCCGATGGGCGCCAAGAGCTTCGATACGCTGATCGCACTGATGGCGCGGCCGAACGAGGTCGTCAGCAAGTGGGAGCTGATGGCGCGGGTCTGGCCCGGCATGGCCGTCGAGGAGGCCAACTTACGCTTTCACATCGCGGCGCTTCGCAAGGTCCTCGGCGACGGCAAGGACGGCGCCCGCTACATCACCACGCTCTCGGGCCGCGGCTATTGCTTCGTGGCGCCGATCTCGCAAACGGAGATTGCAGCGAAGCCGCGTTCCGTACCACGGATGGGGCTGCCGCCGGTAAAGCTGCCGAACCGGCTGCAACGCATGGTCGGACGCGACGATGCGGTCGCCGCCATCTCGGACAAGCTCACCACCGCCCGCTTCGTCACGATCGCCGGCCCGGGCGGCGTCGGCAAGACCGCCGTTGCCGTGGCGATCGCTCACGACCTGCTTGAGACGTTCTCCGACGCCGCACACTTTGTCGATCTTGCCGCGCTGAGCGATCCCGATCTCGTGATCACGTCGATCCTGCTGATGCTGGGTCTACCGGCCGAGGCCGACGATCCCCTGCCCGCGCTGCTCGCGCACCTCAGGGACAAGCGGATGCTGCTGATCCTCGACAATTGCGAGCACGTCATCGCCGCGGCGGCGCCGCTGGCCGCGGAAATCTTCCACGCCGCGCCACATGTCCATATCCTCGCAACCAGCCGCGAAGCCCTGCGCGTCGAGGGCGAGCAGGTCTATCGACTGGCGCCGCTCGCCGTTCCGCCGGACAGTGCCGGGTTGACTGCGGCGGCCGCGCAGACCTATCCCGCGCTTCAGCTCTTCATCGAACGGGCGACCGCCGGCGGCGCGCAGATCGCGCTCGACGACGGCAATGCCGCGATCGTCGCCGGTATCTGCCGCAAGCTCGACGGCATGGCCCTGGCGATCGAGCTCGCCGCAGGCCGGGTCGAGGCCTACGGGCTGGAGCAGACGGCGGCGCTGCTCGACGAGCGCCTCAATCTGCTCTGGCAGGGTCAGCGCACCGCGCCGCCGCGGCAGAAGACGTTGCAGGCCACGCTGGACTGGAGCTACGGGCTCCTGTCCGGCATCGAGCGCCTCGTGCTGCGCAGGCTCGCGGTCTTCGCCGGGCATTTCACCATCGACGCCGCGCTCGAGGTCGTACCGGACGAACACGTCGACCGCGCCCGGCTGTTCGACGCCATCGACAGCCTCGTCGCCAAATCGATGGTCGCGCCGCGACCGGTCGGCGCCATGATGCGTTATCGTCTGCTCGACACGACGCGCGCCTATCTGTTCGAGAGCGAGCCATGCGACGCGGCGCTCTCGGCCCGCCACGCGACCTACTACCGGCGATGGCTGGAGCAGGCCGGCACGATATGGGAGACGGTGCCGAGCGCCGACGAACGTGCCATCCATTTTTCAGCGCTGCACAATGTGCGCGCCGCGCTGGATTGGTGCTTCGGCGCAAACGGCGATGCGGGCATCGGCATTGCACTCGCCGCGGCGGCAGCTCCGATCTTTCTCGCGATGTCGCTGCTGATCGAATGCCGGCGCTGGTCGGAACGGGCGTTGCTTGCAATCGATGCATCCTCGCGCGGCAGCGCAGAGGAGATGCACATCCAGGCCGCCCTCGGCCTGACCTTGATGTTCACGCGCGGCGGCAGTGAGGCAGCGCGCACGGCCTTGAGCCGGGGCCTCGCGATCGCAGAGGCGCGCGGCGATGCGCCGAACCAGCTTCAGCTGCTCGGCCGGATGCACATCTTCCACGAGCGGATGGGACAGTTCGACGCCGCGCTTGGTTACGCGCGGCAGAGCCTCACGGTTGCCGAGACGCTGGGCGACGCCGCATCCATCGCCCTCGCCCATTCCCTCCTGGGCGTCTCGCTGCATCTGGCCGGTGAGCATCGTGACGCGCTGAACATGCTGCAGGCTGCCTGGCAGGGGCCTGGCACGGAGCGGATCAGCACGGTCAACGGTTTCGATCATCGCAACCGGGCCGGCATCTCGCTGGCCCGGGAGCTCTGGTTGCAGGGCCAGCCTGCGGATGCGCGGCAGTTGGCGCGGCAGACGGTCACCGAAGCCGCGCAGATGGACCATCCGATCACGCTCTGCATTGCGCTGATCTGGGCGGTTTCGATCGATCTCTGGAGCGGAGAGCTCGACGATGCGGAAGAGAACATCGACCGCTTCATCGCGCATGCCGAGTCGCGCTCGATGGGGCCCTATCTCGCGGTCGGCCGGGGCGTCAAAGGCGAGCTGGCGATCCGGCGCGGCGACGACGCCGGCGGCGTCGAGACGATAATGGCCAGCCTGCGCGAGCTCCACGATGCCGGTTACGAGCTGCTCACCACGACGTTCAACATCGCGCTGGTGCAGGGGCTTCTGGCGCTCGGGCAGATCGAGCAGAGCGCGCACCTGATCGACGACGCGATCCGCCTCGTCGAACAAAGCGGCGATCATCTCTACATGCCCGAGTTGCTGCGGATGAAGGCCAGAGTTCTGTTGTCGCTGCCGGAGTCCAAGGCTGAGCAAGCAGAAGCCCACTTCATGCAGTCACTGGATTTGAGCCGCCGCAAGAGCGCAAAAGCCTGGGAACTGCGGGCCGCGATCGATCTTGCCGAATTTCTCGCGGAGCGCGATCGGTGCGAGGAAGCGACACGATTGCTTCAAGCGGCTCTTGATGGCTTTGCTGAAGGTTCCGATACGGCGGATCTTAGGGTCGCCAACGAACTGCTACGGACATTGTCAACTCCGTTATCCTGAGGTGCGAGTGGCGCGATGCAAAGCATTGCGCCGAGAGCCTCGAAGGATGACGGAGCGAGGCTACCCCGTCGGCGTGCCCTGCTTCCACTGGCCGCCGGCGATCTTCGCGGCCGCAATCACCGCCTGGGTACGGCTCTCGACCCCGAGCTTTTGCAGGATCGCCGAGACATGCGCCTTGATGGTGGCTTCGGAGACGCCGAGCTCGTAGGCGATCTGCTTGTTGAGGAGGCCCTCGGACAGCATCATCAGGACCCGGACCTGCTGCGGGGTCAGCGTCACTAGGCGGTCGCGCAGGCGCGTCATGTCGGGGTCGGCGGCGGCGGACAGGTCGGTGTCGGCGGGAACCCAGACGTCGCCTTCCATCACCTTGAGAATGGCATCGCGCAGCGTCTCGACGCCGAACCGCTTGGGGATGAACCCGGAGGCGCCGAAATCAAGCGAGCGGCGGATCGTGGCGCTGTCGTCAGAGGCCGAGACGATCACCACCGGGACCGCCGGATATTGCGCGCGCAGATAGATCAGGCCGGAGAAGCCGGAGATCCCGGGCATCGAGAGGTCGAGCAGGATCAGGTCGACGTCGGAGGTCTGTTCGAGGAGCTTGGTCAGATCCTCGAACGATCCGGCCTCGTCGATCCTGGCCGAGGTCAGGACGCTCGCCACAGCCTGCCGCAGCGCGTCGCGGAACAGGGGATGGTCATCGGCAATGACGAGATGGGTCGAGGGAGCGTTCATCGTTCTCTTGCTATCGTTCGCAACCGGCCGGCGAGTCGATGCCGCGGCAGGTCAATTCTTCCCTGCCCGGCCGTGGCATGCAAGTGCCCATTATCCCTTTGCTGCAAAGGGGTTAATCCACAAGCCTTCGCTGCCGTGCCGGCGCCCGATACCGGGCAGTCAGGTGCGCGTCAGTGCGCAAGGCCGAAAGTCGTATTGGGGCGGGTTTCACGCCGATGTTACCTTGCGGGCAAGACCTGGGTCGATCCGGCACATCCGGACACCCGGGGCGCGAGGAAACGCATTTCGGGGAGCGACCCAATATGTCGACAATGGCTGTGTCTCAAGCAGGCGCGGGAGGGATGACGAAGGACGAACGTTTCGTCATTCTCGCCTCCTCGCTCGGTACCGTCTTCGAGTGGTACGATTTTTACCTCTACGGTTCGCTCGCCTCGATCATCGGCGTGCAGTTCTTCTCGGATTATCCGCCGGCCACACGCGACATCTTCGCGCTGCTGGCATTCGCCGCCGGCTTCCTGGTGCGTCCGTTCGGCGCGATCGTGTTCGGCCGCATCGGCGACATCGTCGGCCGCAAGTACACCTTCCTCGTCACCATCCTGATCATGGGTCTGTCGACCTTCATCGTCGGCCTGCTGCCCAACGCGGCCACCATCGGTATCGCGGCCCCAATCATCCTGATCGCGCTGCGCCTCGCCCAGGGCCTGGCGCTCGGCGGCGAGTATGGCGGTGCGGCGACCTATGTCGCGGAGCACGCGCCGAACGGCAAGCGCGGCTACTACACCTCCTTCATCCAGACCACGGCGACGCTCGGCCTGTTCCTGTCGCTGCTGGTGATCCTGTTCACCCGCACCGCGACCGGCGAAGCCGATTTCGCGAAGTGGGGCTGGCGCATCCCGTTCCTGGTGTCGGTGCTGCTGCTCGGCATCTCGGTCTGGATCCGGCTGCGCCTCAATGAATCGCCGATCTTCCAGAAGATGAAGGACGAAGGAAAGAGCTCGAAGGCGCCGCTGACGGAAGCCTTCGGCAACTGGCAGAACGGCAAGCTCGTGCTGCTCGCGCTGCTCGGCGGCGTGATGGGCCAGGGCGTGGTCTGGTACACCGGCCAGTTCTATGCGCTGTTCTTCCTGCAATCGATCCTGAAGGTCGACGGCTACACCGCCAACCTGCTGATCGCCTGGTCGCTGCTGCTCGGCACCGGCTTCTTCATCGTGTTCGGTGTGCTGTCCGACAAGATCGGCCGCAAGCCGATCATCCTCGGCGGCTGCCTGATCGCGGCACTGACCTTCTTCCCGATCTTCAAGATGATCACCACCAACGCCAACCCGGCGCTGGAAAAGGCCATCGAGCAGACCAAGGTCGAGGTGGTGGCGGATCCCGCGGGCTGCGGCGACCTGTTCAACCCGGTCGGCACCCGCGTCTTCACCGCGCCTTGCGACACCGCGCGCGCCTACCTGTCGCAGTCGTCGGTCAAGTACTCGACCACGTCGGCCCCGGCCGGCTCCGGCGTGAAGGTGGTCGTCAACGGCAAGGAAGTTCCGTACGCGAACGCCAAGGACAGCAACCCGGCCGTCCTCGCCGCGGTGCAGGCAGCCGGCTATCCCAAGGTCGGCGATGCGGGCATCGTGAAGATGGCCCATCCGTTCGACATCTTCCGTCCGCAGGTGGCCGCGACCATCGGGCTGCTGTTCATCCTGGTGATCTTCGTCACCATGGTCTACGGCCCGATCGCCGCGATGCTGGTCGAACTGTTCCCGACCCGCATCCGCTACACCTCGATGTCGCTGCCCTACCACATCGGCAACGGCTGGTTCGGCGGCCTGCTGCCGGCGACCGCCTTCGCCATCGTGGCTTCGACGGGCGATATCTATGCGGGCCTTTGGTACCCGGTTACGTTCGCGGCTATCACCGTTGTGATCGGCTTCTTCTTCCTGCCCGAGACCAAGGACGTCGACATCAAGGCGACCTGATCGGAAGCCAGCGAACCCAAACGACACGAATCGGCCGCGGTCTCCGCGGCCGGTTTTGTTTTGTCCCTACTGATGGCTGCCGATGAATTGCAGCACCACCTCGCGCCGGTGCGGGCGGGCGCGGTGCTCGATCAGGTAGATCGCCTGCCAGGTGCCGAGCGCAAGCCTGCCGTTCAGGACCGGGACCTGCAGCGAGGTCTGCGTCAGCATGGTCTTGACGTGCGCGGGCATGTCGTCCGGTCCCTCGGTATCATGCGTCCACCCCGCATTCTCCGGCGCGAGCCGGGACAGCGCGGTGGTGAGATCGACGAGCACGGAAGGATCGGCGTTCTCCTGGATCGTCAGCGACGCCGAGGTGTGGCGAACGAACAGCGTCAATGCGCCCTCGCCTGCGCGCGCCTCGGCGATGAATTTTGCGGCTTCGCTGGTGAGGTCGGTGAAGCCGCGACCCGGCGTCTGCACGGTCAGCAGCGACGAGGAGATGGTGGCGGCTTGCACCGTCGACGGCGCCGAGCGGGTTACGGATTTGGCTGATGTCATAGAGGGTCTCGACTAATCGAACACTGCCGTAAGGGAGGCAAAGGCGCAAAGCGCCGTGCCCACGTCTTCTTTTCATCGTTGTAGAAACATGGTGGGCACGGCGTAAGAACGCCTTTGCCCACCCTACGGCACCTCAACGCATGGATCGCGCGAAGGGCCTCAAATCTTGCCCGACACGTCCTTTTGCACCCGGTTGGCCATGTCGATCAGCCTCCGCCAGGCCTTTTCCAGGAACGACATCACGCGATCGAGGTCCTGATCGCTCGGCAGCGGGATCTCGATCTTGCGATCGCCTTCGGCGACCTTCGGCTCCGCCTTCTTCAGCGGGTCGGATTTCGGCAGCGCTTCCTCGATCTTGCCCGACACGGTCGGCCCGGCCGCGAGCTGTCCCTTCAGCTTCTCGACCTCGGCCTGGAGCCGGCCGATCTCGGCGTCGAACGCGGCGCGCTCGTCGGGCACCGCATAGCAGGCCCAGCCGGTGCCGTTCCTGGTGCAGGTCGACATCGTTCCTGTGCGGGTGTCGAGCCGCAGCACCCCCTCGGGGATCGGCGTCATGGTGTAGCGGCCGTTTTCGCTGTCCGGCGCCGATTGCGCGGCCACCAGGTTGCCACTGACGACCATCGCAGCGACGAACGACGCCGCGAGCCATGATGCTGTGGATGACGTCACTGGTCTCATCGCGCTCTCCGCCACCACGGGCAGGTGGCACGTCCGCAATTCTACACCGCGGCGCGGCGATCTGCCGCCAAAAACACCCGCTCGGAATCAACGATCCCGCCAGTCCGTTTGATCCCGACAGCGCGGCGAAATGGCGACCGCATCCACCGATCCTGAGGACAGCTGCTGCGGTGCGGCGTCACGCTGTGTGCAGCGCTGCCGCGCGCGGCAATATCATAAGGAAAATCAAATACATAATAGAAAGCGACGCAATCGTGACTTGGCTTGACTTGATTATGGGCCATCAGTATGGTCCGCGCGGCTTTTGAGGGTGGCGGGCGTAATTTCCATTCAGCCGGTGCGTTTCGGGTCTTCGTTGCATGACACAGGGCACGGGACACGGCGAGAATGGAGATCGCGATAGATCGCCCGAGGAAGCTGCGCTTTCCGATCGGCTCGGAAATCTTGATCAGCGGTTGTCCGAACTTCGCGACCGCCGCACCAAGACCGAGCAACCCGCAGGTAACGGTGAGGACAGAGCGGCCAGAGCCTCGGCGATGGCGCTTGGTTTTCGGTTATCCTCCGAGTTGGTCGCCGGTGTCGCTGTCGGGGCGGGGATTGGCTGGGGGTTCGACCGCTTGCTGTCGACGTCGCCTTTCGGGTTTATCGTGTTCCTGCTGCTGGGCTTCGTGGCCGGCGTGGTGAATGTGGTGAGATCGGCGGGCGCGGGTCAAAACAGGCGCGGTGGTTCGTAAGGCGATCCACACAGGAGAGGAATGATCGTGCCGGCCTTGCCGGTACGGGCCGGCCCGGCCGGCAGACCGAGACCCGCCGGCATTGCCCGGCAGACCAAGAGATGCCGCGCCGATGAAAATCGATCCGATCCACCAGTTCAACATCGAGCCTCTCTTCACGATCGGCCATATCGGCAATCACACGATCGCCTTCACCAATTCATCGCTCTACATGCTGGTGGCAGTTGCGATCATCTCGCTCCTGATGCTCGCCAGCGGCACGCAGCTGATTCCCGGGCGTCTGCAGTCGGTCGCCGAGATCTCCTACGAGTTCGTTGCCTCGACCATCCGTTCGACGGCCGGTGCGGAAGGCATGAAGTTCTTCCCGCTGATCTTCTCGCTGTTCATGTTCATCTGCGTCTCGAACCTGGTCGGCATCATCCCCTACACCTTTACGGTCTCGAGCCACCTGATCGTCACCGTAGGACTGGCGCTGCTGGTCTTCTTCACCGTGCTGATCTACGGCGTCGCCAAGAACGGCCTGAAATTCTTCTCGATTTTCGTTCCTCACGGCGTCCCGGGCTACATCCTGCCGCTGGTCATGTTCATCGAGATCCTGTCGTTCTTCCTGCGGCCGGTCTCGCACAGCATTCGTCTGTTCGCCAACATGCTGGCCGGCCACATCGCGCTGAAGGTGTTCGCGGGCTTCGTCGCCATGCTCGGCTTCTCGCTCGGCGCCATCGGCTGGGTCGGCGGCGTGCTGCCGCTGGCGCTCACGGTCGCGCTGTACGCCCTCGAGATTCTGGTCGCGTTCCTGCAAGCCTATGTGTTTGCGATCCTGACCTGCATCTACCTCAACGACGCCATTCATCCGGGACACTGAGCGGTCCGGGGAATTTCCACCCACAACCCAATCTTTCTTCCAAGGAGTCTAAAATGGATCCGGCAGCAGCAAAACTTATCGGCGCGGGCATCGCGTGCATCGGCATGGGCGGTGCGGGCGTCGGCGTGGGCGTGATCTTCGGCAACTACCTCGCCGCAGCCGTCCGCAATCCGTCGGCCGCTCAGGGCCAGTTCGGCAACCTGATCTTCGGCTTCGCCGTGACCGAAGCGCTCGGCATCTTCTCGCTGCTGATCGCGCTGCTTCTGCTGTTCGTTTTCTAAAGAACGACTTCTTTCGCGCCGCTTCATCCGAAGCGGCGCGTGACAGCAACAGGAGTACTCCATGGCCGAGAGTCATGGCGGGGCAAAAGGACCGGCGGCGGGCGCCCACACCGAAGCCGATGGCGGTCATCACAGCGGCGGGTTTCCGCCGTTCGAGAGCAGCACCTTCGCTTCACAGCTGGTGTCGCTCGCGATCTTCTTCGTCCTGCTTTATGTGATCGTGTCCAAGCTCGCTCTGCCGAAGGTCGGCGGTGCGATCGAGGCGCGCCAGAACAAGATCGAGGGCGACCTCACCGAGGCGCAGGCGCTGAAGGACCAGTCCGAGGCGGCGCTGAAGGCCTATGAAGGCGAGCTCGCTTCGGCGCGTTCGCGCGCGCAGGCGATCGGCAACGAATCCCGCGACAAGGCGAATGCGCAGGCGGAAGCCGAGCGCAAGACGCTGGAAGAGCAGCTGGCGGCCAAGCTCGCCGAGGCGGAGAAGACCATCGCCTCGACCCGCACGACCGCCATGACCAACGTCCGCGGCATCGCGGCCGATGCAGCAGGCCAGATCGTGCAGCAGCTCACCGGCGTCGTTCCGGATGCGGCGTCGGTCAATGCCGCCGTTGATGCGTCCTTGAAGGGTTAGTCGAGATGTTCTTCGATCCTGAAACCTGGGTCGCCGTCGCCTTCGTGATCCTGATGGTCGTGTTCGGCTATCTCGGGGTCTTCAAGTCGGCGATGACCGCGCTCGATCATCGCGCCGAGCGCATCAAGGCCGAGCTCGACGACGCCGCGCGCCTCAAGCAGGAGGCGGCCAAGGTGCTCGCCGACTACAAAGCGCGCAGTGCCACCGCCGAGCGCGAGGCTGCCGACATCATCGCCAACGCCAAGGCCGAAGCCGAGCGCATCGCGGCCGACGCCAAGGCGAAGATGGAAGACTTCGTCGCCCGCCGCACCAAGACCGCGGAGAGCAAGATCGCGCTCGCCGAGGCCCAGGCGCTGGCCGATGTCCGCGCCGCAGCCGCGGAAGCCGCCGTCCAGGCCGCCTCCACGATCCTGTCGCAGTCGGTCAAGGGCCAGGTCGCCGACGACCTGCTCGCCAAGGGCATCAACGAGGTTCGGCAGAAGCTGAACTGAGGGCCTTGCCTTCATCAATCAAAAAGCCGGCGCGCGAGCGCCGGCTTTTTTGTTGGTCCGAGAGCGTTTCCGCAACGCGCCTCACTCGTAGTCCACCTTCATCAGATACAACCCGTCCGGCGGAGCGACGATGCCGCAGGCGGTGCGGTTGCGAGCGGCAAGCGCTGCGGAGAGATCGTCCGCGGTCCAGCGGCCCTCGCCGACCCAGACCAGCGATCCCACCATCGAGCGCACCTGGCTGTGCAGGAACGAGCGCGCCGAGGTGATGACGGTGATCTCGCGGCCGTCGCGGATGACGTCGAGCTGGTCGAGCGTCTTCTCCGGCGATTTGGCCTGGCACTCGGTGTCGCGGAAGGTGGTGAAATCGTGCTTGCCGAGCAGGCGCTGCGCCGCCGCGTGCATCGCCTCGGCATCGAGCCGGCGCGGCACGCGCCAGGCATGGCCGACGTCGAGCGCGAGATTGGCGCGGGTGTTGACGACGCGGTAGCGGTAGTGGCGCTTGAGCGCCGAGAAGCGCGCCTCGAACGTATCAGGCACGATCTCGGCCTCGAGCACCGCGATCGGATGCGGGCGCAGATGCGCATTGAGCCCGTCGCGAAAGCGGCCGGGCGGAAACTGCTTCTCGACGTCGACATGCGCGACCTGGCCGCGGGCATGCACGCCGGCATCGGTGCGGCCGGCGCCATGCACCCGCAAATCCGCGCCGGTCATCGCCTTCACCGCCGCTTCCAGCGCACCCTGCACCGACGGCAGCGTGTCCTGCACCTGCCAGCCGAAGAACGGCGCGCCGTCATATTCGATGGTGAGCTTGTAGCGGGGCATCAGGCCAGCCGCATCGGCGGCTTCACAGGCACGCCGCGCAGGAAGTCCGCGGCCTGCATCCGGCCCTTGCCCTCGCGCTGAAGCTCGATGATGCGAATGGCATCCTCGCCGCAGGCGATCGTGAGCTGCTCATCCAGCACCGCGCCGGGCTCGCCCGATCCTTTCGCCAGCTCGCAGCGCAGGATCTTGACGCGCGCATTCTCAAGCTCGGCCCAGGCGCCGGGAAACGGCGACAGGCCGTGAATGTGGCGCAGCACCGCGCGCGCGGGCTTGCTCCAGTCGATCCGGGCCTCGGCCTTGTCGATCTTGGCGGCATAGGTGACGCCGTCCTCGCTCTGCTTTTTGAGCTGGAGCCCGCCGCGATCGAGCGCAGCCATGGCGCGCACCATCAGATCCGCGCCAAGGCGCGAGAGGCGATCGTGCAGATCGACCGCGGTCATATTGTCCGTGATCGGAAGGCGCTCGGCCATGGCGACGTCGCCGGTGTCGAGGCCGACATCCACCTTCATCACCATGACGCCGCTCTCGGCGTCGCCCGCCATGATCGCGCGATTGATGGGCGCGGCGCCGCGCCAGCGCGGCAGCAGCGAAGCGTGCAGATTGTAGCAGCCGAGTTTTGGCGCATCGAGGATCGCCTGCGGCAGGATCATGCCGTAGGCGACGACCACGGCTGCATCCGCATCGAATGCGCGAAACTCTTCCAGCGCTTCCGGCGTCTTCAGCGTTTTTGGTGTCAGCACGGGAACGCCGAGTTTTCGCGCGGCTTCCTCGACCGGCGTCGGCTGCAACTGCAGGCCGCGCCGCCCGCCCGGCTTCGGCGCGCGGGTGTAGACGGCCACGATCTCGTGGCCGTGCGAGACCAGCTCCAGGAGCGTCGGCACGGAGAAATCGGGCGTGCCCATGAAGATGAGGCGGAGGGGCATCGACGGAGAACCCTACTCGCCCGCGCGCTTGGCGGCTTTCTCGAACTTCTTCATCACGCGGTCGCGCTTGAGCTTCGACAGATAGTCGACGAACAGCACGCCATTGAGATGGTCGATCTCATGCTGGATGCAGGTGGCATAGAGGCCTTCGGCGTCCTCTTCGTGCACCTTGCCGTCGAGATCGGTGAAGCGCACGCGCACCTTCGCGGGACGTTCGACCTCCTCGTAATATTCGGGGATCGAGAGGCAGCCTTCCTCGTAGACCGAGAGCTCTTCGGAGGAAGCCAGGATCTCGGGATTGATGAACACGCGCGGCTCGTGCTTGGTCTCGCCGCTCTCGTCGCGCTTGGCGAGGTCCATGGTGATCAGCCGCAGTGGCTGCGCGACCTGGATCGCGGCGAGGCCAATGCCAGGCGCGTCGTACATGGTCTCGAACATGTCGTCGGCAAGCTTGCGGATCTCCGAGGTGACCTTCTCGATCGGCTTGGAGACCAGGCGCAGCTGCTTGTCGGGCAGGATGATGATTTCTCGTAGGGCCATGGCCGCGATTTAAGCCCCATGCCGGATGCGGTCAATGCGGTGAGGAACCCCGTTAACCCTCCGCTAACCATAAAACTTCAGGTTTTGTTAACCATAAAAATTAGGGGGCGGTTAACCGCCAACGTTCCCTCTTCGTTCGCGTCAGACTGCGAATCGGTTAGAAGGGCTTGCATGAACGAGATCATTTTCATGCTCGGCGACTGGCCGGTGCGCACCATCGACGCGCTGATCGGCTTCGGCGCGGTTGTCCTCATCCTGTTGGTTGTGATCGCCGTCGTCATCGCCCGCTCGGGGCAGCGCGGCGCGGAACTCGCCATGGCGCACGCGATCCGGGCCGACGAGCTCGAGGAACGCCTCGCCCAAGTGCTGCGCGCCCAGAGCGAGGCCTCGGGGCGGGTCGACGCCATGACCCAGGCGCTGGCCGGCCGGCAGGCCGAGATGGCCCGGGCCGTCAACGAGCGGCTGGACTCGGTCACCCACCGCGTCGGCCAGTCCATGGAACATTCGACCCGCAACACCATGGAGAGCCTGCGCGCCCTGCACGAGCGGCTCGGCATCATCGACAGCGCGCACAAGAACCTCACCGACCTCACAACGCAGGTGACGACCCTGCGCGACGTGCTCGCCAACAAGCAGTCGCGCGGCGCCTTCGGCCAGGCGCGGATGGAGGCGATCGTCCAGGACGGTCTTCCCAAAGGCTCCTACGAGTTCCAATTCACGCTATCGACGGGCAAAAGGCCCGACTGCGTCGTGTTCCTGCCCGACCAACGCCCGCTCTGCATCGATGCCAAATTCCCGCTGGAGGCGATGACGGCGCTGCACGACGCCCACACCGACGAGGAGCGGCGCATTGCCACGCAGCGGCTGCGCGGCGACGTGATGAAGCATGTCAGCGACATCGCCGAAAAATACCTCGTCACCGGCGAGACCCAGGAGATGGCGCTGATGTTCGTGCCGTCGGAATCGGTCTACGCGGAGATCCATGACGGCTTCGACGATGTGATCCAGAAAGCCTATCGCGCCCGCGTCGTGCTGGTGTCGCCCTCGCTCTTGATGCTCGCGATCCAGGTGATGCAGCAGATCATGAAGGACGCGCGCATGCGCGATGCCGCCGACCAGATCCAGACCGAGGTGATCAAGCTCGGCGACGATCTCGGCCGCCTGCGCGACCGCGTGGTCAAACTGCAGAAGCATTTTTCGGACGCGAACGAGGACGTCCGCCAGATCCTGATCTCCGCCGACAAGATCGAGAAGCGCGCAGGCCGGATCGAGGAGCTCGATTTCAGCAAGACCGACGCGCCGGAAGGGCCGAGGCTGGTGGCGACGGCCGCGCCGGAACTGTTTCCGCGGAAGCTCCAGGCGGGGGAGTGATTCTCGTCCCAGATCGGATACGCTGCCGCCCCAATTTCGCTGTCGTCGCCCGGCTTGACCGGGCGACCCAGTATCCCAGAGGCGGCAGATGGGTGGACGCAGCTACTACGTCTACATTCTCGCCAGCAAAATCGGTGGCACGCTCTACGTTGGGGTGACGAGCGATCTCATCCGCCGCGTGGCACAGCACAAATTACAGTTGGTCGAAAGCTTCACGAAAGAATACGGCGTCGTGAAGCTGGTCTATTTCGAACAGTTCGACGATCCCGAGAATGCAATCAAGCGGGAGAAGCGGCTCAAGAAATGGAAGCGCGGCTGGAAGATCGCGCTGATCGAGAAGGATAATCCTGATTGGAACGACCTCTATCCAGGGATCGCGGGCCCCCCATAACTCCGGCCTCTGGAATACTGGGTCGCCCGGTCAAGCCGGGCGACGACAGCTCACTTGTAGTGCCAGAATCTGCTAACACCACCCCATGACCGCTCCCGACGCGACCTCCTCCGCCGTGACCGCCGCCCCCGCGACCTCCTGGCGCGAGAGCCTTGCCGTCTACCTGCAGCCGCGGGTGCTGATCGTGCTGTTCCTCGGCTTCTCCTCGGGGCTGCCGCTGGCGCTGTCGGGTTCGACGCTGCTGGTGTGGATGCGCGAGGCCGGGGTTGATCTCAAGACCATCGGTCTGTTCGCGCTGGTCGGCACGCCCTACACGCTGAAGTTCCTGTGGGCGCCGCTGGTGGATGCGCTGCATGTGCCGCTGTTCACCCGCGCCTTCGGGCGGCGGCGCGGCTGGCTGGTGTTCTCGCAATTGCTGCTGATCGTCTCGATCGTGCTGCTGGCGCTGACCGACCCCGCACGCTCGCCGTTCTACGTTGCGCTCGGCGCGCTGCTGGTGGCGACGACGTCGTCGACGCAGGACATCGTGGTCGATGCCTTCCGCGTTGAGAGCCTGGCCGAGAGCGAGCAGGCCGCCGGCATGGCGGCCTACGTCGCAGCCTATCGCATCGGCATGCTGGTCTCGACCGCGGGTGCGCTGTTCATCGTCTCCGGTTTCGAGGGCACCGGCATTCCGCGCCAATCAGCCTGGATGTGGGGCTATGTGGTGATGGCGGCGATGGTGCTGATCGGGACGATCACGGCGCTGGTCGCGACCGAGCCCGAACAATCGATGCGGGCCGAGGCCGCGACGCAAGAAGAGAGCGCGTTCACGCGCGTGCTGCATGCGGCGATCGGCGCGTTCTCGGAATTTCTGTCGCGCAAGGACGCACTCGCCGCACTTTCCTTCGTGGTGCTGTTCAAGTTCACCGACGCCTTCTCGGGCACGATGACGGCGCCGTTCGTGATCGACCTCGGCTTCACCCGCAACGACTATGCGGCGATCGTGAAGGGCGTGGGCCTTGCCGCAACGCTGATCGGCGGCTTTGCCGGCGGGTTCGTCGCGCGGCGCTATTCGCTGGCGACATCGCTCTGGATCGGCGGCGTGGTGCAGGCGCTCGCCAATCTGTCCTTCTCCTGGCTCGCCGTGGTCGGCACCAATCAATGGGCGCTGGCGCTCGCCATCTGCGCCGAGAACTTCACCAGCGCCATCGGCACCGTGATCTTCGTCGCCTATCTCTCGGCGCTGTGCCAGAATCCGCTGCACACGGCGACGCAATACGCGCTGCTCACCGCGCTTGCGGCGGTGGGGCGGACGTATCTCTCGTCAGGCGCCGGATACGTCGCGGAAACGACGGGCTGGGCGCTGTTCTTCGTGATCTGCGTGCTGGTGGCGATCCCGAGCCTGGTGCTGCTGGCCTGGCTGCAGAGGCGCGGGCACTTTGAGGCGCTGGGGCCGGTGAGGGTGTGACGCTGCCGTAGGGTGGGTTACGCCTTCGGCTAACCCACCCTACTCACCTCGGGCGCCCTTACTGCTTCTTGATCAGGCTCCACTTCGTGATCACGGCCTCGCTCATCTGGCCGGGATCGCTGGCGCAGGCGACCTCGTCGACCTTGACCGAGATCTCCTTGCCGACGAACGACTTCAGCTGCGCGGCCTGCGCGTCGCTGGAGGTGACGAGCTGGAACGTCTCGGGGCCGGTCTCGAGATTGCACAGCCCGCTCGGCGGCGGCAGGCGACGCGGCTCGGAGGTGATCTGGTAGGTCGCGATCCGCTTCCCGGCGTTCTTGACGTCGCGCACCTTCATTGCGTTCAGCTCGCCCGAGAGCACGTCGCCGGTGTTGATCGGCTTGCCGGGCTTGGACGGCGGCGGCGCCGTATCGTCCTGCTGCGCGGAGATGGCCGGGGTCACCAGCAGCATCATCGTCGCGGCCAAGGCCAAGCGTGTGGCGAAAAGTTTCGTCATATCGTCCGTTCCGTAAGTTCTGGATAGCTAGAACAGAGTCCGCTGCCGCATAGCGGCCGATAGCGTCCCCTCGTCGAGATAATCAAGCTCGCCACCGACCGGCACACCATGCGCTAACCGGGTTACTTTTACGTTGGCGTCCTGAAGCAGGTCGGTGATGTAATGCGCCGTGGTCTGGCCGTCGACGGTGGCATTCAGCGCCAGGATGATTTCGTGCACTTCCGGTGCATGCGCACGCGCCACCAGTGCGTCGATGGTGAGGTCCTGCGGGCCCACGCCGTCGAGCGGCGACAATGTCGCGCCCAACACATGATAGCGGCCTTGCGTCGCATTGGCCCGCTCCAGCGCCCAGAGATCTGCGACGTCGGCGACAACGACGATGATGGCGGGATCACGCTTCGGATCGGTGCAGACCGTGCAGGGATTTTGCGTGTCGATGTTGCCGCAGGTCTTGCAGACCTGGACCTTGTCCAGTGCGACCTGCAACGCGGACGACAGCGGCATCATCAGCGCTTCGCGCTTCTTGATCAAGTGCAGCGCCGCGCGCCGCGCGGAGCGCGGACCGAGGCCCGGCAGCCGCGCGAGAAGCTGGACCAGCCGCTCGATCTCGGGACCTGCAACCGCGCCCATGTTACTGGCCGAACAGCCCCGGCGGCAGGCCAAGCCCGCCGGTGAGCGACTGCATCTTGTCCTGCACCGCCGTCTCCGCCTTGCGGCGGGCATCGCCGAGCGCGGTGACGAGCAGGTCTTCCAGCACCTCGCGCTCCTCCGGCTTCATCAGCGAGGGATCGATCTTGATGCCCTTGACGTCCATCTTGGCGGTCATGCGCACGGCGACGAGACCACCGCCGGAGATGCCTTCAACCTCCACATTGGCGAGTTGCTCCTGCATCTCCTGCATCTTGGATTGCAGTTGCGCCGCCTGCTTCATCATGCCGAGAAAATCAGCCATCGGTGTGTATCCTTGGAAAGGTCGGCTCAGAGATCGTCGTCGCCGTCGGAACCGTCGGGCGGATCGTCACTGCCGTAGTCCGCATTAATATTGGATTCCGGCGCCTCGGGGGCAAGCCTGCGGACCTCGACGACCTTCGATCCGGGGAAGCGCGACAGCACCTCCTGCACGCGCGGATCGGCCTCGGCGGTACGCGCATGCTCCTGCTTGGCGGCCTGGTTCACCGAGCGCAGCGTCGGCTGGCCCGCTTCGTTCGAGACGATCACGGTCCAGCGCCGGCCGGTCCATAGCTCGAATTTTTTCGCAAGCTCCGAGATCATGGTCTTGGAGGCGTTCGGCTCGAGCGCGACCTCGAGCCGGCCCTCCTCGAAACGGACGAGGCGCATGTCGCCCTCGAGCGCGCTCTTGGTCATGATGTCGCGCTTCTGCCCGGCGAGCGCGACGAGCTGGGTGAAGCTCGTGATGCGCAGCTGGGGCGCGGCGCCTTGCGGATCCGGCGCGGGCGCCGCCATCTGCGGACGGGCAGCGCCGCCGAACCCGGTCGGCGACGATGTCGGCATACGAACGGGCGCGGCTGACGCGACCGGCGCCGCGGAGGCCATCGGTGAGGCCGGCGCATTGCTGCGCGCAGCACCGCCGCCGTTCACCACCGGCGAGCCGCCGCCGCCGTTCTGCTCCAGCATCCTGATCGCTTCGTCCGGCGTCGGCAGGTCGGCGACATAGGCGATGCGCACCAGCACCATCTCGGCGGCCGCGGCGGGGCGCGTCGCGGCCTGCACCTCGGTGATGCCCTTGAGCAGCATCTGCCACATCCGCGACAGCACGCGCATCGAGATCTTCGAGGCGAAGTCCTTCGCGCGCACACGCTCGGTCTCGCCATAGGCGACATTGTCGGCGGTCGCCGGCACGATCTTCACGCGGGTGACGAAATTGACGAATTCGGCGAGGTCGGAGAGCACGACGATCGGATCGGCGCCGACATCGTACTGGTCGCGGAACTCCTTGAAGGCGCTCGCGATATCGCCGCGCGCCAGCGAATCGAAGAGGTCGATGACGCGGGTGCGGTCGGCAAGGCCCAGCATCTGCCTGACGGCGTCCGCCTTCACCTGCCCCGCCGCATGCGCGATCGCCTGGTCGAGCAGCGACAGAGAGTCGCGCACCGAGCCCTCCGCGGCGCGCGCGATGATGCCGAGTGCTTCGGGCTCGATCTCGACGCTTTCCTTGGTCGCGATATTGGCGAGATGCTTCATCAGCACATCGGCCTCGACGCGGCGGAGATCAAAACGCTGGCAGCGCGACAGCACGGTGACCGGAACCTTGCGGATCTCGGTCGTCGCGAACACGAACTTGGCGTGCTCCGGCGGCTCCTCCAGCGTCTTCAGGAAGGCGTTGAACGCCGCCGTCGACAGCATGTGGACTTCGTCGATGATGTAGACCTTGTAGCGGGCGCTGGCCGGCGCATAGCGCACGCTGTCATTGATCTGGCGGACGTCGTCGACGCCGGTGTGCGAGGCCGCGTCCATCTCCAGCACGTCCATGTGCCGGCTTTCCATGATCGCCTGGCAATGCACGCCCAAGGTCGGCATGTGGATGGTCGGCCCCTTCACCGAGCCGTCCGGCATCTCATAGTTGAGCGCCCGGGCAAGGATGCGCGCAGTGGTGGTCTTGCCGACGCCGCGGACGCCGGTGAGGATCCAGGCCTGCGGAATGCGGCCGGTCTCGAACGCATTGGAGACGGTGCGGACCACGGCCTCCTGGCCGATCAGGTCGTCGAAGCTGGAGGGACGGTATTTCCGCGCCAGGACCCGGTAAGGCGCATTGCCGGCCGGGCCGGCGCTATCAGGATTGGGAGGGGCGCCAGCGTCGGTCATCGGTCGATCCGCAATGAAATCTCTCTCGGCCGGCTTTTGCGGAAAGGAGCGCGCTGGCGGGGGGCCCGCCGGCGCAATTCGCTCGGAAAAACAGGTAGGAGACTGACGAGCGACCCGATCCGGACCTCGTTAGGGCTGCTTCCTTCCGGACCTGACCCGGTTGGCGAGTGGCTCGTCCACCGCCAATCTCCCGGTCCCTATTTGGGGCCAAAGGGAGCGGAAAGCAAGCGGGTATCGGCGCGAACGGATCGAGTTTGCCCAGCATCCGGGCAATCCCGGGCCTGCCCAGCCGTTAGGCTGTGCTTTCACTGCTGGCGCCGCCTTGGTAAGAACGCGGCCGGAACTCCATCCAACCAGAAAAGCGATTGATCCCAATGGTTACACGTCGTGATGTTGCATCGATTGTCGGACTTGGCGCTGTGACCGCGGCCTCGCTGGCCGCGCCGGCCGTGGCCCAGACCGCCGATCCGAACGAATCGACCTTCGCCCGCATCCGTCGGACCAAGAAGATGCGGATCGGCGCGGTCGGCGGCGGCGCGCCCTACTACATGAAGGATCTCGCCACCGGCCAGTGGAAGGGCTTCTACATCGACATTGCCAAGGGGCTTGCCGACGACATGGAGGCCGAGCTCGAGATCACCGAGACCACCTGGGGCAATTCGGTGCTCGACCTACAGTCCAACAAGATCGACATCTTCTTCGGTCTCAACCCGACGCCGAAGCGCGCGCTGGTGATCGACTTCTCGGTGCCGGTCTTCAACAACGCCTTCGGTATCCTCTGCAAGAAGGACTTCAAGCCGAAGAGCTGGGCCGAACTGAACTCGCCCGACATCAAGATCGCGGTCGACCAGGGCTCCTCGCACGACCAGGTCGTCAGCCGCCTGACGCCGAAGGCGCAGATCACGCGCCTGAAGACCGCAGACGATGCCACCGCCGCGCTGCAGACCGGCCGCGTCGATGCGCAGTGCCTCATCACCATGCTTTCGCTCACCGTGCTGAAGAAGAACCCGTCGCTCGGCCAGTTCGTGCTGCCGACGCCGATCTTCGCGACGACGTCGAACGCCGGCTTCCGCCGCGAGGCCGACAAGACCTGGCGCGACTACGTCAACACCTGGATCGACTTCAACAAGGGCCTCGGCTTCATCCGCAACGCCATCATCACGAATATGGAGCTGGTGGGCGTGACCGAGGCGGACATTCCGCCGGGTGTGTCGCTGTAAGAGCAACGCCGTCATTCCGGGGCGATGCGCAGCATCGAACCCGGAATCTCGAGATTCCGGGTTCGCCCTTCGGGCGCCCCGGAATGACAGTACGAGGCGTACGACGAGTTTAGACGCGCATGTATCAGTGGGACTTCGGCATCCTCTGGAGCTATCGCTGGCTCTTTCTCAACGGGCTCGGCGTCACCGTCGGCTTCACCGTGATCATCGTCGTTTGCGGGCTGCTGTTCGGCCTGCTCGGCGCATTCGGCAGCCTGTCGCGCTTGCGGGCGCTGCGGCTGACCGCGCTGGCCTTCATCGAGGCGTTCCGCTGCACGCCGATCCTGGTGCAGCTGATCTGGTTCTATTACGCCCTGCCGATCCTGGCCGGCGTCGAGATGACGCCGATCACGGCATCCGCGCTGGCGCTCTCGCTCTATGGCGGCTCGTTCTATTCCGAGATCATCCGCGGCGGCATCGTCTCGATCGACAGCGGCCAGTCGGAAGCCGGCGCCGCGCTCGGCATGACGCCGAGCCAGGCCATGCGGCGCATCGTGCTGCCGCAGGCGATCAAGCGCATGATCCCGGCGCTGATGAATCAGTCGATCATCCAGTTCAAGAACACCTCGCTGGTCTCGGTGCTCGCCGTGCCCGACCTGGTCTATCAGAGCCAGGTCGCGGCCCATGACAGCTACCGGCCGCTGGAGACCTACACTGCGGTTGCCCTCGCCTATGCGGCGATCCTGATCCCGCTCACCATCATCGTCCGCCGCGGCGAGAAGCGACTGGCGGTGAGCGAATGAGCGACACGTCAAAGAATACCTCGAAGATCGAGATCCGTGGCCTGCGCAAGAGTTTTGGCAGCAACGAGGTCCTGAAGAACATCAATCTCGACGTCGCCAAGGGCGGCGTCGTCGCGCTGATCGGGCCGTCGGGCTCCGGCAAATCGACGCTGCTCCGCTGCATCAATCTCCTGGTCGTGCCCGACGGCGGCAGCGTCCGCGTCGGCGACACAAGCTTTGTGTTCGGCGAGGGCGCAAAGCTTCCCGATGTGAAGACGCTGGCAAAGTTCCGTGCGACCACCGGCATGGTGTTCCAGCATTTCAATCTGTTCCCGCACATGACGACGCTTCAGAACGTCATGGAGGGACCGGTCACGGTGCGGCGCATGGCCAAGGCCGACGCCGAGAAACTCGCGCGGGCACAGCTTGCAAAAGTGGGCCTTGCCGAGAAGGCCGACCAGTATCCGGCAACGCTCTCCGGCGGCCAGAAGCAGCGCGTCGCGATCGCGCGCGCGCTCGCCATGGAGCCTGACGTCATGCTGTTCGACGAGGCCACCTCCGCGCTCGATCCGGAGCTCGTCGGCGAGGTGCTGAACGTGATGCAGCGCCTCGCCTCCGAAGGCATGACCATGGTGATCGTGACCCATGAGATCGCCTTTGCCCGCGAGGTCGCCGATCGCCTGATCTTCATGCGCGACGGCGTGGTGGTCGAGGAAGGCCCGGCGCGGCAGGTGATCGATAATCCCCAGGAAGCCGCCACACGCGCCTTCCTCAGCCATTTCCACCGCACCGGCGCCTTGCCGCCGGCCAACGCAACACCCTGATGTCCAATATCGATCGCGCCTATCTCGTCACCGGCGCCGCCAGCGGCATCGGCCGCGCCACCGCAAAATTGCTCGCCGCCCCCGGCGTCGCACTGCTGCTGCACACCCGCTCCAACGCCGAAGGTCTCGACGCCACCGCCGCTGAAGTCCAGGCAAAAGGCGCTGTGGTGGCAAAGTGTCTCGGCGATCTCGCCGAGGAAGCGGCGGTCACCGACGCCATCGCCGCGACGCAAGCCGCATTCGGCCGACTCGATGGACTGGTCCTCGTCGGCGGGCATGCCCGCCGCGGTAGCGCCATCGGCACGCCCGCCGATCAATTCCGACAAGCGATGGACGAATCCGCGCTGGCTTTTGCGCGCCTCGTCAACGCCGCGCTGCCACTGTTGCGGACCGGGCAAGATGCCCGGATCGTCGCAGTGTCGTCCTTTGTCGCGCATGCGATCCGGCCCGAATTCGCGCCCTTCGCAGCGACCGCCGCGAGCCGCTCCGCGCTCGAAGCGCTGGTACGCCTCACCGCGATGGAGCTTGCGAAAGACGGCATCACCGTCAACGCGGTTTCACCCGGCCTGATCGTCAAGGACAAGCCGAGCGAAAGTCGGCTCTCGCCCGAGCAGATCGCCGCAACCGAAGCACTGATCCCGATGCGCCGTCGCGGGCGGCCGGAGGAAGTCGCCGAAATCATCGCCTTCCTGGCGTCACCGAAGGCGTCCTACGTCACCGGCCAGGTCTGGCACGTCAATGGAGGCCTGACATGACCGAAGCAACCGTCGAGCGCATCAGGCTGTTCCTGATCGAAAGCCCGATCAAGATGGCGCGCCTGCAGGGCGTCGGCAACGTCAAGGGTACCGTGAAGCGCGTGCTGATCGAGCTCACCTCCAGCGATGGCATGGTTGGCTGGGGCGAGGCGGCTCCGTGGGAGGTCTTTACGGGAACGCCTGAAGCTGCGTTCTCGGCGCTCGATATCTATCTGCGTCCCATCGTGCTCGGCAAATCCGTGCGCCGCATCCGAGCGCTGATGGCCGAGCTCGACCGCGCGCTGGTCGGACATGCCGAGGCTAAGGTTGGCATCGAGATGGCGCTGCTCGACATCGTCGGCAAATCGTCAGGACTGTCGGTCGCCGACCTGCTCGGCGGCCGCGTGCGCGACACGATCCCGCTGTCCTTCTCGATCGCCGATCCCGATTTCGCCGCCGACCTCGAGCGCATGCGCAAGATGGTTCCCGAAGGGAACGTCATCTACAAGGTCAAGACCGGCGTAAAACCGCATCGCGAGGACCTCGACCATCTCGAGGCGATCCGAAAGGAATTCGGCGACAAGGTCGATCTGCGCGTCGACTACAACCAGGCGCTGGCGCCGTTCGGCGCCATCAAGATCCTGCGCGACGTCGAAGAGTTCGCGCCGACCTTCATCGAGCAGCCGGTGCCGCGGAAATATCTCGACGTGATGGCGCAGCTCACCGCGGCGCTGGAGACCCCCGTGCTCGCCGACGAAAGCTGCTTCGACCGCCGCGACATGATGGAGGTGGTGCGCCGCGAGGCGGCCGATGCGGTCTCGATCAAGCTGATGAAAGCCGGTGGCCTGTTCGAAGCGCAGGCGATCATGGCGATCGCCGACATCGCCGGCCTGCCCGGCTATGGCGGCACGCTGTGGGAGGGCGGCATTGGCCTTGCCGCCGGCACGCAGCTGATCGCGGCCACGCCGGGCATCTCGCTCGGCTGCGAATTCTACATGCCGCATCATGTGCTGACCGAGGACGTCCTGGAAGAGCGCGTCGCCAACCGCGCGGGCCATGTCGTGGTCCCCGATGGCCCCGGCCTCGGCATTCGCGTGAGCGAAGCCTCCGTCCGCGCCAATGCGCGGGTGCTGGCGGAGGCGTAAGAGGACGCTGCAAATTCGCTGTCGTCCCGGCGAAGGCCGGGAGGTGGATTCACACTCGAAGTGCAACACTTGGGAGAAGGCCTCTGCCGGGGTCCT
>NZ_LBIY01000082.1:0-135976 GCF_028128625.1 Bradyrhizobium sp. CCBAU 45389 | reverse complement strand
TGATCTTGGAATCGCGGTCGCTGAGAAGAACCTCGTAGAACAGTTGACCTTTGTTACTCTTCAGGCGCGGCCCACCATTGATTGACCTCGTCATGATTTGCGTCAACACAAGGGAATCACGCTCGCCGGCTCGCCTCGGCCGAGGGAATATCCGCTCCCCGGGGAGGACCGGAGTTGATCGATACAGACCCAAAACGACACGATCGACCCGTTCGGACCTTCGATCGGCACCGGAACTACGGGCGACAATGACTTTGGTGAGCGTTGTTTGAGCTGCTCTGGCTTAGGCGCAGGACTTGATAAGGTATCTTAGGTGTGGTGAGTGTGGGGAAAGGCGGTAGCGCTCCCCCGCTATCAACGATCCCCCCGACATAGCCATGTTTGGGAATAGGGCTGGATTGCCGCAGAGGGCCGCTAGCCGCCCCTTGATATCAATCCGCACACTCCGGTCATCCTCGGCATTAGCCTTTGTCCCGGCACCGCCCGGTCGGCTGGGACTGGCATGCACGACAATGGCCGTCACCAATTCGCGGATGGCCGCGAACTCGGTCGGGGCACCGCGCTTCAACTCTGTAGCCAGTTCCACAACGGCGCGCTTGTAGCGGTCGAGCGCCTTGGGGGCAGGGCGATGATGTTGTCGCCTTCTTTGGCGCTTTCGAGCCCGGCTGCGACCATGATCTTCTCTGCCTCAAGTTCCTGCATGCGGGCGACGAGCTGCTCCGGCGGTATGCCGGCAACTACGAAGCAGTCAACGATCCGCGGCCGAGTTGGCGGCCGAGCGCTTTCGTGCAGCATGTGATCCACGCTGATACGGCAGCCGTGCGACGTTCTGCACCAGATCGCGTGCGGTAATCGACGACATCGGGGATCAAAAGGCACAGCGGATGTAACCGGCTTGATGACCTTGAAGGGCCCCGACGTGCAATATCGTCGGGGCCGTTGCCTAGGAAGCACGCGCAAATCCGTTCTTCATCTATTCAGCGGCTCTAGGAAATGTTTCGTTCGCTGTGAGGCGGCCCTGCGCGCATTGAGTGACTTCGCAAGCACCCGTGCTTTGCGTTATTTTGACGCAAACCTTTGCTGGGGTATCCTGATCATATTGCTCGGAATACCGCCCCGGGTCGGAACTCGAAAACTGCGTCACTGAGCGAGTTTTTTGAACAAAGTAGCCGCCCGGGTGCTTTGGATGGATGCAGTCCCCCACCTGTCCGGCGCTGCAACCCGGGTTGGGGCCGTGCGAACAGGTCTTCATTACGGTATCCGAGGTTACAGGCTGAGTATCCCATACAACCTGGGGCGGATCCCTTACGATGACCTTGGAGTTCGTTTCACCGCCGACCTTTAGCTGAAGAAAAACATCGCCGTTGCCAGTACGCTCAATGACTATTTGCTCCGTTTTTCCCTGAGTCCACTTCTCGGGCTTGCTGACTAGGGTGCCACCTTTTACGAGAGGTGGTGCATCATAGTTTGCATTTGCATCGTCGAGGTTTCTTCCAACCCAGAACGCCTCGAACGTGAGAAAATCTCCCTCTCTACTGCGCAACCAGATAGGCAGCCCCGCCGATTTGTGATTGAGGCAGCTTTCGTAAGCGGCTATGGCTCGCGCCGAGTAAGTTTGTGAAAAATAGCTTGTCGCATAGGAGCTGCGGTAGTCAAATTTCGTAGCTTGAGCTATCCGAACAGCTTTTTCCTTGGCTTCAGCGTAGCTGCCCGAGCCGGAAATCAACCCATAGGAACCACTCAAGGCGCCGCTCTTTTTTGCTTGATCGAATTCCTCCTGACTTGCGGTAAGAACAAAGGCCAGCTCGGTTTCTCCCGTGGCGCGAATGTCCTTCATCTCTTGAACCAAGAAAGCTCGCGGGTCACATTGCGCTTCTGCGTAGTTTGTGAAAGCAAACAATGCGACGGCGCTTGCGCACATAGCGCAAAGGAACGCACTGAGGCGGGTCATTTTCCTAACCTCCGCATGAGATGATTAAACAACCAATGCTTGAGCGCCGCTCACCGCTCGTCAAGGGCGAACGTAACTATTCTTAGTACTTGACATTGCGGCAACGGATGCGTGTACATCAACGGCAGGTCGCCCCGCGTGTTGGAAAAATGCCGCGAACCCAAAAACTCGCCCCAGGGATCGACTGAAAGACCTCATCGCAACACGCGCAGCTAACGCGCGCGTCCCATGCGCGTGATGAGGCGCACGCGATCGCCGTCGCGCTCCATGCGGAGGCGATATCCGTCGTACTTCACCTCATGGAGCCAATCTGGGCCGTTCGGGACCGTGGTGCCTTTGGTTGGCAGGCAAAATTCGAATGAACGCATGCGGGAAAAATAGGCATTCTCGCCTGATTTGCGAGGGCGACTTCGTGAGCGCGGACTAATGGGCTGTGGGCTAGGCTCCACAACCTCTGGCAGAGACATTGCTACCAAGCTACTTGGAATAGACTTTTTTCAGTCAGACGCTTTTGTATAGCACTTCCTTGGTTTGGCCATGCCGCACCTTCCGAACCTCAATCCGGTTCGCCCCGGTCCCGGTCCTGAACAGCGACTGCGCAACTTGCAGCGCAGGTTCCGTGCGGTGTCGTCGCGTCATGATCGTGCTATCAAGCTGCGCCGTGTCATGAACGCGGCGATGGCGATCTCAGCCGTTACACTAGCTGTTGCGGTCTTCGGGGTCTTGGCTTCGAGCCCTTGGCCGGTCACGACAACGCTCAGACATATCGCGTCCGCGCCCAACTGTGAGTTTGCCCGCTTGTTTGGCTTGGCACCGGCGAGGCTGGGAGAGCCGGGGTACTGGAGACATCATGATCGCGACAGGGACGGAGTTGCTTGTGAGCCATGGCCGTCGCGGTAGTTTAAGGTTCGTGTTTCGGCCAATTCTCTAGCGGCCCAAGGCTGAGCTCCAAGACATTTAATGGGGCCCCCAGCCGGAAACATGTTGAAACGGGAGGAGGTAAATGTGGGAGCTTACCTACGAACTGATAAAAGCGCTGATCGTTGAGGCTTTGAAATGGGGAATTCTCGCCCTTGGCGGCTGGCTAATCCTGAATGTTGCGCCAATCACAAGATCGATTGCCAAGAAGGGCATTCCTCGCTCTATGGTCATCACCATCATTGCGGCTGTGACCATATCTGGCTTCCTGAATGGCGCTATCACAATACTCTACAACGATTACCAAATAGCTCGCCTTGGCGAGTGGGGCCAGGATCCTGGTCCCTTGGACCCCAAAAACGTCAACGGCGGTTATGGGCCAGTCACGGCGACTTGTCCAAAAGGCTCTTACGTCGTGGGCGTCCGCAACTACGGTAACACGGCTAAGCCATATTGCATCGGGTGCTTCGTGGCCGTTCAGGTATTGTGCCGAAAGCTGAATAACTGACCTTGTTGTTTGCCCACATGTGCAACCTTTACAGCATCACCACCAACCAAGCCGCCATCCTCGCGCTCTTCCGCGTGGTCAACCGCTACGTCGGCAACCTACAGCCAATGCCCGGAGTCTTTCCGGACTACCCGGTGCCGGTGATCCGCAACACGGAAGGCGGGACTGAGATGACGCTCATGCGCTGGGGCATGCCGCCGCCGCCGCGCGCGGGTGGCCCGCCAGTTACTAACATCCGTAATACGTCATCACCACATTGGCGCGGCTGGCTAAAGCCCGAGAACCGTTGCCTTGTGCCGTTCAACAGCTTCGCCGAATAACCGCTTCCGACGAAGCCGCAACTGAAATCTATCGACGGCTGATGGAGCAACTACAGCGGGCGGGATTGCGGCGGAGCGGTTACATTATTTCCCTCATGATCTGGGCGATAAAGAACAAATCGCAAAGTGAGATATTAAACGAGGCGGTCCTTTTGCAGAACTTGATCGACTATGTTCTGGGGCGCATGGATTACACATCAGTTCTGCGACGAGAGTTTGATTTCCACTCTAAGGGGGCATGCTCATCTCTAAAGTGAAGAAGAAGGCGTACACAGGCAGCTCGAAGCAGCCTGAGGATTAGGCGGGTTTTCTATCCGATCGCGCCGCCCTCGATCCGGTGTGGACGTCATTCACCGATGGATACCAGATACTCAGGTTAGCTGTGTCGGGGGGAACGCAGGTAGCGCTCCCCCGCTACCAACGCTTCAGTATGGCGTTCACTTCGATAGTCCGTCCGATGCTCAGACAAAAGCGACGCATCTTAACGACCTCGCTGCGGTGGCGACGAAGAAATCGAACATGACGTTCGAGGACGTTAAGGAGTTGCCGTTCCCGCTCATGCAGGGTTACCGCATCATGCGCCTTTGCAATCGCGCCCTATATGAAGTGAGGGACGCGAAGCCCGATGGTGTTTCGCGGATCGAAGTCAACGTGGTTCAGCTCGGCATTGCAAAGGGGGAGTTCTAGTGGAGCGAATCCAGTACGCGCCCCGGCGGGGCGCAACGTATGAAGCGTCGCTGGACATCCTCGTGCCTGCGCTCGCGAGGCTGCGTGAATGTCAGACCTCGATTGATGCTCTCGTGCTAATTGACTCGCTGCCGGACATGATCTTGCCCGGCTTGGCTTACGTGGCTTCGCGCCGACAGTACGTTCCGCGCGACGCGGTGCAGGCCGTGGTGACGTACTGCGGGCCGTTGTTCCTAGAGCGGTGCCTGGGGCGTCGTCGTTCGCGAGAACTGCTTAAGCGCTGCCCCAAGCGGGCGGCATGCTCAGGCCTCGTGAGGTACGATGCCTGACAGTCTGTAAGGTTTGTCGCCTCACAAACCTTACGTTCTGGGCGCCTATTATCGTTGTGACACGCGCGTCGTCTAGGTAGCGAAGCCCTCGCACGCGAAAAATAAAGCCGTTGTCGATCCGGGTCAGTTCGCACAAAAGTCGGTCGAGCCGCTGATTCCAGGGCGGGTCATTTATCAAACCGAGGGTATGGGGCAAGGGGAATGCAACTAATCGCTACAAGGCACTACCACGACTGTAATCCCGTCACGCGTGAAGAATACGAGCTGCAAGACCGGATGTACCGTAAGTCTGACGTTGATTTCGTCCTGAGGGTGGCAGGCTCCCTGCCGGGCGATCCCGCAATCGAACAGTCGTACGGTCTCGAAGGTGTATTTGAGTGGCTGCGAGAATGTCCGGAGCAGATCGAACGGACGGTAATCGAGAAGACCTAGCTCGACTCATGGAGCTGGTAGTCACGCGGCACATATGGGGCCGGGGCCTGACCGCGGAGCAGATGCAAGACACCCTTGCGTCTGCTCTCGACGAAGGCCGACGCCACTTAGTGCGCGTCCGCAAGGGACCGGACGAGCAGATGGAGATTGAATTTAAGGCTGAACTAGGGGATGTGGGACGCGCGTTCGTTGAAGCGTCCAAGAGCGCTCCCGACAACCGGCCTAGTTGAACGCCATGAGCTTTGACGGGTTACCGGCGCTTTCGCACTCGCGGTAACAGGCGGGTACGCGATTGTCCCGAGCAAAAATCGCTCGCCGCAATTGAAGGCGAGGCCTCCGTAAGATAGGCTACGCGAGCAGCCATCCGGGAGGCGGCCCATGACAGGCAAAACCTTCAAGCAGCAAGTCATCGGAACGATCTTAATAGTGCTCCTACTTTCCCTACTTTCGTTAGCCGCTAGTTGTTGGGGTAACCCAAATGCTAGCGACCCATATAGCAGCGCCCTGCGGGTCGTTCCTGCGGTTTTGATTCCTATCGGGGCTGCTTGGCTCGCGTTCTGCGTTCAGCGGAGGGTTGCTTTCACGAAAGCCCTCTTTGATGTGTGGCAGAAAATTGTGGTTACAGTTCAGGACTCAATACAGTACACGCATTCGCCAACGCACACGCAGGCTGAATACGCGAAGGTCATGCACAGCCTAAGTTGCCGAATAGATGATGTACGGGGTGCGTTTCGGAATGTAGGGGAAGAGCGCACAGCTTTGTCCCATGAAACCAGAAAATTCGTTTTGGCCATTCAACATGCTAAATCACTAAGCGCCTGCGCAAGTGCGTTGGCGACGTACGGCTTCCCAGAAAAGAAATCTATCGGTCTTTATCCATTCGAAAGTCTAAAGCAGATTTCTGCCGTCATCTCACGCTTGGGCTACGGCAGTTCGATAACGTCGCAAGACTCCGAAATCGCACGGGATACAATATTAGCACTCTGGGGGATACTCCGTGGAGAGTTGTTGAAGGAGCTCGACAGAGATTATCCTGATTACCCTGATACACCGTTCAAAGCTTAGTGGCCTCATCGATGTCACGCTTCATGTGCTCAGCCCGAATATGTATTGAACCTACCGTGCTTGACGCCTCGAATGTACCCGCGCGACACCCGCTCTTCCATCTCGCGCTCTAAGAACTCATTCGCAATCAACAGCGCCTTCACAGCTTCGCGGGCGCGCCGCAAGCTGCGATTGCCTGATCGGCAGCAGCGTCTAAGCTGGCCGCATCTGCTGAGAGATTCGGTGCGTGCCGGCGCACCTGCCACGGATCGAGGTCGTCGTCGACATCGAGGACAAGACCTGTCCCTGCTGCCAGGGCGAGTTACACCGGATCGGCGAGGATAGAAGCGAGCGGCTCGACCTAGTCCCGGCGCAGTTCCGGATCCTCGTGACCCGGCGTCCCAAATATGCCTGCCGTGCTTGCGAGGATGGTGTCATGCAAGCGCCGGCCCCGGCGCGGTCGATCGAGGGCGGACTGCCGACCGAAGCAACCGTCGCCCAGGTTCTGGTGTCCAAATATGCCGATCACCTGCCACTCTACCGGCAGGCGCAGATTTACGCCCGCCAGGGCATTGAGCTCGATCGTTCGACGCTGGCGGACTGGGTGGGGCAAGCAGCCTTCCACCTGCGTCCGTTGCATGAGCGCCTCCTCGGCAAGCTCAGGCAACGGCCCAAGCTGTTCGCCGACGAGACGGCGATGCCGGTGCTCGATCCCGGCCGCGGGCGTACCAAGACCGGCCAGCTCTGGGCCTATGCGGCGGACGACCGGCCGTGGGGCGGTGCCGATCCACCGGGCGTCGCCTATGTCTATGCCCCCGATCGCAAGGCCGATCGACCGATCGCCCATCTGGCAGGCTTCAAGGGAATCCTGCAGGTCGACGGCTATGTCGGCTATGGCAAGCTCGCCGAGCGTGGCGACGTTCAGCTTGCATTCTGCTGGTCGCACATGCGGCGCAACTTCTACGAACTTGCCGCCCCCGGTCCCGCGCCTATTGCAAGCGAGGCGCTCAAGCATATCGCCGAGTTCTATGCCATCGAGAAGGAAATCCGTGGTCGCAGCGCCGACGAGCGACATCTCGTTCGACAACAGAAGAGCCGGGCGCTCGCCGACGCATTCCAAAGGTGGCTGCGAACGAAACTCGGTTTGATCAGCCAAAAGGGTAAGCTGGCCGATGCCATTCGGTATGCGCTCTCACGCTGGGAGGGCCTGACGCGCTTCATCGAAGATGGCCATATCGAGCTCGACAACAACACCGTCGAGCGCTCGATCCGCCCGATCACGCTCAATCGGAAAAACGCACTGTTCGCAGGTTCTGACGGCGGTGCCCAACACTGGGCCGTCATCGCCTCCTTGATCGAAACCTGTAAGCTGAATCACATTGATCCGCTGGCCTACATCACCGATGTGCTCACCAGGATCGTCAACGGTCACACGAACCGCCAACTCGACAGTTTGTTGCCATGGGCCTACGGAAACGGCTAGAATCCGGCCTGGGCGAAGAAAATCGACCAACCGACATTCTTGAGGCGCGCCGATGAGCGACAAGAACATCTTGTGGCAACAGGACGGGGTAGATCCCGGTTGGTTTATAGCCGAACAAATCGGGTCGATTAGGAACAGCACGAGTTACCGCCCGGGCGGTTGGTGGTTCTTGCCTGCTTGGCTGCCCGACACGCAAGAACACGACGTTGGTCCGTTTAAAACCAAAACTGCGGCACTAGCTGAGGCGGAACGGCTGGCAGCCCTCCACAAACGAAAAACATAGAGATCAGCTAACGTCTCGAACCCGTGTGTTCGGAACAGCGCTTACTGTTTTTGCATCCCGCTTTTGCAAAAGACCTATTGGGACAGGCCAGCCTCATTGATGGCGACACGCTAGAGATTCACGGCACCCGTATACGGCTGTGGGGGATTGATGCGCCTGAAACCTCGCAGCTCTGCCGGGGTGACGACAGCTTGCCTTATCGCTGCGGCGTTAAAGTGGCGAGCGCGCTAATCGCGCCGTGTTCGATGCAACCCGTCAACATCTTTGGGCACATAGCTGCGGGCGTATTCCACCAAGGTCTTTAAGTCGCGGCCCAGTTTCCATTCCCACGTATTAGGTGCATTCAAATAGCTTTCTCCGCCAAAATTCTTGCCTATGGCGCGGTCAAGAAGATGGTTTGCGAACGCGTCTATATTGTCTGCAAGTTCAGCGAAGTTATGATGTTCGGGCAACTTCCTGTAAGCCCGTCCGAGACGTGACAGACGATTGAACAGTCTCATACTCTATCTCTCTTTCCACGCGCGCTGTTCACTCGTCCCCGTTAAACCAGTCGGGGTGTTGCTGCCGCATGCGTCCTTCAACCGCTCGAAATTGATTGACCATCATCAAGTCTGATTGAGGGTCTGGGTGGTTCCAGCTTAGCTGGCTCAGCGTTTCTCGGTCGCTCTCAGCTCGCCAAAGATTATGATTGTGGAGAGCAGAATCCAAGAAGTGCTCTCGGTCTGAGTCCGCGAACTTGGACCACGACGGGAAGTCGGTCGGCCTGAAGCGGCGATAAAAGGAAGACCGTAGAGCCGGATCACGGGCGCCAAGTAGCGCTTCGTCCGCCTTCAGCAAGTCAGCTAGCCGCGAGCGTAGAAAGTATCCCGCGTCCACTTGATCGGCGCTTTCGGTTGAAAAGTACCAGCGCCTCCACACCACGCGCGGGATGGCATGCGTTCAAGAGGTAGTACAAGACACTCGCCCACCGGGGTGTAACGGGGACTGTTGCTGCTAGCTGCCACGCGCAGGAAAAGACCTTGTGATACGAATAATCGCTGTATCCGTCCAAATATGTTTCATCGTACGGAGTGGACATGCGGGGATTTTTTGCGAGTGCGATGATGGCCGACTCGAACGTTTCATCGCTCAATGAATCGAAGGGGGATTTTCGTTCGAGAAGTTTTTCGAGGATGCTGTCGCTTAATGTTGAATTCGAAAATAGCGCGCAAAGCTCCTGGGTGTCAGTAGGCAAAGAAGCGTGAAGTAAAAATCGATCACCAAAGGGGTCAAACCCACCGCTTGGAAAACTAGCTAGGAGCGTGCAACGGATGCCCCGGTGTTCCCGTTCGTATATTCGTTGCGCGACGCCTGCGTTAACGCCGTAACGGGCTAGGCCGAACTCAATGAATGCGTCATTGCGGAGGTAGAGGATTTCTTCTTGGTGCTTGTTGTCGTCGCGCATGAGAAGCGGCGTTTTGCTCGCGCTCTCTCGCCTTCGTTTCAGCCACTCGACTGCCTCTGACGGTGGGCAGACTTCCAAAAAAGCTCCTTCGATTATCTCTTCCGTGCTCAATGCCATGGTAGACGATCAGCCCCCGCATTCAATTCAAGCTACAATCTCGCGGCGCAGTTGCTTCTCAGCTTCGCCCGCGCCATCAAGCGAATTCGTTTGTTCTTATGGCTGGTCCGCGAGGCCTTAATCTTCGGCGGTTGTCGCGCGATCAGCGGCCGGTTCGAGTTCTAAACTGAGCTGAGCCTTTTCAGGCGGCAGGGGTAAATCAGACAAGCTAATGACCTTGATCTTCGCGAGCGCCCCGAGCGCGGCAACGTCTCCATCGTCGGAGTAAATTTCGGTCGCGCCGTGAACCCTCGCGATGGCAACAATCTGACGGTCGACTTTCACCTTCTGCCAAGGGGCTTTTGTTGGCCCTCGCTTATTCCCGTTTGCGAGCGCTGTGCGCAGCATCGCTGCGGCTTCCAAAGCAGCGCGGGTATCAAATGGCTCGATTGCGAACACGGCGTACTTCTGCAAGTCCTCTACGATTTTCTGAGAGGCTTCCGGCCCGGCTGTGACTAGGGCCTCGCTGAGCGCGGGCGTCGGTATGATGATTTTCGATTTGTCCTGACTCAGTCGGTGCACCAAGTACTGGATTCTATCCCGAGGGCGGGTGATGGGCGCGCCGTCCGCTCCATTCGGAATGCGGGTACCTGGGCGCAGCAACAGCAAGAGATTCGTGGAGTCAATGACCACCATTCTTGCTGCCTCCCGGTCCCTTTCGCATATCGATCAGCTCTTGATATGCGTCGTCTCCCCATTCGGTGGGAATGTCGCGTAGAGCCGCGAGCGCGTCGGTAAGCTGAGTCTCGCGGAGAGCTTCAAAGCTCTCCACCCGGAAGCTCTCAAGTGTCCAAGTGCCGTCCGCATCGCGAGTCCACTTGCCCTTGCCGAACAGTCGCACAGGCTCGAAGAGCTTAGCCCCGAGCTGTTTGGCTATGGCGCGTGTGGTTTCGCAGCCGCTTATCTGTTGAGTTTCGGATTGCAGCGTTATGTGGATGGAGCTGTCTTTGCCGCGAATGCCGGTGACAATGCCGTCAATCGAGCCTTGCTGTTTGACGGTGAATCTATCCTCCACCGCCTCGCGCCCGGGGAAGCGGATAATAACCCCACGGGGCGCGGCGTCTCGCAGCACGCCGACCGCGTTGTCGGCCTTAAGAAGCTTGTTCAGGCTGTTGAAGGCCCGGAGGGTGTCTCCGCTAGCATCCCCCGCGCGTACGGCTACCACGCGTGCGCGGACCTTCGGCATGGCCTCCCGGTCAACACGCGCGTTTAGGATCGTGCTGCCCTTTGTGAGGCCTCGAAAGTGCACCGCGTCCCGCTCGCCAAGTAGCGTTGCTAATTCTGCCATGTACTGAGCTAGCCGTCCCATCGGCATGGTTGCCGGGCTATAGGCGTCAATCCTGAATTGATATTCGCTGCCGTGCGGGCGGGTCGCTTTGTTCGGAGGCTTTGCCATCGGCGTCAACTCTTAAGGGGCGCAGGCCAGTAAAGCAGAGCCGCCTTAATATTACTACCAATGCGGGCGCGAACCGACGAAAGTAGAGCAGGGCGCGCAATCGCCCTGCGCCAGGCCGGACGCGGGGTACTTAAGTCAGGCCGCCCGGTAAGTCTTTGAAAACAATGGTTCGAATTGGGTGGGGGACCGTTCGTAGCGCTCCACTGACTCGAACCCCCGACGGTCAGGAACGACTCTGGCCGCACCTCTGTCCTGATCCTGGAGCCGGGCAGGAAGCCTTGAAAGCCTTACCGAATTTGCCGACCGCGAGATACATCACCGGTGCATCGATTACGGCGATTGGCACGTGTGCGGAAGCGAAGATTGGCTGGTCCATGTCGCGACGAAACAATACAAGCCGATCCAGGTCAACGAACAGTGCGAAGTCTTGGGCTCTTGGGCGATTTGGCAGAGGGCAACGACTGCAGGGCCAGCCTGCATTTACACGCTCCACCGACCCTGACGTCGCGGATGGCCTGGTCGAGAAGGCTCCGGACCTGAAAAGAGATGGCCGAGGCGAAGCCTCCCGACGGCAGCGGCTCGATGGCACCGGACCCGGCGATGGTCAGTCCGCGAGGAACAGGCGCCTAGGTGTATTCACTAGCGCACACCGCAGTTCTCCGGAGGAGAACGGAACATCCGGAGGCGGGGGAATATGGCTATCATCTCATGTTGCTCGCATGGCTATCATCTCATGTTGCTCGCGCTGTTATTGCCAAGTCCAAGCCGTGGTGTAGAGTTCGCGAGATTTTGAACACTCTTAAATTCGACGCCGCCGCGATTGCGTTACGATAGTTTTTTCTTCTGGGGGTTCCCCACCACCGCGCTTTTGCGCGCGGTTCTGGACGAGGTCTGTGAAAAAGTCTTCCGGGCCGAGACCGGAGCCCGTACCCACGTGGCGTCGAAAATTCTGGAAGCTGCGACCAGAGGCGACACATCGCCGGACCGCCTCAAGCAGTTTGTTCGCCAAGCTCTCTCGCAAGCGCCGACGATGTGGCGCTGACCGGCCGAGGGGGCGGGGGTGAATTTCCAGGTCACGGTACTAAAGATCCTGGTGAGCTACCCGGGCGGATTTGCCGTGATGGCCGACCTCAAGCGCGACATGGCGATCTTGGCGACCAGCGGTCGCGATTGGGCCAATCGCACCAAGCGGATGGCTGAGCGCATTCCGGAACTCGACATCTTTTCGCAAGGCCTCATTGAGCGCGAAGACGGCGGCCGGAAGATCACCGCCAAGGGGCGCGTCGTGCTGGAATTCATGGAGACCCGCCCCGCCGCCGAGCCGCCGATGGAGTCGGGACCGGCCGAGCAAGAGGATGCGCCAGTGCCACCGCTCCCGCAGCCCGCCGAACGGGCCAGGCGGCGGCGCGAACGTCGCGAGCGCCGGCGCGAGGCGCGCGAATGGGCGAGGGCGAACGCTTCCTAGCAGCGTCCTTTCAGAAGAAGCCTGGCGCATCTCGACTATAGCTCAGTGCGACGGTGCCAATAGACCGCATATACAGGGCCCGCGCGAAGGAGATTGCTCAGGGGTGTGCTGGTCTTCGCCTTCGGACCCGGTGAAACTCCAAGAACCGGATACCCGCAACCCCAGGCAAAAATCCGAACCCAGTGGGCGCCGTTCTCGGCGAGAACGGCCGCAACGAAATCGCAACGAATTAGGCGAAACGACCGTGAACAAAGCGTGTCGAAAACGGACGCCATGCCGAGAAAAATCAATAACTTAGAGGATATACGCTGCGTTCGGGACGCAGGGGTCGCAGGTTCGAATCCTGCCACTCCGACCATTCTTCCAAAAGTTGACGTTTTCCAGAGGCTTGGCGGACCGGCCGCCAGCACCTCGGAACGCCTTTTTGCAACGATTTCGGGATCGGGTCCACGGCGGATTTGGCCGGGCAGGGCGGCTTGCCGCGGCGGCATGGCTCCACAGGCGCACAGGCGAGGGAGCGGCCTCGTTTCGCAGCCGCGCGGCCAGTCCTCTGTGCTACCTAGCGATATCGCCTCGATCCGGAGCCCCGATGCAACGCCGCCGCCCAGCCCTGCCGCGATACGTGCTGATCGGCATAGCCGCGCTTGCGGCCATCGCGGCGGCGGGCTGGCTGGCTTACGTCCTTGCGCTGGATGCCGCCTTTGCGCGCATGGAGCGGGAGGCCAATGACCGGCTTGCGCTGATTGCCAGCACCTTCGATGCGACTGTTGCGCGCTATCGCTATCTGCCGGCGGTCCTGTCGCTCGCCGATCCGATCCGCGAGCTCTATCGCGATCCCCATGATGCAGCGGCGACCGCCGCCGCCAATCGCTACCTTAAATCGCTCAATCAGGGAGCCCGGTCCGCCGAGCTCTATGTTCTCGACAGCACCGGCCTCGCGCTCGCGGCAAGCAATTTCGATCTGGATTCGAGTTTCGTCGGACACAATTACGGGTTCCGCGCCTATTTCATGGACGCCATGCGAACCGGCGAGGGCCATTACTACGCCGTCGGCGCCACCACGGGACAGCCCGGCTATTTCCTGTCGCACCGGATCGTGGAGGGCGGCAAAACCCTCGGCGTTGCCGTGGTCAAGATCGATCTCAGTGCGCTCGAGGCCGACTGGGCGCGTGCCGGCGACCTCGTCGCGATGGAGGACGAGAATGGCGTGATCTTCCTCGCCAGCCGCGAGGACTGGAAATACCGTCCGCTGCTGCCGGTCCCCGCGCAGCGGCTCGCGGAGCTGAATGCCGCGCAGCAATTCGGTCAGGCGATCGACGCAGCTCCGGTCTTCGTGCCCAGAGGCGACCGGGAACGGGTTCAGATCGGTCGCGCGCGCGGCCGCGGCAATGTCGAGCTTGGGGACTACGCCCTTCAGGTCCGTCCGCACGATCAAGGCTGGCGGCTGCTCCTGTTCTCGGATGTCGCCGATGCTCGGCGCAATGCATCGACCGTTGCTATCGCGAGCGTCTTCGCCCTGATCGCCTCTCTGCTGGTCGTGCTGGTTGCCTATCAGCGGCGGCAGGTCGTTCGGGCAAAGCTCGACGCGCATGACGTTCTCGAGCGGCGCGTGGCCGAGCGCACGGAAGAGCTGCGCCGGACCATGGAAAGCCTGGTGCAGAGCGCCAAGCTTGCAAGCCTCGGTCAGGCGCTCGCCGGCGTCGCGCACGAGATCAACCAGCCGCTCGCGGCGCTGATCACCTATGTCGCGAGCAGCCGCGTCCTGCTCCGCCGCAACGAGGTCGATCGTGCCGCCGCCAATCTCGACCTGATGTCCTCGATCGCCGAGCGCATGATGGCGCTGATCGATCACCTCAGGATGTTCGCGCGCAAGGAGACCGGCACGCGCAGCGCCGTCGCGCTCGCGCCCGTGGTCGACAATGCGATCCGCCTGCTGCAATACCGCATCGCCAACGAACATATCGAGGTGGTGCGCTCCGCGCCTGCCGAGCCGCTTCATGGCCTCGCCAATCCGATCCGGCTCGAGCAGGTCGTGGTCAATCTGCTGTCGAACGCGATCGATGCGATGCGCGATCGCGAGCGGCGGGTCCTCGGGGTCGCGCTCGGTCGCCGCGACGACAGCGCCGTGATCGAGGTCAGCGACACCGGCGCGGGCATCGCGCCCGAGCACATCAAATCGCTGTTCGACCCGTTCTTCACGACCAAGGAGATCGGCGAGGGGCTTGGCCTCGGGCTCTCGATCTCGTACGGAATTGTCAGGGAGTTCGGAGGAGATATCCTGGTGGAGAGCACGCCGGGCAGGGGCTCGACTTTCAAGGTCGTCATTCCGGTCATGGACGTCGCGCCGGCCTCGCAACATCGGGAACTGCACGCATGAGCGGGTCCGTGCTCGTCGTCGACGACGAGGAGATCGTCCGCAATTCGGTGCGGCAATGGCTGGAGCTGGGCGGTTTCACGGTCCGGGCCGCCGCCGGCGCGGATGAGGCCATTCGCCTCGTGACAGAGAGCCCGCCCGACGCCGTGCTGACCGATTTTCGCATGCCGCAGCGGTCCGGACTCGATTTGATGCGCGACGTTCACCGCGCCGATCCCGACATTCCCGTCGTGCTGCTGACCGCGCATGGCGACGTGCCCCTGGCGGTCGCTGCGATGCGCGAGGGCGCCTACGACTTCCTGCAGAAGCCTCATGATCCCGAGCTCCTCTCGGCCGTCATCACGCGCGCGATCGAGCGGCGGCAGTTGAAACTGCAGCTTCGCCAGCTCTCGGATCGCCTTGCCGCGCCCGGTGCGATCGATGCCCGCCTGGTCGGCCTGTCGAAGGCGATGGTGGCGGTGCGGGCCAGCATCCTCGAGCTTGCCGGTCATGACCGCGACGTGATCGTCACCGGCGAGACGGGCACCGGCAAGGAAGTGGTGGCGCGGGCCCTGCACGATTTCGGTCCGCGCGCGAAGGCGCCCTTCGTCGCCGTGAACTGTGCCGCGATCCCGGCCGAGCTGTTCGAAAGCGAATTGTTCGGCCATGAGGCCGGCGCCTTCACCGGCGCACGTGGCGCCCGCATCGGGAAGTTCGAGCACGCCAGCGGCGGCACGCTCTTGCTCGACGAGATCGAGAGCATGCCGCTGCCGTTCCAGGCCAAGATCCTGCGCGCCCTCCAGGAGCGTACGATCGAGCGGGTCGGCTCCAACAAGCTCCTGCCGGTCGATGTCCGCGTCATTGCGGCTGCAAAGGGCGATCTTGCGACCGAAAGCCGCCAGGGGCGCTTCCGTTCCGATCTCTACTTCCGCCTCGCGGCAGCGGAGATCCAGCTGCCGCCGCTGCGCGAGCGCGGCAACGACGTCCTGCTGCTGTTCGAGCATTTCGCCGCCGCCGCGGCCAAGGGCGCGGGCCGCACCATGTCGTCGCTGCGGGCGAACGATCTCGACGCGCTGCTCGCCCATGACTGGCCAGGCAATGTACGCGAGCTGAAGAACGTCGCCGAACGCTACGCGCTGGGGCTGGCGGCGACCGGCCGCAGCGTGGCCGAGATCCTGCGACGGGGCGAGCCGGGGGCGCCGCAGCGGACGCTCGCCGACCGCGTTGCGGCCTATGAGCGCGCGCTGATCGAGGCCGCCTTGCGCGAGCACGACGGGTCGATTGCCGCCGTCACCGAGGAGCTCGGCGTCCCGCGCCGGACCCTGAACGAGAAAATGGCGAAATACGCCCTGGCGCGGCCCGGCCGCAGGGATTCCTGAGCCGGCAAGCCATCGGCGGAAATCCGCCGATAGCGGCGTTCGCATCGGCGGATTCTTGCCGACGCTCTGACCTTCGCGAGGCCTCCCTCCTCAAGAAACTGCTCTGTTTGCTGCAATTCCCCGCATTTTCGCGCGCCGGTCGCGACTGGCACAGCCGTTGCTGAAGGAGCGCCGAAACCATCCGGTTTTTCGGGACGGCATCAACTCGCGCGCCAACACGCGAGCGGATGGCTTCGTCAAAGGACAACAAACATGCGGAGGACGTCGTGAGTTCACAGGAAGCCTCAATTCATAATGTCGGCGCGCCCGTCACGGAGACGCGCGCGGATAGCCTCGACATGAAGCGCCGGCTGCGGGCGATCTTCGTCGGCTCCGTCGGCAATCTCGTCGAGTGGTACGACTTCTACGCCTATGCGGCGTTCTCGCTCTATTTCGCCAAGGCGTTTTTCCCCGACGGCGATGAAGTGGTGCAACAGCTCAACGCGGCCCTGCTGTTTGCGGCGGGCTTCCTGGTGCGTCCCCTTGGCGGCTGGCTGTTCGGCCATCTCGCCGATCGCTACGGGCGGCGCAACGCCCTGACGCTGTCCGTCGTGATGATGTGCTTCGGGTCGCTGATCATCGCGGTGACGCCGACCTACGCGTCGATCGGGCTGGCGGCTCCCGTCATCCTCGGCCTTGCGCGCGTCCTGCAGGGCCTGAGCCTCGGCGGCGAATACGGCACCAGCGCCACCTATCTCAGCGAGGTCGCGGACGAGAAGAACCGCGGCTTCTATTCCAGCTTCCAGTATGTGACGCTGATCGGCGGTCAGCTCTGCGCCATCCTGGTGCTGCTCCTGCTGCAGAAGGTGTTTCTCTCGACCGAGGAGATCCGCGCCTGGGGCTGGCGCGTGCCGTTCGCGTTCGGTGCCGTGCTCGCGGTCGTGGCCGCGCTGATGCGCAGCAATCTTCATGAGACCGATGCCTTCAAGAGCAGCCAGGCGGCGGTCAAGAAATCCAGCTCGATCCGCGCGCTGCTCAACTATCCGCGCGAGTTGATGCTGGTGGTGGGGCTGACCATGGGCGGCACGGCGGCCTTCTACACCTACACCACCTATATGCAGAAATTCCTTCGCCTCTCGGTGAAGCTGACCGACGACCAGACCACCATGGTGACGGCAGGAAGCCTCGTCTTCGCGATGGTGCTGCAGCCGATCTACGGCGCGATCTCCGACCGCATCGGGCGCAAATGGCTTCTGATCGGATTCGGCGTCTCCGGCACGCTGTTCACCATTCCGCTGCTCACGACGCTCCAGGCGACGCATGATGCGTTCTCGGCCTTCCTCCTCATCGCCGCTGCCTGGATGATCGTGTCGGGCTACACGGCGATCAATGCGGTGGTGAAAGCCGAATTGTTTCCGACCAGCGTGCGGGCGACCGGCGTCGGCGTGCCCTATGCGCTGACTGTCTCGATCTTCGGCGGCACCGCGGAATCGATTGCGCTCTGGTTCAAGTCCATCGGTCACGAAAGCTGGTTCTACTGGTATCTCACCGGCTGCATCGCGGTGTCGCTGCTGGTCTATCTGACCATGCGTGACACCAAGACCGCGTCCGCAATGGATCGCCACGAATAGGGCCTAGGCGTCGGTACCGGCGGTGTGGACGTCCTCACCGCCGCGCCACCAGCACGCCTACCAAAAATGCCACCATCAGCGACGGCAGCGGTGCCTCGCGCACCATGCCGCGCACGATGTCCGTCCAGTGCTGCTCCGGGACGAGCCTTGGTGACCTGACTTCGGGCATCGGCGGGATGTCCCAGTGTGATGCGAGCTCGGTGATCTCGCTTTGCGCGAGCCGCACGCCGTCGCGGATGCGGAAGATGGCAGCCTCCGATCGCTCGCGCGGGCCGAGCGCCATCAGCGTCGCGATGGCGGTGCGCAACGTCATCTCGCCGAAACCTTGCAGCCTTACCGACTCCTCGGGGTCCGACGTCATGTGATCATCCCTCACAGCGCGAAGTGGCGCGCGATGGTGAAGGCAGCCGTCGCGCACAGGACCAGCGTGGATACCGCGCCGGCCACGCCGCGCACGAGATGGGCGCGTGTCAGGTGCCTGGTCATGATCTTGCTCCATGCTCAGCATGGAAATGGCGGGGCGCATGGTTGGTTCCCTGCGCAAGCTGCGAATCGGTAGGCCGGCTACTTCCGCAGCAACTCGCTCAACGCCTCCGTCGCCTCCGCGCAGCGGATGTCGTCGATCTCGCGCGACAGGCTGAGCGCGCTCGATCTCAGCTCTTCGAGCTTCCAATTCTCCGGATTCTGGTTTTCGAGCTGGCTGAGACGCTTGTTCAGATCGTCCAGCCTGGATTGGAGCTGCCCGATGCTGGCGGCCCCATTCACTTTCCAAACGCGTTGTGCGCGCATCGTCATTCCCCTGATAGTCTCACGGCGTTGTGAGAGCGGTTCGTGGCCGCAATGGGAGTTTCTTTTGTCCGGCTTCAGACGGCGGGGAACCGTTGCAGATTGGCAACGGAAGTTCCTCGATTGGTCGCGCAGGCCGGCGTGCTCTTGCGCGGCGCGCGTCATAGGCGCGGAATCTGCATGTGCGCGGTCACGACGGCGCGGAAAAAGCGAAGGACAGGGTGTGGCGAGATTTGTGAATGTGGCGGCCGGCCAGCTTGGCCCGATTGCGCGGCGTGAGACCAGAACCGAGGTCGTGGCGCGGCTGATGGCATTGATGCGGCAAGCCCGGTCCAATGGCTGCGACCTGATCGTCTATCCCGAGCTTGCGCTGACCACCTTCTTTCCGCGCTGGTATTTCGAGGATCAGGCCGAGATCGACAGCTTTTTCGAGCGCGAGATGCCGGGCCCGGAGACGCGCGCCCTGTTCGACCTCGCACATGAGCTCGGCATCGGATTTTACCTCGGCTATGCCGAGCTGACGGTCGAGGCCGGCGACGTCAGGCGCTACAACACCTCCATTCTCGTCGACAAGAGCGGCGCGATCGTTGCGAAGTACCGCAAGGTCCATCTGCCCGGCCATGCCGAGCACGAGCCCTGGCGCAAATTCCAGCATCTGGAGAAACGCTATTTCGAGCCCGGCAGCGGCTTTGGCGTCGTCGATGCGTTCGGCGGTATGATGGGAATGGCGATCTGCAATGACCGCCGCTGGAGCGAGACCTACCGCGTGATGGGTCTGCAGGGTGTCGAGATGGTGATGATCGGCTACAACACGCCGGTGCACAATCCGCCCGCGCCAGAGCATGACGATCTCTCGCTGTTCCACAATCATCTGGTGATGCAGTCCGGCGCCTATCAGAACGGCACCTTCGTGGTCGGCGTCGCCAAGGCCGGCATCGAGGAGGGCGTGGACCACATCGGCGGCAGTTGCATCATCGCGCCCTCCGGCGAGATCATCGCGCGCTGCACGACCAAGGGCGACGAGCTCGCGCTCGCCCGCTGCGATCTCGACCTCTGCAATTCCTACAAGCGCACCACCTTTAATTTCGACGTTCACCGCCAGCCGCGCGCCTACGGGATGATCGTCGAGCGGAAGGGCGTGACGACGATGGCGGATGGCACGACGGTGCGGCCGAAGGGGTGATCCCTTCTTTCCATGGCCGGGACACGAGAGTGAGGCCGGCCGCTGCTCTTGTTTCGCTATCCCTACCCCATCACAACCACGTGTCTTTATTCGGAAACGACCATTCCCTATTATCCCGCAATGCAAAAGGCCGCCCGCCAGTCCCCGCCCATCGCTCGTCCGCCCGGTCGTCCCCGGGAGTTCGACATGGACACAGCGCTCGATCGCGCTCTTCGGGTGTTTCGCGAGCGCGGCTATCACGCCACCTCGATCGGCGATCTCACCGCGGCGATGCGGCTTGCGACCGGCAGCGTCTACAAGGCGTTTCGCGACAAGCATGCGGTGTTCCTCGCCGCCTTCGAGCGCTACACCGCGGTGCGCGGGGAGCAGACCCGCAGCGCGGCGGCGCGCGGGGGGAACGGCCGCGAGCGGCTGCGCAACGTCCTCTTGTCCTATGTCGAACATTCCCAGGGCGTCGAGGGGCGGCGCGGCTGCCTCGTGGTCGGCAGCGCCGTTGAATTGTCGGCGGTCGATCCGGCGGTCCGTGCACGCGTCAGCGCGCAGCTCGAGACCAACGAGAATTTCATCGCTGGCCTCATTCGCGAAGGCCAGGCCGACGGCTCGATTCCGGGCCATGTCGATGCCGACGACACCGCGCGGCTGATGATCTGCATCACGCAAGGCATGCGCGTCGTCGGCAAGGCGCGCCTGCCGCTCGACGGGCCCCGCCTCGTCGGCGTCGCGATGAAGCTGCTCGCCTGAATTCATGTCTTATTAGGGAATGATCGTTCCCGATTATCGGAGACCCACGTAAATGACGATGAATGCCACGATCGAGGCCGCACCCGGGCCGGATGCGGTATCGCAGCGCCTGACCTTCGTGCTTGCCGCGGCCTGTGGCATGGTCGCCGCCAACCTCTATTACGCCCAGCCGCTGATCGCCCCGATCAGCGCCGCGCTCGGCCTGTCGCATGCAGCGGCGGGGCTGATCGTGACCATGACCCAGATCGGCTATGGCGTGGGACTGCTCTTCATCGTGCCGCTCGGCGACCTCGTCGAGAATCGCGCGCTGATCTGCTCCGTCATCACGCTCGGCGCCGCCGCGCTGCTCGCCGCCGCCTTCGCCACCCATGCGCTGCCGTTCCTGGCGGCCGCGCTGTTCATCGGCCTCGGCTCGGTCGCCGTGCAGATCATCATCCCCTATGCCGCGCATCTGGCGCCCGAGGCGATCCGCGGCCGCGTCGTCGGCAACGTCTCGACCGGGCTGATGCTCGGCATCATGCTGGCGCGGCCGGTGTCGAGCTTCGTCACCGCGGCCTCGTCGTGGCACGCGGTGTTCTTCGCCTCCGCCGCGCTGATGATCGTGCTCGCGGCCGCGCTCTGGATGGCGCTGCCGAAGCGCAGGCCCGTCGCGCGCATGCACTACGGCACGCTGCTGCTGTCGATGCCGCATCTGGCCCGGACCACGCCGCTGCTCCGGCGCCGCGCGCTCTACCAGGCGAGCCTGTTCAGCTGCTTCACCCTGTTCTGGACGGTCGCGCCGCTCCAGCTCGCCGGCGCGTTCGGCTTCTCCCAGCGCGGCATCGCGCTGTTCGCGCTGGCCGGCGTCGCCGGCGTGTTCGCAGCTCCGATCGCGGGCCGTCTCGCCGATCACGGCCATAGCCGTATCGCGACGTTGGTTGCGATGCTGCTCGCGGCCGCGGGCTTCCTCGTGACCTATCTCGGCGCGCCCGGCTCGATGCTGAACCTCGCATGCCTGGTCGTGGCCGCGATCGCCATAGATATCGGCGTGCAAGGCAACGTCGTGCTCGGCTTCCGCGCCATCTTCACGCTCGGGCACGAACATCGCAGCCGCCTCAACGGCCTCTACATGGCGACGTTCTTCGCCGCCGGCGCCGCAGGCTCCGCGGTCGGTGCCTGGGCTTTCGCGCAAGGCGGCTGGACGCTCGCCTCGGCCATTGGCCTCGCGCTGCCCGTCGCGGGCCTGCTCTACGCGGCCACCGAGTAGCGGCGGCCGGGATGGAATTGTGCGATGCGGGTGTTTACCAAGCCGCAGACATGCGGCCGTGCCATGCCGTGTGTGCCGCAATTTCCATCTCGCGGTTTGGTTGCAGCTGTAGTACTTTCGTCGCAATCGGACCTGGTTAACGGGCGGCAGGGGGAGGTTGATGAAGCGTGCGGGGCTGTTTGGCGTACCGCGGGTACGGCCATGGTCGTGGCAGGCGTTCCTGCTCGGATTCGTCGTCGTCGCAGTGTCGGCCCTGCTTCAGGGCATCTTCGTGGTACTCGGCGCAAAGCTTTATTTCGCGGCGTTCCTGCCCAGCCTGTTCCTGCTCGCGCTTGTCGCGGGCGCGCCGGCGGCGGCATTCGCCGCGCTGCTGACCGTGCCGCTGGTGTGGTGGGCGTTCATACCGCCGTTCTTCGAGTTCACCCCCCTGTCCAGCGCGGGCGCGGATTCCATCAACCTGTTCTGCCTGCTCGCCGTGCTCCTGATCGGCCTCGCCGATCTCTGCCGCGAGACGATGACCATCATCAGCCGCGGCGGGCTGAAGCCTTCGGGCAAGAGCGCGGCAACGAATTCGCAATAAATCGGCATTGCGCGAGCGTGCACGTTGCGCACGCGCAACAGTCCGGCAACCATGCGCGAGCTTGCCGCGCGCCGCTAACTTTTCGAAAAAGATTTGGCCGCAATTTCTCCCCCGGGAATGACGAGGGAGTTTTCGGACATGAACGGCCAAGTAGACGGTCAGGCCATTTTGGAGAACGTGCGCCGCTATCGCGGCATCGCATCGCTCTATCGCCAGACCGCCGCGTTCCGCCCGGGCCAGAGCTGGTCGCTGCTGGAGCAGGCGAGGGATTGGGAAGCGCGGGCGCTGTCGGAGCTGGAAGCCTATTTCGCCACGCGCATGGACCGCGCCGCTCCGCTCGCGGCCTGATCGTTGACCGCGCAGGGCGGGGCGCGATCGGCCTGGTCGGGGCCGGACGACCCGGGACGACTACGGGATTGTCTCGATGCCCGCTTGTGCTAGCAACATCCCGATCGAGATCTCCTTCAGGGAGGCCGGGGGCGAGCGATGACCACCTTCAACCGCATCTTCACGACAGAGCGCCTGCTGCAGATCATCGTCATTCTGGCGGCGACGATTGCGATGAAGCTGATGGCATAGCCATCTGCGGGCTATGGCCCGCCGAGCTCGGGCACGACGGGCAGAAAGTTCGCCCCCTCGGAACCAAGAAAATCGAACATCGCCTGCGCCGGCGGCAGTAGCACCTTGTCGCTGCGGCGGATCACGTACCACTGGCGGACGATCGGCAGGCCGGCGACATCGAGCACGATGAGCCGGCCCTCGGCGAGCTCATGCGCGACCGTGTGGGCCGAGATGAAGGCGATGCCGAGTCCGGCGATCACCGCCTGCTTGATGGTCTCGTTGCTGCTCATCTCCATGCCGATGATCGGCTCGAGATCCGACCTCTGGAACATGCCCTCCATCAGCGTCCGCGTGCCCGAGCCGGGCTCGCGGGTGAGGAAGGTCTCATGCACGAGGTCGGTCAGGCTGAGGCCGGAATCCTTCTCCAGCCAGTGCCCCTTGCGCGCGACGATGACGTGCGGATTGCGTCCGAGCTGACGGACGTCGACGCTGACGTCGGCCGGTGGCCGACCCATCACCGCGAAATCGAGGTCGTAGCCGTGCATGGCCTCGCGGATCTCCTCGCGATTGCCGATGGTGAGCTTGATCTCGATCTTGGGATGCCGCTTCGAGAACGCCGCGATCGCGTGCGGCACGAAATATTTCGCGGTCGAGACCGCGCCGAGCTGCACCGTGCCGCCGGTCCGCCCCGCCAGCAGATCGAGCGCGCCCTGGCAATCCATGATCGCGGCCTCGACCCGCTCGGCCAGCGCCAGAACCTCCTTGCCCGCCTCCGTCAGCAGCATGCCGTCGCCGGTCCGCTGCACGAGCGGCAGGCCGGCGAGGTCCTGAAGCTGCCGGAGCTGCTGGGTCACGGCCGGCTGCGTCAGCCCGAGATGGCCGGAGGCCGCCGTCACGCTGCCCTTGGCCGACAATGCCGCGAGCGAGCGAAGCTGCCGGATCGTCAGATGCCGGAGCTGGGCCGCCGCATGGCCGGGGCCATTATAAGAAAATTCTTTGACGCTCATTATGAATAGAAATTTTCCTTATTAAGCCACCCCTGTCAATCTCCTGATGCCGGGACTGACCGCACCGACCTCCAGCGGGGAGGGAAATGGATGCGGCGCCGGCCCAGGGGATGGACGCAGATGACCGGGCAACTCAGGCTGGACGACCACCTTCAACGGTATTCAGAGACCGCACCCCATGCGCTGGCCGTGGCGGCAGCGGTCGATGCGATCGCTGCGGCGGCGATCGAGATCGCCGATCTCATCGCCACCGGCGATCTCGCGGACGCATCGGGACTGAGCACCGGCCGCAACAGCGACGGCGACGTCCAGCGCGATCTCGACGTGCAGGCCGATGCGATCCTGCGCCGCTGCCTCGGCAGGCTGCCGGTCGCCGCGCTGGCGTCGGAGGAGATGCGCGAGCCGCAGATCGGCGACCGCGAGGGGCGCATCTGCGTCGCGATCGATCCGCTCGACGGCTCCTCCAACATCGACATCAACATGACCGTCGGCACGATCTTCTCGATTCTGCCCGCGCCGGACGATCTCACGCTCGCCTTCCATCAGCGCGGCTCGGCGCAGCTCGCGGCGGGCTTCGTCACCTACGGCCCGCAGACCTCGCTGGTGCTGACGCTCGGCGACGGTGTCGACATCTTCACGCTCGACCGCAAGGCCGGCTGCTTCCGCCTCGCGCGCAGCGCCGTGCAGATCTCCGAGGCCTGCGAGGAGTTCGCGATCAACGCATCGAACCGCCGGCATTGGGACTCGCCGGTGCGCGCCTTCATCGACGAATGCCTCGCCGGCATCGAGGGGCCGGCCAACCATGATTTCAACATGCGCTGGATCGGCTCGCTGGTTGCCGAGGCCTATCGCATCCTCACGCGCGGCGGCGTGTTCCTCTATCCCTCCGACGCGCGGCCCGGCTATGGCGACGGCCGCCTGCGCCTCACCTACGAGGCGCACCCGATGGCGATGATCATCGAGCAGGCCGGCGGCTCGGCCTCCACCGGCCGCGAGCGCATCCTCGACCTCTCCGCGCAGAGCCTGCACCAGCGCGTGCCGCTGATCATGGGCTCGAGCAACGAGGTGCGGCGCGTCGAGGAATTGCATTGCGATCCGCTGCTGGTCGCCAGCGTCTCAGCGCCGCTGTTCGCGCGGCGCGGATTCTTCCGGCTCTGAGCGAGGTATCCCATGTCCAGGAAGCATCCGATCATCTCCATCACCGGCTCCTCCGGCGCCGGCACCACCTCGGTCAAGAAGACCTTCGAGCAGATCTTTTTTCGCGAGAAGGTCAACGCCGCCTACATCGAAGGCGACGCGTTTCATCGCTACGACCGCGCCGAGATGCGCACGCAGATGGCGAAGGAGGCCGAGCGCGGCAACAAGCACTTCAGCCATTTCAGCCCCGAGACCAATTTGTTCGAGGAGCTTGAACGTGCCTTCCGCGACTATGGCGAGACCGGCACCGCGGTGACGCGGCACTACGTCCATGACGCCGAGGAATCGGCGCTGCATGGCGCGGCGCCCGGCACCTTCACCGAGTGGAAGCAGCTGCCGGAGAACTCCGACCTGCTGTTCTACGAGGGCCTGCACGGCGCCGTCGTCACCGACAAGGTCAATGTCGCGCGCTATGCCGACCTCAAGATCGGCGTCGTGCCCGTCATCAATCTCGAATGGATCCAGAAGCTGCACCGCGACCGCAGCGCGCGCGGCTATTCGACCGAGGCCGTGACCGACACCATCCTGCGGCGGATGCCGGATTACATCCACTACATCTGCCCGCAATTCACCGAGACCGACATCAACTTCCAGCGCGTTCCGACGGTGGATACGTCGAACCCCTTCATCGCGCGCTGGATCCCGACGCCGGATGAATCGATGGTCGTGATCCGCTTCAAGAACCCGCGCGGCATCGACTTCCCCTATCTGCTCTCGATGCTGCCGCAGAGCTGGATGTCGCGCGCGAACTCGATCGTGTGTCCCGGCGCGAAGCTTGATCTGGCGATGCAGCTGATCCTGACGCCGCTGATCATGCAGCTCATCGAGCGCAAGCGCAGCCTGAAGTGAACAGGGAGAGAATCCGATGAACATCTCCGTCCACGCCGAAGCCGACCTCACGGCGGTCACGCATCACGATCTCGCCAATGCCGTCCGCTTCCTCGCGGTCGATGCCATCGAGACCTCGCAGTCCGGTCATCCCGGCCTGCCCATGGGCATGGCCGATGTCGCAACCGTGCTGTTCTCGCGCTTCCTGAAATTCGACTCCGCGCATCCGAACTGGCCGGACCGCGACCGCTTCGTGCTGTCGGCGGGGCACGGCTCGATGCTGCTCTATGCGCTGCTGCACCTCACCGGCGGCGATGTCAGCCTCGATGACATCAAGGCCTTCCGGCAGTGGGGCTCGAAGACGCCGGGCCATCCCGAATATGGTCACACGCCTGGTGTCGAGACCACGACGGGACCACTGGGGCAGGGCATTGCGACCGCGGTCGGCATGGCGCTCGCCGAGCGCATGGGCAACGCGCGGCATGGCGATGGCCTCGTCGATCACTTCACCTATGTCATCGCGGGTGATGGCTGCCTGATGGAGGGCATCAGCCAGGAGGCGATCTCGCTCGCCGGCCATCTCGGGCTCGGCCGCCTGATCGTGCTGTTCGATGACAACGGCATCTCCATCGACGGTCCGACCTCGCTCGCAACGTCGGACGACCAGCTCGCGCGTTTCGCTGCCTCCGGCTGGTCGGTGCGCCGCGTCGACGGACACGATCCCGAAGCCGTTGCGCAGGCGATCGCGGAGGAGCGTGAGACCGCAAAGCCATCGCTGATCGCCTGCCGCACCATCATCGGCTATGGCGCGCCTGATAGACAAGGCACCGAGAAGGCACATGGCGCGCCGCTCGGCACCGAACAGACGGCGGCGGCGCGTCGGACGCTCGGTTGGGACTATCAGCCGTTCGTGGTGCCTGTCACGATCCAGAAGGCGTGGCGCATGATCGGGCAGCGCGGACAGGTCGATCGGCTCGCCTGGCTCGATCGCTATGAAGACGCGACGCCGGAGCAGCGCGACCTGTTCGTCGAGGGCAAGGCCGTGGCTCTGCCGGCCGCGTATGCGCTGGCTGCGGCGAAATTGCGCGAGCGCTTTGCCAGCGAGCGGCCCAAGCTTGCGACGCGGCAGGCCTCGCAACAGGTGCTCGATGGCATCGCCGGAACGATCCCCGGCCTGGTCGGCGGCTCCGCGGACCTGACCCATTCCAACCTGACGCATGCGAAGGCGCAGGCGCCGGTCAAGAGCGGTGCATTCGCCGGCGACTACATCCACTATGGCATTCGCGAGCATGGCATGGCCGCCGCGATGAACGGCCTCGCATTGCATGGCGGCTTCATCCCTTACGGCGGCACGTTCCTCGCGTTCTCCGATTACAGCCGGCCCGCGATCCGCCTTGCGGCCCTGATGCGGCTGCGCGTCATCCATGTGATGACGCACGACTCCATCGGTCTCGGCGAGGACGGCCCGACGCACCAGCCGGTCGAGCATCTCGCGGCACTGCGCGTCATTCCGAACCTGCTTGTGTTTCGCCCGGCCGACGCAGTCGAAACGCTGGAAGTCTGGGATTGCGCGCTTGCGGCGGAGCATCGTCCGTCCGTGCTGTGTCTGTCGCGGCAGGCCCTGCCGACCTTCCGCAGCGATGCACGCGGCAGAAACCGCGTCGCACGCGGCGCCTATCTCGTGGTCTCGCCCGACGGCGGCCGCGACGTGACGCTGATCGCGACCGGCTCGGAAGTATCGATCGCCCTGGAAGCCGCCCGCCTGCTTGCGACCGAGCACGTCCGCGCGGCCGTGGTCTCCGCGCCCTGCTTCGCGCTGTTCGAAGAGCAGCCGGAGGATTACCGCGGCTCGGTGCTCGGCACCGCGCCGCGCGTCGGCATCGAGGCGGCCGTCGCCGGCGATTGGCGTCGCTGGATCGGCACCGACGGTGAATTCGTCGGCATGCGCGGTTTCGGCGCCTCGGCGCCGGCGCCGGTGCTGTACCGCGAATTCGGCATCACGCCGCAAAGCATTGCGGAAGCGGCCCGCCGGGCGATCGCCCGCAAGAGCCAATAAGGAGGACGACCCTTGGCCCGTATCACCCTTCGCCAACTGCTCGACCACGCCGCAAGCCACGGTTACGCCGTGCCGGCGTTCAACATCAACAACATGGAGCAGGGCATCGCGATCATGCAGGCGGCGGCCGAGGTCGACGCGCCCGTCATCATCCAGGCCTCGCGCGGCGCGCGCAGCTATGCCGGCGATCTCATGCTTTCGCACATGATCGACGCGCTGGAGCGGACCTATCCGGACATTCCGCTCTGCATGCACCAGGACCATGGCAATGACGAGGCGACCTGCGCCTCCGCCATCGCCCACGGGTTCACCTCGGTGATGATGGACGGCTCGCTCAAGGCTGATGCCAAGACGGCGGCCGACTACGACTACAACGTCGCGATCACGCGTCGCGTTGTCGATCTCGCCCATTGGGTCGGCGCCTCCGTCGAAGGCGAACTCGGCGTGCTCGGCTCGCTCGAGCATGGCGGCGGGGAACAGGAGGACGGCCATGGCGTCGAGGGCAAGGTCAGCCACGACCAGTTGCTGACTGATCCTGATCAGGCCGTCGATTTCGTCCGCGCCACGAAAGTGGATGCGCTGGCGATTGCGATGGGCACCTCGCACGGCGCCTATAAGTTCAGCCGCAAGCCTGACGGCGACATCCTGGCAATGCGGGTGGTCGAGGAGATCCACCGCCGGCTGCCGAACACGCATCTGGTCATGCACGGCTCCTCCTCGGTGCCGCAGCCGCTTCAGGACATGTTCAACCAGTTCGGCGGCGAGATGCCGCAGACCTGGGGCGTGCCGGTCGAGGAGATCGTCCGGGGCATCAAGAGTGGCGTGCGCAAGGTCAATATCGACACCGACTGCCGCCTCGCGATGACCGCGGTGTTCCGGAAAGTCGCCGCGCAAGCACGCTCCGAGTTCGATCCGCGCAAATTCCTCAAGCCGGCGATGGACGCGATGCGCGAGCTTTGCCGCGAGCGGTTCGAGCAGTTCGGCACCGCGGGCCATGCCAGCAGGATCAAGGTGGTCCCGATGAGCGAGATGGCACGGCGCTATCGCGCCGGCGAGCTCGATCCACGCATCGGCGCCCGCGAGCCGGTCGCCGCCTAATCATTCAGAGAGAGAAGAGCAGGAGAGAGCCATGAATGCACATGCTGGAACGATCCGCGGCAAGGAGCGCTATCGATCGGGCACGATGGAATACGCGCGCATGGGCTATTGGGAGCCCGAATACACGCCGAAGGACACCGACGTCATCGCGCTATTCCGCGTCACGCCGCAGGACGGCGTCGATCCGATCGAGGCGTCGGCTGCTGTTGCCGGCGAATCCTCGACTGCGACCTGGACCGTCGTTTGGACCGACCGCCTGACCGCTGCGGAGAAGTACCGCGCCAAGTGCTATCGCGTCGATCCGGTGCCCGGCACGCCAGGCTCGTATTTCGCCTACATCGCCTATGATCTCGACCTGTTCGAGCCCGGCTCGATCGCCAACCTGTCGGCCTCCATCATCGGCAACGTGTTCGGCTTCAAGCCGCTCAAGGCCCTGCGGCTCGAGGACATGCGCTTCCCCGTCGCCTATGTGAAGACGTTCCAGGGACCGGCGACGGGCATCGTGGTCGAGCGCGAGCGGCTCGACAAGTTCGGCCGGCCGCTGCTGGGCGCAACGGTGAAGCCGAAGCTCGGCCTGTCCGGCCGCAACTACGGCCGCGTGGTCTACGAGGCGCTTAAGGGCGGGCTCGACTTCACCAAGGACGACGAGAACATCAACTCACAGCCCTTCATGCATTGGCGCGATCGCTTCCTCTATTGTATGGAGGCGGTGAACCGCGCGCAGGCGGCCTCCGGCGAGGTGAAGGGCACCTACCTGAACGTCACCGCGGGGACGATGGAGGACATGTACGAGCGCGCGGAGTTCGCGAAGGAGCTCGGATCGTGCATCGTCATGATCGACCTCGTGATCGGCTACACCGCGATCCAGTCGATGGCCAAATGGGCGAGGCGCAACGACATGATCCTGCATCTGCATCGCGCCGGTCACTCGACCTACACGCGGCAGAAGAGCCACGGCGTGTCGTTCCGCGTCATCGCCAAATGGATGCGGCTCGCCGGTGTCGACCACATCCATGCTGGCACGGTGGTCGGCAAGCTCGAAGGCGATCCCAACACCACGCGCGGCTACTACGATGTGTGCCGCGAGGAGTTCAACCCGACCAAGCTCGAGCATGGCATCTTCTTCGACCAGTCCTGGGCTAGCCTGAACAAGATGATGCCGGTCGCTTCCGGCGGTATCCATGCCGGCCAGATGCACCAGTTGCTCGATCTCCTGGGCGAGGACGTCGTGCTGCAGTTCGGCGGTGGCACGATCGGCCATCCGATGGGCATCGCGGCCGGTGCGATCGCCAACCGCGTGGCGCTGGAAGCAATGATCCTCGCCCGCAACGAGGGGCGCGACTACGTCCACGAGGGTCCGGAGATCCTGGCGAAGGCAGCGCAGACATGCACGCCGCTGAAATCGGCGCTCGACGTCTGGAAGGACGTCACCTTCAACTATCAATCCACCGACACGCCGGACTTCGTGCCGACGGCGCTGGAAACCGTTTGAGGAGTTATGAGATGAAACTGACCCAGGGCTGCTTCTCGTTCCTGCCTGATCTGACCGACGACCAGATCACCAAGCAGGTGCAATATTGCCTCGCTAATGGCTGGGCGGTGAACATTGAGTTCACCGACGACCCGCATCCCCGCAACACCTATTGGGAGATGTGGGGCTTGCCGATGTTCGATCTCCAGGACGCCGCCGGCGTGATGATGGAGCTCGCCGAATGCCGCCGGGTGTATGGCGACCGCTACATCCGCATCAGCGGCTTCGATTCCAGTCATGGCTGGGAGTCGGTGCGGATCTCCTTCCTCGTCAACCGTCCGCCGCAGGAAGCGGAATTCGAGCTGGTGCGGCAGGAAGTTGGCGGCCGCGCGATCCGCTACACCACGGTGCGGAAGCCGGCTGCCCACGCCACTCAGTAGCCATTTTCCCTCCGCGCGGAGCGCTCCCTGCTCCGTATCCTTGGCGGACCACTGCTTCGCCGCCTCCCCCGCGGCGAAGCCCTTTTATTCGAGGTGCCGATGCTCGATGTCCCCCATGCAACGACGACCGATCAAAGCGAGACGCAATTCGATCTTCGCAAGGAGGCCGAAGCCGCCGGGATCACCGATACGCTGCAACAACTCGAGCAGGAGCTGATCGGGCTCAAGCCGGTGAAGAGCCGCGTACGCCAGATCGCCTCGCTGCTGCTGATCGAGCGCATCCGGCAGCGCGCGGGCCTCGCCGCCGCGCCGCCGACGCTGCACATGTCGTTCACGGGCAATCCCGGCACCGGCAAGACGACTGTCGCGCTGCGCATGGCCAAGATCCTGCACGGCCTCGGCTTCGTGCGGCGCGGGCAGGTGATCTCGGTGACGCGCGACGATCTCGTTGGCCAGTACATCGGCCACACCGCGCCGAAGACGAAGGAGATCCTGAAGAAGGCGATGGGCGGCGTGCTGTTCATCGACGAGGCCTACTATCTGCATCGTCCCGACAACGAGCGCGACTACGGCCAGGAATCCATCGAGATCCTGCTCCAGGTGATGGAAAACCAGCGCGAAGACCTCGTGGTGATCCTCGCCGGCTATGGCGAGCGGATGACGAGCTTCTTCGCCTCCAATCCCGGCTTCCGCTCGCGCATCGCGCACCATATCGAATTCCCTGATTATGCAGAGGCCGAGCTGCTCGTCATCGCCGAGCTGATGCTGAAGGAGCGGGGCTATCGCTTCTCGGCAGCGGCACGCGAGGCGTTCGAGAAATACATCGCGTTGCGCCGGACCCAGCCGTTCTTCTCCAACGCCCGCTCGATCCGCAACGCGGTCGACCGCATCCGCCTGCGGCAGGCCGACCGCCTGGTGTCCGATCTCAACCGTATGCTCGATGTCGCCGATCTCGAAACCATCGACCCGGCCGATGTCCTCGCAAGCCGCGTCTTCAGCGGTGGTCCGGTCGCGGAAAGGAGCGTGAAGGCATGACCAGCGAGATCCTTATTGCCCCCTCGATCCTGGCTGCGGACTTCGCGCGTCTCGGCGAGGAGATCGCCGCGATCGACGCTGCCGGCGCCGACTGGATCCATTGCGACGTGATGGACGGACATTTCGTCCCGAACATCAGTTTCGGTGCCGATGTGATCAAGGCAATTCGGCCGGTGACGAAGAAGGTCTTCGACGTGCATCTCATGATCGCGCCGGTCGATCCCTATCTCGAGGCGTTCGCGAAGGCCGGGGCCGATGTCATCACTGTTCATGCCGAGGCGGGCGCTCATCTCGACCGCTCGCTCCAGGCGATCCGCGCGCTCGGCAAGAAGGCCGGCGTCAGCCTGTGTCCCTCCACACCGGAGAGCACGATCGAGTATGTGCTCGATCGTCTCGACCTCGTGCTGGTGATGACGGTCAATCCGGGCTTCGGCGGCCAGTCCTTCCTCGATTCCCAGCTGGCGAAGATCGCACGGATCAAGGCCATGATCGGCGACCGGCCGATCCGGCTCGAGGTCGATGGCGGCATCACGCGCGACAATGCCGCCGCCGTGGCCGCAGCGGGCGCCGATACGCTGGTGGCGGGTTCCGCCGTGTTCCGCGGCAAAGGTGATGCCGACTACGCCGCCAATATCGCAGCGATTCGCCTCGCCGCCGAGGTCGGCCGAGTTCCGCATTTGCAAGAAAGTTCCGCGCAGCGGATGCGCGTCAGTGATGGAGGCCGCACCCGGTAGATTACGGAAGGTCTACGCATCGGAACATTCGACGTGCCGGTTGTCTCAAGGCGTGGCACTTTCAACGAAGTTAGCGCGATAAAGCGGGCTCTTTCAGGCCAGGGTAACCAACGGGTTTGACACGAGGCCTCGATTAACGTCCGGGCAACGCTGTACGTCGCAGTCTGCGGTCCAGGAACGCGAGAGAGCGCGGGGATGCGGATCCAGCATATTGGCAGGCATGAGGCCCGCGCTCGGCGCGGGGCGATGCCGTGAGCATGCATCGCTTGTTCGCCGAGCAGCTTCGCTGCGCCACCAATGCGGCCGGGCAGGTCGACATCGTGAGGCTGGGTGAGCTCGTCAGCGGAGCCTATGAGACGAGCGATCGTGAGCGCCAGCGGATGATCGAAGCACGCGCGCACACGCGGGATGAGGTCGAGCAAGATCTGCTGCGGACCCAGGAGTTCCTCGATACTATCGTCGAAAACATCCCGATCGCCGTGTTCGCGAAATGCGCGAAGGATTCGCGCTACATCCTGCTCAACCGCGCCGGCGAGAGATATTATGGCATGCCCCGCGAACAGATGCTGGGCCGGACACCCGACGAGATCTTTCCGGCCGACGTCGCCCGCATCGTCAACGAGCAGGATCGTCGAGTCGTTGCCAGCGGCATGCCGATGTTCCTCGAGGAGCATCTGCTCGAAATTGGCGTCAAGGGTCACGACCGCGTCGTCAATTCACGCAAAATGCTGATCACGGATGGTGCCGGCGATCCGCAATATCTGGTCGGCGTGATCGAGGACGTCACCGAGCGCGTCACCACGCGGGAACGCATCAGCCACCTGGCATATCATGATGCGCTGACCGACCTGCCGAACCGTAGCGCCTTCAACGCGGCGCTGGACGAACGGCTGGAGCGCGCGCAAAAGGCCTCGACCGGTTTTGCCGTGCTCAGCCTCGATCTCGACCGCTTCCGGGAGGTCAACGACGTCTTCGGACATCCGGTCGGAGGCATGCTAATGCGGGCGGCGGCCGATCGTCTCGCCGCGGAAGCCGATTGCGCCTTCGTCGCCCGTATCGGCGGCGACGAGTTCATGATTCTGATGCCCGACAACGTCCGCCGCGAGGACGTGCTGACGCTCGCCGAGCGCCTGGTCGAGGTGATCGGCAAGGAACTCGAGATCGACGACTATCTCTCCCAGGTCGGTGTCAGCGTTGGCGTCGCCGTTTACCCCGATGACGGCGTGGATGCGGCGACGCTGCTCGCCAATGCCGATTCCGCGCTCTACCGCGCCAAGCGCGAAGGGCGGGGCAGGGTCTGCTTCTTCGAATCCGAGATGGACCAGGAGCTGCGCGACCGCAGGCTGTTGCAGCACGATCTGCGGCAGGCGCTGGAGCAGAACCAGCTCCTGGTCTATTTCCAGCCGCAGGCGCGGATGGACGGCGAGGTTATCGGCTTCGAGGCGCTGGTGCGCTGGGACCATCCGACGCGGGGCTTCGTGCCGCCGGACCAGTTCATTCCGCTTGCCGAGGAGAACGGGCTGATCATCGAGATCGGCGAATGGGTGCTGCGCGAGGCCTGCCGCGAAGCGGCATCCTGGCCGCGGCCGTTGCAGGTCGCGGTCAATTTGTCGCCGGTCCAGTTCCAGGCCGGTGACCTCGAACGCTCGATCCACCAGATCCTGCTGGAGACGGGGCTTTCGCCGACGCGGCTCGAGGTCGAGATCACCGAGGGCGTGCTGATCGGAGATTTCACCCGCGCGCTCAACCTGCTGCGGCGGCTGAAGGCACTCGGCATCCGCATTGCGATGGACGATTTTGGCACCGGGTACTCCTCGCTGTCCTATCTGCAGTCGTTTCCGTTCGACAAGATCAAGATCGACCGCAGCTTCATCTCCAATCTCGAGGCGACGCCGCAATCGGCCGAGATCGTCCGCGCGGTCCTGAGCCTTGCCCATGCGCTGAATATCCCGGTCGTCGCCGAAGGCGTGGAGACGGAAGCGCAGCGTGACTTCCTGGCACGCGAGGCCTGCGAGGAGATGCAGGGCTATCTCGTCGGCCGGCCCGAGCTGATCGAGCGCTATCTCGACCTGGTCGGTGTGATCGTGGAGCGCCGCCTCTATGCCTAGCGCGTTGGGCGTCAGAGTTCTGCGCGGACGTTTGGAACTAAAATTCCTGCCGGATATTCTCGAAAGTTAACCGAGGTTAGGCGCGTGGTGCACGCAGCAAATGTTTTGCACAAACGCCATCGGCCTGACGCAAATCAGGGCAATAAGCGCTGTGAATGCGAGGGAGGGTCTCATGGAGAACGTACGTCGCTACCGGGCGTTGGCGTCCCTCTGTCGTCAGCAGGCCGCCTATAGGCCGCTTCAAAACTGGGAACTCCTCGGTCAGGCCGAACATTTCGAATATCTCGCCGAGGTCGCGCTGAAGGCGCATTTCGACGCGTGCAATGCGCAACGCGACGAGGATGCAGAGGCCCCCGTCGCGGCGTGAGAGCGTCGGGCCGGCTTCGCTAATGCGACATCAGCGTCGGCACCGTCATGGCCTCCAGCATGGCGCGGGTGACGCCGCCGAGAAAGCGCTCCTGCAACCGCGAATGGCCATAGCCACCCATCACCAGCAGATCGAGTCTCTCGTCGGCCGCCAGTGACAGGATGGTCGGCTGAATATCGGAGCGCGCGGCTGACAGGCCGACCGTGTGGGTTGACAGGCCGCGCCGGCCAAGATGCCTCGCCAGATTGCGGGCCGATACCTCGCTCGGGACCGTGTCGGCCTCGTTGATCGAGATGAGCAGGATCTCCTCGGCACGCGCCAGGAACGTCGCTGCGTCGCGCATCGCGCGGGCGGCGACGCGACTACCGTCCCAGCAAATGCCGATCCGCTTCGCCTTGAAGGCACCGCGGAAGGTGTAGGGCAGGAACAGCACCGGGCCGCCGGCCTGGAACAGGATTTCGCCGGGCACGTCGTTGTCGAACGAGCCTTGCGCCGGATCGGGCTGGAGCACGACGCTGAGGTCGTGCAGCCGCGCCATCTCGCCGAGCGAGCTGGCTGCATCCGCGGGGATCGCGCCGAGCGGATGGCAGTCGTAGGAAATTCCGGCGTTCGCCGCCTCGCTTTTGAACACCTCGAGCGCGGCCTCGGCCCGCTCCAGGGCGCGCTCGCGCTCCAGCTCGAACACGGCCGCCAAGGCGGCACCGCCGTCCATGACGTAAGCTGCGCTGCTCGCGACATAGCCGACCGCAACCGCGTCGAGGTGGGCGTTGAGATGCGCCGCGAGCGTGATCGAGCCGTCGATCGCGGCGCGCATCGGCCGCTCGGTCGGGATGTGGACGAGAATGTCTTTGTACATGGCGCGCCTCCGATCGACCATCGTTGATGGAGGCAGTCTTCCACTGCGGCGAGGGGCGGCCTTGAGCTGCATCAAATGTGCAGGCGCGATCTTGGCCGGCCGTCGCCCACCTTTGCCAAGATTTAATCGCGTGGACGGAACGCCGTAAGGTGGCAACGGCCATGTTGGGTGCAAGGCGACACCTGACCCAACATGGACATTTCGACATGAACGATCGCGTCAATTCCCACACCACCACGACCGGGAAGATCCTGAGACCGCGCCGGCTTGCGCTGCTCGGCACCGTGGCCGCGCTTGGCGTGGCCGTGCTGGCCGGCTCTCCCGGTTCCTCGCAGTTCGGCATGACCTCCTTCGTCGCGCCCGCGCAGGCCGCGGAAACCGCCGCCACGCCGCCGGGCTTCGCCGACCTCGTCGCCAAGGTCAAACCCGCCGTGATCTCGGTGCGGGTCAAGATCGACCGCGACAACGACAAGAATGCGATGCTGCAACAGAACCGGATGGATTCGGACGAGGACTCGCCGTTCGACCAGTTCTCGCGGCAGTTCGGCTTCCGCGGCCCAGGCGGCATGAACGGTATGCCGCGCCAGCGTCACCAGATGGTCACGGGCGAAGGCTCCGGCTTCTTCATCTCCGCCGACGGTTACGCCGTGACCAACAATCACGTCGTCGATCATGCCGAGTCCGTGCAAGTCACCATGGACGACGGCACGACCTACACGGCCAAGGTGGTCGGCACCGATCCGAAGACCGATCTTGCGCTGATCAAGGTCGACGGCAAGAAGGACTTCCCCTTCGTCAAATTCTCCGAGCAGAAGCCGCGAATCGGCGACTGGGTGGTGGCGGTCGGCAATCCCTTCGGCCTCGGCGGCACCGTGACCGCCGGCATCGTCTCGGCCAGTGGCCGCGACATCGGCAACGGGCCCTATGACGATTTCATCCAGATCGACGCGCCCATCAACAAGGGTAATTCCGGCGGCCCGGCCTTCGATATGAACGGCAACGTGATCGGCGTGAACACCGCGATCTTCTCCCCGTCGGGTGGCTCGGTCGGCATCGGCTTCGACATCCCGGCGACGACCGCAAAGCTCGTCGTCGCGCAGCTGAAGGACAAGGGTGCTGTGACCCGCGGCTGGCTCGGTGTGCAGGTGCAGCCGGTGACCGCCGACATCGCCGACAGTCTCGGCCTGAAGGAGGCGCGCGGCGCGATCGTCGACAATCCGCAGGACGGCAGCCCGGCGGCGAAGGCCGGCATCGTGGCGGGTGACGTCATCACCGCCGTCAACGGCACCGCGATCAAGGACTCCCGCGATCTCGCCCGTACCATCGCGACGCTGGCGCCGGGCAGCTCCGTGAAGCTCGACGTCTTCCGTAACGGCGGGAGCAAGACGGTGACGCTCGCACTCGGCGAGTTGCCGAACGAGCGGCAGGCCCAGGGAAACGGTAAAGCCGACGAGGGCAAGGCGCAGCCGGGCAAGGGCACGCCGCGCCTCGGGCTCAGCCTGGCACCGGCCGGCGAGGTGCAGGGCGCGGGCCAGAAGGGCGTCGTCGTTACCGAGGTCGATCCGCAAGGGCCGGCAGCACAGCGCGGCATCCAGACCGGTGACGTCATCCTCAATGTCGGCGGCAAGCCTGTGGCCAACGTCGGTGACGTCCGCGCTGAATTGGCGCAGGCAAAATCGTCCGGCAAGAACAGCGTGCTGCTTCAGGTGAAGGGCGCGGAAGCGACCCGGTTCGTCGCGGTGCCGCTCGCCTAAGTCTCTCGCTTTGAACGTCAATTCAAAAGGCGGCCCGCGGGCCGCCTTTTTTCGTGCCGGCGTGAAAGATACCCACAGGCCGGCGATAACATTCTCGTTAACGGCAGCATTGATGACGGGTTAGTCCGAAAAAGCCGCGTTCGCTCGTCAGACTTGAGTCCATATTACTTGCAGGGGGTGGGAATTCCGAACGTCCGGCTGCTTTCGTGGAACCGGCCGGTGTTCGCATTTGATCGGTGCCGACATGGATCGATTGAAGCTCTCGCTGAGACGTGCGCTGCTCGTGGCGCCGCTCGTGCTGGCGGCCGGAAGCGCCCTCGGGCGCGACGATGGCCGCTACGCCGATTCACCGCTCAAGCCGTGGTTCGACAGTCTGCGCAGCCATCTCGGCCCGTGCTGCTCGGATGCCGATGGATTTGCCGTCTCGGATCCCGATTGGGAATCGCACGACGGGCATTATCGCGTGCGCCTCGACGGTCAATGGGTGGATGTGCCGGATGAAGCCGTCATCACCGAACCGAATCGGGCGGGACGCACCATGGTTTGGCCAGTGAAGACGGCGTTCGGGATTTCGATCCGGTGCTTCATGCCGGGCAGCATGATCTGACGGGTGTCAGCGTCACCGCTTGCTGGATTTGCGCTTCGACGATTTCCTGGTCGCCTTCTTCTTGGACGTCTTCCGCTTGGAGGCCTTCTTCGGGACCTTCTTGCCCTTCTTGCGGGCCTTCGAGAGTCCAATCGCGATCGCCTGCTTGCGACTCTTCACGCGTCCGCCACGACCACCACGGCCGCTTTTCGCGGTACCTTTCTTGTAGCGGCGCATTTCGCTCTCGACGTCGCTGCCGGAGCTGCGCGAGTAGCGGCGCTTCTTTGCCTTGCGTGCCATGCATTTTCTCCCTTCGCCGGACCAAACCACTCGACACAGGCATGGTTCCGAAAATGCGTAAGCAAAGCTGCGGACGTGCGGCGTCGCCTAGTACGAATTCGCCAGCTCGATTTCCGCTTCCAGCACCTGGATGCGCCGCGCTGCTTCGGCGAAGGACAGATCCCGCGCATATTGCGCGGGCTGATACGCTTCTTCGCTCAGCCGCTTCAGCCGCAAGCCTTGGGCCCGAGTCATTTGCTCCATGAGAAAAGCCTTGGCGTCGTATTTACCCTGAACCTGCATGTCCGCTCTCCATCCTGAAATCGCGACTTGACTATATGTTCTTATTTTGTTCTAACAAGCCATGGACAACCGAATTAATGAAATTCGACGTAAAATCAGCGCCTTGAGGCTGGAGATGGCCGACGTCGAGGCATCCGTGCGCGACCTGGTCGACCGGGGGCGCGACTGCACGGAAAAGGCCCTGGCGCAGATGGATCTGCGCCGGAAAATCAACCTGATGATCGGCGAATGGAGAGCGGCCGGCGGCGGCGATGTCCTGCCGGATGTCCGCGATCGTGTACGGCTTCGTCCACTGAAGAAAGTCGTAGATCCCGCGCGGACGATCGCGCGCCGCTGAGAGCTTTGGGAGCGCGTCATGGAGGAAGACCCGGACACGTACCGGATCCTGAGGCTGCGCGCCGAGATTCTCGAACTGGGCTCCGCGATCCGGCAATTGCAGCGGGAGGGGCTCGACGACGCCGCGGCCCAGCTCCTGATTACGCGCAAGCGGGCGCAGCTCGATCATCTCGTGAAGATGAATTCCGCGAAAGGCGGACTGAACATCGCCGATATGCAACGCGATTAGCGCGTGCGATGTGGCGTCTAGGGAATCGCATCGAATACAAAGGCGAGAAGGCCCCGCGATTGCGAGGCCTTCGATGAGCGGCTGCGCTTACTTGGCGGTGCTCGTGCCCTTGGTCATGGTGCCGCCCTGATCGGAGCCGGGGCCAGAGCCGCCCTGGCCGGAGGGATCGGGACTCTTGGTTTTCGTGTTGGCGCCGGTCGTCTGCGAGGACGAGGTCGAGGATTCATGTTTCTGCTTGTGCGACTTGGCCTGCGCGGCAAACGGGGCAGCGGCGAGGCCGGTTGCCAACATCACGGCGAGAGCGAGCTTGGTCGTCTTCATGCGCGGGAACTCCCTGAGTTAAATTGACGCAGGCAGCCAACTGCCGTTCGTCACAGGAGTTCCCGACAAAGTCGCCGGCGTGTTTCACGCCCGCTTCAAAATTCCTTGTCCTCATCGATGATGAAGACGGCGCCGGTGAGCGTCGCGCCGATCGCGAACGTCGTCACCAAGGTGAGGGCGAAGACCAGAATCGCCTGGCTCCCGCCGTGATTGAGCAGATTGGCGACCGCCGGATTGGACAGAGTGAGCGCGAGGCCGAATGCAAGCCCAAGAGCTGCGCCCATCATCGCATGCGTCACGAGCTTGATGAGGCCAGTGGGAGAGATCAGGCTCGGTGGCTTCTTGGGCGACTTGTTCGCACGCATGGAACCGACCTTCGAATTGCACAAGCAACGCGCGCGATGCTCGCGGGTTCCATTCGCATGAAGGAATTGTCATCCGCCGCTTCATCCAGCGTTCATGCCGGGCTTGCGAGGATGAAGGCCATCAACATGGGACACTCGACATGGGTAAGGTCGTCTATCTCTATCGCTCGCTGGCCTATCGGAATGCGGCCGCGGACATGTTGCGCAAAGCGCGCAAGCTGCCGCACGGTGCGGAGCGAAGCGCCGCGCGTCGCTACGCGATGGCGCTGCGCGATCTCGCACAAACGGAAGCCTGGCTCGAAGGGCGCGTCCCCGACGAACCCCGCTCGATCCTGCGCACGAAAGTTGCCGCGTCCGGTTAACCCGACGCGCGCTGCAGTTCGGGGGAGGTGTCGGCGTCGAACTTGCCCTGCGTTGCCGAGGAAGGGGTCTTGCGAGTCAGCGGCACGTCCAGGCGGCACAACAGGCCCTCGGCCCGCCAATCGAATTGCGCCCGTCCGCCGAGCTGGGACTCGACGCTCGCAAGCAGGCTCCGCGTACCGAAACCGCGAGACTTCGGCGTCCTCACGAGCGGGCCGCCGGATTCCTCCCAGGTCAGGGTGAGATGGTCTTCCTCGACCTGCCAGCCAATCAAGAGCCGGCCCGATCGCGTCGAGAGCGCGCCATACTTGGCGGAGTTGGTGAATAGCTCATGCAGCGCCAGCGCCAGCGTCTGGGCGGTTGCCGGCAGCAACTGAACCTCCGGGCCTGCGAGCTTGATCTGGTCGCCGAGCGAATAAGGTGCAAGCTCCTCGTCGATCAGCTTGGAAAGCTCGGCGCCCTGCCAGCTCGACAGCGACAGGATCGTGTGCACGCGCGCCAGCGCATTGATGCGCCCCTCGACGGCGTTGACATAGGCCTTGACCTCGTCGGCACGGGTGAGGCGCACGATCGATTGCGCCAGCGCCAGCGCATTCTTGGCGCGATGATCGACTTCCCGCGCCAGCAGGTTCTGTCGCTCCTCGGCGCGCTTGCGTTCGGTGATGTCCACGGTGACGCCGCTCACGCGCACCACGCGGCCGGCCTGGTCCACGGTCGCGGCCGCCGTGCCGACGCACCAGCGCACCTCACCGTCGGGCCGGCTGACGCGAAACTCCCCTTCATAGGCGCGCGCCCCGCTATTGAACGCGGCAATCGCCTGGCCGAACCGGTCGACGTCATCGGGGTGCAGCAGCGCCTGAATGTTCGCCGAGGTGACGTTGAAGGTCTCCGGCGTCACGCCGAAGATGCGGTACTGGCCTTCGTCCCACATCCAGTCGCCGTTGATCCAGTCCCAGTCCCAGGACCCCATCTTGCCGGCGGCAATCGCCATGCTGCGACGCTGCTCGCTCTCGCGCAGCTTGGCGGTGGAGTTCTCCAGTTCCGCCGTGCGGGCGCGGACACGGTCCTCGAGTTCCTGATTCAGCCGTTCGAGCTCGCGGGTCTTGCGATAGAGCTCGGAAAACACCTTGATCTTGGCGCGCAGCACCTCCGGCACCACGGGCACCGGCACGTAGTCGACCGCGCCCATCTCGTAGCCGCGCAACCGGTCGATGTCGCTCACTTGAATGGCCGAGATGAAGATCATCGCGGTCTTCTGGAAGCGTGGATGTTCCCGGATCATCGCCGCCAGCTCGAAGCCGTCGAGCTCGGGCATGCAGACGTCGACCAGGATCACCGCGATCTCGGTCTTGAGCAGCACCTCCAGCGCCTCGCGCCCCGACGAGGCGATCACGAGATTCTCGCCGAGATCCTTCAAGATCACCTCATAGGCGAGCAGCTTGGCCGGCTGGTCGTCGACGAGGAGGATATTGACCTTTTCATGGTCCATTCGCGGATCCAGCTCAGCGGTGCAGCCACATGCGGATCGCAAGCAGCAATTGATCGGTGTTGACGGGTTTGGCGAGGTAGTCGGAGGCGCCGGCTTCCAGACATTTCTCGCGATCGCCTTTCATCGCCTTTGCGGTCAGCGCGATGATCGGAAGGCGGGCGAAGGCCGGGTTCTCGCGGATCACCCCGATGGTCTGATAGCCATCCATCTGCGGCATCATGATGTCCATCAGCACGATGGCGATTTCCGGATTGGATTCGACCAGCGTCACGGCTTCGCTGCCGGTGGTCGCCGTCAGCACCTTCATGCCGCGCCGTTCCAACACGCTCGATAGCGCAAAGATGTTCCGAGCGTCGTCGTCGACGAGCAGGGCGGTCTTGCCGATCAGGTCCTCGTCGGAACTGTTCAGCTTCTCCAGCATCCGCTGCTTCTCGACCGGCAGTTCCGTGATCACGCGGTGCAGGAACAGCGCGGTTTCGTCGAGCAGACGTTCCGGCGATTCCACGCCCTTGACCACGATGCTGCGCGCCATGGTGTGCAGCTCGGCATCCTCCTCCGCCGAAAGCTCGCGGCCGGTGAAGACCACCACCGGAACGTTCGAGAGCGCCTCGTCATTGCGGATCTGGTCCAGCACCTCGAAGCCGCTCATGTCGGGCAGGCGGAGGTCGAGGACCACGCAATCGCACGGCGCTTCGCGCAGCATCGAGAGTGCTCCGGCGCCGGTGTCGGTTGCCACGATCTCGATGTCATCGTGATGCAGCAGCTCGCGGATCGAGAGCTGCTCGGCCTCGTTGTCCTCGACGATCAGGAGCCGCTTGCGCCTGGGACGCGCATATTCCTTGATCTGCGTCAGCGCCGCCGCGACGCCTTCGGTCGTGGTCGGCTTGTTGACGAAGGAGAAGGCGCCGCGCGCCAGCGCATGCTGGCGGTCCTCGTCCAGCGTGATGATCTGTACGGGGATGTGGCGGGTCAGCGGATTGTGCTTGAGCTGGCTCAGCACCGTCCAGCCGAGCATGTCGGGCAGGAACACGTCGAGCGAGACCGCGCGCGGCTGGTACTGCTTGGCAAGCTCGAGCGCCTCCGCGCCGCGCGCGGCGACCAGCACCTTGAAGCCCTTGTCGCGTGCGAGATCGACCAGCACCCGCGCATAATGCGGATCGTCCTCGACGATCAAGAGGATGCTGTCGCCGGGCTCGAGGTTGAGACGGTCGTCGGGCAGCTGCTCGATGACGCGCTGCTGCTCCGGCGCGGCCGGCTGCAGCGCCGGCGGCTGGCTGTATTGCTGCGGCGCCGGAGCGGCACGCGGCGCCAGCGTCGGTCCGGAATATTTCAGCGGCAGATAGAGCGTGAAGGTCGAGCCCTTGCCCGGCGCGCTGCGCAGATGGATTTCGCCGCCGAGCAGGCTCGCGAGCTCGCGGCTGATGGCAAGGCCAAGACCGGTGCCGCCATATTTGCGGCTGGTGCCGGCGTCGGCCTGCTGGAACGCCTCGAAGATCAGCTTCTGCTTCTCCAGGGGAATGCCGATGCCGGTATCGGACACCTCGAACGCGATCACGGCGGGTGCTGAGTTCAGCACCGGGTGATCCGTTCCCCAGCCGCCGAGGGCGGCCTCGACCTTCAGGCGCACTTCGCCTTCGGCGGTGAACTTGAAGGCGTTGGAGAGCAGATTCTTCAGAACCTGCTGTAGGCGCTTGGAGTCGGTGACGATGCTGCGCGCGAGGTTCGGATCGACGTCGATCTTGAACGAGAGGCCGCGGTTCTCCGCCTCGTGGCGGAACGGCCGGCCGACGGTCTCGAGCAGGTTGGCGGTCAGGATCTCCTCGGCATCGACCGTCACCGTGCCGGACTCGATCTTGGAGAGATCGAGGATGTCGCTGATGAGGTTGAGCAGGTCGGTGCCGGCGCCGTGGATGGTGCGGGCGAACTCGACCTGCTTGGCCGTGAGGTTGCCGTCCGGATTGTCGGTGAGCTGCTGTCCCAGGATCAGGATCGAGTTCAGCGGCGTGCGCAGCTCGTGGCTCATATTGGCGAGGAATTCGGACTTGTACTTCGAGGTCAGCGCGAGCTCGGTCGCCTTTTCCTCGAGCGCGCGGCGGGCCTGCTCGATTTCCTGGTTCTTGCGCTCGACCTCGACGTTGCGCTCGGCGAGCTGCTGCGCCTTCTGTTCGAGCTGGTCGTTGGTCTGCTGCAATTCGCGCTGCTGGGTCTGAAGCTCGCCGGCGAGCTGCTGCGACTGCTTGAGCAGGCCTTCGGTCTGCATCGTCGCCTCGATCGAGTTGAGCACGATGCCGATGGAGTCGGTGAGCTGCTCCAGGAACGTCATTTGCGAGGTCGTGAAGGACGCGAGCGAGGCGAGTTCGATCACCGCCTTGACCTGGCCTTCGAACAGAACCGGCAGCACGACGAGATTCTTCGGGGCGACCCGGAACAGCGCGGAATTGATCGGCACCACATCCGTCGGAATGTCCGCGACGACCCGCGGGCGCCTGTCGAGCGCGCATTGGCCGATCAGGCCCTCGCCGAATTGCAGCACGCGCTGGTAGGGATAGATGCCGTCGCCGGCGTAAGAGGCGAGCAGCAGGAGCTGCGGATTGTCCTCGCTTTCGATCTGGTAGATCACGCCGGTGTGGGCGTTCACCAGCGGCGACAGCTCGGTCAGCAGCAGCCGGCCGACGGTGGCGAGGTCGCGCTGGCCCTGCAGCATGTTGGTGAATTTGGCGAGGTTGGTCTTCAGCCAGTCCTGCTCGGTGTTCACGTCCGTCGTGAGACGGAGGTTCGTGATCATCGTGTTGATGTTGTCCTTCAACTCCGCGACTTCGCCGCGGGCATCGACCTGGATCGACCGCGTCAGGTCGCCCTTGGTCACGGCGGTCGCGACTTCCGCGATTGCGCGGACCTGCGAGGTGAGGTTGGCCGCCAGAAGATTGACGTTGCCGGTGAGGTCCTTCCAGGTGCCGGCCGCGCCGGGCACGTCGGCCTGGCCGCCGAGGCGCCCTTCGACGCCGACCTCGCGCGCCACCGACGTCACCTGATCGGCGAAGGTTGCGAGCGTTTCGGTCATGTTGTTGATGGTGTCGGCGAGCGCGGCGACCTCGCCCTTCGACTTCACGGTGAGGTTCTGCTTGAGATCGCCGTTGGCGACCGCGGTCACCACCTTGACGATGCCGCGGACCTGCTCGGTCAGATTCGCCGCCATGAAGTTGACGGTGTCGGTGAGATCCTTCCAGGTGCCGGCCACGCCGGGCACCTGGGCCTGGCCGCCGAGCTCGCCCTCGGTGCCGACCTCGCGGGCGACGCGCGTGACTTCGCCGGCGAAGGCGTTGAGCTGATCCACCATGGTGTTGATGGTGTTCTTCAGCTCGAGGATTTCGCCCTTCACGTCCACGGTGATCTTGCGGGACAAGTCGCCGCGCGCCACGGCGGTGGTCACTTCGGCGATGTTGCGGACCTGCGTGGTGAGGTTGGCAGCGAGCAGGTTGACGTTGTCGGTGAGGTCCTTCCAGGTGCCGCCGACGCCGGGCACGACGGCCTGACCGCCGAGCCGGCCTTCGGTGCCGACCTCGCGTGCGACGCGCGTCACTTCGGCGGCGAAGGAGCGGAGCTGCTCGACCATGGTGTTCAGCGTATCCTTCAGCAGCAGGATTTCGCCGCGCACGTCCACGGTGATCTTCTTGGAGAGGTCGCCGCCGGCGATGGCGGTTGCGACCTCGGCGATGTTGCGGACCTGGGCCGTCAGGTTCGACGCCATGAAGTTGACGTTGTCGGTGAGGTCCTTCCAGGTGCCGGCGACGCCGGGTACCTCGGCCTGGCCGCCGAGCTTGCCTTCGGTGCCGACCTCGCGCGCCACGCGCGTGACTTCGCCGGCGAAGCCGTTGAGCTGGTCCACCATGGTGTTGATGGTGTTCTTCAGCTCGAGGATTTCGCCCTTCACGTCCACGGTGATCTTGCGGGACAAGTCGCCGCGCGCCACGGCGGTCGTCACTTCGGCGATGTTGCGGACCTGCGCGGTGAGGTTGCCCGCCATCGAGTTGACGCTGTCGGTGAGATCCTTCCAGGTGCCGGCGACGCCGGGCACGTTGGCCTGGCCGCCGAGGCGGCCTTCGGTGCCGACCTCGCGCGCCACGCGCGTCACCTCGCCCGCGAAGCGGTTGAGCTGGTCGACCATCGTGTTCAGCGTATCCTTGAGCTGAAGGATCTCGCCGCGCACGTCCACCGTGATCTTGCGCGACAGGTCGCCGCCGGCGATGGCGGTTGCGACCTCGGCGATGTTGCGGACCTGGGCGGTGAGGTTGCCCGCCATCGAGTTGACGTTGTCGGTGAGGTCTTTCCAGGTGCCGGCGACGCCGGTCACCTGCGCCTGGCCGCCGAGCTTGCCTTCGGTGCCGACTTCGCGGGCGACGCGCGTGACTTCGCCGGCGAAAGCGTTGAGCTGGTCGACCATGGTGTTGAGCGTTTCCTTCAGCTGAAGGATTTCGCCCGAGACGTTGACGGTGATCTTCTTGGACAGGTCGCCCTTGGCGACTGCGGTGGCGACTTCGGCGATGTTGCGGACCTGGCCGGTCAGGTTCGAAGCCATCGAGTTGACCGAGTCGGTGAGGTCTTTCCAGGTGCCGGCGACGCCGCGCACCTGGGCCTGGCCGCCGAGCTTGCCTTCGGTGCCGACCTCGCGCGCGACGCGCGTGACTTCGCCGGCGAAGGCGTTGAGCTGGTCGACCATGGTGTTGATGGTGTCCTTCAGCTCCAGGATCTCGCCGCGCACGTCCACGGTGATCTTCTTGGAGAGGTCGCCGCCGGCGACCGCGGTCGTCACCTCGGCGATGTTGCGGACCTGTGCGGTCAGGTTCGACGCCATCGAGTTGACGCTTTCGGTGAGGTCCTTCCAGGTGCCGGCGACGCCGAGCACGTTGGCCTGACCGCCGAGCCGTCCTTCGGTGCCGACCTCGCGCGCCACGCGCGTGACCTCGCCGGCGAAGGCGTTGAGCTGGTCGACCATGGTGTTCAGCGTTTCCTTCAGCTGAAGGATTTCGCCCGAGACGTTCACGGTGATCTTCTTCGACAAGTCGCCGCCGGCGATGGCGGTCGCGACGTCGGCGATATTGCGGACCTGCGCGGTCAGGTTCGACGCCATGAAGTTGACGTTGTCGGTGAGGTCTTTCCAGGTGCCGGCCACGCCAGGCACCTGGGCCTGGCCGCCGAGCTTGCCTTCGGTACCGACCTCGCGCGCCACGCGCGTGACTTCCGAGGCGAAGGAGTTGAGCTGGTCCACCATGGTGTTGATGGTGTCCTTCAGCTCCAGGATCTCGCCGCGCACGTCCACCGTGATCTTGCGGGAGAGGTCGCCGCGCGCCACGGCTGTGGTGACGTTGGCGATGTTGCGGACCTGCGCGGTGAGATTGCCGCACATCGCGTTCACGGAGTCGGTGAGGTCCTTCCAGGTGCCGGCGACGCCGGGCACGATCGCCTGGCCGCCGAGCTTACCGTCGGTGCCGACCTCGCGCGCCACGCGCGTCACTTCGGAGGCGAAGGAGCGGAGCTGGTCCACCATCGTGTTGATGGCTTCCTTGAGCTGAAGGATCTCGCCGCGGACGTCGACGGTGATCTTCTTGGACAAGTCGCCATTGGCGACCGCGATCGTGACCTCGGCGATGTTGCGAACCTGGTTGGTCAGGTTGTTCGCCATCGAGTTGACGCTCTCGGTCAGATCCTTCCAGACGCCGGTCACCTCCGGCACCTGGGCCTGACCGCCGAGCTTGCCTTCGGTGCCGACCTCGCGCGCGACGCGCGTCACCTCGGAGGTGAACACGCCGAGCTGCTTGATCATGGTGTTGACGATGTTCGCCGACTGCAGGAACTCGCCGCGGAGCGGACGGCCGTCGACATCGAGCTTGACGGTCTGCAGCAGGTCGCCCTGCGCCACCGCCGCAACCGCCCGCGTCACCTCGCGGGTCGGCCACAACAGGTCGTCGATCAGCGTGTTGACGGAGCCTTCCATGTCCGCCCAGGAGCCGGAGGCGAGGCCGAACTTCACCCGCTGCCGGGTCTTGCCCTCGCGCCCCACCACCTGGCCGACCAGCTCGAGCTGCTGCGCCATGCGCTGGTTGGCGGCGATGATTTCGTTAAAAGTGTCGGCAATCTTGCCGTCGATGCCGAGATAGTCGCCGCTCATGCGCACAGAGAAATCGCCGCTGCGCATCGCTTGCAGCGCGAGCAGCAATTCCGGCCGCGAATCAGGATCAGACATTCCGTTGGTTTTGGGTTTCGGGACGCGACGACCGGAGCGTGATGTAGTTCCGGGATCGAGGTCGCTCATACTTGATTCCCCCGCACGCGCCGGCCGAATCTCAGGCGAGACGCAATTGATCAAAATAGAGCGTCAGCCTAATTCGAAATCAAGCGCCAAGGTTGCGACGCCAGGAAATGGAACCTGCTTTGCTCAGCCCGGCTAAAGCAACGGCGAAGACTGCCGATGGTTCCATGAGGTTTCGGAGATTTCTGGCTCCGGCTGTTAACCATTTTCGAGGCTCCCGGATCCACGGTTCTCAGGAGGGCAACGGGCCCCGAGGTTGAGCCAGCAGATACAGGGAGAGTACATATGAGCGCCGCGTTCGCCGTCTTGATCGTTACAGTATTTGCTGCGGGGGCGGCGCTTGCGCAGGCTGGCGCGCCCAGTGGGCGCGGAGCCGTGACCGGCGATCCCGCTGCGAGCGCTGCCACCCCGCGTGCGGATTCACAGACCACGGGAGCCGCGACCCGGTCCAACCCCAGCGGCAGCGGCACGTCGACCTCGGGCGGCAAGGACGACAACGGGGATGCGGGCCGGGACAAGATGCCGGAGAGCGACCGCACGGTGCGACCGGAGAGCCAGCAGCGTCATCCGAACGACAAGTGAGGGCGGCTACTTGTCCGCCATGGTGCGCTCGGCGTCCTTGATCTGCGAGCGCAGCAGCGGCAGTTGCCCGCGCGCGAACACTGCAAGCGCCGCATTGTCGGGGGCTTTCAGATAGCGTTCGAGCAGGGCGATGGTCGACTGATATTCGGGGATCTGCGCGGCGTAGAAAGTCCGGACGTAAGCCGGTCCGTCCGAGCTATCGGGCTCGGCGAGGCCGGCGCTCGCCGCCGTCTTGCCGATGCGGGGCTCGGCGCCGATTGCCTCTTGAATGTCCTTCAGAGTCTTGTCGCGTTTCGCAGCTTCTTCGGCGCGCAAGACGGCGAGGTTTTTCACCTCTGCATTGCCCTTCAGGTCGGTGCTCTCCAGAAGGCCGTGCTGAAAGCGGCTGAACGCGTAGAGGCCGCTGATGACGTCAATGGCCGTCGGCGCACGGTTGTCAGGCCTTTGCTCGCCGGTGCTGTCGGCCAGCGCTGCGCTGCCAATGAACACCAGGATGATCGCGACAAGAACTCGCATCCAGGTCAATGACCGATGCCGTGCGAAGTTCCCGAACGTTACGATCCGGTAAAGGGCGGTTGCGACGCGGGAGTTCCGTCCCCACGTCTTCCTCCATGAAACAGTCTGACGTTTTCAGGGATAACGCCGAGAACTGCCTGCATCTCGCCGAGCGAGCGGAAGGGCAACCCGCCTACAAGCGCTATTCGCGCATGGCGGATGCCTGGACGGCACTCGCAAGGGAGCAGGACTGGCTCGATGGTGAAATCCCGCCCGTTACGGTCCGGATCCTCCCAAAGCAGGAGGCATAGGCGGCTCTCGTCTTCGTGAATCCGTGTGTGAGACGACACACGGAACGCAGCCGACCAATCCAGGATCATCCGGGAACAGTCGATCGCATGGATTTCGACTCCAGAAGGAGGTTTTTGCAATGGCTCCGCGTCTTGCCCTTCTTTCACTCATTCTCGCCTTTGGCGTCTCGGTCGCGTTCGCGACGGTGACGACGGTACGGCAGCTGCACCTCGAGAAGGCGTCGGCTGCGGTTCATGCCGCGCATAGCTAGCGCTGCTGCTCGCGTCCGGAACAATCGGCGCTGACATGCGTAGCCGCTTCGAGACATCGAGAGAGAAGCGAGAGCATATCATGGCCCATTCCGACCACGGCATCGTCAGGGACAAGCGCGCGGAGGAGCAGCCCCGCGACAAGCAGCGTGCCCAGACGGTTCACAAGACGGACCCGAAGGGCTCGCCATCGCGAGAGGCGACGCGCGATCCTGACCTCACCGACAAGAACAAGACGCCGGGCTCCGGTGTGATGCCGGACGATTCCGGCGACGCGCCGACGGGGTAGAGCATGATCCGGAAAAGCGTGAAGCGGTTTTCCGGAAAAATCATGCTCAAGCGCTAGAGGGTTCTGGCAAGGAACGAATCCGCGCGCGAAGAGTCGATGGATTGCTTCCGGTTTAGCATGCCCCCGGTGCGCCGGAAGCAATCTCCAAGGACGGCCCTGGCACCCACCGTGCCGGGGTCGTTTTGCTTTGCGAGGCGTTGATCAGTCCTCTTTGCCGTCTTCGGGGTCGGTTTGAGTGTGGCCCTCAGGTCCGCGGCCGAATACGCCGAAACTGCTCGACTTTACGCCGGCAGCAGCATCGACGCCCGCTGCCGCCAGTCCGAACTTGAGCAGTTCGCGGACTGCCGCAGCGCGGGTCGGCATGCGGTGCTTGAACCGGAAATCATCAACTGCGGCCAGCTCGTCGGGTGAGAGCATGACCTGGAGGCGCTCCGCGCGAAGGTCATTCATGGTCGATCACGCAAAATGAGTAAGTTGAGTAGTCTGCTCAACAAACGAACTTGGCGGGAGTTCCACAAGAGTCGATAAAACTGCCAAATGAGTAAAAATAGCAAGCAAAATCAATAAGTTATATTGAAACGAGTCCCGTGCTGGCGCATTCTCTTGCAAAGGGAGATGGGCCATGACGGATGAGGTCAGGTTACCCCGCAAGCTTTCCGAAGAGCCAGAAGCACCCAAGCCGGTGCGGCCGAGCCACCAGAAGGTCATCGATCAAGTCGAGCGCTGGGCCAACAGCCCGGGCCTGCAACCCCCGAGGACGGACGATGCGAAGACGGTCTGAACCCCACACATTCGAACAACGTCTCGACGCGCAGAGGCTGCGGCTCGAGCACGAACTCGCAAGTCTGCCGATCGGCGTTCAGCGGGACTCCGTTGCCGCGCGCATCGAACAGCTTCATGCCGCCGCGGAGATGTTTGAGTTTCTGAAGTTACGGGACGCTACGACGCCGCGCTGATCGCGACCAGGATTCGGAGGGCAGGCGATGCGAGACGGTGCGGAATTTCCGTCTCATCCACCACGCCGAGACTGAAACCACGGCCCAGGCGAAAACGGCGGCGATGAAGGCCGCTACGCTGCTCACGGGGACCGTGACGTAGAAGACGGCGGCAAACGCAGCGAGACCGATGCTTCCCAAGCCGGCGCCGGCGGCGTCGAGCGCCGCGGCCTTTTGCCCGCGCCGGCGGCCGTCGAGACCTGCCTTTTCCTTGGCCCGGCGCTCATGACTTTCGATCAGCGTTGCACTGGCGCAGAAGATGGCGGGAAGGGCAAGGAAGAGCCCACCTATGGAGGTGCCGAAGCTGGCCCCCATGATGCCTGCCAGCACTGTCGCCAGTCCGCCGAGCACGAAGCGAATGGCGTATTCGTACCAGCGCGTTTGCTTCAGCGCCGATGGGGACAGCTTGACCAGCATCAGGCGGCGCCTCCGAAGCTTGCGAGCAGGCCGAGGGCGACGACCAGCCATACTGCGAAGGTCAGAATGGTGGCGGGCAGCGCGGCAAGACGAAACCTCATCAGCAGGTGGCACACGGCGACGCTGTAGCAGGCAAGCGCGATCGCGCCATAGATCATGGTCCAGCTTTCGGCTGCGGCGTAAGCTCTGCCATGCTGCACGATCGCGATTGCGAGCGTGGCGAGCGCGACTGACGGTGCGGCGCCGAGCAGGCCGGCAAAACTCTTCGGCCGCAGCATGTCGCCAAGGATCGCGAAGGCTGAGACGATCATCCCGCCGGCGATGAAGCGAACGACATATTCGGTCATGACCGTATCCGCTTGTGGCGCCGGGGCAGCGTGAGCGGCCTGAGAAGTCGTTCGATGACAACGCCGAGCGAGAATCCCACCAGCACATCGCTCGGCCAATGCGCCAGAATCGCGACGCGCGTTAGCGAGAGTGCGACCGTGATGACGCGTATCGCGCGGCGCGGTCCTGCCGGCAGAAGGCCCGCGGCCGAGGCGAGCGCACCCATGTGCATGGCGTGGCCGGAGGGGAAGGCATCCCGCGGTCGCCCGGAGAAGGGAACGCCATTCCGGTGGCCGCGAACGGTCGTGCGATCGGGTCTTGTCTGGTCGAACACGGATTTCAGCGCGTGCGGCAGCACCGCCGTCGCCAAGGTCACTGCCAGAATATGATTGGCGGCGGCGCGGGCCTCAGGACGCCGCGATTGGGCGTAGAGCCATCCTGCAGCTGCAAGCGCCAGAAGCACGTGCTCGTCGGCCGCCCAGGTCAGCGTCTGCGCTGTCTGCTCCAGCCCTGTATTGGTGTGGTCGGCGATCTCATTTGCGATCGCAGTGTCGATCCGAGTGGGTTTGACTGTTGCGAGTGCCATCGGTCCGCAATCGGAGAAATGCCCTCCATGACACTGTTGTAAAGCATGGGTGACGATGATGGTTCCTGCGGCTACGGCTGTCCGGATCCGCCTGCAGCGCCATAGACCTGACCGGTCGCGTAGCTCGCATCGGCCGCGGCAAGCTGCACGTAGATGGAAGCGAGTTCGACGGGCTGGCCGGGGCGGCCGAGCGGCGTCATGCCGCCGAACTTCTCGAGCTTCTCCATCGTCGCGCCGCCGGAGACCTGGAGCGGCGTCCAGATCGGGCCGGGTGCCACGCCGTTGACGCGAATGCCCTTCGGACCCAGCTGCTTGGCCAGCGACTTCACGTAGTTCATGGTCGCGGCCTTGGTCTGCGCGTAGTCGTAGAGTTCCGGAGACGGATCATAAGCCTGCTCGGACGTCGTGCCGATGATGCACGAGCCCGGCTTCAGATGCGGCAGCGCCGCCTTGATGATCCAGAAGGGAGCGTAGATGTTGGTCTTCATGGTCGCGTCGAAGTCCTCGGACGACACGTCGAGGATCGACTCGCGGGTCTGCTGTCGCGCGGCGTTGCAGACGACGATGTCCAGGCCGCCGAGGCCCTGCACGGCTTGCTCGACCAGCTTCCTGCAGAATTCCTCGTTGCGGAGGTCGCCGGGGATGGCAAGCCCGATGCGTCCCTCCTTCTTGATCAGCGCGATGACGTCTTGTGCATCGGGTTCTTCGTTCGGGACATAGTTGATGGCGACGTCGGCACCTTCGCGTGCATAGGCGATCGCGGCGGCGCGGCCCATGCCGGAATCGCCGCCGGTGATGAGTGCCTTGCGGCCGGTAAGGCGGCCGGAGCCCCTGTAGCTGGTCTCGCCATGGTCCGGCCGCGGCTCCATCTTGCCGGCAAGGCCGGGCCAGGGCTGCGACTGCTTCTTGAACGGCGGTTTCGGATAGCGGCTGACGGGATCTGTCGACTTCTGCTCGGCCATGGGCGTGTCTCCTTTCGCTGCCGAAGGCGCCAGCGAAGCTGCAGCATATTACTTCGACTGGCCGACGCTCGGCGCCTTGCCAAGCTCTTTCGCCATCTGGAGATGGTGCTTGAGCGCGGGCAGCGTCTTGCCGGCCCAGTCCTTCAGCTCGGCGTTATCGCCGCCCTTGGCGTACCGCTCGAACAGCGACACCGCGTCCTCGTGCGCGCTGACCTGGTAGGAATTGTAGTCGGAGCTGAAGTCCTTGCCGGTCGCGCCCTTGAGCTTGTCGAGCTTGCTCTGGTGCGAGCTGTCGAGCGCCGTCGGCAGCGTCGCCTGGACCTTGCCGTTGCCGACCAGACCCTTGAGCTCGCTGCTGGTCTTGGTGTGGTCGGTCACCATCTGCTGCGCGAAGGATTTCTCCTGCGCGTTTCCCTTCTGCTCCGCGAGCTTGCTCGATTCGATCTCGAACATGTCGCTGATGGCGACTTCCTTGACGAAGTCGGCGGTGGCGGGCGCGACGCCCAGCGCCGAATTGACGCCGGTCTTCTCGCCGAGCGACTGGGCAAGCGCAGGGCCTGCGAGAAGCACGCAAGCAAGGGCGATGATCGTTCGTTTCATGGTCCGGTCCCTCTTGATTGGCGCAGCCGCTGGCCGCGGGTCTTTGCGCCGACCAACACGCCGCAATTGTCGAGGTTCCTAGTCCGTAGGATTGCGGCCGGTGCGCGGGTTGATCGGATCGGTCGGTTTCCGCCGAAGCCGCTCCGGCAGGAACGGCTCTGCCGAAGACGCCGATGGCTCGGCACGCACATCGGCATGGTGTTGCGCCCGTTCATGCGAGGTCTGATTGCTGTTGATATGATGCTTCACATCGACGCCATCGACGGGATCGTTGACGCCATGCTGGATGTCGCGGAAGTCGCTCATGGCCATCTCACTCCCGGTTTCCTGATGGACCCTTTGAGAACGGCGCTTTCTCCGTGATGTTCCTGCTTGGCCGCGAGATGCCGCACCCGCACGCTGGAACGATCACCATCAGGGCAGGTTGGTCCACACATGTGGAGAATTGCAATGTTGAATCAAGGCGAGCTGGATCGCAGCGAGATGGGCCGGTTGATCGGCAGCGACAAGGTCGAGGGAACATCGGTCTACGGTGCCGACCGCAACAAGATCGGCTCGATCGAGCGCGTGATGATCGACAAGATCAGTGGCAAGGTGTCCTACGCCGTGCTCGGGTTCGGCGGATTTCTAGGTCTCGGCAATGATCACTACCCCTTGCCCTGGCAGTCGCTGAAATACGACACGGAGCTCGGCGGCTATGTCACCGGCATCACGGCCAAGGAGCTGGAAGGCGCGCCGAAATACGGCGCGAAGAGCGACTGGAACTGGAGTGATGAATCCGCCGTTCGCGGCATCAACTCGTACTACGGTGTTCCGTTCGCGTAAGGCGCTTCACGGAAGGAGATCCGATGAGCAAGGAACGGCCCAACGACGATCCCCGTCAGCAGAATGACTGGGGATCTCATTCCCAGACGGACAAGCCCTGGAAGGGCAATCCGGAGAAAGAGCAGGGATCGGACAAGGCGAAGCCCGATCTCGAGAAATGGCACGAGACCAAGACGCACTGAGCCAAGACGCACTGAGCCAAGTGCGTCGGCACGACCATCGAGGCGAGCGCGGCACGGTGAGTGCCGCGCTTGTTTTTTGACCCTTGCAATCACGAATGGCGATGATGCGCTCGGGTGCGGAACCATGCCTCAGTGCCAAGGTTAGGCTGGCGGCGCGAAAGCTCGCTTTGTCGTTCTGCGCCGCTCAAGCCCGAGAAAGGTATGCACCGTGGATGCTCAAACCCGGGAGCGTGGGGCGCGCGCGGAGCAGCCGTTGCCGCCCCGGACGGAGGAAGCTCCGAAGCATTCTCCGGATCAGGTGAGTGAAGCCAAAGGTCAGTCGAAGGAACAGTCGGGCAACCCGGCGAAATCGCCGTCACTGCGCGACCGGCTCCGCGAGCACTGGCTCCTCGCCATCGTCGGCGCGATCGTGCTGGTCGCCGCACTCGTCGGCGGTCTGCTCTATTGGCTTGAAGTGCGTCACTACGAGTCAACAGACGACGCCTTCGTCGCCGCTCGCAGCTTTTCCGTGGCCTCGAAGGTCGGCGGCTACGTGACCGACATACCGGTCACGGACAATCAGCATGTCAATGCCGGTGACCTGCTGGCGAAGATCAACGAGCGCGACTATCGCATCGCCATCGATCAGGCCAATGCTCAGCTCGCGGTCGCCAAGGCGAACGTCGCCAATGTCGAAGCGCAGATCGATTCGCAGCAGGAACAGATCAAGCAGGCTCAGGCGCAGCTCGAACAGGTCCAGGCCCAGCTTCAATTCTCGCAGGAAGAGTTCAAGCGCGCTGAGGATCTGGTCGAGAAGGGCGCCGGTACCGTGCAGCGCCAGCAGCAGACCCGCTCCGACCTTCAAGCGCAGCAGGCCAACACCGAGCGGACCAAAACCGCGGTGACGGCCACGCAGCTCGGCATCAAGACACTGCAAGCCCAGCTGGAAGGCGCCAAGGCGCAGGTCGAGCAAGCGCAGGCGCAGCTCGATCAGGCCAAACTGAATTTGCAGTACACGAGCGTCGTTGCGGCGCAGTCCGGCCGGGTGGTCAAGCTCTCGGGCGCCAGGGGGACCTTCGTCACGGCGGGCCAAAGTCTGATGATGTTCGTGCCCGACGAGGTCTGGATCGTCGCCAACTACAAGGAAACCCAGCTCAACGACATGCGGCCGGGTCAGCCGGTCGAGATCCGCATCGATGCCTATCCGGGCCGCAAGCTCACCGGCCATGTCGATTCCGTGCAGCCGGGCTCCGGCACCGCGTTCAGCCTGCTGCCTGCAGAGAACGCCACCGGCAACTACGTCAAGGTGGTGCAGCGCGTGCCCGTGAAGATCGTGGTCGACAACTGGCCGGCCGATCTGCCGGTCGGTCCCGGCATGTCGGTCGTGCCCTGGACCAGGGTGCGATGAGTGACGTCGCGCAAGGTGGCGCGACCGGCTGGTCACCGGAGCGCTCGGCAGCCGGCGGGCGCAATCCCTATCTGATCGCCTTCGTGGTTTCGATCGCGACCTTCATGGAGGTGCTCGACACCACCATCGCCAATGTCGCGCTGCGGCACATCGCGGGCGGGCTCGCGGTGGGCATCGACGAGAGCACCTACGTCATCACCAGCTATCTCGTCGCCAATGCCATCGTGCTGTCGATCTCGGGCTGGCTCTCGACCGTGATCGGCCGCAAGCGCTTCTACATGATGTGCGTGGCGACGTTCTCGGTTGCCTCGCTGCTGTGCGGCTTCGCCTGGAATTTGCAGTCGCTGGTGCTGTTCCGCATCCTGCAGGGCCTCGGCGGCGGCGGCATGGCCACCAGCGAGCAGGCGATCCTCGCCGACTCCTTTCCGCCGCACAAGCGCGGCCAGGCCTTTGCCATCTATGGCGTTGCCGTCGTGGTCGCGCCGGTGATCGGCCCGACGCTCGGTGGCTGGATCACCGATACCTATAGCTGGCACTGGGTGTTCCTGATCAACGTGCCGATGGGGCTGCTCTCGCTGTTTCTGGTCGGCACGTTGGTCAAGGAGCCGTCGGGGGCGGAGGAGGAGAGGGCGAAGCTCCTGAGCAGGGGTTTGCGCGTCGATTATATCGGTTTCCTGCTCGTCGCGATCGGGCTCGGCTCGCTCGAATACGTGCTCGATGAAGGCCAGCGCAACGACTGGTTCGGCTCGACCACGATCGTCGTTTTCGCGGTGCTCGCCGCGGTCTCGCTGCTCGCGCTGATTCCGTGGGAGCTGACGCGCGAGGATCCCATTGTCGACATCCGCCTGCTCGGCCGGCGCCAGTTCGGCGCATGCTTCCTGGTGATGCTGGGCACCGGCGCGGTACTGATCTCGACGACGCAGCTGCTGCCGCAACTACTCCAGACCGAGCTGAACTACACGGCCATGCTGGCCGGCCTTGCCTTGTCGCCCGGCGGCATCGCAACCCTGGTGCTGATGCCCGTGGTGGGCCGCCTCGTCAGCACGGTGCAGCCGAAATATCTCATCATGTTCGGGGCTGCCATCGTCGCCTTCTCGATGTGGCATCTCACCGGTCTGACCGGCGACATCACCTATGGCTATGCGGCGCTGTCGCGCATATTTCTCGCGCTGGGCTTGCCCTTCCTGTTCCTGCCGGTGACGACTGCGTCCTATGACGGCGTGCCACCCGACAAGACCAACCAGGCCTCCGCGCTGATCAACGTCGCCCGCAACATCGGCGGCTCGATGGGTGTCGCGCTGGCGCAGACGATCTTGGCGCAGCGCCAGCAATTTCATCAGAGCCGCCTCGTCGAGCACGCCGCGCCCTCCGATCTCGGTTACCAGCAGACCATCGATGCCATGACGCGCTACTTCCAGGCGCAGGGCTCGAATGCAAGCGATGCGGCAGCGCAGGCGGTCGCATGGGTCGGAAAAACACTGCAGCAGCAGGTCGATCTGCTCGCCTATATCGATGTGTTCTGGACGCTCGCGATTGTCGCGGTTCTGATGATCCCCACGGCGGCCGTGCTGCGCCCGATCGACTTGAGGGCGCCGGCACGGGGGCATTGAGCCCCCGTGTCGTCCTGGCCTAGTGCGCGATTGCGCACTAGGCCAGGACGACATTGGGGCTCACCCCACCGCCTCCTTTCGCCCCGGACCCGCGTGCACATGGACCTGCTTGGCATGCAGCGGCTCGCCGCATTCCGAGCACACCATCACGGGATCGAACAGCTTGCCGCAATTCTTGTGCTCATGCAGCAGCGGGCGGCCGCGCTCGTCGCCCATGTGGGTGTCGCCCCAATGCACCATGGCCATGATGATCGGGTAGAGGTCGAGGCCTTTCTGGGTGAGGATGTATTCGTAGCGCTTGGGCGCCTCCGAATAGGGGACGCGGCGCAGGATGCCGAAGCGGACCAGCTTCTTCAGCCGCTCCGAGAGCAGGTGTCGCGTGATCTGAAGCGAGGATTGAAATCCCTCGAAGCGGCGCACGCGCAAAAAGCATTCACGCAGGATCAACAGCGTCCAGCGATCGCCGACGACCGCGACGGTGCGGGAAAGCGAGCAGGGCTCCTCGTCCAGCGTGTCCCACTTCATGATCCGGTCTCCGGCGCAGGCCTAGTCAGTCAGAAAAAGGAACTGACTTGAACGATCAACGCAATTTCCGGCCCAAGCTAGCACTCAGCCCGGCAGTTTGACAGTTCTATTTTAGAACTATAGCCTTCCGGTCAATCACACGCTCATCGGAGGAGGCGACCTTGCCCAAGCGGAACGCGACAGCAGCCGTCATCGGGGCCGGCGATTTCATCGGCTCCGAGATCGCCAAGAAATTCGCCGCGGAAGGATTTTCGATCTTCGCCGGCCGCCGCAACGGCGACAAGCTGGCGCCGCTGGTGAAGGACATCGAGGCCTCAGGCGGCGAGATCCACGCGCGTTCGCTCGATGCACGCAAGGAGGACGAGGTCATCTCGTTCCTCGAGGACGCCGACAAGCATGCGCCGCTCGAGGTCTGCATCTTCAACGTCGGTGCCAACGTGAATTTCCCGATCCTCGACACCACCGAACGCGTCTTCCGGAAAGTGTGGGAGATGGCCTGCTATTCCGGCTTCCTCGCAGGCCGGGAAGCTGCGCGGCTGATGCTGCCGCGCGGCGGTGGCAACATCTTCTTCACCGGCGCGACTGCCTCCTTGCGCGGTGGCAGCGGCTTTGCCGCCTTCGCCAGCGCCAAGTTCGGCCTGCGCGCGGTGGCGCAGGCGATGGCGCGCGAGCTCGGGCCGAAGAACATCCACGTCGCTCATCTCATCATCGATTCCGGCGTCGACACCGAATGGGTGCGCCAGCGTCGGCTGGAGGCGCTCGGCCCGAACGCGCTCGACAATCCAGATCTCCTGATGCCGCCGTCGTCGGTCGCGGACGCCTATTGGCAGCTCTATCAGCAGCCCAAGAGCGCCTGGACCTTCGAGATGGAGATCAGGCCGTTCGGAGAGAAATGGTGACCACGGCGCAAGACTGCGGTTAGACTGATCCCATACAAACCAAAATCCGGGAGGCGACTTACGTGAAGACCGCGATCACCGAACTGTTCGGCATCGAGCACCCTATCATCCAGGGCGGCATGCATTTCGTCGGCTTTGCCGAGCTTGCCGCCGCCGTCTCGAATGCCGGCGGGCTCGGCATCATCACGGGCCTCACGCAGAAGACGCCGGAATTGCTCGCGAAAGAGATCGCGCGCTGCCGCGACATGACCGACAAGCCGTTCGGCGTGAACCTCACCTTCCTGCCGACCTTCTCCGCGCCGCCCTATCCCGAATATATCGCGGCCATCGTCGAAGGCGGCATCAAGGCGGTCGAGACCGCGGGCCGCAGCCCGGAAGCCTACATGCCCGCGCTGAAGGCCGCGGGCATCAAGGTGATCCACAAATGCACCTCGGTGCGACACTCGCTGAAGGCCGAGAGGATCGGCTGCGACGCCGTCAGCGTCGATGGCTTCGAGTGCGGCGGCCATCCCGGCGAGGATGACATTCCCAACATGATCCTGCTGCCGCGCGCGGCGGAGGAGTTGAAGATCCCGTTCGTGGCTTCCGGCGGCATGGCCGACGGGCGCAGCCTCGTCGCGGCGCTGTCGCTCGGCGCGGCCGGCATGAACATGGGTACGCGCTTCATCGCCACCAAGGAAGCACCTGTCCATCAGAACGTGAAGAACGCGCTTGTCGCGGCCACCGAGCTCGACACGCGCCTCATCATGCGCGCGCTGCGCAACACCGAGCGCGTGCTGAAGAACGCCAATGTCGATCGCCTGCTCGAGATCGAACGGGAGAAGGGCGCCAAGCTCACCATCGACGACATTCACGACCAGGTCGCGGGCGTCTATCCCAGGATCATGCTGGAAGGCCAGATGGACGCGGGTGCCTGGAGCTGCGGCATGGTCGCCGGCCTCATCCACGACATCCCCTCCTGCAAGGAACTCATCGATCGCATCATGGGCGAGGCGGAAACCATCATTCGCGGGCGCCTGATGGGGTTCCTGGACGGGACGGGGGCGACGCGAAAGGTCGCGTAACACCGGCAAACTTCTTAACCACGGCGGCAACCGGCCGCTGGAATTCCGCGCGACGCCTCCTAAATAGGGATAAATTACGCCCCAATAATCAATTTCAGGAGGCGTCCGTGGTCCTGAAAAGCGTTCCTTTTGCGGTTGCCGTCGCCCTCGTCATTGCGTGGGGCGGCATCGCGCGCGCTGACGACTACAAGCCTGACGAATATTTCGGTCTCGATCTCTCCAAGGCGGTGCTGTCGCCGAAACGGCTCGGGCCCGAGACGCAATTCGCGCCGGTCGCACTCGAAGCGAAGGGCGGCAACGAGGCGCAGGCGCGGATCGAGCCGATCGACGTGCCGAAGAAGGTCGCGGCCGAACGCGTGCATGTGCCCGAGCCGAAGGTCGCGCATACGAAGAGCACCCAGCCCCGCGGCGCCGCCCGCACCAAGCTCGCGCATCGCCGCGGCAATCCGCTCGACGCCCAGGCGATGGACACGCGCATTCAGACTTGGCCGTGTCGCTCCGGCGGCATCTGCAACTGGAAGCGCTAGTCGGGCGTAGCCATTCGACCGTCATCCCAGCGTCGCAAAACCGTAGGCGCGGAGTCAAGAAACCGTCAGGATAGGAGTCAAGGAGCGCAGGCACCTTCCGTCGCGATTCGACGAAGGTCTCCTGAATGGCAACGCTCCGCGCCCCGCGCGCATGGACCCGGCGGCAATTCCTGGTCCGCTCAACTTCAAGCCTCGCCGTCGCCTCGCTCGGCACACTCGCAAAGCCCCACATCAGCCGCGCCTCCGACCGGCCCCAGATCGCGGGCGGCATCCAGTCCGGCGATGTCTCGGATGGGTCTGCCGTGATCTGGGCGCGCGCCGACCGGGCCGCACGCATGCACGTGGAGTGCTCGACCGTCGAGAGCTTCAAGACCATCATTGCGTCGGCTTCGCGCGACGCCCTGCCGGATGCGGATTTCACGGCAAAACTGCAGCTGAACGACCTGCCGCCCGGGCAGGACATCTTCTATCGCATCCGCTTCGACGACATCGCCACCGGTATCGCCGGCGACAGCCGTATCGGCCATTTCCGCACCGCGCCGGCAGCTGGCCACTCGATCTCGTTCCTGTGGTCCGGCGACACCGCGGGGCAGGGCTGGGGCATCGATGTCTCGCGCGGCGGCTACCGTAGCTATCGAACCATGCTCGACAACCGCCCGGACTTCTTCATCCATTCCGGCGACCACATCTACGCCGACTGCACGATTCCTGCCGAGAAGACGCTGCCGAACGGCGAGACCTGGCGCAACATCGTCACTGAGGAAAAAGCCGAGGCCGCACACACGCTGGCGCAGTTCCGCGGCAATTACAAATACAACCATCTGGACGAGCACTTTCGCGCCTTCCACGCGCAGGTGCCGATGTTCGCGCAATGGGACGACCACGAGGTTACCAACGACTGGTCGCCGTCCGGCAGCTACGATGAGGCGGGTTTCGAGGACGATGGCACCTCGCGCCTGGTTGCGCGCGCCCGCCGCGCTTTCTTCGACTTCATGCCGATCCGCGACATCGGCGCGCCGCAGGGTCGGGTCTATCGCAAGATCGCCTACGGCCCGCTGCTCGACGTCTTCATGATCGACATGCGCAGCTATCGCGACGAGACCTGGAACAAGGGCCAGGATCATCGCGGCTGGATTCTCGGCGCCGAGCAGTTCGCCTGGCTGAAGCGCGAGCTTGCCGCCTCACGCGCGACCTGGAAGGTGATCGCGGCCGACCTGCCGATCGGCCTCATCAGCCTCGACGCGGTCGCGCTCGGCGATGGTCCGCCGGACCGGCGCGAGCACGAAATCGCCGATCTCCTTGCCTCGATCAAGCGCGCGGGCGTGCGCAACATCGTCTGGCTCACCGCCGACATGCACTACACTGCCGCGCATTATTACGATCCGAACAAGGCCCAGTTTCAGGACTTTGAGCCGTTCTGGGAATTCGTCTCCGGCCCCCTCCATGCCGGCACCTGGGGGCCGGGCGCGCTCGACAACACGTTTGGTCCGGTCGCGATGTACCAGAACGGCTGCAGCGCGGCGCAGGGCGAGAATCTCGCTCCCTGCTTCGGCCTGCAATTCTTCGGTCGCGTCGATATCGACGGCGCGAGCGGCGTCATGACCGTGACCCTGAAGGACGTCGACAACCGCGATCTCTGGTCGGTCGACATCGAGCCGCGGCCGCAGACGCGCCCGGCGGTGGTGGCGCAGCACTCCTAGGGCATCCGCAGGCCGATACCGCCGCGCACCTGGCGGGCCACGGGCTGCGGAGCTTCTGCGCGCGCATTCATCCAGGCCGGCTTCTGTGGCGCAGTGGGTTGCCGGACATAGAATTCGCCTAGCTTGGGCGAGCCGGTATAGGCGAAGCCGTCGGCATGCACAGGTGTGGCGCCGGCAAGGGCGGCCGCCAGAACAGCCATCGTCAAAATCGTCCTCATGATCGTCTCCGTGTCGCGCGGCCGGAATGACCGCGATGACGGGATGCTGGCAGGAGAGGGCAATGATCTGAAATGCCGTTTGGCTGTTGCGGTGATAGCGGCCGGCTATCTCGCTAACCCGATCTTGATTGGCCGCTCCGGCGCCTCCCGCGCTATAGTGCGTCCTCCCGCCATCTCTTTTCCGTCACCAAAGAGTCTGTCCCCGCGGCCTCACCGCGCGTCTGGCGGGCTGAAATACTCAGGAGCCTGTTTCATGGACAATCTGAAGACACAGGGCATCAGCATGCCCAAGCTCGGCCTCGGCACCTTCCGCATGCAGGGCGATGCCTGCCGTGCGGCGGTCGAGAGCGCGCTCGCGATCGGCTATCGCCACATCGACACCGCCGAGATGTACGCCAACGAAGAACCGATCGGCGCGGCGCTTGCCGCAGCGCGCGTGCCGCGCGGCGAGCTGCACGTCACGACCAAGGTCTGGCACGAGAACCTCAGCCCTGATGCGATCCGCCGTGCCTTCAATGCAAGCCTGACGAAGCTGCGGCTCGATCATGTCGATCTCTATCTCGTGCACTGGCCGTCGCAATCCGCGAACTGGGGCGCGGTGTTCGAGACCTTGATGAAGCTGAAGGAGGAGGGACGCACGCGGGCGATCGGCGTCGCCAACTTCACCACCGCACTGCTCAAGATTGCGGTCGAGGACATCAAGGCGCCGATCGCCTGCAACCAGATCGAATATCACGCGATGCTCGATCAATCGAAGGTGCTGGCCTATCTCAAGCCCAAGTCGATCCCGCTGGTCGCCTATTGCCCGCTCGCGCAGGGGCGCATTGCCTCGGATCCCGTGCTGGCCGAGATCGGCACCAAACACAATGCGACCGCAGCCCAGGTCGCGCTGAAATGGCTGCTCGACCAGGACGGCGTTGCGGCCATCCCGAAAGCCTCGCGCCGCGAGAGCCAGCAGGCCAATCTCGATGCACTGAAGATCACGCTCGACGAGGCCGATCGCAAGAAAATCGCGGCGCTGCCGAAGGACAGGCGCTGCGTCAATCCCGGTTTCGCGCCGGCGTGGGATTGATTCCGCCGAACGTTTCGAGCATGCAAAGAAATGGCCCCGTGAGGGGCCATTTCCACGTTTGCGTTGCGCATTAGTCCCAGTGGTGACGATGGCCGCGCTTGATCACGACGACTTTGTCGCCATGATGACGCCAGCCACGATGCCAGCCGTGGTCACGATGCATGCCGTATTCGGCACGCGCGGCGTACGGGCCGTGGTGATGACCACGCTTGATCACCACCGTCTCCGCGCTCGCCAGCGTCGGCGCTGCGATCGCGAGCGCGCCGAGGGCCGCAACCACATAACCAAGCTTCTTCATGATGTCCTCCTCCAATCGAATGCCAATTTAAACTGCGCATTCGCATGAACGTTCCGGAGGAATCGCAGGAGAATTCTGAATGGATGTTCAGACAGCGCGTGATCCCGACCCGATAGGGCCGCGCTCGTGCAAAGTTAAGGAGCGGCTTTCCGAAAGGTCATGCTCAAGCGGAATGCTCAATCGCAGCGCTGCTGCGCGGGCGTCGGCGCGCCGCTGGCGACGTACTTGCCGTCCCTGATCGTGTACTCGCCGCGCTCGCTGCGATTGTAGATCGCGCGCAGGCTGCCGTCCTTGTCCAGCAGCAGCCCGAACTCGCGGGCCTGATGCAGCGAGGGGAAGTACACCATCACATTGAGCAGGCCTTCGGCGTTGACCGTGGCGGACACCACCTCGTTCTCGTCCCTGGCATCGCCGAAATTGCGCCGGTACATCACCCGGCCGTCCTTGCGGATCTCGTAGGTCAGCAGCGAGCCTTTGTCGCGATCCGGCCGAACCGCGCAATCGACTGCCCATGAGCCGAGCAGGCCCCATTGCTCGACGGTCGCCGCAAGCGTCTCAGCGCGGGCCAAAGATATGAAAGCAACCCATAGCAATGCAGCCGTGGTCCAGCGGCTCAAACAACGCGTCATGTCCCGAAAAGCCCCGCCTCGAAGAATTCCAAAGTTTAGCATCCCCGGCGCGGCCGTCCACGCCGGCTGCCGATCGCGCGCGAATTTGATCCGCGTCAATGAGGCTGGCCGAGGCGGGGGTAGGATGGCAGCTCCGAAGGCGAACGTGGATACACCAATGCTGAATCAAGTCATGGATTTTGCGGGCGAAGTGCTGCCGGGGAGCTGCGCCGTGCCGCCCTATTCGGAGACCGCGTTTCTGGCCGAGCTGGGTGACCGCCTGAGGTCCTCGCGCACCCGCTGCGACCTGTCGCGCCGGGAGCTTGCCCGCCGCTCCGGGATTTCCGAGCGCTACATCGCCCAGATCGAGGCCGGCAAAGGCAATGTCTCGATCGTCCTGCTGCTGCGGCTGGCCTCGGCGATCCACAGCAGCCAGCCTCAGGCGGCCTGACGCTTCGGGGTGGCCGCCATGGGGCAGCTCGTACTCGCGGCCAAGGTAACCCATGTTCCATCATTGATGCTGTCGGAGCAGCCCGGCAGCCCGTTACGCGACGCGCGCAAGGCCGCCGTTGAATCCCTGCGCGAGCTTGGGCGGCGGGCGAAAGCGCGCGGCGTCACCAGCTTCGTGGTGTTCGATACCCACTGGCTCTCGAATTTCGGCTATCACATCAACGCAAATGCGCGGCATCGCGGCTCGTTCACCAGCCACGAGGCACCGCAGATGATTCAGGATCTGCGCTACGATCTGCCCGGCGATACCGGGCTCGCCGAAGCCATTGCGGGCAGGGCCGAAGATGCCGGTCTGAACGTCATCGCCCACCAGGTGGCGGGCCTCGGGCTCGAATACGGCACCATCGTCCCGATGCACTACATGAACCCGAACGGTTTTGCGAAGGTCGTCTCGGTCGCCTCGCCGCTGTTCACCTCGTTCGAGGAGAGCCGGGTTCTCGGTGAAGCGACCCGCCGGGCCATCGACGAATCCGGCGAACGGGTCGCGATCCTCGCCAGCGGTTCGCTCTCGCATCGGCTCTGGCCAAACAAGAAGCTCGGCCCGGAAGCGTGGACGTCGGTCGCCAGCGAGTTCAACCGCCAGGTCGATTTGCACGTGCTCGAGCTCTGGCAGAGCCGCCGCTACCGCGAATTTCTCGACATGCTTCCCGACTACGCCATCAAATGCAATGGCGAGGGCGGGATGGCTGATACCATCATGCTGTTCGCGGCACTCGGCTGGTCCGACTACCGCGGTGCCGCCGAGCAGCTCTGCGACTATTTTCCGTCATCGGGCAGCGGCCAGGTCAATGTGGAATTCCACGTCGAGGCGTGAACACCAGTTCAGCGCTGATCATACGGTTCGAAGAGTTCATCGCGGCCTAGTGACCAGGCTTCCGAATTTGATGGGAGGTAGCTCACCATGGTCACGATCTGATCGCCATTAGACCGATCCCTCCAAAGAAACCCATAGGTCCGTTCTGGCGATTTGATTCTTTGTGGTCCTTCAAACTGGTCGGGAGCGATCCCGCGTCTCACGCACTCTCGCCGAAAGGTGAGTAGCGCTTCTTCACGAGCGCTCGCTTCAGTGCTCGTTGCGAAGTCCAGGATTTCATCAGCGACGACCACCAGACCAAGAGCGACGAAGATTCCGAGTATCCAAAACGTGATCCGCGCCGCCCGTCTCATCTACGCCTTCGCCTTCTCCACATTGGCGCTACGCGACGGCACGCCGAACTCCTTGCGGCAGACCTCAGCCAGCACGGCGACGCCCTCGCGGATCTGCTGATGCGTCGGGCTTGCAAAGCAGAGCCTGAGGCGCGAGCTGGAATGGCCCTTGTTGGTCGACCATTCCGGTCCCGGATTGATCGAGACGCCGGCGGCCAGCGCAGCCTTATAGAGTTTGAGCGTATCGACCTGCTCGGGCAGCTTCACCCAGAGGAAGATGCCGCCTTTGGGCTCCTCGAACTCCGCTGCCGTTCCGAACTGCTCGTTGAGGGCCTCCATTAGCGTGTCGAGCTTGGTGCGCAGCGCCTTCGTCAGCGCCGGCACGTGGGTCGAAAAATGCGGCTTGCAATAGGCCGCGAGCACCATCTGCTCCAGCGCGCCGGACCCGGCGTCCGTCTTCAGCGACAACATCCGCGACATCACATCCCAGGGTGCGACGATGAAGCCGACGCGTAGCGCCGGCGCGATCGATTTCGAGAACGAGCCGATATGGATCACGCTGCCGTTCGGGCTCATCGCATGGATCGCCGGCGGCCGCTGGCCCGACCAGACCAGGTCGGCATAGCAGTCGTCCTCGAAGATGGGCACGCCATATTCGGCGGACAGCCGCACCAGCTCGGCGCGGCGGCTCTCCGGCATGATGCTGCCGGTCGGGTTCTGCACCGTCGGAATGGTGTAGATGTATTTCGGGCGGATGCCGCGGCTCTTCAGATCGGCCAGCGCTGTGGCCAGCGCGTCCATGCGCATGCCGTCCCTGTCGAGGGGAATGCCGACGACATTGACGCCGAGCCGCGCCAGGCGTGTCAACGAGCCCTGATAGCTGTCCTGCTCGAAGATCACGGTGTCGCCGCGCGTCAGCAGCGTGTTGTTGACGAGGTCGAGCGCCTGCAGCGAGCCCGAGACGATCAGGAGATCGTCGACCGTGCAGCTGATGCCGGCATGGCGTTTCAGCTTGGTGACCAGAAATTCGCGCAAGGGCAGGTAGCCCTGCGGACCATGCGCCAACCCGTAAGTGGCGAGGGAGCGGCCCTCGCGCCGCAGCACCGTGTTGGTTGCTTCGATCAGCTCGTCGAGCGGCACCTGTTCGGAATCATTGTTGCCACCGACGAAGCTGTATTTGGCAAGGCCCGTCCAGCGCGCAGTCGGGGCCGGCAGCCCTGCAGGGAACAGGGGCGCGAAATCGAAGCTGGACGTCATGGGGGCGTTCCTCGTTTTGTTCTTGTTGAGCGGCCGGCTTTGCACCGGCCTGCTTTACGACTTTGCTGGCCGCCCGGGGTCGGACGGCTGTTACTTTTTGCCGGCCGTCCGGGTCGGACGGCCCTGGCTGATGAAAGCGTAATGCGCATTGGCGACGCCGCCAACCATCAGGGCCTCGACCACCGGTTCGGAGATCTCGCCCGTGGCGGCCCAGTCGACGATGAAATTGGCGCCCGTGCCGCCGCGCACGTCGTCGGTCGGGATGAAGATCGAGACGGTGGCGAGGGGTTTTAGTGCCACCGGCGCCTTCAGATAGCTCTCGACCTGCTTGCCTGCGGTGTCGAAATAGGCGATGCGTTTGAGGACCAGCGGTTGGGTCTCGGAGGCGTTGTGCACGCTCAACGTCACCGAGAAGTCGACACGCAGCTTGCCCTGGCTCATCGCGACGCTGGAATAGGCCGGCACGTAGAATCCGCCGGACGCGGCGAGCTCCTCCTTCGGCAGCGCAGTGAGCGAATCGGCAAAGGTTTGTTCGATATTGACCTTGGATTGCGCGGCGGCTGGCAATGCGGACGCGAATGGACCCAGCAGGGCTATCAAAGAGAGCACGAACCGCATGTGACGAATTGCTCGCTTGCCGCGCCGCAACCCGCCACTAGGGTGCGGCAAAACGGACCAATTTGGCATGCATGAGCTCATTCGCGACATCACCCTCTGTATTCTGTTTGCCTGGGGGCTGGGCCTGCTCGCCCATTTCTCCCGGCAACCCCTGATCCTGGCCTACCTTATCGCCGGCTTCTGCATAGGTCCATTCGGTGCCGGCTGGGTCCATTCGCAGGAGTCGATCAGCGTCATCTCGGAGCTTGGCCTGATCTTCATGCTGTTCATGATCGGCCTGGAGATCGACCTGAAGAAGATCGTCCGGGCCGGAAGGGTGATCCTGTTTGCCGCGGGCGGCCAGCTGCTCGGCGGCTGTGTGCTCGGCGTGCTGTTCTTCGTCGGCATCGGCCTGTCGCTCGGTGGCGGCCATTTCGACGCGGTCTATCTCTGCGTCGCCTGCGCGCTGTCGAGCACGGTCATCATCGTCAAGGTGCTCTACGAGAAGCGTGAACTCGACACGCTGCCGGGCCGCATCACGCTCGGCGTGCTGGTGCTGCAGGACATCTTCGCCATCCTGTTCCTGGCGGTGCAGCCGAGCCTTGCCAATCTGGAAGTCACCGTCATCCTGCTCTCCATCGGCCGCGTCGCGGTGCTGGTTGCGGCTGCGCTCCTGGTCAGCCGTTACGTACTGCCGCGCCTGTTCCACCAGATCGCCCGGCGCCCCGAGCTGATCCTGCTCGGCGCGCTCGCCTGGTGCTTTCTCGTCGCCGAGACCGCCGAGCGGCTGTCGCTGTCGCGCGAGATGGGCGCCCTGATCGCCGGCGTCTCGCTCTCGACCTTTCCTTACGCGCTCGACGTCACCGCCAAGGTCACCACGCTGCGGGACTTCTTCATCACGCTGTTCTTCGTCGCGCTCGGCATGACCATTCCCGTGCCCGGCCTCTCCGTGATCGGGCTTGCCTTGATGATCGCGGCGTTCACGGTGGTGAGCCGCCTCGTCACCACCTTCACGCCGCTCTACCTGATGAAGCAGGGGCTGCGCGCGAGCCTGTTGCCGGCGCTCAACCTCGCGCAGATCTCCGAGTTTTCGCTGGTGGTGATCCAGACCGGCGTCAACGACCACCACATCGCAGCCGAGACGGCGAATGCCGCCTCTTTCGCCTTCGTGGTGCTGGCGGTGCTCTCGACCTTCGCGATGAGCCGCAGCGACGAGATCACCCGCTGGGCGATTGGCCCGTTGAAGCGGATCGGCCTGCGCGATCTCGATCACGGCAACGGCCATGCCGAGGAGAGCCACGAGGGCGGTCATGGCGAGGCCCGCCGCATCGTCATCCTCGGCTTTTTCCGTGCGGCGAGCGCGCTGCTGGCGGAGATCGAGCGGCAGGCGCCGGTGCTGCTGGAGCAGATCACGGTGGTCGATTTCAACCCCAATGTGTACCAGACGCTGTTATCGCGCGGCCTGCACGTGATCTATGGCGACATCAGCAGCGCCGACACGCTGCTCCATGCCGGCGTCGGCAAGTCCGAGATGATCATCCTCAGCGTGCCGGACGCGCTCTTGAAGGGCGCCAGCAACGAGAAGCTGGTCCGTCACGTCCGCACCCTCAATCCGACCGCATTGATCGTTGCCACGGCCGATCTGCTGTCGGATGTGGGGGAGCTCTATGCGGCCGGCGCCAGCTACGTCACGGTGACCCGGCTCAGCGATGCTCATGAGCTGTTTACCGTGATCGAAGCCGCCCAGGCCGGCCTGCTCGACGACAAGCGCGCCGAGCTCGATCTGCGGCTCGGCGAGCGGCGCGAGGTGCTGCCCTGACGGGCGGTTTGCCGTCTTCCGTCCGGGCCTCGCGCACCTATATCCTTGGTATCTTCGGTGCAAGCCTGAGGCCCGCGGGCCGGCCCGCCATCAGGCATATGCGGTTGCGTCCAGGACACTAGCGCTTGGAGCCAAGTCCGGCTAAGGCGTCCGGCTAAGCCTCCGGCCCCGTAACCGATAGAGATTGGGACATGCCCGATACCGTCCAGGAAGTCTTGCAGGCCTTTGCCAGGGGCGAGCTCGTCGTCGTCACCGACGACGAGGACCGCGAGGGCGAGGGCGACCTGATCGTCGCCGCCTCGCTCTGCACCGCCGAGAAGATGGCGTTCATCATCCGCCATACCTCCGGCATCGTCTGCGCCCCCGTGACCACCGAGGACGCCCGCCGCCTGCGGCTCGATCCGATGGTCGCCCACAACGATTCCGCGCACACCACCGCCTTCACGGTCTCGGTCGACTACAAGCCCGACGGCGGCACCGGCATCTCGGCCGAGGAGCGCGCCTCGTGCTGCCGGGCGCTCGCCAACCCCAATGTCGGCGCCAACGACTTTGCCCGGCCTGGCCACATCTTCCCGCTGATCGCCAAGGATGGCGGCGTGCTGCTGCGCTCCGGCCATACCGAGGCCGCCGTCGATCTCTGCAAGCTCTCCGGCCTGCCGCCGGTCGGCGTCATCAGCGAGCTGATGAACGACGACGGCAGCGTCATGAAGGGCGAGCAGGTCGCGCAGTTCGCCGCCAGGCACAAGCTCAAACACGTCACCATCGCGGACATGATCGCCTACCGCCAGGCGCGCGAGAAACTGATCGAGCGGGTCTCGACCTTCGTCATCGATAGCCCGATCGGACCCTTGCAGGGCTATGCCTACCGCTCGCCGTTCGATTCCATCGCCCACGTCGCCTTCGTCTACAACGGTGTCGGCGACGGCAAGAACGTGCTGACGCGCTTCCACAAGCCGAACATCGTCAAGGACACCTTCACCGGCCACAAGCGCATGGCCGCCGTGCTCGAGCATTTCAAGAAGACCGGCCGCGGCGTGCTGGTCTACTTGCGGGACGGCGCTGCCGGCGTGCCCGTGTCCCCGCTTCCGGACGAGACCTCGACCGAGGCCGACCGCAACCGCCAGTGGCGCGAGATCGGCGTCGGTGCGCAGATCCTGCGCGATCTCGGCGTCACCTCGATCCGGCATCTCACCTCCTCGGTGCACGACTACAAGGGCCTGTCGGGCTTCGGCATCGAGATCGTCGCCAACGAGCAGCTCGAAACCTGACACGCAGTGTCATTCCGGGATGGCGCTGAAAGCGCCAGACCCGAAATCTCGAGGTGGTAAGCAAAGACATGCCGGGTTCGCCGTTGCGCGACCCGGAATGACCGAAACCAGGATGCATTTGCACTTGTTGCCGCGGCGCTTTAATTTGTCGGGCAATTATTAGACGGAACCAGACGCGAAAGGACGTTTCATGAGCGTGCGCCCTCAGGCCAAGGACAAGCCGGCTGCGGCTTCTTTCCAGTGGGACGATCCGTTCCTGCTCGACGAGCAGCTGACCGAAGACGAGCGCATGGTGCGCGACACCGCCCGTGCCTATGCCCAGGACAAGTTGCTGCCCCGCGTCTCCAAGGCCTATCTGGAAGAGAAGACCGACCGCGAGATATTCAACGAGATGGGTGAGCTCGGCCTGATCGGCATCACGCTGCCCGAGGAATATGGCTGCGCCAACGCGAGCTACGTCGCCTATGGCCTCGTCGCGCGCGAGATCGAGCGGGTCGATTCCGGCTACCGCTCGATGAACTCGGTGCAGTCCTCGCTGGTGATGTATCCGATCTACGCCTATGGCGACGAGAACCAGCGCAAGAAGTACCTGCCGAAGCTCGCCAGCGGCGAGTGGGTCGGCTGCTTCGGCCTGACCGAGCCGGACGCCGGCTCCGATCCGGCCGGCATGAAGACCCGCGCCGAGAAGGTCTCGGACGGCTATCGCCTCACCGGCAGCAAGATGTGGATCTCGAACGCGCCGATCGCCGACGTGTTCGTGGTCTGGGCCAAGTCGGCGGCGCACGACAACCAGATCCGCGGCTTCGTGCTGGAGAAGGGCATGAAGGGCCTCTCCGCGCCGAAGATCGGCGGCAAGCTCTCGCTTCGCGCCTCAATCACCGGTGAGGTCGTGATGGACGGCGTCGTGGTTCCCGAAGACGCGCTGCTGCCCAACGTCTCCGGCCTGAAAGGCCCGTTCGGCTGCCTCAACCGCGCCCGCTACGGCATCTCCTGGGGCGCGCTTGGCGCGGCCGAGGACTGCATGCACCGCGCCCGCCAGTACACGCTCGACCGCAAGCAGTTCGGCAAGCCGCTCGCCGCCACCCAGCTGGTGCAGAAGAAGCTCGCCGACATGGAGACCGAGATCGCGCTCGGCCTGCAGGGCTCGCTCCGCGTCGGCCGCCTGATGGACGAGGGCAAGTTCGCGCCCGAGATGATCTCGATCATGAAGCGCAACAATTGCGGCAAGGCGCTCGACATCGCCCGCACCGCCCGCGACATGCACGGCGGCAATGGCATCTCGATCGAGTACCACGTGATGCGCCACGTCCATAACCTCGAGACGGTCAACACCTATGAGGGTACCCACGACGTCCACGCCCTGATCCTGGGCCGCGCCATCACGGGCATCCAGGCGTTTTTCTGATCTGATCATCCGTCATTCCGGGGCGCGCGAAGCGCGAACCCAGGTGCGCAATTGCGCACCTGGGAATCTCGGGCCGCATTATTCCTGTTCCATCGAGATTCCGGGTCTGGCCCTGACGGGCCATCCCGGAATGACGTCAAAGAACAAAGAAGAAGCCATGTCCGACAACGACGACGTCCCGTTCAACCGCAACTTTCCGCTTCAGCCCGGAATCGTCGAGGAAGTCCGTCCCGGCGTGCGGCGCGTGCTCTGTAACAATCCGAGCCCCTTCACCTTCACCGGCACGGTCAGCTACATCGTCGGCAAGGGCAACGTTGCGATCATCGATCCCGGTCCTGATGATGCGGCGCATGCGGCGGCGCTGCTCGAGGCGGTGCGCGGCGAGACCGTGACGCACATCTTCGTCACCCATACCCACCGCGACCACTCGCCGAACACCGCGCGGATCAAGCAGGCGACCGGCGCGCCGGTCTATGCCGAAGGTCCGCACCGCGCCTCGCGCCCGCGCTTCGAGAGCGAGAAGCACAATCCGGAATCCGGCGTCGATCGCGATTTCGTCCCGGACATCAGGATCGTCCATGGCGACGTCGTCGAGGGCGACGGCTGGCGGCTCGAGGCGGTGGCGACGCCCGGTCACACGGCCAATCACCTCGCCTTCGCCTGGCCGGAGCGGAAATTCAATTTCGTCGGCGACCACGTGATGGGCTGGTCGACCTCGATCGTGGCGCCGCCCGATGGCTCGATGATCGACTACATGGACTCGCTCGACCGCCTCGCCGCGCGCGAGGAGGATCTCTACTTCTCCGGTCACGGCCCCGAGATCCCGGACGGCCCGCGCTTCGTGCGTTTCCTGATCCGCCACCGCAAGGCGCGCGAGGCCTCGATCCTGCACCGCCTCGCCAAGGGCGAGGCCGATATCCCGACCATGGTGCGCGCGATCTATATCGGCATCGATCCGAGGCTGACGACGGCCGCCGGCTATTCCGTGCTGGCGCATCTGGAAGACCTCGTCGCCCGCGGCGTGGTGGCGACGGACGGCGATCCCGTGATCACCGGGACGTACCGGATGGCCTAGCTCGTCATTCCAGGGCGCGCGTCAGCGCGATCCCGGAATCCATCGGGCCGCGGCGTTGGTGGAAGGATGGATTCTCTGATGCGCAATTGCGCATCATAGTTCGATGCTGCGCATCGCCCCGGAATGACACCAGGGGCTATTTCTTCACCGTCTTCGCCGGAGCCTTCGGCGGCGCGACCGGGGTCTTCTTCACCGGCTTGAGCGCATCGGCGTCCGCAGCGGTGTTGAGATCCTCGATGAATTTCCTCACACGTGCGGCATTGCTGCCGAGATCGCTATCGAAATAGCGCGAGGCGGAGCGGATATCGACGCGGGAATCCTCGCCGTCGGGCACGACCCTGATGGAAATGTCCTCGCGCAAGCCCATGATCGGCGTGCGGGCCACCGCCTCGATGCGGCCGATACGGCGCGGCGGCTGCGGCGCGCGCTCGTCGATGACGAGCCATTTGCGCTTGTTGACCAGCTGGAGCGCGATCGCATAGGCGCGATCGACCGGGATCTCGAGCTCGATCGGTTCGATATCGGGGTAGAAATGGCGCTGCTGCTCGGCCGAGTAGAGACCGGCATAGACGGCCGTGTTGGCGCCGTCGCCGGTGCGCAGCCGCGCCAATGCGTCGAAGCGGGGCGGGTCGATCGGGTCGGTGGTGATGTCGTGGATCGCCGGCAGCTTGCGGTATTGCAGGGCGAGATAGGCGGGGTAGGCGAGGATCGCGCCGTCGATCAGGAACGCGAGCAGGATGCGCGCCATGCCGCGCGAGCCGTTCTGCCAGATCGCGGCGAAGCCCGCGAGCCCGAACAGGATCGAGAGCCCCGCGATTGCGAGGCCTCCAAAGAAGGTGACGAGCGCCGGCTTCGGCTCCAGGAAGCCGAAGCGGACGACAATGATCGACACCAATACGGCCACCACCGCGAACACGGCGAGATTGCGCGCCCAGCTGGCGAGGCTGGACACGGGCTCCGTCTGGTAGGGAGCGGAAAACCTGCGGGCCATCGGGTGAAGCTCTGCCGGGGTCTTGGTGCCGGCCGATCTGGCGCGACGATGAGCCGTTGAGACCACGGCCCGCGGGCAAATTCAAGGGTTCCGGCTCTTCATTGCCCGTCATTCCGGGGCGCTCAAAGGGCGAGCCCGGAATCTCGAGATTCCGGGCTCGATGCCGTTGGCATCGCCCCGGAATGACGTGTACGTCCCTACGCCGCCGCGTTCGGGAAGCGGTAATCCTTGAACTGGTCGCGCAGCGCCGTCTTCAGGATCTTGCCGGTGGCGGTGTGCGGGATGCCGTCGACGAAGGCGACGTCGTCGGGCATCCACCATTTGGCGATCTTGCCGTCCATGTATTTCAGGATGTCCTCGCGCGTAGCCTGCTGGCCCTGCTTGAGCTGCACGATCAGGAGCGGCCGCTCGTCCCATTTGGGATGGAACACGCCGATCACGGCGGCTTCCGCCACGGCCGGATGGCCGACCGCGAGGTTTTCGAGGTCGATCGAGGAGATCCACTCGCCGCCGGACTTGATCACGTCCTTGGAGCGGTCGGTGATCCGCATGTAGCCGTCCTCGTCGATGGTCGAGACGTCGCCGGTGTCGAAGAAGCCTTCCTCGTCGAGGATGTTGGTGTCGACGCGGTAATAGGCCTTGGCCACGGCGGGGCCGGAGACCTTGAGGCGGCCAAAAGTCTTGCCGTCCCAGGGCAGCTCCTTGCCGACATCGTCGGTGATCTTCATCTGCACGGCGAAGGGGGCATAACCCTGCATCTGCAGCACGTCGAGCTTGGCGTCGCCGGTCGCGTTCTGGAACGGCGGCTTCAACGCCGCGACGCTGCCGATCGGGCTCATCTCGGTCATGCCCCAGGCGTGGCGGACGTTCGAGCCCATGTCGAGGAAGGCCTTGATCATCGAGCGCGGCATCGCCGAGCCGCCGCAGATCACCATCTTCAGCTCCGGCAGCTTCAGATTGTTGGCGGTCATGTGCTGGAGCAGCATCAGCCACACCGTGGGCACGCCGGCAGTGTGCGTCACCTTCTCGGTCGAGAGCAGCTCGTAGACCGAGGCGCCGTCGAGCTTGGCGCCGGGCATGACCAGCTTGGTGCCCTGCGAGGGCGCGGAGAACGCGATGCCCCAGCTGTTGGCGTGGAACAGCGGCACCACCGGCAGCATCGTCTCGGAGGCGCTGGTGCCGAGCGCATCGACATTGTTGGCCATCAGCGCGTGCAGCACGTTGGAGCGGTGCGAGTACAGCACGCCCTTCGGGTCGCCCGTGGTGCCCGACGTGTAGCACATCGCGGCCGCCGTGTTCTCGTCAAAGTCCTTCCATTTGAATTTGCCGTCGGCCTGCGCAATCCAGTCCTCGTAGGCCACCGCATTCTTCAGCGTGGTCTGCGGCATATGCGCCTTGTCGGTGAGCACGATGTAGCGCTCCACGCTTGGCAGCTTGTCGGCGATCTTCTCCAGGATCGGAACGAAGGTGATGTCGGTCATCACGATGCGGTCCTGCGCATGGTTGATGATCCAGGCGATCTGCTCGGGGAAAAGGCGGGGATTGACGGTATGGCAGATGGCGCCGATCCCCATGATGCCGTACCACACCTCGAGATGGCGCCAGGTGTTCCAGGCGATCGTTGCGACCCGGTCGCCGAGCTTGATGCCGTCGCGCTCCAGCATCTGGGAGACCTTGAGCGCGCGCTTGTGGATCTCGGCATAGTTGGTGCGATGGATCGGTCCCTCGATCGATCGCGTGACCACCTCCTGCTTGCCATGAATCCTGGCGGCGTGTTCGATGATCCGGTGGCAGAGCAGGGGCCAGTCTTGCATCAAACCAAGCATTCCGACGTTCCTCCGAGAAGTCGCTGGGCGCGTTTTTGCTCTCAGCGTTGGGCCAAAGAATTGTCATGAATTTTAGCCTGCCGGACTTTCGCCGCAAATGGTCTTGTCGCGGCTATATGTCCGCCGGCGCGGCAATGGTTACCGTCGCGCTGGGACTGTCGCTTGTGCTGACGGAGCAGGCAGAGGCGCGAAAATATGCTGCGCCGTTCGATATCTTTGGCCTTGGTACACCACGGCCGCGTGCGAGGGTTCATTCGGTCAGGATCCCGCTCCCGAGACCGCGCCCCGAGGAGGCCCCGAAAGCATCCGACGAGGCCCCGCCGGAGGCCGAGGGCAAGCCGTCCCCGGACAAGCCGGGTGACACCAAGCCCGCCGAGGCGGCGCGACCGCCCGAGAAGCAGCTCTCCGCCTGCCGCCTCGCGCTGACCGAGGAGATCGCCATCGCACCCTCCATTCCCGATATTCGCGGTCCCGGCGCCTGCGGCGGCGGGGATCTGGTGCGGCTCGAGGCCATCGTGCTGCCGGACAAGCGCAAGGTGACGGTGAAGCCTGCTGCGATCCTCCGCTGCACCATGGCCTCCGCGATCGCGGACTGGGTGCGCAAGGACATGGTGCCGCTGGCCGCGAGCCTCGGCACCACCATCAGCGATCTCGACAATTTCGACAGCTTCGAGTGCCGGGGCCGCAACCGCATCGTCGGCGCGATGCTGTCCGAGCACGGCAAGGCCAACGCGCTCGACGTCCGCGCCATCAAGCTCGCCAACGGGCAGTCGATCGGCCTCACCGACCGCTCCATGTCGCGCGATGTGCGCGAGCGCGTGCTGCATTCGGTCTGCGCGCGCTTCTCCACCGTGCTCGGGCCGGGCTCGGACTGGTACCACGAGGACCACATCCATCTCGATCTCGCCCAGCGGCGCAACGACTACCGGATCTGCCAGTGGAATGTCTGGGATCCCCTGCCGCAGGTCGCCCCGCTCTTGCCGGCGGAGCGCCCCGAGGAGGCGCCGCCGCGCGAGGTCGCGGCCAAGCCTGAGGCAAAGGAAGGCGCCGATGACGAGGCGGCCGAGAAATCCTCTCGGCCTGTGGAGAAGTCGACACCCGAGAAGGCTCAGCCGCACAAGCCGGCAACAAAAAAGCGCCGGTAAAACCGGCGCTTTTGGATTTCAGAGATCAGGAGGCGGCGATCAGTAGCTGCCCGCCTGGCCGGTTCCGCCGGCGCCGAGCGCCAGACGGGAATTGTAGGGGGAATCACCGTGCTTGGGCTCGAGCACCACGACGATGGTGCCGACCTTGACGCGATCATAGAGATCGATCGCGTCCTCGTTGGTCAGGCGGATGCAGCCTGACGAAATCGAGGCGCCGATATATTCCGGCTGGTTGGTGCCGTGGATGCGGAACAATGTGTCTTTCCCGCCGGAATAGAGGTAAATCGCGCGGGAGCCCATCGGATTGTCCGGACCCGGTGCGACATAGGTCGGCACGCCCAGGCGCGAAATTTCGCCGGGGGTGGGGTGCCAGGCCGGCCACTCGGTCTTGCTGCCTACCTTGGCGATGCCCGACCAGGCCATAGCCTCTTCGCCGACGGTGATGCCGTAACGGATCGCCTTGCCGCCATCCTGCACGTAATAGAGGTAGTGATTGTCGGAATCGACCACGATCGAGCCCGGCGATTCCTTGCGGTGATATTCGACGATGGCGCGGCGGAACGGCTCCGCGACAGGGGTGTTCTCATACCGGACCTTGGCAAGGAGTTCCTTGTCCTTCGGCTTGAATGCCTTGGTGTCGGTCGCCTCGAAATGCGTGGCCTGCATGCAGCCCGACAGCATCAGGCCCGCGGCCAAAATTCCCAACTTAACTTTCAGCGACGACATGGTTTGGTTCCAATCAAAACAATACCGTGCGGAAGGCCCGGGCTTAGCGCCCAAGTTCCTCGACTCCGTTAGTCCCATTATCGTTGAAATCTGCCACAATTCCAGCGCTGAAGGCCTTTTCCCGCGCTGCGAGACCCAAGCTGTGGCTTTTCTGCCGCAAGTTTTGCAAGGCTATGGGGTTTTTTTGGCAAGGGAGGTCCGGACTGTCGATTCTGCGCCACAGTAGCGCCACAAATGCAAACCCTCCGTTAATGTTGTTGTCATCGTGAACCTGTCAGAATCGCGCTAAGGGCTGTCATTCTGTCGCAGGTTCTCTGGAGTTGTTCATGTTTTCGGTGTTTGTTCCCTCCGAGTCCTCCCTCAAGAAGGCGGTCATCGAGGATCTCACGGTGCTGCCGGAGAACGCGGTCTGGATCGACCTCGTCAACCCCTCGGCTGCCGAGGACAAGGCCGTGGAGCGGCTGGCGGGGATCGCCATCCCGACCCGGGAAGACATGCAGGAGATCGAGATCTCCAGCCGCCTCTATATCGAGAACGGCGCGCGCTACATGACCGCGACGCTGATGTGCCACTCCGATACCGACATGCCCCGGACCACAGCGGTGACCTTCATCCTCGGCGACCATCGCCTGGTGACGGTGCGCTACGACCTGCCGAAGCCGTTTGCGCTGGTCGAGGCCAAGCTGGCCCGCTCCTGCACGCCGTCCGTCACCGGCGAGATGGTGCTGATGGAACTGCTGGACGCCGTGATCGACCGCTGCGCCGACATCCTGGAGCGCTGCGGCGCCGAGATCGACCAGGTCTCGCACGACATCTTCGAGCCCGAAAGCGAGCGCCACGGTCACGCCAAGCAATATTCCCAGATCCTAATCTCGATCGGCCGCAAGGGCGATTTGACCTCGAAGGTTCGCGAGAGCCTGGTCTCGATCGGCCGCGTCGCCGCATTCCTCTCGGCGGTGGTGGAAGGCGTCAAATGGTCGAAGGACATGCGCGAGCAGCTCAAGACCATGCAGCGCGACGTCGTCTCGCTAACCGACCATGCCTCCTATCTCTCCAACAAGATCACCTTCGTGCTCGACGCCATGCTCGGCGTCGTCAATCTCGAGCAGAACAACATCATCAAGCTGTTTTCGGTCATGGCCGTTGTCCTGATGCCGCCGACGCTGATCGCCTCGATCTACGGCATGAACTTCAAAGCGATGCCGGAACTCGAATGGGTGCACGGCTATCCGATGGCGCTGGTGATGATGCTCATCGCCGCCATCGTTCCGTACTGGATCTTCAAATGGAAGAAGTGGCTGTAATACTACCGAGACCTTACACCGTTCGCAGAGACACGGTGCTTGGTGTCGCAGAATAGAGCGGGATTGCGGCGTCGCGGTGATGTGTGCGCTCCGCCCCAATTCCTCCGGTAAAATTTGAGCGGTGGGCTGAACGTTTGCGCGAAACTTGTCTGCGATAAGTAGTGCGTAGCCGCGAGGAACAGCCATGGTTGAAAAACACATAACGTCGCCCCGCAACGTCATCGATCTGGCGAACTATCGTCAGGTCCTGGCGAGCGGCAAGGCGTCGTCGATGTCGGCACGCCTGTGCCGGCACTGTGGTGCTCCGCTGCTCGATGGCGAGAACGACGACGACTGCTCGACCGCATTCAATGCCGGAGCTCCAAGTGCTTCAGCTTCAAGGCTGCGCGATCGGTCACGTCGGATTCGAGTCGATTGAGCAACGGAAGGAAGGCGGGCGATCCAGGTCTTGCGGCGGCGTTGTCTGGATCGCCTTGCTTCCGTCCTTCGGCATATCAATCAGCGCTTCACGATCTGCGCCGTCGAGACAATGGTCTCGGCGATCGTGCCGTCGCGGCTGAACGGCACCAGATGTTTCCCGACATCCTTTAGCATCGCCTCGACATTGTCGCCCAATGCCTCCGGTGATGACGACGAATAGGTGAGGGTGCGCCGCGTCAGGTCCTCTACGCTGACCGAGTGACTGGTCTCGACCGTGACAAGCTCGGTGGGCCGGAACGCGCTGTCGCGGAAGAACGCGGGCAGGTCGCGATGTGTCCGCGTGCCCCGGCCGGCCTCCTCCCACAGCCTGGCCGGCGACCAGCGGCGGCGGATCTCGTTGTAGCCATCGAGCCATGGATTGCTGCCGTCGGTGGCCGAGAACGAGGCGCAGATCGCAATCGCGCCCTCGCGCGCAACCAATTTGTCGAGCCGTGCCAGCGTCGACTCGCGATCCATCCAGTGCAGCGCGCGGCCGATCGTCACGACATCGAATGTGCCGATGTCGGGCGCAAGGGTCTCGGCCTTGCCTTCGATCAGCGTGAGCGCGTGGCCTGCTCTCGCAGCCGCGCGGCGCGCCGCATCGAGCATTGCAGGCTCAGGGTCGACGCCGACGATACGGCCGACAGAGGGAGCGAAGCCGAGCGCCAGCAGCCCGGGTCCGGTGCCGAGGTCGATCAGGCTGCTCTGTTTCGAGAGGCCGAGCTTTCGCGTGACGCTGCGAAAGAATTCGCTCGGGTAGGGCGGCCGCAAATGCTCGTAGAGTGACGCGGTGCTCGCGAACCGGCCCATGCTTCCGCCGTTCTGGCCTACACGTGCTGGCCGCCGTTGATGTGGATCTCGGCGCCGTTGACGTACGAGCTGGTGTCCGTGCACAGCACGTAGATGATCTTGGCCACTTCGTCCGGTGTGCCGAGCCGGTGCATCGGGATCTGCTGATCGACGATCTTCTCGGTACCCGGCGACAGGATCGAGGTGTCGATCTCGCCCGGCGCAATCGCATTGACGCGCACGCCGACGCGGCCGAAGTCGGAGGCCATCTCGCGCGTCAGCGATGCGAGCGCGGCCTTGGATGTCGCATAGGCGGCACCCGCGAAGGGATGCACGCGCGAGCCCGCGATCGAGGTGACGTTCACGACTGAGCCCTTGGCCGCCTTCAACTCCTCGATCAGTCCGCGCGCGATCATGATCGGCGCGAAGAAGTTGACGTGGAAGACGTGCGTCCAGGTGTCGAGGTCGGTGTCGACCGAGCCGAGCCGGCCGCCGCCCGGGCCCTTCGGCGAGATCGCGGCGTTGTTGACGAGCGCATGCAGCATGCCGCCTTCGAGACGGTTGCGGATTTCGGAGATCGCGCGCGCGGTGTCCGTGGGATCGCCGAGATCGACCTGGATGTGGTCCTCAGGACCCGCGTCCCACGGGCAATCCTCGGGAAAAGCATGCCGCGAGCAGGTGATGACGCGCCAGCCCGCCGAGGAGAAGCGGATCACGGTGGCGTGGCCAATGCCGCGGCTCGCCCCGGTGAGGAGCAGCGTACGACGCGGCAGGTTGGACGAATGCGGCATGGACATCTTTCAGGTCGGCTCAGAGCTCGGGACAAGGCTCAAGGATACATCCGCGTCTTGGACCATGGCTGGCCGGCGGCGTCACGACGAAATTCGATGCGGTCGTGCAGACGGAACGGGCGGTCGTGCCAGAACTCGATGCGTGTCGGGTTGATGCGCCAGCCACTCCAGCCCGGCGGCCGCGGCACCTCGCCGATGACATATCTGGCCGCGACCTTGGCGATGGCCTGCTCGAAGGCGAAGCGGCTCTCCAGCGCTTCGGATTGCTTGCTCGCCCAGGCGCCGATCTGCGCCTGCTTCGGTCGCGTTGCGAAATAGGCGTCGGCCTCGGCGTCGGTCACCGGCGTCACGTTGCCGCGGATGCGGACCTGACGGCGCAGCGACTTCCAGTGAAAAAGTAACGCTGCCTTAGGATTTGCGGCGAGTTCGCGGCCCTTCTGGCTCGCGATGTGGCTGTAGAAGACAAAACCCTCGGTATCGAAGCCTTTCATCAGCACCATGCGCACATCGGGCAGCCCGTCGGGATCGACGGTTGCGAGTGCCATGGCGTTCGGATCGTTCGGTTCGCTCTTGATCGCCTCGTTCAGCCAGGCCTCGAACAGCGCAAATGGCTCGTCGGCGGCGGTGAAATCACCGGATGTTAAGGGTGTCTGGTGTTTCATCGAGGTCGTGTCGGTCATGTCTGGAGTCCGAGTTGCGTCCCGCGGCCCAAAACGCGTTGTTGTCCGCTACCGCCCTATATAGGGCATGGGGACGCGTTGGCCTATCGGCGATCCGGCCGTCCAGCCTTGTCATGACGATCATTCTGGTCGGGCTCGGCACCGGCGGCTGCAGCTTCTCCCGTGGTGACAAGAGCGCCTATGCCAAGGCTGACGACAGCGACCTCACCGGCTCGATCGTGCGGCCGGCGAAAGACACCGCGCCGACGGAGACCGATCTCGCCTTCGCCCGCAACGCCGCCACCGACGTGCTGAGCAAGGGCGACAAGGATTCCAGCCAGCACTGGGAGAACCCGGAGACAGGGGCGCGGGGCTCGGTGACCCCGATCGCGCAGTCCTATGCCGCCGAGGACGGCCGCAAGTGCCGCGATTTCCTGGCGAGCTACGTCAACGGGAACACGGAAAGCTGGCTCCAGGGCGCCGGCTGCCAAAGCAGTCGTGGCCGTTGGGAGATTCATACGCTAAAGCCGTGGCGGAGCTAGGATTCGGCCGGTAGCCCTAGTTGCAAAAATGCCACTCCTACCCCACATGGATCGCAGGTGGGGCGGGGAGCCCTTTAGACAATTCGATTCCTTGAAGGAGACGTGACGGATGCGCGACCCCTATGAGGTCTTGGGGGTGCCGCGGAGCGCCAACGCTGCCGCGATCAAGAGCGCCTATCGCAAGCTTGCCAAGAAGCACCATCCCGACAGCAACAAGGACGATCCGAAGGCGGCCGAGCGCTTCTCCGAGATCAACTCGGCGAACGAGATCATCGGCGACGAGGACAAGCGCAAGCAGTTCGACCGCGGCGAGATCGACGCCGAGGGCAAGCCGCGCTTCCAGGGCTTTCCGGGCGGCGGCCCGCGCGGTCGCGCGGGTCCCGGCGGCTTCGAGAGCTATACGTTCCGCTCCGGCGGCGGACCCGGCCAGGGCGGCGGCGCCTTCGAGGACATCCTCAACAGCATGTTCGGCGGCGGGATGCGCGGTGCGCGGCCCGGAGCCGGCGGCTCAGGGCAGTTCGAATTCGACACCGGCGGGGTCGGGCTTGATCTCGACGTCAACGTCGCGATGTCCGTCTCGCTGGAGGAATCGGTCAAGGGTGGCGAGAAGCGCGTCCGGCTGCCCACGGGCAAGGAGCTCAACGTCAAGATTCCGGCCGGCGTCACCGAGGGCCAGCAGATCCGGCTGCGGGGGCAGGGCGAGAGCGCCCAGGGCCATCCGCCCGGCGATCTCCTGATCACCATCAGCATCGCGCCGCACCCGTTCTTCAAGGTCGAGGGTTCAGATCTCAGGATCGACCTGCCGGTCACGCTGTACGAGGCGGTGCTCGGCGCCAAGGTCCGCGTGCCCACCCTCGGCAATGCCGTGGAGCTCTCGGTCCCCAAGAACACTTCCAGCGGCCGGACCTTCCGTCTCAAAGGCAAGGGCCTGCCGAAATCCGGCGGAACCGGGGATCTCTTCGTCACCATCAGGATTATGCTACCGGACGGGAACGACGCCGAGCTTGAAGCATTGATGGAGAAGTGGCGGGACCAACACCCCTACAATCCACGTAGCGGGCTTGGTTAGGGCGAGATCGAACTGAAGGGGTTCTCCTGGAAGCCGGAAGCATCGTCCACGAGATGATGCTCATCATACTCCTGAAGCGTAGTAGCGCTTCATGTCACGACGTGTCGGCTGTCCGGCGGGGCAGCCGATAAAAAGGTGCGGCCTCGAGAGGGGGACCAGCGCGGTACCAAAAACCCCAATCGAGGCCGCCCGCGTCGATCGGCGGATCGAACGCAGCTCATAATCGCGTGAACACCCGGTGCGATAATGAGACACGCCCGTGTCTTGATTCGAAATTTTCAATGACGGAATCGAGGCACCGCGGTTTGACGGTTGTTTAGGTGCCGTTTTTCTCTGCCTGGTCGTAGACGGCCTGCGCCACCTTGGTCAGCCGGTCGCGATCACCGCCGCCGCTGACGACGTAGCCGACGCCGCGCTCGGCCCAGAACAACGCACCATCCTTGTCCGTCCTGGCGTAGCGCATTTGCGTTGCACCATTCTCGGTCTTGGCGGAGTAGATCGTGTACCGCTCACCCGAGGCGCCCTCATACATCAGGAACGACGCCGGCCCGTTCGGTCCCGGCAGCAGCCGGCCGCCGACCAGCTTCAGTCCGCTCGCTTCCAAATTCGGCGCGAACACGGTCCAGCCGCAGCGCCTGGTCAGCCAGGCCTGCAAATGATCGCGCTCGTTGCCGCCGACTTCGACGGGGTGGCGGACCTCGACGACATAGAGACGGTGGGCGTCGAGCGCGTCCGCGGTGAAGCTCTGGAAGGTCGAAGGCGCATTGGCGGCGCCATGCGCGACCCAGCCGGCGGTGCCGCCGGCGACGAAGGCCACCAGCACGGCCGCGGCGGCGCCATAGAACCATTGCCGGGGACGGCGCTCCAGCCGCTCCAGCTCGAGCCGTACCGGCACCGGCTCCTGGGCGACGGAATCGTAGCGGGCGTGCAGCATCTCGGCCATGGTCTGCCAGGACTGCACCCGCTCGGCATCCTCGGGGTGGGCGGTAAGCCAGGCCTCGACGTCGGCGCGTCGCTCGGCCGGCAGCTCGCCGTCGACATAGGCGTGGAGCTCGTCCTCGGTGATGGGAATGCTGCGGTCGTTCATATCGGTCGTCTCTGGCTCTGCGGCCCAAAATATCCTTCGTTGCTCAACTTCACCCGCTTCACCGTCAGGCTGCGGGCGGTCATTATTCGATGCATCAACCCGGCCATCATTTCACCCGCCTGAGCGCCGGGCGCTCACCCTCCAGTGAGGCTTTCACGTGGGCTCTCGCCCTTGCCAGGCGCGACATCACGGTGCCGATCGGCACGCCCTGGATGTCGGCGACCTCGCGGTAGCTCATGCCCTCCAGCATCACCAGCAGCAGCACCGAGCGCTGCTCCTCGACCAGTGTTGCCAGCGCCTTCTCGATGTCGCGTCCCTCGGCTTCGGTCCCGCTGGCGTCGGGGTTGTTCTCCGTCAGCTGCATGAATTGCGGCCGCCTCGCCAATGAGCGCCGCCGGTTCTTGTTGAGGTTGGTCAGGATCGTATAGAGCCAGCTCCTGACGTCGCCGCCGAGAAACAGGCGCTCCGAACGGAGCGCACGCACCAAGGTATCCTGCACCAGATCGTCGGCCGCATCCGCATCGCGCGTGAGCGCGCGGGCGTAGCGGCGCAACGCCGGGATCATGGCTTCCACGCTCTGGCGAAACGCACTCATGCCGTCTTTGATGTCCTGCCGTTCGGCGCAAGCGCCACAATCATCATAACACCCGAATGGAACGGCTATTCCGGCGCTCGAAACAGCGTTAACGCCGCGTATTAGGGCTGTACCGAAAGGGAGGGCTGGTGTACCTCCAGACCTCAACGAGAGCTCGACGGGACGTTCAAAAATGGCGCAGGATTCAGGTCTGATGCAAGGCAAGCGCGGGGTGATCCTCGGCGTTGCCAACAACCGCTCGATCGCCTGGGGCATTGCCAAGGCATGCCACGCCGCCGGCGCCGAGCTCGCCTTCACCTATCAGGGCGATGCGCTGAAGAAGCGCGTCGAGCCGCTCGCCGCCGAGATCGGCGGTCTCGTGCTCGGCCATTGCGACGTCACGGACGCTGCGACCATCGACGCGGCCTTCGCGGTGCTGAAGGAAAAGTGGGGCAAGATCGACTTCCTGGTGCACGCGATCGCGTATGGCGAGCAGCTCGACGGCCGCTACGTCGACACCACGCAGGAGAACTTCACCAAGTCGATGCTGATCTCCTGCTACTCGTTCACGGCGGTGGCGCAGCGCGCCGAGAAGCTGATGACCGATGGCGGCTCGCTGATCACGCTCTCTTATTACGGCGCCGAGAAGTGGATGCCGCATTACAACGTGATGGGCGTCGCCAAGGCGGCGCTGGAAGCCAGCGTGCGCTATCTCGCCGCCGACCTCGGCGAGAAGAACATCCGCGTCAACGCGATCTCGGCGGGGCCGATCAAGACGCTGGCGGCGTCCGGCATCGGCGACTTCCGCTATATCCTGAAGTGGAACGAGACCAACGCGCCGATGCGGCGCAACGTCTCGACCGAAGACGTCGGCGGCAGCGCGCTGTATTTCCTCTCCGACCTCTCGCGCGGCGTCACCGGCGAGGTGCATCACGTCGATTCCGGCTACCACGTGCTCGGCATGAAGCGGCCGGACGCGCCGGACATTTCGCTCGGCGGTAAGGACTGATCCAAGGACTGATCTTCAGCTGGAATGCCCGTGCCTACGATCTATTACCTTCGCCACGGCGAGACCGAGTGGAATGCGCTCGGCAGGCTTCAGGGCACCAAGGACATTCCGCTGAACGCGCGCGGCCGCAGTCAGGCCGTGCAGGCAGGCCTCGTGCTGGCCGATCTGTTCAGGCGTGACGGGCGCGACAAGGCCGCCCTGCCTTACGTGTCGAGCCCGCTGGGCCGCGCGCGCCAGACCATGGAGCTCGCGCGCGGCAAGCTCGAACTGCCCCCTGCCGATTACGCGCTCGACGATCGTCTGCGCGAGATCGGCTACGGCACTTGGGAAGGGCTGACGCTCGCCGAAAGCGAGGCGAAGGATCCCGACATCTATGCGAGGCGCCTCGCCGACAAATGGACGGTGGGCCCCGCGGGCGGGGAGACCTATGCCGACGTCCAGGTCCGCGTGCGCGCCTGGTACCACCAGCTCCGGACCGACACCGTCGCGGTCGCCCATGGCGGCACCTGCCGGGCCCTGATGGTGTCCCTGGGGCTGGAGACCCCCGCCAGCGCCGCCGAGCTCTATATCGAGCAGGGCGCCGTTTACGTGTTCCGCGAGGGCCGGCTGGAGAAGTATAGTTAGGCCGGTCTGCCGCCGTCCGCCCGCCTTGCGGGTTTGACCCCCAGCCCCCCGCGCGTTACCACACGCCGGAACCGAACCAGCGAGCAGCGATGTCCTTCAACACCTTCGGCCACATGTTCCGCGTCACCACCTTCGGCGAGAGCCATGGGGTGGCGATCGGCTGCGTGGTCGACGGCTGCCCGCCGATGATCCCGCTGACCGAGGCCGACATCCAGCGTGACCTCGACCGTCGCCGTCCCGGCCAGTCGCGCTTCACCACCCAGCGCCAGGAGCCGGACCAGGTGAAAATCCTGTCCGGCGTGATGGCGCATCCGGAGACCGGCGTGCAGGTGACGACGGGCACGCCGATTGGCCTGCTGATCGAGAACACCGACCAGCGCTCGAAGGACTATTCCGAGATCAAGGACAAGTTTCGTCCCGGTCATGCCGACTTCACCTATGAGGCGAAGTACGGCCTGCGCGACTATCGCGGCGGCGGCCGTTCCTCGGCGCGCGAGACTGCGATGCGGGTCGCCGCCGGCGCCATCGCGCGAAAGGTGCTGCCCGACGTGAAGGTGCGCGGCGCGCTGGTGCAGATCGGCCCGCACAAGATCGACCGCGGCAAGTGGGACTGGGACGAGATTGCAAAAAATCCGTTCTTCTGCCCGGACAAGGACAAGGCCGCGTTCTTCGAGACCTATCTCGACGGTATCCGCAAGAGCGGCTCCTCGATCGGCGCGGTGCTCGAGATCGTCGCCGAAGGCGTGCCGGCCGGCCTCGGCGCGCCGATCTACGCCAAGCTCGATTCCGATCTGGCGGGCGCGATGATGACCATCAACGCGGTGAAGGGCGTCGAGATCGGCGCCGGCTTCGGCGCGGCCGAGCTCACCGGCGAAGAGAACGCCGACGAGATGCGCACCGGCAATGACGGCACGCGCTTCCTCTCCAACCATGCCGGCGGCATTCTGGGCGGCATCTCCACGGGACAGCCGATCGTGGTGCGTTTCGCGGTGAAGCCGACCTCGTCGATCCTGCAGCCGCGTCTCACCGTCGATCGCAAGGGCGCGGATACCGAGATCTTCACCAAGGGCCGCCACGATCCCTGCGTCGGCATCCGCGCCGTCCCCGTCGGCGAAGCCATGATGGCCTGCGTGCTGGCGGATCATTTCATTCGGGATCGCGGGCAGGTCGGCCGCTAGGGCCTTCGTGTCGCGGTACCAGCCCACCGCGCAGCTTGACGTCGCTGCAACTTCGTCCGCAAATGCGCGCATGGAAACCTCCGAGCTCCAGCGCCTCACCAATTGGCTGATCGACGGCGCGAGGTCGTCCGGGACCCCGGCCGAGATGATCGCCAACGTCTGCGAGCATCTGGTCGAGGCCGGCCTGCCGCTGTGGCGCTTCGGCATCTTCATCCGCACGCTGCATCCGGAAATCTTCGGCCGCAACTTCATCTGGCGGCAGGGCCAGGAGGTCGAGATCGGCTCCGTCGATTTCGAGATTCTCGATACGCCCGAATTCGCCAGGAGCCCGCTCCGCATCGTGTTCGAGCAGGGGCTGGAGGTCCGGGGACGGATGGACGATCCCGACAGCAAGCGGTTTCCGTTCCTCGACGACATGCGCGCCGAAGGCGTCACCGACTATGTCGCGATGCCGATGCCGTATCTCGACGGCTCGATCCACGCGACGAGCTGGGTCACCCGCCGTCCCGGCGGCTTCAGCGAGGAAGACATCGCGGCGATCAGGACCATCGTGACGCCGCTCGCCCGCGTCAGCGAGATCATCAGCCTGCGCCGCACCGCCGAGATGCTGCTCGACACCTATGTCGGCAACCGCGCCGGCGCGCGCATCCTCGGCGGCCAGATCCGCCGCGGCCACAACGACACCATGCAGGCGGCGATCTGGCTGTCGGATTTGCGCGGCTTCACCGCGCTGTCGGATCGCCTGCCGGCCGAGACCGTGGTCGACATCCTCAACCAGTATTTCGACTGCCAGGTCACAGCGATCCGCGGCCATGGCGGCGAGGTGCTGAAGTTCATGGGCGACGGCCTGCTCGCGGTGTTCCCGATCGACGAATATGTCGGCGATGCCGCCCATGTCTGTTCGCGCGTGCTGGAGGCCGCGCGCGAATCCCGCGCCAGCGTCGAGGCGCTGGCCTTTCCGGTCGGCGACATCGTCGAGCGCTTCCGCTTCGGCGTCGCGCTCCACGTCGGCAACATCCTCTACGGCAATATCGGCGGCGGCAACCGCCTCGACTTCACCTGCATCGGTCCTGCCGTCAATCTCGCCGCACGGCTGGAGAAGATCGCCGGCCGCCTGGGCCGCACCGTCGTGGTCTCGGAAGTCTTTGCCAATGCCTGCCGCCACGACTGGCGCGAGCTCGGCGAGTTTCCGATCGCGGGATTTTCCATGGCGCAGCGCGTCTACGGGCTCGGCGAGGAGACGCCGGTGGTGATGGCGTAATGCGCACTGAGCTGAAGTCGTTCATCGTCGCACGATGAAGCCTCATTCCTCCGGCTCGGTCGTGAACAGCAGCGGATAGCCCTTGGCGCGGCCGGCGTCGGTGGCGCGGGTGGCCTTGGTCTCGGCGACGTCCTTGGTGAAGACGGCAACCACGCAGGCGCCCAGCTTGTGCGCGGTGATCATGACCTTGTAGGCCTGATCCTCGGTCATGCGGAATTCGGCCTTCAGCACCATGGTGACGAATTCGCGCGGCGTGTAGTCGTCGTTGATCAGGATGACCTTGTGCAGCTTCGGCCGCTCGACCTTGGTCTTGGTCCTGGTTTTCGGCTTGGTGACGGTGTCGTTCATTCCGCCTCCTGGACACGGCGGGGTTTCCGGCCGGAAGCGATCAGCTCGCGGCCTTCTCACCATATTGCAGGACCTGCACCTTCTCCAAGGTGATCAACCCGCTCGACATCATGCCGTCCAGGATGGGCAGGAATGCATTGATGTTGTCCTCGCTGTCGACGATCTCGATCAGCAACGGCAGGTCTTCCGACAGGCGCAGGATCTTCGAGGTGTGCAATCGGCTCGATTTGCCGAAGCCCATGGGCCCGCGCAGCACGGTGGCGCCGGCGAGGTGCCGCTCGCGCGCCGTCATCACGATCGCTTCATAGAGCGGCTTGCCCTCGGAATGATCGCTCTCGCCGATGAAGATGCGGAGCGAAACAGCCTGATTGGGAATTTGCATGGTCAGCTCCTTTTCAATCGGTTGTAGCGGCTCGCCAGCATATGCCCGGCCCACACCGACACCAGCCAGCAGACGACCGAGGACGCGACATAGGCGAGCGCAGTGTATTTCATGCCCCCATGGAACAGGCGGAAGGTTTCCAGGCTGAAGGCGGAGAAGGTGGTGTAGCCGCCGCAGAACCCGGTCATGACGAATTGCCGGTGCTCGGGCCGCGCCAGGACGCGGCCGTCAGGGCCGGTCAGCGTCGCGTAGAAGCCGATGATCAGCGAGCCCGTGGCATTGATGAACAGCGTCGCGGTGGGGAAGGCGGGCCCGGTGTCGAGCAGAAGGGAAACGAAATAGCGCGCCAGTCCGCCCAGGATGCTGCCGAAGGAAACCCAGGCATAGAGCACCGCACTGCGCCAGCGGTCGGTGGAAGGGGAGCTCATCAGCCTCTAGCCTCCCAGACGATCCGCAAGCAGGAAGCCGCAAGTCACGGCCGTGAGGCACAGCCCGACCGAGGCGGCGACATTGCCGAGCGCGTGCAGCGGCTCGCCGTTGCGGGCGAGGGTCAGCGTTTGCAGGCTGAACGAGGACACCGTGGTGTAGCAGCCGAGGAAGCCGGTCACCGCGAACAGCCACGGGTTGGGCGCGGCGAAGATCGAGCCCGGATGGGTCGCCAGCGCGCCAAAAATGCCGATCAGGAAGGCGCCGGTGACATTGATGGTCATGGTGCCCCACGGAAACGTCTCGCCCAGCCGCCGCGCGATCGCGCCGGAGACGAAGTAGCGTGCGCAGCCGCCCAGCACGCTGCCGATCATGATCGCAAGCACTCCGCTCAGCACGACGAACCATCTCCCGTCATCGCTTGACCTCCGTTGCGAGCCCGTTGCCGATGGCGAGCAGCCCCGCGAGTGACACCAGTACGAAGCCGAGCCCGGCCAGGAACGTGCCGGCCGGGCCATAGGCATCCCACAGTGCGCCCGCGATCACGCTCGCCGCCAGCAGGGCAAGGCCCGTGAACAGGTTGAAATAGCCGAACGCGGTGCCGCGCAGGCTGGGCGGTGCGGCGTCGGCGACGAGCGCCGAGAGCAGGCCCTGCGTCAGTCCCATATGCAGGCCCCACAGCACGACACCGAGCGCGAGGCCGCCAAGGTTTGGCAGCAGCGCGAGTGCGAGATCGGCGCCGGCGAGGAAGACGAGGCCGAGCGCGAGCAGGCCGGTGCGGTTGATGCGGTCCGACAGCACGCCGGCCGGATAGGCCGAGAGCGCGTAAGCGATGTTCATCAGCACCAGCACCGCCGGCACCCACATCGCATTGAGTCCGATATTTTGCGCGCGCAGGATCAGGAAGGCCTCGCTGAAGCGGGCGAGCGTGAACACGACGCCGACCGCGACGATGCGCCAGTACACCGATCCGAGCTGCCGCATCGCAGCGAGATTGAGCGGATTCGTCGCAGGCTCCCGGCTCGGGTCCGGCTCCGGCTCGCTTACGCCAAAGGCGATCAGGCCGAAGGAGAGAAAGGCCGGCAGCACGGCGAACCAGAACACGAGGGCAAAGTTGTCCGCCGTCCACCACATCAGGCCGATCGCGACGAGCGGCCCGACGAAGGCGCCGATGGTGTCGAGCGACTGCCGCAAGCCAAAGCTCGCGCCACGCAGGCCGCGAGGTGCGATATCGGCGATCAGTGCATCCCGCGGTGCACCGCGGATGCCCTTGCCGACGCGGTCGATGAAGCGCGCCGCCACCAGCCATCCGACGCTGGGCGCGAGCGGGAATAGCGGTTTTGTCAGCGCGGCGAGGCCATAGCCCAGAGCAGCGAGCAGCTTGCGGCGGCCGAGCCAGTCCGACAGCGCGCCGGAGAAGATCTTCGTGATCGAGGCGGTGGCCTCCGCAATGCCCTCGATGAAGCCGACCGTGAGCGTGGACGCCCCGAGCACGGTGACGAGATAGACCGGCAGCAGCGCGTGGATCATCTCGGAGGAGATGTCCATCAGCATCGAGACGAAGCCGAGCACCCAGATTCCCCTGGGCAGCCCGCTGCGCGCAGCAATCGGTGTCGTCGTCACGCCTTCTCCTTCTTCCGCCTTCAGGCAACAAAAAACCCGCCATCGGCGGGTTTGTCCATGCTCCCGCCAAAGGCGGAGGCTCAATGATTGCCCCACCTCAAGCAGGAGTCATCAGCCCACTACGGTCGAGCCGCCGGGCGGTTGTCGGGGGACTCCATCCACATCTGTACGGTCAGCCTAGCATGGAAATCGCGCTCGACAAGTGGGCGGGGACGTGTCTCCACCGGCGCCGCCGTCATTCCGGCTTCGGCTCTTCGAGCCGCCCCGGAATGACGGAGCCTGTGGTCGCACGTGTTCCGATGACGCAAGCGCGGCAACACGGCGGCAGCTTTGCGTAACGCACACAAATTCCTAACTCGAATGTGAAGCGCAGGCGATCTTCGCACTTTGCGGCAAGGCGATTGCATGTCACCATCGCGTCATACGACGGGAGACTGCGATGCGCTTGCTGTTCTCGATCGGGGCTGTGCTGGTGGCCGGCGTGCTCGCCGGGGGGGACGTCGCGGGCATCGCGGCACCAGGGCCGAAGTTTGAACCTCCCAGGACTCAGTCGCAGCGGCTGGCGGCCGACCGGGACGCGCAGACGGTCGATGTCGAGCTGATCCTCGCGGTGGACGTGTCCTACTCCATGGACATGGACGAGCTGGCGATCCAGCGCGAGGGCTACGCGCAGGCGATCCAGTCGAAGGAGTTTCTCCAGGCGTTGAAGCTGGGCCCGAACGGGCGGATCGCGGTGACCTATTTCGAGTGGGCTGCCTCCACCGACCAGAAGATCATCATTCCCTGGCGCCTGGTCGACGGACCGGAGACCGCGGACGCGGTCGCCGCCGAGATCATGAAGACGCCGATCCGGCGCGCCTCGCGCACCTCGATCTCCGGCGCGATCACCTTCGCGATGCCGCTGTTCGACGAGGATCCCTATCGGGGCCTGCGCCGCGTCATCGACATCTCGGGCGATGGTCCCAACAACAACGGCGGCCCGGTCACGGTGGCGCGCGACGCCGCGCTCGAGAAGGGCATCGTCATCAACGGCCTGCCGATCATGGTCAAGGAGCCCTCCTATTCGACCATGGATATCGACAATCTCGACTATTACTACGAGGACTGCGTCGTCGGCGGTCCCGGCTCCTTCGTCATCGCGATCAAGGACCGCGACAAATTCAAGGAGGCGATCCGCACCAAGCTGCTGATGGAGGTCGCCGGCCGCACGCCGGAGCGTCCCGTGGTGCGCGTTGCCGACAAGGACAAGGAGCCGCGCGTCAACTGCCTGATCGGCGAGAAGATCTGGTCGGACCGCTGGGGACGCTAAAGCATGATCCGGACCCGAAGGGCCGCGTAGCGCAAAGTGCGAAGCGGTTTTCCGGAAAGGTTATGCGTCAACAACAACCTAAAGCGCGATGACGATTCATCCCAATCTCATCGCGCTTGAGCAGCACGCGCCTCGGACGGCGGGCGGTCCTCTACCATTTCGGCGCCCGCTTCTCCACGAACGCTCTCAGGCCCTCCTGCGCCTCGTCCGACGTCGCGACGTTGCAGAAATCGTCCACGGCACTTGCAATGCTGCGCCGATAATCGAGATCGATCTGGCGCATGAAGGCGGCGCGGCCCATCCGCAGCACCGCGGCCGATTTCGCCGCGAACTGCACCGCGAGCCTCCCGGTTTCCGCCTCGAGCTCGGCATCGGCGACGACGCGGTTCACCACGCCGAGCTCGCGCGCCTCCGCCGCGCTGAAGACGCGGCCGGTGAACAGCAGCTCGAAGGCGCGGTGGCGTCCGACGATGCGCGGCAGATGCGCATAGTGGATGGCGGGAATGACCCCGACGTCGATCTCGGGGTAGCCGAACGTCGCGCTCTCGGAGGCCAGCACCACGTCGCAGGACACCGCCATGGTCATGCCGCCGCCGCGCGCCGCGCCGCCGACCGCGGCGATCGACGGCTTTCCGAGCGCGTACTGGGCGTCATAGAGGTCGATGTAGAGCGCCTGGAGGAATTCGCGGATCTGGGCGCCGGACTTGCCGAGCAAAATGTCGAGGTCGAGGCCCGCCGAAAAGCGTTTTGCAATGGCGCTCGCCAGCACGACAACGCGCGCATCGGTATCGTCGGCAGCGCGGCGCAAGGCCGCGACCACCGCACGGATGACCTCGAGGCTCAACGCGTTGACAGGCGGCCGACGCAGCGTGATGCGGGCGACGTTGCCGATGCGCTCGTAAGTGACGGGATGGTCTGATGTCACCGGGATCTCCAAGTCTTCAAGTGCGTAGTACGGACGAGCCTACCAATCCGTCATCCTGAGGTGCGAGGCATGGGACGCAACGCGTCCCATGGGGAGCCTCGAAGGATGCACGGCCCCGATGTAGCCGGGCCGTCGCCCTTCGAGGGCCGCTGAAGAAGCGGCCACCTCAGGGTGACGGTGATAGAATTTCGCCAGCGCGGCTATTTCGCAGCCAGCGGCGGCAGCGGGGGCACGCTGTCGTTCGGCGCTTCAGCCTGCATCGTGATCAGCGTCATCGAGACCAGGTCGTAATAGCCGATCAGGCCGATGATATCCATGATGCCGCGCTCGCCGAACTTCTGCTGCGCGGCGCGGTAGACCTCGTCGGATACCTTCTTGTCGCGATAAAGCGCCATCACGAGCTCGTAGAGCGCGGCCTCGTCGTCCTTCATCGTCTGCGGCCGCACGCCGTTCGCGATATCCTTGGCAACCTGCGGATCGAGCCCGGCCTTCATCGCGAGCGGATAATGCGCGAACCATTCGTACTGCGCCGTCCACTGCCTTGCCGTGATCAGGATGGCAAACTCGCTGAGCCGCGCCGGCAGCGACGAATTCCAGCGCAGATAGTCCGACATTGCCGAGAGCTTTGGCGCGAGCTCTGGGTTGCGGATATAGGCGCGATAGGGCGGGTTGGTGAATTTGGCATTGCGTGGCGGCACCACGATCGCATCCGCCCATTCCTTCTGCGGCGGCGTCAGCTCGTCCGCCTTCAGCGGCGTGAAGCGGGTCGGCTCGGCAGCGCGGCCTGCGCCAGGGATTGCCGTAGTGACCAGTGCAGCCAGTGCCAGGCCAAGATATCGCATCGTCATCCTCCCATTCCGGCGGACTCGCGCCGCCTTGTTCGATCGCCAGCTTACGTTGCGGCGTGAGCCGTGCAAGACCTCGGCAACGCATGCTAGGTTGCGTGCCGGAGATTGCTTGTGACGGAGGGATTCATGACCGACGAACAGGCGATGATGGTCGGGTCCGCTACCGTCTTCGTCGTATCCGATATCACCGCCAGCCTCGCCTATTACCGCGACGTGCTGGGCTTCGAGGTCACCTTCGAATACGGGCAGCCGCCGTCCTATGCCTGCCTCTGCCGTGGCGAGGTTGGCCTGCATCTGCTCGCAGCGGCCGCAACGAAACGGCTGCCCGGACAGGGAGGCCTCTGCGTTTTTGTCAGGGATGTCGATGAGCTCTATGCCGAAGTGTCGGCGCGCGGCGCCAGGTTGCTCAATCGTCCGGAGGACCGCGATTACGGCATGCGCGATTTCGATGTCGTCGATGCCGACGGCAATCAGCTGACGTTCGGCATGGGGACGGACGCCGCGGCCTGACATCGTCGGCCGCGTGCGCCCGGCGGTGGATCAGATCCGCGCCTCCAGGATCAGGTTGAAGGGTGTTTCGGCGGCGCGGCGGAAGCGCGACAGGCCGCCTTCGCGCGCGACCTTGCGCAGCCGCGCTTCGCCCGCCTGTGCACCGAGCGCGAGGCCCACCTCCTGATCGAGCGAGGCCGGCGTGCAGATCATGGTCGAGGCCGCATAGTAGACGCGTCCGACCGGGTTGAGATTGTCTTCGAGGCGATCGCCTGCGAACGGCTCGACCAGCATGCAGGTGCCGTCCTTCGCCATGGTCTCGCGCACGTGGCTGATGGCGCCGACGGGATCGCCCATATCGTGCAGGCAATCGAAGAAGCAGACGAGATCGTAGCCCTCGGCCGGATAGGACTTGGCCGAGTGAACGGCGAAGGAAACCCGGTCGCCGAGTTTGGCCTCGTTGGCTCCCTTCCGCGCGGCCTCGATCGAGCCCTCGTGATAGTCGAAGCCGTAGAAGCGCGAGTTCGGGAAGGCTTCCGCCATCAGCCGCGTCGAGACGCCGTGGCCGCAGCCGACATCGGCAACCTTGGCACCGCGCTTCAGCTTGTCCACGACGCCGTCGAGCGCGGGCAGCCACTCCTGCACCAGATGATGCATATAGCCGGTGCGGAAGAAGCGTGCGGTGCCGCAGAACAGGCACTCGCTGCGCCGGTTCCAGCCGACACCCTTGCCGGTCTTGAACGCGTCCGTGATCTTCGGCTCGTCGAGAAACGCCGCTGCAATGACATTGCCGACGGCGCCGAGGAACACCGGGCTGTCCTGGTCGGCAAGCGCCATCGCCTGCTCCGGCAGCATCGAGAACTTTCCTGAAGCGGTATCATATTCGACGTAGCCGGACGCCGCCTGGCTCGAGAGCCATTCGCGGACATAACGCTCCGTCGTTCCGGTGGCGCTGGCGAGCTCGGCGGAGTTCATCGGTCCCTTGGCGGCGAGGGCGCGGTAGAGGCCGAGCTTGTCGCCCAGCAGGACCAGCGAGGCGTTCATTGCCGCCCCCACCTCGGTGATCATCTTGCCCATAAAGGCATTCAACCTGTCGGCATTGACCTCCATGACAACCTCCATGATATGGCGTTTTCAAAGGTCTTCGGACCAAGGCAGGCGCGCGGGTTCGCGCCTCCCCTAAAGTGGGTCCATCCGTCACGGAGCAGGTTCAACGCGTCAGGAAAAGGTGATCCTGGAACTGAGGGGCCGGCCACCGGCATCGCGTCGCTGGCAATCTGCCGGTCCTCCGGGTATGATTTGGGCATGTTCTGACGGTCACCCGAATGCCAGGCTTTGCTTCCTCTCGTGCGCTCGCAACCCTGTTCGCCGTGCTTTGCACCTGCGGAGCCCCGGCTCATGCGCAAGTCGCACCCCTGAGATATTGGATCCCGGGCGGGGCCTTTGGCTATGGCGGCAGCGATGGCCAGAGCTCCGACGCTTACGGCAATTTTCCGAGCTTCAATGCCGCCGACGCAAGCGGGCGTACCAACTTTGCCAACGGCTTCTTCGTCGGCAGCCAGCGTGGCAACCTGAATTGGAGCGGCCTCAGCCAGACTGGCCTGGCCGGCAATTTCAGCGCGCTCTCCTATGACAGCACGCAGTTCGGCTACAACACCAAGACCGCCGGCGGCATGCCCGTCACGTTCTTTGCCGGTTTCGACACGCTGAAATATGGCAATGGCATCGGCAGCTCGATAGCGCCGCTGACATCCAGCGCCGCACCGGGATACAGCGCATTTGCGGGTGTCGAGTTCAAGCCGACCTCCAACCTCAGCCTGTCGTTCGGGGCCGGGTTCATCCAGCAGGACTCGGGCCGCATGGACAGCGATATCAGGTCGAACATGCTGCCCGGTGAGTCACCGGCGCTGAGCGGGCTTCGCCGCTAGCAAAATCAGCGCGTGAACTTCGCCACCAGCTCGACATGCGGCGTATGCCGGAACTGGTCGACCGGCACCACGCTATCGATCTTGTAGCCGCCGTCGATCAAGAGGCGCGCATCGCGGGCGAAGGTCGCGACGTTGCAGGACACGGCAACAACCACCGGCACCTTGCTCGCGGCAAGCTTCAGCGCCTGCGCCTGCGCGCCCTGACGCGGGGGGTCGAACACCACGGCATCGAAGTCGCGCAGCTCCGGCGGCACCAGGGGGCGGCGGAATAGGTCGCGCGGTTCGGCCTTGATCGGCTTCAGGCCTGGTGTGCGCGCTGCCTTTGCGAGCGCTGCGATCGCGCCGGCATCGCTGTCATAGGCGATGACGCGTGCCTTTTCGGCCAGTCTCAACGCAAACGGCCCGACGCCGCAGAAGAGGTCGAGAACCTCCTTGGACTTGCCGATGCGCTCTACGACCAGCGCCGCGAGCGTCTCTTCACCCGCGACGGTGGCTTGCAGGAACGAACCCGGCGGCAGCACCACCTCGGCGCGGCCCATTCGCACGGTCGGTGCGAGGCGCTGCAGCACCAGCTCGCCATGGCGCGTCAGCCGCGCCAGGCGATGCTGCTCGGCGATGCGCGACAGTGCCGTGACGAGCGGCGTCGGCAGCGGGCCGGAGCCGCGCACGTCGACGTCGAGCCCGTTGATGGTGGCGGTGACCTGGATGTCGAGCGGCTTGGTCACCGGCATTTTGGACGTCAGCGGTTCTGCGATCGCCCAGGCGGCATCGAGTGCACCTTCGAGCGCGGGATCGAGGATCGGGCAGCGATGGATCGGGATGACGTCGTGCGAGCTTGTCGCCGAGAAGCCGACCTTGAGGACGTCATGCGTGCCGAAGCGGCCATGCAGCGTGACGCGCCGGCGCCCGGCGCCATGGGCGTCGACCAGCGGCGCCACCTCGCACGCGATGCCGGCCTGCGCCAGCGTCTCGACCACGATGCCGCGCTTCCAGGCGTGGTAAGGCTCCGCCGCCCAGTGCTGGATGGCGCAGCCGCCGCAGACGCCGAAATGCGGACAGAACGGTTCGATGCGATCGGGGCTCGCGACGTCCACCGCCAGCAGCTTGCGGCGGTCGGGATGATGGCCCGCGACGTGATCGACCTCCACGGTCTCGCCCCGAAGCGTATAGGGAATGTAGACTGCATCGCCCGTCGTGAGCGAGACGCCGTCGCCGCGGTGGCCGACGTGATCGATCGTCAATCGCTCAACCACGGCGCGCGCCCAGGAAGAATTCGATGTTGCCGTCGCCGCCGGTGATCGGGGAAGGGAACACCTCGATATCGGTGCAGCCTAGCGAGGCCGCAAACGCCGCGATGTCGTCGCAGATCTGCTGATGCACCGCGGCATCGCGGATGATGCCCTTCTTGTTGTGTTTCCTGTCGGCCTCGAATTGCGGCTTGATCAGCGCCAGCAGGCTCATCGGTGCCGCCGCCAGCGACAGCGCCACGGGCAGCACGCTCTTGAGCGAGATGAAGCTGACGTCGATGACGACGACATCGGGCCGCGCCGGCAGGCGCTTGCCGTCATAGGCACGGATATCGGTCTCCTCCATCGACACGATCTTGGGATGATCGCGCAGCGAGGGATGCAGCTGGCTGGTGCCGACATCGATCGCGAACACCAGGCTCGCGCCGTTCGCCAGCAGCACCTCGGTGAAACCGCCGGTGGAGGCGCCGACGTCGAGGCAGACATGATCTTCGATCTCGATCGGGTAGCGCTCCAGCGCGCCCGCAAGCTTGACGCCGCCGCGCGAGACGTAGGGGTGAGCGGGCTCGGCCTGGATCACCGCATCCTCAAGGATCGTCTCCGACGGTTTTGAAACCTGCTTGTCGTCGGCCGTGACGAGGCCGGCCTCGATGGCCGCACGCGCCCGCGCCCGGCTCTCGAACAGGCCGCGCTCGACCAGCAATACATCCGCGCGCTTGCGGGCAGGGGACATCGGTTCTCTCAAGTGGGGCTGGCGCTTATTTAGCGATCAATCGCGCGGCCGCCATCCGGACGCAAGTCTCGAACGCGGCCAGATCGTGCCAGACGTCGATCGGCATCGTGGCCGGCGTCACCAGCGGGCAGCCGTGCAGCTCCAGCGCATGGATCATCATGAGGTTGTCGACGAGGCCGAAATCCTCGACCGTCAGCCCCTGGGCATCGACCAGCCGCCCGTCCTCGGAGGTGAGCTCCATGAAGCGACCGACACGGTCGGCATAGGCGGCGCCATCGTTGGAATAGGCGAGACAAAACTTGCGGCGGCCGGCCATGTAGCCGAGCTCATAGACGGTGCCGGGATCGGCGCCGGCGCCGCGGAACGGGGTGAGATTGGCGATGATGGCATCGGCCGCATCCATCATCGCCTCGTTGCCGCAGAAGATCTGCCGCGAGGCGTCGGGCGCGGTGAGGTCGATCGCGTTGTCGAGCGGATAGAGGCCGGTGAGCCCGTGCGCCGCGCAGATCGCAGCCTTGCGCCGGCCGATCTCGACCGCATCCGGCAGGAACACGTCGGGACCTGCCAGATAGATTTTCATGTGAGTGTATCGCTTCGCCGAAGGCCGAAGCTCGCCCTTAGGCGAGCTTGACCGTCTCGGCCTTCACGTCCTTGCCGAGCGCTTCGAACACCTTGGCGACGATGCCCTTGGCGTCGAGACCGGCGCGGCCGTACATCGCGGCGGGCGTGTCGTGATCCTGGAACACGTCGGGCAGCACCATCGAGCGGAACTTGACCAGGCCGGTGTCGAGCACGCCCTGATCGGTCAGGAACTGCGCCACATGCGAGCCGAAGCCGCCAACCGAGCCTTCCTCGATCGTGATCAGGATCTCGTGGTCGCGGGCGAGCTTCAGCACCAGCTCGGTGTCGAGCGGCTTCATGAAGCGCGCATCCGCGATCGTGGTCGACAGGCCGTGCGCGGCGAGTTCGTCGGCCGCCTTCTCGCATTCGGCGAGGCGGGTGCCGAACGAGAGCAGGGCGATCTTGTTGCCCTGGCGGATTGTACGGCCCTTGCCGATCTCGAGCGGAATGCCGACTTCGGGCATCTCGATGCCGCGGCCTTCGCCGCGCGGATAGCGCAGCGAGCTCGGGCGGTCGTCGATCGCGACCTGGGTCGCCACCATGTGCACCAGCTCGGCCTCGTCTGCCGCCGCCATGATCACCATGTTGGGCAGGCAGCCGAGATAGGCGTTGTCGAACGAGCCGGCATGCGTCGCGCCGTCGGCGCCGACGAGGCCGGCGCGGTCGATGGCGAAGCGGACGGGCAGGTTCTGGATCGCGACGTCATGCACGATCTGGTCGTAGCCGCGCTGCAGGAAGGTCGAGTAGATCGCGCAGAACGGCTTGTAGCCTTCGCTGGCGAGGCCGGCGGCGAAGGTCACCGCGTGCTGCTCGGCGATGCCGACGTCGAAGGTACGGTCCGGGAACGCCTTGTTGAAGATGTCGACGCCGGTGCCGGACGGCATCGCCGCGGTGATGGCAACGATCTTGTCGTCCTTCTGCGCTTCCTTGACGAGGCTCGCGCCGAACACGTTCTGGTAGGCCGGCGCATTCGGCTTGGCCTTGGCCTGCGTGCCGGTGGCGACGTCGAACTTGACGACGGCATGGTACTTGTCGGCGGAAGCTTCCGCCGGGCCGTAGCCCTTGCCCTTCTGGGTCACGACGTGGACCAGGATCGGGCCTTCCTCCATGTCGCGCACGTTCTTCAGCACGGGCAGGAGATGGTCGAGATTGTGGCCGTCGATCGGACCGACGTAATAGAAGCCGAGCTCCTCGAACAGCGTGCCGCCGTCCATCATGAAGCCGCGCGAATATTCCTCGACGCGGTTGGCGCGGTTGGCGATGATCTTGGGCAGGCGCTTGTTGATCTGCTTGGCCGCATCGCGCAGCGTGCGATAGGTCTTGCCCGAGTAGAGGCGCGACAGATAGGCGCTCATGGCGCCGACCGGCGGCGCGATCGACATGTCGTTGTCGTTGAGGATGACGATCAGGCGTGAGTTCATCGCACCGGCATTGTTCATGGCCTCATAGGCCATGCCCGCCGACATCGCACCGTCACCGATCACGGCGATAACGTTGTTCTTGCCGCCGGAGAGGTCGCGCGCCACGGCCATGCCGAGGCCGGCGGAGATCGAGGTCGAGGAATGGGCCGCGCCGAACGGATCGTAGTCGCTCTCGCTGCGCTTGGTGAAACCGGACAGGCCGCCGCCGGTGCGCAGGGTGCGAATCCGGTCGCGCCGGCCGGTGAGGATCTTGTGCGGATAGGCCTGGTGGCCGACGTCCCAGATCAGGCGGTCGCGCGGCGTATCGAAGACGTAATGGATCGCGGTGGTGAGCTCGACCACGCCGAGGCCCGCGCCGAAGTGACCGCCGGTCACCGAGACGGCGTCGATGGTCTCCTGCCGCAGCTCGTCGGCGACCTGGCGAACTTGCTCGATCTTGAGCTTGCGCAGGTCTTCCGGTGTCCGGATGGTGTCGAGAAGCGGCGTCTTACTGTATGCGTTCACGGCGATTTCCAATTTGTCAGCGCCGGAAGATCGTTCCGGTGCGCGATGGGTTTGCACAATATCGGCGCAGCGCGAGTCCTTAAACCGTCGGAGCCACCTGCATGGGGCAAGGCCCCGTCTTCAAGCTTAGGTGAGCTTAGGTACGCTCCGGTTCAGTCTCTGTGATCCCTGTCACTTAGATCGGCTTCGTCCGTCCCAGCCAATTTCATTAGCAGTTTGAAGCGCTTGTCGTTGGTAATCGGTGCCCACGCAAGGCTTACAAAAAGCCACACTCCGCGCAGCTTTACACCAAAGCTTGGGCCAAAGCCAACCCGCTGGGCCGATTACGGGCATGCACGTGCAACCCCCGGGCCAGAGTGGTTAACCGTGGCGCCGGCGGCGGGTTCCAAACTTGCCCGGTTCCGCGGCAGTATTTTTGAGCGGAAGCGAGGGCTTTTGGGCGGATTTTGAGGGGCTGGGTGCCCCTCGGCAGGGAGTTCCCTGATCCTTGTCCCGGGTCGGCCCGCCGCGTGAGGGAATCAGCGGCGTGCGATCATGAAATAATGCAGGCGTCAGATGCCCAAAACTGGGCCTGACCGCGGCCTTACTGGACGTCGAGCGGTGCGGTTCCTGTGGGCTGGCCACTGGCATCGGTGGTGATCTTGTCGACGCGGGCCTCGGCCTGGCGCAACAGTTCCTCGCAGCGGCGCTTCAGCGCCTCGCCGCGCTCGTAGATCGTCACGGATTCCTCGAGCGGCACCTTGCCGTCCTCGAGCCGCTTCACGATCGTTTCGAGTTCCTCGATCGCGCGCTCGAAGGTGAGCCTGGAGACGTCGATTTGGGTATTTTCAGCCATATCCGTTTCCGATTGCCCGATTCGCTTTCCCTGGAGTGAAGGCGGGTTTTGCGGGCTTAATGTGGCGGGTGCTTTCAAGCGCCCATCAGGGCGCCGACATGCGCCGTAACAGATTCTTTCAGTCCTTGCAGGTCATAGCCGCCCTCGAGCACCGAGACAACGCGGCCCCCGGCGGACTTGTCGGCGAGGTCCATCAGCTTGCGCGTGACCCAGGTGTAGTCCTCCGCGCGCAGGTTCAGCGAGGCCAGCGGATCGCGGTAATGCGCATCGAAGCCCGCCGAGATGATGAGCAGCTCGGGGCTGAATTTTTCGAGCTGCGGCAAAATCAAATTCTCGAACGCGGAGCGGAATTCGGGGCCGCCGTCTTCCGACGCCAGCGGCGCGTTGACGATGGTGTCGTGGTCGCCGCGCTCGCTCTTCGCGCCGGTGCCCGGAAACAGCGGCATCTGGTGCGTCGAGCAGTACATCACGGTCGGGTCCGACCAGAAGATGTCCTGCGTGCCGTTGCCGTGATGCACGTCGAAATCGACGATGGCCGCGCGCTTGATGCCGTATTTGCGCTGCGCATGGCGCGCGGCGATCGCGACATTGTCGAAGAAGCAGAAGCCCATCGGCTTGCCGATCTCGGCGTGATGGCCGGGCGGGCGCACTGCGACGAAAGCATTGCGGTGCTCGCCATTCATAACTGCTTCGGTCGCCGCCACCGCGCCGCCGACGCCGCGCATCACCGCTTCCCACGTGCCAGGGGACATCGAGGTGTCGCCGTCGATATAGACCTGACCGCTGGTCGGCGCGATGTGGCGCAGCTCGGTGACGTAATGCTCGTTGTGGCAGAGCGTGACGAGGTCGAGATCGCCCTCCGGCGCCTGGTCGCGAACGAGAAACTGGAATCGCTCGTGCGACAGCGCTTCCTCCACCGCGCGCAGCCGGTCGGGCCGTTCTGGGTGTCCCGGCGGCGTGACGTGGTCGAGGCAGGCCTTGTGGGAAAGAAGAAGCGTGCTCATCAGGTCGGCCTCATGGGATGCGGGCTCTTGACGTCGCTTGACGCATCCGGCGCCAAAACGCAATGCCAAACCCAATCTATGCGCCTGGACGGGAATGGCAAAGGGTTGTCCCGTTCCGGCCCGTTTGATCCGGATCAATTCACGCGCAGGATCCGAGTCGGAGGCAGCGGGCCGATCGGCCCGTGCGCGCGGAAAAAGGCGAACAGCGCGTCCGCGTCGTAGCCGCCATATTGCGGCGCCGAGCCCTGCTTGGCGACCGTGAAGCCGTCGCCGCCGACGGCGAGGTAATCGTTGAGGGTGACGCGGTAGCCGCTGGCCTGCTCGATCGGCCTGCCGTTGAGCGTCATCTTCTCCGCCATCACGCGCTCGCCGAACGGCTTCGAGCCGTCCCAGGTGTAACTGAACCCGTTCGACACCTGCAGGATCCGCGGCCGCTTCGGGTCGAGCCATTGCTGTTCCAGCATGTCCTTGAGCTGGCTTCCGGTCAGCGTCATCGTGACGAGGCGGTTGCGAAAGGGCTGGCTGGCGAAGACATCGCCGAACGATATGGCGCCGTTCTCCTTCGGGACGATATCGGTGCGGATGCCGCCGGGGTTGGTGAGCGCGATGACAGCGCCGCCATCCTGGGCCGCCTTGGTCGCTGCGAGCTGCGCATCCGCGATGACGTCGCCGAGCGCGCTTTCGCCGGCCTCGTTCGGAACGCGCGACAGCGTCTGCGTCACCGATCCGGCTGGCCGGTTGGCGATCGGCGCCGAAAGCTTGTCATAGGCATCGATCAATGCGGTCTGTTCGGGGTCCTTCGCGAGCGAGGCGTTGGCGACGATGACGTTCTCGGCCCTGGCGCTGACGATGTCGCGCGTTGTCGGATCGAGCTTGAGGTCGATCGCCGTGACCAGCGTGCCGTATTTGTCGCCGCTGGTGACGAGCCGTCCGTCGATATCGCAGACATAGGCGCGGTGGGTGTGGCCGCTGACGACGAGGTCGACGGCGCGATCGAATTTCTTCACGATATCGACGATGGGGCCCGTAATCGCAGGGCATTCGTTGTAGTCGCCGGAGGGCTCGCCGCCCTGGTGGATCAGCACCACGATCGCCTCGACGCCGCGCGCCTTCAGCTGCGGCACCAGCGCATTCACCGTCTCGGCCTCGTCGCGGAATTCGAGTCCGGCAATGCCTGACGGCGAGACGATGCCCGCCGTCTCCTTCAGCGTCAGTCCGATGAAGGCGACGGGAATTCCGTCGAACTCCCTGATCTCGTAGGGCGGCAGCACGCTCTTGCCGGTCGCGGTCTCGATCGTGGAGGCCGCAAGATAGTGGAATTTGGCGCCGGTGAAGGGATGCGGTCCCTGGCAGCCGTCGAGCGGATGGCAGCCGCCGTTCTGCATCCTGAGGAGCTCGGTCTTGCCCTCGTCGAATTCGTGATTGCCGACCGAGGTGATCGCAAGCCCCATCATCGAGAGCGACTCGATCGAAGGCTCGTCGTGGAACATCGCCGACAGGAACGGGCTCGCTCCGATCAAATCACCGGCGGCGACAAAGATCGTGTTCTTGTGCCCTTCGCGCAATTGCTTGACCAGCGTCGCCATGTACTCGGCGCCGCCGGCCGCGACCATCACCTTCCTGGTCTTGTCCTCGGGGTCATTGATACGGATGCCGCCCGGCGGCGGCCGCAGATTGCCGTGAAAATCGTTGATCGCGAGAATGCGCAGCTCGACGGGTGCGGCGGTCTGGGCGGAGGCGGGAAGGGGGGCAAGCGCGAGGACAAGCGCAGCAAGGATGGATCCGTATCGCATGGAACCAAGATTAGTCGTTTCGCGCGAAGATTTCACGAAACCTTTTGTTGAGTTGCGGCGGACGCCGCATGCTCCCACCCGCCCCTTGAGGGGGCGGGTGACAACCGAGCGCTCGCCTCTACCGCTTCTTCCGGTTCGCAAACGCGTTGAACGCAGCCACCGCGTCGTCCGATTTCAGCCGCTCGCCGAACAGATGCGCCTCCTGGTCGATGCGGCGGGTCAATTCCTCCGGCGGGGTGCGCAGCAGTTTGCGCGAGGTCGCGACCGCCTCGGCCGGAAGCCGGCAGATCTCGCGTGCCACCTTGCGTGCCTCGACTTCGGTATGTCCCGGCGAGACCACGCTGTTGACGAAGCCGGCGGCTTCGGCTTGCGCCGCGGTGAAGGTCCGCCCCATCACCAGCATCGCGAAGGCACGCTGGTACCCCATCGTGTTCGGCATCAGGAGGCTGGCCGCGCCGACCGGTACCAGCCCGAGATGGATGTAGGGCGCCGAGAACGTCGCAGCTGTCGAGGCGAGCACGTAGTCGCAATGAAACAGCATCACCGTGCCCATGCCGATCGAGGCGCCATCCACTGCTGCGATGATCGGCTTGACGTTGAGGGCGAGCGAATAGAGAAACTTGGCGCCGTTCGACAGCGTCTCCGGGCGCGCGGTGTCGGCGTGGAGAAAATCGTCGATGTCGTCGCCGGCGGTGAACACGCCGGAGCCGCCGGTGATGATCATGCAGCGAATGTCGGGATTGTTCTGCGCGGTATCGATCGCGTGGCTCATCTCCCGGTACATGTCCTGGGTGATCGCGTTCTTCTTGCCCGGACGCCGCAAGGTGATCACGCGCGTCCCCCGCTCTTCGGTGACCACGATATTGCCATTCGGCATGAGAGCCCCCCTGCGCCGTCGCGACGTTTGCCGCCCGCGAGTCTCGCAAACCTCAGCCTACATCATCTTGCTGGCGTGCCAATGCGCTCGCTCAACCTTTTCCAGCTTGAACCCCGCAAGCCCGCGCCCACTGCCGGTTGCATTGCCCATCACATGCTTTTGCGCGTCGCAACAAATGGCTACAATGTTTCATTTGAAAAACCGGTGGTTGTGGGGCACGATCTTGCCCAGTTCCATCTGGTCGGCCCGATTGATGGTTGCCGCAACAGGCGTTGACGAATCTTCGCTGTATTATCGCGGCTGGCGCGTCGTGCTGGCCTGCTTCCTGATGGCCTTCTTCATGTTCGGCTTCGGCCTCTACGGCCAGGGCGTCTATCTCGCCGAACTCCAGCGCGCCCATGGCTGGCCCGGCACGCTGGTCTCTGCGGCCAGCACGTTCTCGTTTCTTCTGACCTCCGTCCTCGTCATCTTCACCGACGATCTGCTCGACCGCATCGGGCTGCGCTCGCTGATCCTGTGCGGGCTTTCCGCACTGGGCGCTTCGACCGTGCTGCTGGCGCTGATGCAGACGCCCTGGCAGCTCTACCTCGCCTATGCGCTGATGTCGGTCGGCTGGACCGGCATGGGTACCGTGGTGATCGCGACCGTGCTGAATTCCTGGTTCGAGCGGCGCCGCGGCCTCGCGCTCAGCCTCGCCTTCAACGGCGCGACCTGCGGCGGCATCATCCTCGTTCCGCTGCTGCTGTCGCTGACCGGCAGCATCGGCTTCCGTTCGGCGATGCTCGCGGCAACGATCGTGATGGTGGTGCTGGTGCTGCCGGTGGTCATCGGCTTCATCGGCTGGCCCGGGGGGACGTCATTGGCATCGGGCGGACGACCGTCCGGTGCCGGCACAGCCGCAGTGCATTCGCGCAAGGCGCTGCTCGCCAACGCGGCGTTCTGGACCATGGTGCTGCCGATCGCGATCGCGCTGCTGGCGCAGATGGGGTTCATCATCCACCAGGTGACGTTCCTCGAACCGCTGATCGGTCGCGCCAACGCGGGCCTTGCTGTGACGATCATGGCCGCGATGGCGGTGGTCGGGCGCCTCTCGCTCGGCCTGTTCGTCGACCGGCTCGATCCGCGGCTTGCCTGCGCGGCGTCGATGACCAGCCAGGCGGCCGCGCTCTTCGTGCTGCTCCAGAGCACGAATCCGACTGTGCTGCTGGCGTGCTGCGCCGTCTACGGCTTCTCGATCGGCAACATGATCACGTTCCCGCCCCTGATCATCCAGCGCGAGCTCGGCTCTGCCGCCTTTGCCGCCGCGATGGGATTGGGCACCTCGATCAGCGGCGTCGTCAGCGCCTTCGGCCCGGGCATCGTCGGCCTCGTGCGCAGTTTCACGGGCAGCTACACGACGGCGTTCGCGATGTGCGTGCTGCTGGATCTCGTGGCGGCGGGAATCGTGCTGTGGCGGCCGGGAGGAAGGGCGAAGATCGTTCGTAGGGTGGATTAGCCCTGCAGATGCGCAAAGCGCATCTGCTCGGCGTAATCCACCTCTTCTGTTCACGCGGCGGCACAAGCGGTGGGTTACGCGAGCGGGCTGCGCTGCGCGCAGCCGCAGGCTAACCCACCCTACGCATCGATGCTCGCGGTCAGCAGCTTACCCCAACAACACCGCATCCGCCGCCGCGACCGAGTCCGCGCTCTCGGTCACGGTGCGCTCGAGAGCGCCGGCCTGGACTGTGATGTTCTCGGCGAAGAAACGCGCGAGCGAGACGTAGCGCGCGGCGTCCGTATTGCCGTCGGCCTTCGCGGCGAGCGCCTCGGAGGCCAGCATGCAGCCGCCGAGCGTCGCGCCGAACTGCTGCAAGTAAGGCGTCGCGCCGGCCAGCGCATCGTTCGGCGCCGACGTCACGCGCTCCAGCAGCCATTTGCTGGTGCGCGCCAAGGCCTCCAGCGCCTCGCGAAGCTTGACGCCGGTGGTGCCAAAAGCAGGATCGTTGGAGGCTTCGACCTGTTTGACGGTTGCCGAGAGCTCGTCGAGCAGTGCCCATACGGCAGCGCCGCCGTTCGCCGCGAGCTTTCGCGTGACGAGGTCGATGGCCTGGATGCCGTTGGTGCCCTCATAGATCGCGGTGATGCGCGCGTCGCGATAGTGCTGGGCGGCGCCGGTCTCCTCGATGAAGCCCATGCCGCCATGCACCTGCACGCCGAGATAGGCGACCTCGTTGCCGATATCGGTGGAATAGCCCTTCGCCATCGGCGTCAGCAGCGCCGCGCGTGCGGCGGCCTCAGTGCGCACCTTCGGATCCCTGGCGCGGACGGAGACGTCGAGCGCGACGGCGGTGGCGTAGCAGATGGTGCGCGCGGCGGCGGTCTGCGCCCGCATCCGCATCAGCATGCGCTTGACGTCGGGATGCACGAAGATCGCGTCCGAGCCTTCGCCCTTCTTGCCGATGGCGCGGCCCTGCTTGCGCTCCTGCGCATAGGCGAGAGCCTGCTGATAGGCGCGGTCGGCGACGCCGACGCCCTCGAGGCCGACGCCGAGCCGCGCCTGGTTCATCATCGTGAACATGCAGCGCATGCCCTGGTTCTCTTCGCCGATCAGGAAACCGATCGCGCCGCCATGATCGCCCATGGTCATGGTGCAGGTCGGCGAGGCATGCATGCCGAGCTTGTGCTCGACGCCGCTGGCAAAGATGTCGTTGCGCGCGCCCAGCGAGCCGTCGGCATTGACCATGAATTTCGGCACGAGGAAGAGCGAGATCCCCTTGGTGCCGGCGGGCGCGTCGGGCAGGCGCGCCAGCACGAAATGCACGATGTTGTCGGTCATGTCGTGCTCGCCATAGGTGATGAAGATCTTCGTCCCCTTGATGCGATAGGTGCCGTCGGCCTGCTTTTCGGCGCGGGTGCGCAGCGCGCCGACATCGGAGCCGGCCTGCGGCTCGGTCAGCTGCATGGTGCCGGTCCATGCGCCGGTGACGAGCTTTTCGAGATAGATCGTCTTCAGCTCGTCGCTGCCATGCGCGTCCAGCGCCTCGATCGCCGAGGCCGTCAGCAGCGGACAGAGGCCGAAGGCGACATTGGCCGCGCTCCAGATCTCGGTGCAGGCGGCGTTGATCGCCATCGGCAGGCCCTGGCCGCCGAAATCCTCAGGCCCCGACACCGCGTTCCAGCCGCCCTCGGTCCAGCGCTTGTAGGCATCGGGCCAGCCCGGTGCAGTCGTGACCTTGCCGTCGTCCAGCTTGATGCCGTGCTCGTCGCCGACCTTGTTGAGCGGCGCCAGCACGTCGGTTGCGAACTTGCCGGCTTCCTCCAGCACGGCCGCCGCAATGTCGGCGTCGAAATCGCCGTAATGGCCGGCGTCCACCGCCGCCTTCAGCCCGGCGCCATGGTTGAGCGACAGCAGCATGTCAGAGATCGGCGCGCGGTAGGTCATGGTTCACTCCCCGGGGACTGGTCTTGGCGCGGTATTCCCATGAAATGCCGGCGGTCTCAACTGCCCGGACGCCGGACAGCTCTGGCCCGGAACAGGGCCTCCACCCCGACCTATAATAGAGTGTGGTGCCGCCGATCCCCGGGGCTGTGGTATTTTGCCCCTCCAGGCGGTTGAAATGCCGTGCCGCACCCTATAGACCGACTGCGACCCGAGGGAATCTGCGGTAGCCGGTTCTTCCGCCGTCCCAAGGTCGCCTGTTGGGGCGTAGCCAAGCGGTAAGGCAGCGGATTTTGATTCCGCCATTCGGAGGTTCGATCCCTCCCGCCCCAGCCAGAGCCTAAGCCGCTGAGTTCGCTATATAAACAGCTCTAACGAGAAGACCTTGCCGAGCCCGGGTCGAAGCGAATGTCATAACGATGCAGCTTCGCATAGACGGTGCTCTTGGCAAGACCGAGCGCGGAGGCGGTGGCTGTCACGTTGCCGTTGCACGACCGCAGCGTACGCGAGATCAAGTCACGTTCCGAAGACTCGGCAAGCGACAGACCCGGATCGCGCTCGCCTGGCGTTTCTGATCCCCGGATGGTCTCGGGCAGGTCAGAAGGTTCGATCAGCTCGCCGTTGCCGGTCAGCATGACACTCTCGACCAGGTTGCGCAGCTCGCGGACGTTGCCGGGCCAGTCATGACGCTGCAGCCTCGCAATCGTCTCCGGCGCAAAACGGCGATCGGAAAGACCATAGCGCGCGCTTGCCTGGGCGACGAAATGATCGATCAGCAGCGGAATGTCCTCGCAGCGCTCGCGGAGCGGCGGGATGTCGACGGGGACGACGGCGAGCCGATAAAACAGGTCCTTGCGGAAGCGCTGGGCCTCCACCTCCGCCTGCAGATTACGGTTGGTCGCGACGACGAGGCGGAAGTCGACCTTGCGCACCGCGGTCTCGCCGATCCTGGAGATCTCACCGTTCTCGAGCGCGCGCAGCAACATGGGCTGGAGGTCGAGCGGCAATTCGCCGATCTCGTCCAGGAACAGCGTGCCGCGCCCGGCGGCTTCGATCTTTCCGGCCATGCCTCCGCGCCTCGCGCCGGTGAACGCGCCGTCGACATAGCCGAACAGTTCGCTGGCGAGCAGCTCGCGCGAGGCGCAGCCGCAATTGACGGCGATGAACGGGCCGTTACGGCGCGGTGAAGCCGCATGGATTCCGTGCGCGAACACCTCCTTGCCGACGCCGGTCTCGCCAAGCAGCAGGACCGGAGCGGCGGACTTGCCGACGCGGCGGCACTTCTCGACCACACTGTGCATCTTCGGGCTGCTGTAGACGGTGTCGGCAAAGGCTTCGCCGCGCGCAGATGACACGAGCTTGCCAGATGTCGCCGGCTTCGGCGCCACCATCACGGTGCCGAGGTGCTCGCCCTGGTGCACCACCGCCTTCAGCCATTCCTCCTTGATCCACGCCGGACGCGAGGTGCCACAGAGCTGATCATCGCGGCTGCCGAGCAGGGGAAATCCGGACTGGCCTCCCGGCGCGCCGAGATCGCGCATGATCTGCGACATCTCTCCGCTGGCCTTGAACGGACGTCCGGCGCTGTCGAACAGCACGGCGTGATGCCGATCCGAAGGCGGCAGCATCCAGAAGCACTGGTCGAGCAGCCGGTAGCGGGCGTCCAGCTCCATCTGCAGCAACTGAGCCTCGATGCGCGCCGCCGCCGAAATCGCCAGCGCGAGTGCCGGCCGCCCATAGGACGAAGACAATCCCGAGATATCGATCACGCCGATCACGGCGCCGTCGATGGGATCGCGGATGACAGAGGCCGAGCAAGTCCAGCGATGGATGCCGGAGCAGAAATGCTCCGTGGCATGCACCTGGATCGGCTGCCCTGTTTCGAGCGCGGTGCCGATCGCGTTGGTGCCGCAGGTCGTCTCGCTCCAGTTGCTGCCGGGCAGCAGATGCGTTTTTTCGACGGCATCGCGCAGCGCGAGCTTGGTGTCACCCTCGAGACGCAACACGACGCCGTCGACATCGGTCAGCACCATCACGGTGCCGGTTTCCAGCATGTAGTCGCGCGCCAGCGCCATCGTCGAAGCGCCGGCCTGGACAAGACGGCTGCGCTTGTCGAGCAGGCGCTGCAACCTGTCATCCCTGATCGGCATCGGAGCCTGGCCACGCCGATAGTCGACCGCCGATTGCTGGCAGCGCTGCCAGGAATCGGTGATCGCCGATCGCACGACCTGCTGACGCGCGCTGCTGCTTCCGGAGAGGAAGCGTTCCCAGCTCGTCAGAACGTCGCGTTCGATACCTGGAGTGGCGAAAGCATCCTCTGGCGTCTGCCCCAACACGTTCCCTCCTTTGACGCGCTGAGTGGTCCAAATCTGCCGGACCCCGAGCTTTATCTCCCGATTGTGAAGCCATCCATGGAAACACGCAACCGGGTACCCCGACCTCGGTGCTATCAGGCTCGCTTCCGACCGCACTGCAAAAGGGTGAGATCGGAGGCGAGTTAAAGGCCTCAAGCCGCAAAGAAATTTACGCCGCCTTGCGTTGGCTCAGGCTGTCGTAGAACGCGGTTTCGAAACGCATGTAGCCGGTGAACGAGGCCACGTCGGCAAAGGGCAGGATCTGGGTTGCCCAATAGCCGCCAAAACCGTTCTGACGGTCGATCCAGTAGAACAGGTTTGCCAGCCCCGCCCAGCCGAGCGCGCCGGCCGGCCGTCCGGTCGGCGCCTTCTCGTCATTGACCATGAAGGTGAACGCCCAGGATTTCGACAGGCCGGGGAAGAACTCCGCATCGTTCGAGAGCGACTTGATGACGCCCGGCAGCGCCGTCACCTTGAGATCGCCGAGTTGGTTCTTCTCGGCCATCGCGACCGTCTCCGGCTTCAAGACCCGGCCGTGCGGGCCGTTTCCGTCGTTCAGCCACATCCGAATGAAGCGCATGTAGTCGCCGACCGTGCTGTAAAGGCCGTGGCCTCCCATATGAACCTCGGGATTGGCAGGCAGTTCGAAGTCCATCGGGGTCAGCGAGCCGTCGGCGTTGCGCGCGTGCACGCCGGCAAGCTTGCTGCGCACCGCGTCGTTGATCTCGAACGTCGTGTTGGCCATGCCGAGCGGCTTGAAGATGCGATCAGTGAAGACCTCGCCAAGCCGCTTGCCGGTGATGCCCTCGACAACCTGGCCGACCCAATCGATGTTCGTTCCATACTCCCACTTCGAGCCGGGATCGAACAGCAGCGGGGTCATGATGGCGGCCTTGGACGAGGTGATCACGCTCGGCTGTCGGTGATCGGTCGCCAGGCGCAGATAGTTCTCGTTGAAGAAGTCGTAGCCGAACCCGCCGGTGTGCAGCAGCAGCATGCGCGTGGTCACGTCGCGCTTCGGGGCGCGAAGCCGGGGCTGCCCCTTGGCATCGAAGCCGTCGATCACCTGCAGCTTGCCGATGTCGGGTGCGTATTTCCTTGCGGGGGCGTCGAGGTCGAGCTTGCCTTCCTCGATCAGTTGCAGTGCGGCCGTGCCGGTGATCGCCTTGGTCGTCGAGAAGATGGCAAAGCTGGAGTCGGTTGTCATCGGTGCCGACTGATCGGTGCGCCGCTTGCCGAGGGCGCCCTCGTAGATGTTGCCGGTGCGATCGGTCACCATCGCCACCACGCCCGGGACGCCCTGGCCGGTCGTGACGGTCTCATGGAGAATGGCGTCGGCTGATGCCTTGAAGTCCTTGGTCATGTGTTCCTCCGAATTGTTGTGTGATGCGGGATGCAGGGCCGCGCGTAGCCAAAATGGTTGCGCGGCCCCGTGTGTCGTTACTGCTTGGCAAAGCCGGGATAGGCCGAGGCGGCGACCTCATCGCACTTCTGGCGATAGGTTCCGACGCCGCCGATATAGGAGAGCAGGCGGCGCGGCTTGCCGTCGACGTTGGAGCCCATGTACCAGGAGTGCGTCTTGGTCACGAGAGTGCTGTTCGCGACCTCGTCGTGATGCGCGACCCAGGCATCCTGCGTATCCTTGGTCGGCTCGATGACCTTCAGATGGTTCTTCCTGAGATAAGCGATGCAATCGCTGATCCACTCGACCTGCTGCTGCAGGCACGTCGTCATGTTGCAGAGCGCCGTCGACGGCGCCAGCGGCGCGCCTGTCGTGAACAGGTTCGGGTAGCCGTGGACCTGCAGCCCCATCGTGGTCCTGATGTCGCGGCTCCACTCGTCTTTGAGCGAACGTCCGTCGCGGCCACGGATGTCGATGCGGGTCAGCGCACCGGAGCCGGCATCGAAGCCGGTGGCCAGGATGATCACATCGAGCCCGTACGACGTTCCGTCGGTGAGCTCGATGCCCTGCGGCGTGATCCGCTTGATCGGGTTGTTCTTGACGCTGACCAGCTCGACATTCGCCTGGTGGAACGCCTCCAGGTAATTGGTCTCGAGCGGAACCCGATGCGTGCCGAAGCCGTAGTCGGCCGGGATCAGCGCCTCGCACAGCTTGGGGTCCCTCAGGCGCGCGCGCATCTTCTTGCGCACGAACTCTGAGATCTCTTCGCTGACCTCTTCCTCGAAGAACATCTCGACGAATGAGGCGAGCCACAGCCGCAGCGAGCCTTCATCCCAGATCTTTTCCAGAACTGCGTGACGCTGCTCCGGGCTGAGATCCTTCCAGCTGCCGTTGGTGAAGTCGTATTCGAAGCCGGTGAACGAATGGGGCAGGACCTTGCGGAATTCCTCGAACCGCGCCTTGTAGGCCTCGACCTCCTTCGGCCCGTATTTCGGGTTCTTCATCGGGATGATGTATTGCGGCGTGCGCACGAACACCTTCAGGCTGCCGACCTCGCTGGCGATGGTCTGGATGACCTGGATGCCGGTGGCGCCATTGCCGACCACGGCGACGCGCTTGCCGGCGAGGTCGAGCTTCTCCTTCGGATAGCGGCCGGTATGGACGAGCGTGCCCTTGAACGTCTCCTGTCCGGGAAAGACCGACGTCAGCGGCGCCGACAGCATGCCGGTGCAGGTGATCAGGAATTGGGTGTCGATGGTGTCACCCGTGTCGGTCGTGATGGTCCAGCGCTGCGTCGCCTCGTTGAAGACTGCGCTGGCAACCGTCGTTGAGAAGCGGATGTCCTTGCGCAGGTCGAGCTTGTCGGCGACGTAGTTGAGCCACTTCTCGATCTCCGGCTGGCCGGGGAAGCGCTCGCTCCAGCTCCAGCCCTTGTAGAGCTCCTCCGAGAACAGGTACTGGTAGATATAGGCCTCGGAGTCGAAGCGGGCGCCCGGATAGCGATTCCAGTACCAGGTGCCGCCGACGCCGGTGGCCGTATCGACGGCCTTGACCTTGAGGCCCAGTTCGTCGCGCAGCTTGTAGAGCTGGTAAAGGCCGGCCACCCCTGTGCCAATCACGACCGCGTCCAGGCTTTCGTGGTTGCGCGCGCCATTTGTCTTCTCACTCATGCATTCCCTCCCATGTCAGAACCTGTTCTCCTCCCCACCGCGAGGCGCGAGAGATGGAAGCTGGGGAACGCAGATTGCGTGCCAGATCGGGTTTCTGGCTTAAGCGCTTGCAGTGATTGAGTTGGTAGTCGCGATATCTGTGCCGCATCCGTTCGAAATTCGAACGGGATGAGCTTGGCTGGACCGGATTTCGATCGGCTGTTCTTGCCCGCGCAGATTTTCGTTGAGGGCCGCCATGGTCACCAATACCATGGCAAAGCACTGATCAATCGCATTCAACCGTGGTCGGGATGACAGCTGGTTCAAAGAGAGCGCGTGGAGGCAGCGGTCGGGTCAAGCTCGAGGAGGTCGCCCGCAAGGCCAATGTCTCGACCGCGACCGTCTCGCGCGCGTTCAACGAGCCCGACAAGGTCTCCGAAGAAGTCAGGCAGCGGGTCAAGGAGGCCGCACGCGCGCTGAACTGGATTCCGAATGCTGCCGGACGGGCGCTCGCCTCGCGCAGGACGCATATCGCCGGGGCCATCATACCGACGCTCGACAACGAAATCTTTGCCCATCAGATCGGCGGCATGCAGAGCGTCTTCAGCGAACGCGGCTTCACGCTGTTCCTGGGCTGCTCGAACTATGATCCGGACGAAGGTTTGAAGCAGGCCGAAGCCATGCTTGCGCGCGGCGTGGAAGCGCTTGCCGTGGTCGGCGAGAATCATCCCCCCGAGCTGTTCGACGCGCTCAACTCGCGCGGCATTCCTTACGTCGTGACATACTCCTACAACAAGCCGTCGCCGCACCCGTGCATCGGATTCGACAATCGCGCCGCCTTCAGTCGCATGACCGAGCATCTGCTGTCGCTCGGCCACCGCCGCTTTGCGGCGATCTTTCAGCCTGACACCAACAACGACCGCGTGAAGGCGAGGCTTCGCGGCATCAGCGAAGCGCTCGCCGCCGCCGGGCTGGAAATGGCCGCGCAGGATCTGATGATGGGGCCCTCGACGCTGGAGTTCGGCGCGGCAAGTTTTGCGAAATTGATGACGCAGGCGGTGCGGTCCCGGCCGACGGCGATCGTTTGCGGCAATGACAATCTGGCACTCGGTGCGCTGATGGCCGCGCGGGAATGCGGCCTGGAAGCGCCCAGGGATTTCTCGATTACCGGCTTCGACGATCTTGCGATTTCATCGCGCTTTTCTCCCGGGCTCACGACGATGAAGGTCGACAATCAGCAGATCGGCGTGCTCGCGGCCAACGAGCTCCTCGCCGTCATCGCAGGCCGGCAGGGCCGGGCGCAATCCCGGGAAGTCATGCCTGTTCTGAAAATCCGCGAAAGCGCCGGCGAGGCCAGGGGCCGCTGATCCCGCAAAGATAACGGACGCCCGTTCAAGAGCGCGCAAGGTCCGCCCGCACGGGAGCCGCTTGACAGTAGTTATGTAAGCGCTTACATGGGCCCGTTTCAAGAGCCATGAAAGCAACCGGCGGGCTCATCGCCGGGATGGGACGGAGAGGAAACGACGATGCGGAATAGCCTTTTGCGGTGGGCCAGAAACTGTTCGATGGCGGTTTCTCTGCTCTTGCCGGTGATGGGAACGGCGAGCTCCGCGGCCGCCGAGGAGAAGCTCGTCGTCTGGTGGAACAAGGGCTACTACAAGGCCGAGGAAGACGCGCTGCTTGACGTCATCAAGAAGTTCGAGGCCAAGACCGGGGTCAAGGTCGAGCTGTCGCAATATGCGACGCAGGACATGATGCCGAAGCTGGTGGCTGCGCTCGATGCCGGCAGTCCGCCCGACGTCACCTATGCGGACACCTATCATTTCCAGGGCGCCGGCAAGTGGGCGTCCGAAGGCAAGCTGGTCGATCTCGGCTCGGTCCTCGCGCCGATCAAGGGCGAGTTCTCCCCGCAGTCGCTCGAAACGGTCATGCTGTACAACGACAAGACCAAGGCGAAGGCCTATTACGCCTTCCCGCTAAAGCAGGCGACGCTGCATCTGCACTATTGGAAGGACATGCTCGAGGAGGGAGGTCTCAAGGAGACCGACATCCCGAAGGACTGGAAGGGCTTCTGGTCGTTCTGGTGCGACAAGGCGCAGCCGGCGGTGCGCAAGGCATCCGGCAAGCGCATCTACGGCATCGGCCATCCCATGGGCGTCGACGCCACCGACAGCTTCATCTCGTTCCTGGTGTTCATGGACGCCTACAACGTCGTGCTCGTTGACGACAACGGCAAGCTCCTGGTCGACGATCCCAAGGTGAAGGCGGGTCTCGTCGCCGCCATGAAGGACTACGTCGAGATCGCCGCGAAAGGCTGCACGCCGCAGTCGGCGACGAGCTGGAAGGACCCCGACAACAACGTCGCCTTCCACAACAAGACGACGATCATGACGCACAATTCGACGGTCTCGCTCCCCGGCAAATGGCTGGACGATTCCAGCAACGAGACGCTCACCGTCGAACAGCGCGACGAGGCGAAGAAGAACTATTACGAGCGCATCCGCACCATGGTCTGGCCTAACAAGCCGGATGGCACGCCGGTCCACACTCGCGGGTCCGTGGTGGTCGGCCTGATCTTCGAGCAGGCCAAGAACAAGGATCGCGCCAAGGAGTTCGTCTCGTTCCTGCTGCGCGATGAAAATCTCCAGCCCTATATCGAAGGCGCGCTCGGCCGCTGGTTCCCAGTCAAGACCGCGGCACAGAAATCCGCCTTCTGGGACGGCGACGTTCATCGCCGCGCCGTGCGCGACCAGTTCTTCGCCGGCGTCGGCGGCTACGAGATGAGCAAGAACTACAAGTTCACCACTCTCAACAGCGAGAACGTCTGGATGAAGGCCGTGAACGCCATCGTCACCAACAAGGTGCCGGTCGAAAAGGCCGTCGACGACATGATCGTGCGCATCAAGGAAGTGGCCGGCAACTGATCGCCACTCGCGACTGTTACGCTCACGCGTCGCAAGGCGCGTGAGCGGTTCGAGATCACCGTGTTTGAGATCACCGTACCTGCAGGCGAAGCTACGTGGAGATCGTGCATGTCTCTGATCACCGTCTTCGGCTCCATCAACGTCGACCTCGTCGCGGGTGTCGACGCAATTGCCAGGCCCGGCGAGACAGTGCTCGCGACCGGCTACGTGACGCTCTGCGGCGGGAAGGGCGCCAACCAGGCGGTCGCCGCCGCGCGCGTGTCGCCGCAGGGGCGGGTGGCCATGGTCGGCCGGATCGGACGTGATGGGTTCGGCCGGCTCTGCGTGGACAACCTCGCGGCCAACGGGGTCATCGTCGACCGCGTCGCGACAGGCACCGAGCCGACCGGATGTGCCTTCATCACCGTCAGTGCCGACGGCGAGAATGCCATTACGGTCGCGAGCGGTGCCAATGGATATCTCACGGCGGACGCGATACCGGCGGCCGAACTTTCCTCGACGACGACCCTCGTCCTTCAGATGGAGGTCCCGCTTCAGGCCTCGCTCAGCGCTGCGCGCGCCGTCCGCAAGGCGGGAGGTCGCGTGATCTGGAATCTCGCGCCCGTGCCGGAGCGGCTCAGCACGGACGATCTGCGTTCGCTTCTTGCCGTGACCAGCGTTCTCGTCGTGAACGAGCACGAGGCCCGTGTTGCTGCGCTGCGGCTCGGCTGGAGCGGCGAAAGTTTTGAGGAGGCCGCCGCCCTGCTCGCGACCACCGGCGGCGTGACCTGCATCGTGACCGCGGGACCGTTGGGTGCGCGCGCGTTTCATCGGGATGGCACGCGCCTCGCCGTTTCGGCCGAGCGGATCATCCCGATCGACACGACCGGGGCGGGCGACACGTTCGTCGGCATCCTGGCGGCAGGACTCGACGAGGGGCGTGGCTGGAATGAAGTGCTTGCCCGCGCGTGCCGCGGCGCCTCGCTGGCCTGCCTTGCACATGGCGCACAGCGCGGCATGCCCACTGCTGAGGCCCTCTCGTGAGGACCTGCGCGCGTATCCCTTTGCGACGGGCTCTCGCCTGTCGCCGATCTCAACGTTGTTGGAGCTGACTTGTGACTGCAACCATCAAAGGCATCATTCCGGTGATGCTGACGCCGTTCACCGAAGCGAACGCGATCGACTATGCGGGCCTGGAAAACCTCATCGAATGGTACATTGCCAATGGCGCCGATGCGCTGTTCGCCGTGGCCCAGTCGAGCGAGATGCAGTTCCTGAGCCTCGATGAGCGCATCGCGCTGGCGCGTTTCGTCGCCCGAACGGCAGCCGGCAGGGTGCCCGTCATTGCCTCGGGCCACGTCAGTGAATCGCGCGAGGATCAGGTGACCGAGCTGACCTCCATCGCCAAAACCGGCGTGGACGGACTGGTCCTGGTGACGAACCGGTTCGATCCGAAGGGGCAGGGCGGCGCCGTCTTCATGGACAATCTGCGCCATCTGCTCGGCGCGCTCCCCGCCGGCCTTCCTCTCGGCCTCTACGAATGCCCCGCGCCGTTCCGCCGGCTCCTGTCCGACGACGAACTGGCGTTCTGTGCCGAGAGCGGACGGTTCGCGATCCTCAAGGATGTGTCCTGCGACCTCGACACCGTGAAGCGCCGCGTGACGCTGACGAAAAACTCCTCGCTCGCGATCGTCAACGCCAATGCGGCGATCGCCTTTGACGCCATGAGAAGCGGATCCGCCGGCTTCACCGGCGTGTTCACGAACTTCCACCCCGATCTCTACAAATGGCTGTTGACCGACAGCTCGCGGCATCCGGCGCTGGCCGACGATCTCTCCGTCTACCTCGCGCTCGCGGCCATGGCCGAGCCGATGGGCTATCCCAAGCTCGCAAAACTGTACCATCAGAGGCTCGGCACGTTCGCATGCGCCCACAGCCGGGCCGTCGACTTCGACATCCGCGAGCGGTACTGGGCGCTCGACGCGCTGCTCGACAAGATCATGCAGGGGCAGGCGAGCTTCCGCGCGAGGATCGCGGCCGCGGGCTGATCAGAAACGATGTGATCGGTGGCTCGACCGTTTTGCCGCTTCGGCCGCTATGCGAAATCGGCGAGCTCGCCACTCAGGCCGGCCTTGCGTAAGCCGTCGAGGAAATGGTCGCGGTCGGTGGGATCTCTGTACCTGGCGGCGCGTATCCGGGCGAGTTCGAGCGTGTTGACCGGCAGCGCCTCGCCACGCTCGCTCAATTCCAGACCTCGCTCTCGAATGAATGCACGCACCTCGATGTCCGCCTCACTCAGTCGATCGGTTTGCGCGTAGCACGCCGCAAGCAGCGCGTGGGACCAGCGATCACTCGATCGCGCTTCCCTGAGCACCTTGATCGCCTGTTCGTAGTCGCGCGCCGAATAGAGCGCCAGCGCGTGATACCAATGGTAGATGTTGGGTGGAAACGGGTTGAGCTGCTTGGCCGATCTGATCCATGTGAGCGCTTCCCGCCAATGTCCCCAGTAGACCAGGATATTGGCAAACGCGGCGGCGACGTCGGCATCGTTCGGGTTGAGTGCCAGAGCCCGCTTGAAGTGAGTTTCGGCCTCCTGGTCACGGTTCTGCAGGAAAAGAAGCTGGGCGAAGACGCCGTGCGACCAGGCATCATTCTCATCGAGGTCGAGCGCGATCTCGACCGCGCGACGCGCGTCATCCAGCGAAGGCGCGGCGGGTGATTCCAGAAACGCGGCGCAGACGATCGTCCAGGCGATATTGGCGTGAGCGCGTGCATACGCTGGATCGAGCTCCACGGCTCTTGTGAAGCAACCCTTCGCCTCATCCATACTTGTTACGGTCAACTGACGCCATCGCTCGTTCCCCAACAAGACGAGATCGTAGGCCGTGATGTTCGAGGTCTGCTTGCCTCTTGCGATCTCGCGGCCCGCGTTCTCGACACGGCCGGGTAGCGCCGAGACGATCCTGCCGACGATCTCGTCCTGGATGGCGAATATGTCTTCGATCTCGCGGTCGTAGCGCTCCGTCCAAAGGGTGAAGCCGCTCACGGCATCCAGAAGCTGGACGGTCACCCGCACCCGTTTTTCGATCCGGCGTGCGCTCCCTTCCACCAGATATCGTACGCCGAGCTGGCGGCCGATCTCTCTGATGTCGGACGTCCTGGCGCGGTAGACGAAGCTGGAATGGCGGGCCACGACGAAGAGCGACCGGAAACGCGACAATTCCGTAATCACGTCTTCCGTGACTCCGTCGGAAAAGTAGTCCTGAGCCGGATCGCCGCTCAAGTTCGAAAACGGCAGCACGGCGATCGATGGCTTGTCGGAGGGAGTAGACGGGAGCAACGTTTGCCGGCTGCCATCGAACAGGGCTGCGGCTGGCGGGCCGACGTAACGGTAACCGCGGCGCGGCAGGGTCTCGATCCAACTGCTGCCGCCTTCGACGTCTGCAAACGTCCGGCGCAGTGCCGCTATCTGTACGGTCAGATTACTTTCCTCGACGGCGAGTCCCGGCCAGGCCGCTTCCATCAGCGCGTCCTTGGCGACCGGCTTTCCAGCCTGCTCCAGCAGCAGCCGAAGCAGTGCGATCGCGCGTCCGCCGAGAGCAACCGGCTCGGCGTCGCGAAACAGCGTGCCGGCGTCTGTCTCGAGACGAAAGGGACCAAACTCGTAGATCGTCGCCATGGCCTAGAGACACCATTTTTGGCGAAATTTGCAACTTTTTCCGATCGGATTCAGGAAACGATCCGGCGCTCCGTGAGACCATGGCATGGGCAGTGACGGCGAGGAGCAAATCGGATGGAGCAGCGGCAGCCAGACGACGACTTGATGGGCAAATCGGACTCCGAACCCTGGTCCGCCCCACAGGCGCGGCTCAAGGGCAAGGTGGTCCTCAAGGGGGATGCCGGCTACGACGAGGCGCGCAAGGTCTGGAATGGTGCCATCGACAAGAAGCCGGCCGTGATCGCCTACTGCGCGGATGCGCAGGATGTGGTCGAGGCCGTGTCGTTCGCGAGATCCCGCACGTTCCCGGTGGCCGTTCGCAGTGGTGGCCACAATGTCGCTGGCCTCTCGGTCTGTGACGACGGCATGGTCATCGACCTGTCGCGGATGAAGCGCATCGAGGTCGATCCGGTCCGTCGCACCGCGCGCGCAGAGGCAGGCCTCGATCTCGGCGAGTTCGATCGTGCCACGCAGGCGCACGGTCTGGCGACCACCTTGGGAGTCAACAGCGATACCGGCATCGCCGGGCTCACGCTCGGCGGCGGCTTCGGCAAGCTCGGGCGAAAATACGGACTGACCTGCGACAACCTGATTGCCGCCGAAGTGGTGACGGCCGATGGAAAGATCCTGAGGGCCAGCGCGACCGAACACCCCGACCTGTTCTGGGGCCTTCGAGGCGGCGGCGGTAACTTTGGCATCGTGACTGCGTTCGAATACCGACTCCATTCCATCGGTACCTCATTGCTCGTTGCGTCGGCGCTTCATCCTTTCGATCAGGCGCGCGAGGCCATGCGGTTCTACGATGAATTCGCCCGCAACGCTGCCGACGAGGTCAACGTCGATGCTGCCCTCGTGACGCTTCCGTCGGGAGATCGATACTTCAGCATCTCCGGCTGCTATGTCGGCTCGCATCATGACGGCGAGCAAGCGCTTTCACCGATCATCAAGTTCGGCTCGCCCGTCGAGACCCGCCTCGCAAGCGTTCCCTATCTCGAGATTCAGTCGGGCGGCGATGCCCTGTTTCCGCGGGGACGCCGCTACTACTGGAAGGCGCAGTTCCTGCGCGAGATCCGTGCGGGTGCGATCTACGCGCTGCTCGACGCCTATGCGAGGGCGCCGAACACGTCGTCGCTATTGGTCTTCCAGCACGTCGGCGGCGCAATTGCGCGCGTTCCGGCATCCGACTCGCCCTACGCAAACCGCGATGCAGCGTTCGACTGCTTCCCGGTCGCGATCTGGGATGATCCGGCCGACGACGACGCGAACATGCATTGGGCGCGCGAACTGTGGAGCGCGGTCAGGCCCTATTCGACCGGCGGCGTCTACGCGAACAATCTCGGCGAGGAGGGCGAGGATCGTGTTCGCGACGCCTATGGCGAGAACTATCCGCGCTTGGCCGCGCTCAAGACCAAGTATGATCCGACCAATTTCTTCCGCCTGAACCAGAATATCAAGCCGACGGCGTAGTTCATGGCATCGGGGAGAAGCCAAATGCGAAGCCCGCTGGCCATCCTTGCTGCTCTGTCCGTCGCGCGTGCTCACGGCGGCAGATGCGCCCGATCGGGGTGCATTGCCGCAGCAAGTTGAGAGGGGTTGCGGGGAGCAGACCGGGACCTGCCGGCAGCGGGTATGCGCCGCCGACCGCCTGCGCCTCAGGAGCCCGTGGGGCTCCGGATCGCCGTGCCGGAATCGATCGCCCGCGACTGCAAACGACGGTCGGCGGGACGCGCGACGAGAAGATAAAGGCCCAAAGCGAGGAGCGACGACGCAGCCATGACCGCCGTCATCGACAGCGCGGTCCGTCCGTCGAAACGCGCCGCCACCAGTCCGCTCGATACGGCACCTGCGATCAGTTGAACGCTCCCGGCAGCCGCGCTGACGGCGCCGGCGATGTCGGGGAGGTGCTGCATCGTCGCGCTCATCACGTTCGGCACGCTCAGTCCGAAGCCGAGCGCCACCGCCATCAGCAGCACGACGACGAGCGCCGTGGGCATCCAGCCGGCCGATGTCATCGCGAGCAGGGCGACGCTGGCCGCCGACGACAGCGTCAGCCCGGTCGCGAGCATGTGGCTGGAGGATATCCCGCGCCGGCCGAGCTGGCCGTCGACGAAGGCGCCGGCCATCACGGACGCCGAGCAGGCACTGAAGATCAGTCCGTATTGCGCGGGCGAGAGCCCGACGGCGCCGACGAAGAACAGCGATGCGCCCGTGACGTAGGCAAACACCGTCGCGCCGCCCGCGGCGCCGACCAGGATGAAAGGCAACGAAACCGGATGCGTCAGCACTCGGCGGTAGCTGTCGGTCACGGCGGACGGGATCAGGCGTGCGGAAGGTGCGATCGTCGCGGTCTCGGCGAAGCGAAACATCACCACCACCAGCAGCATCGCGCCGATCGCGGTCTGGGCCGCATAGATCGATCGCCAGCCGGCCGCCGCCAGCAGGGCGGCGCCGGCCGTCGGCGCGATGACGGTCGCGACGTTGACCGCGACCATGACGTTGGCGATCTTGCCGCGTGCGGCGTCGCCGTCGAACAGATCGCGGATGATGGCGAAAGTCGTGGCCGTCGCCGCAGCGCCGATTCCCTGGAAGAAGCGGCACACGAGCAGAAGCGGCAGCGAGGTGGCAAGCGCACAACTGATGCTGGCGGCGATGAACAGCGCGAGGCCGAATGCCAGGACCGGCTTGCGGCCGAGGCGGTCGGAGACCGGTCCGTAGATCAGCGGCGCCGTGGCGAGGCTGAGCATGAAGGCGCTCATCGTCAAGCCGACGTCCGAGGCGCTCGCGCCCAGCGTGGCCCCGGTGGCTGCCAGTGCCGGCAGGTTGATATCGATGCCGGAATACGGCACGGCCGCGAGAGCGCCGAGCAGCACCGTGAATGCGAAGGAGTGCGGTTCGATCCGCATGGACGACTATCCGAAGGCGTGTGGCGAAGTTTCACGAGGCGCTGGAGCGCGGTCGCGCCGCGCTCCATCATTCCATCAGGCGGCGGCGATCAGGCGCGCCGGCCGGCACGCCGCCCCTGGCTCGCCGCAACTGCGCGCAGGCGTGAGACCTCGGTCTCGTCGGTCACGAGTTCGCCGATGATCCGGACAATCTCCGCCCGCGTATCGATCTCGGCGAATTCGTCCGCGATCTGCGTCGCGCGCAGCTGATAGCGCGGCTGATCGAGCACCGCTCGCACCGCATTGCGTATGGCTTCCGGCGTCGGCTCGTTGGTTTCGAGGTCGATGCCGACGCCGGACCATGCGACCCTCGCGTTGACGTCGGCCTTGTCCTCGGTCAATCCCGCGGTGACCAGCGGAATGCCGAAGCTCATGGCCTGGTTGACGCTGCCATAGCCGCCATTGGTGACGAGCACGTCGACGTTCGGCAGCAGCCATTCGAACGGCAGATAGCTGGCGATGCGTGCGTTCGAGGGGACCTTGCCGGGAATGGCGTCCACCGGGCGGCCGCCTGCGGTCGCGATCACCAGGATGTCGGGCTCGTCGGCAAGCGCTGCCAGCGTCGGGGCGACCAGCAGGTTGAAATTGTGGTTGGCCACCGTTCCCTGCGTCACCAGAACGATCTTGCGTGTACCGTCGAGCTCCTCGGCCCATGCCGGCGGCGGCACCTGGTTGGCAATGATCGGAGGCGTGCCGACGAAATGCACCGAAGACGGCATCTCGCGGGGAAATTCGAAGCTCGGCACGGACAATTGCAGATAGGCATCCGCGAGCGCGACCACCGAATGGAACAGCGGCATCGATATCGGCCCGACGCCTAGGGACTTGAGGGCCCGGTTCAGGCGCAGCGACACCGGCTGATCGACCGCCGCATCGAACTCCCGGGCCTTGGCGGCATATTGATCGCGCTGCTCGATGGTCTTTGCCGGCGGCAGGCCGAGGAAATTCGGCGCGCCGTCCTCGCGCGCCCAATGCAGGAACGAGGTCCCGCAGAGCGCGATCGGCGGCCGCTGCGAGCGCGGTCCGAGCAGCATCGGCAGCACGCCGAACAGCATGTCGTCGCCGACGATGATGTCGGCCGGAAACTGCCGCAGCGCCTGCAGCAGTCCCCGGTGTTGCGCCGGAATGGCGTCGACGAAGATGCGCTCCAACGCCACGCGGAACCACTCGAGCCCCGGTGGGATGGATTTCAGTTCCGGGACCAGCGAGAAGACGTCGTTCGGATCGAGGTCCGCGCCCTCCGGCAGGGGAAAGAATTTGACGCCGCTGGCCTCGACGCGGGCACGAAAGGCGGTGCCCGTCATGAAGGCAACTTCGTGGCCCTCGGCGACCAGGATCTGCGTGATCGCCAGCATCGGATTGAGATGACCCGTCGCAGGCGTCGAAGCGATAAGAATCTTCATGGGAGATGACCTCTTGATGATCGATGCTCGGTCGCCAACAGGGCGGCCGCTCGATTGAGCAGAGGCAGTTGAGGGGATCGTCGTTACACCAAGGCTTCCGATGACCGCCAAATGGTTACGCCGGAAACGCAACGTGGCGCTGCCGGGGCCGGCCGTACGGGCGGCGATGATGTCCGCGCCCGAGAATTACATTTGTAACGCGAGCGCCGGGCGATGAAACGGGACGGTAACGGCACGCTCGTAAGCCGCCGGTGCGCCGGTGGGCGGGCCGCAGATATTGAGCGGCTGTTTCAGCCGCAGGCGATGATTGACGACAGGCATATTTGCGCAGGCTTCGACCCCGCGCAGAATTCGTTGAGGAAGGCCATGCAGAATATCGTCGCCCTGGCTGCGATCGTTACTCTGATCGCGCTTCTGGTCTGGTCCGGCGCGTGCGCCCTGCGGGCCAGGCATCCTCTCGTGAAATGGTGCGGCCTGCTTCTGGCGGCAATGCCGGCCATTGCGCTGTCCGGCGTGAGCGCGCTGATGGCCGCCGGCATCGTCAAGCAGCATTCGCGCTCCGCGCCGGTCCCCGATCTCGAGGTCGAGGCCACGCCGGAGCGGATTGCGCGTGGCAGGGCGGTCGCCGACAGCTTCTGCGCCGGATGTCACTCGAGCAGCGGCGTGCTCTCGGGTGGCGGCGACGTCGGCAGGGATCTCCCGCTTCCCATCGGCTCCTTCGTGCCCGCGAATTTGACTCCCGCCGGAGCCTTGAAGCACTGGTCCGACGGCGAGATCTTTCGCGCCATTCGCAATGGCGTCGACGCGCGCGGACGATGGCTCGCGATCATGTCCTTCACGAATGCCGGTCGTCTCAGTGACGAGGACACCAAGGCCGTGATCGCCTATATCCGCAGCTTGCCCGCCACCGGCGAGCAGACGCCGGAGCCTCCGGATCGCTTCAGCCTGCTGGGCCTTGCGATGCTGGGCGCGGGACTGTTGCCGGACGCCAAGCCGGTGTTCACCGGTGTGATCATCGCGCCGCCGAAGGGGCCGACAGCCCGTTACGGCAGGTACTTGCTGTCCTATCAGGACTGCCGCGAATGTCACGGCAAGGATCTCGCAGGCGGCGTGCCCGGACAGTTGCCGCCGCTCGGGCCCGACCTCGGTGTCGTCAAGGAGTGGAGCCAGGCGCAGTTCATCGCCACCATGCGTACGGGCTTCGATCCGAGCGGACATCGGCTCGGCGAGCAAATGCCGTGGCGGCCGATCGGGCGGATGGACGACGACGAGCTCGCTGCGATCTACCAGTATCTTCTGGGTCTGCCTCGTTCCTGATGCATCCCCGCGAATGATCCGTGCGGCCGCCCCCGCCCGGCCGCACGTTCGCGACTTAGGTGCACGCTGAACACACGAGCGCATGGCGCGCCGCTGCGCCTCGGGAAAATGCAAGCGGTCACATCGCCGCCAGCGACGCGGCCCGTCGTCATCGCCGAACAGTCCCTTCGTCGCCGGCGAACAATCAAGCAGGCGGGGACACTGGAATCGCTTAAAAGTAGCATTAGCTAGGATCACAATGCTTCACGTCTGCGATATCCAACGCACTTGGCCGCAGAAATACCGGGTTACAGCGTCATCAACGCGTTACGGACGCCGTCGCGCACAGCGAGGTTTTGGCAGTCCCCTGTACTATTCGAGTGATTGCAAATCTTAGGACGCTACCTGTTGGTGACGGCAGATTTTGAGAGAGAAGTATGCTTGCAGATGTTGGCCACATCGTCGTCGTCGACGACGATCCCACCTTGCGACAGATGGTGATCAGATATCTGGAGGAGCACAATGTCCCGACCAGGGCGGCGTCCAGCAGGTCTGAACTGAACCACTATCTCGAAGCCAGTCAGCCCAGCCTGATCATTCTCGACCTTCGCCTTGGTCAGGAGGACGGTCTCGACCTGCTGCGGGAAATCCGTTCGCATTCCGACGTGCCCGTCATCATCACGACCGGTCATCGCCCGGATGAGATCGATCGCATCGTCGGCCTCGAGCTCGGCGCCGACGACTACATCATCAAGCCGTTCTCCTTGCGGGAATTGCTGGCGCGTGTCCGGGCGGTGTTGCGGCGACAGGAGATGGGCCGAGCCGCGCGCGCCCGCGATCCCGAGCGCGGAGGCTATCGCTTCGGCGGATGGAAGCTGGAACGCCGCGGCCGCAAGCTCATCGATCCCAGCGAAACGCCGGTCCCGCTCAGCAAGGGGGAGTATGCCCTGTTGCTGGCCTTCCTCGAGGCGCCGCAACGCCCGCTGACCCGCGAGCATCTGCTTCAGGCGACCCGTATCCATGAGGACATCTTCGATCGCAGCATCGACGTTCAGGTGCTGCGGCTGCGGCGCAAGCTGGAGGCCGATCCGAGTGCGCCGCGCGTCATCCAGACCGAGCGCGGCGTCGGCTATGTCTTCGCGGTTCCCGTAGAACCGTTCTAGAGCATGATCCACACCCGGAGGATCGCACTGGCGCAAAGCGTGCAGCGGCTTCCCGAAAAGGTCATGCTCAAACAGAAACGCGGCCGCGGGATTGCAACTGTAACCCCTTTGTCGATGACGGTGATTTCGCTGTAACGCCCGGCCTGCACATTGCCTCCCACCAACAGTGTGTGGGAGATTTACGATGAAGACGCATTCTCGCAATGTGATCCGTTCCGTTCGACCGGATGACGCAGAGCCCGATGGGGCGCGGGTCGCCTGGTCCGATGGCCGCGGCGTTGTCGGTCTCGCCCGCACCGCGAGGCTGGATCAAGCGGAGACTGGTTCGGACCTCTCGCTGCAAGCTGCGGCGCCGGACCGGGAGGTCAGCTTGATCCGGTCGGTGGTCTTTGCCTTCATGGAAGGGTTTGCTCTCTATGGCGCCGCATTGCATCCGTCCGCGGCCATGCCGGTTCATGCGATCCTGGCGGCGCGGCGGGATTGGGAGCCGTACCCGGACGCGGGCGAGCCGGCGAAGCCGATGCAGAACGGCGATGGCCGCGGAACCCTGAGCACCGAAAACATCGTCAAACTCGATCGCCTCCTGCCGCGCGACATGCAGCCGGAGCGGCGCTGGAGCTGGCTGCGCTCAGCCGGTGAAACGCTGACGCTTCTGCTGTCGCATGTGCGCCGGGAGCGCGAGATCAGGAGGGCCGTTGCGGCCTTGGCGGAACTCGACGACCGGACACTGCGCGATCTCGGAATCCGCAGCCGTTCGGAGATCGAGTGGACGGTGAGGTACTGTCATGATTGCTGACGTGATCTACCTTGCCATCGCCGGGCTGGACGTGTGCCACGCTGCGTGCCGTTCGATGATCTCGGGCGACCTCAGGGGCGACATGTTCGGCCTCTGTGCTCTCGTCTGGTGGTGGCCGCGTTCACGACATCATCGCGCTTCGATCAAAAGCCCTTGAGCGGCCGCCGTCGCTTCCACTTCCACCCCATATCACTGACAGTGCAACTATTGACTGGATTTCGCGGAGCCGGGCCAGGCGCCGGCTATCGGGGCGGAGTAATCGCCATCTGCGCGGTGTTGCTGTGCTGCGTGGAGGTGACGCCCGCGCCGTCGCAGTCGCCGCCGGCACCGGTGCCGGCACTGGACCGCGGGGAGCCGATCACGCCGATTCCGCCGGCTCCCACCGTCGATCCGCTGAAGGCGGCACTTGGCGAGAGCCTGTTTGGCGATCGCCGGCTCTCGCATGACAATTCCCGCACCTGCCAATATTGCCACGATGTCGCGACCAGCGGTGCGAGCCAGAGGCGGCACGATGTCGATCTCGACGGGGTGGAGCTCGCGCTCAACACGCCCACCGTCTTCAATTCGACGCTCAGCTTTCGCTTCAGCTGGGAAGGAAAATTCCGCACCGTCGAGGCTGACATCAAGGCATCGCTGGAAAGCCCGCACACGATGGGCAGCAGCGCGGCGGAGATCTCCGCAAAGCTCGATGCCGATCCCGACATGCGCGATCGTTTCGTCGCGGTCTATGGCCGGCGCCCGGACGGCGGCGACGTCGTCGATGCGCTCGCAAGCTATCAGCGCACGCTGCTCACGCCCGGCAGCAGGTTCGATCGCTGGCTGGAGGGCGACGACGCAGCCCTGTCGGCCGAGGAGCTGGACGGCTACCGCCTGTTCAAATCGCTGGGCTGCTCGGCCTGCCACCAGGGCGTCAACGTCGGCGGCAATCTGTTCGAGCGGCACGGCATATTCCACCCGCTGGCGTCGCCCGAGCCGAAGATCCTGCGCGTGCCCAGCCTGCGCAACGTCGCGACGACGGCCCCCTATTTTCATGACGGCAGCGCGCCGACGCTGGAGGACGCGGTTCGCAAGATGGCGTTGGCGCAGTTGAATGCGACGCTGACGGACCGGCAGGCCTGGGCGCTCGTCGCCTTCCTCAACAGCTTGACCGGGACCTATCGCGGCACGCCCGTCGGGGGCTCGCCATGAAATCAGCTCCCGCCGTGGTCAGTGTCGCGTTCGTGCTCGCGCTTCTCACCTGGCTCTTGTTGAACGGGCTGAACGTCAATTCGGCGCGTTACGACAGCCAGCTTGAGGCGCTCGGGGATTTCACCAGGTTCGAGCGCGGGATGACCAGGGAAGTCCTCACCGCGCGCGCCGGCTTGTCGCGCAATTATGACGCGCTGGTGCAGATGGTGAATGCCTATGACGATGCCCTGACGCGGCTGCGCGACACGGCGGGCCTCGACGTCGAGCAGGCGAGGGCCATCGACGTCCTGTCGGCGCGGGCCGACCGGCAGGAGAGCCTGATCGAGCGGTTCAAGAGCAGGAATGCGTTGCTGCAGAACTCCTTTGCCTATTTCGGCCTGTTCAGCGACAAGCTGGCCGAGTCGGACTCCCGGCCGCTGGTGACGGCCGCCTCCGCGCTGGCGGCCGGCATGCTGCGCCTGACGCTCGACACCTCGGATGCCGCTGCGCGCCAGGTCGAGGACCGCCTGGAGGAGCTGGCGCAACTGCAGGCGCCGGCGGCGGAGAAGGATTCGGTCCGAGCCCTGCTGACCCACGGACAGATGCTGCATGACCTGCTGCCCGATATCGACACCATCCTGAAGGCGCTGGTCGCCGATTCCAACAACCGCGAGCAGGATGCCATGCTGGCGGTCATCCTGAAACGACAGCACGCGGCGCGCGCCTCGGCGCGCAAGACGCGTTTGCTGCAATACATCACCTCCCTGCTGCTGCTCTCCGGCATCATCTATTTCGGAATGCTGCTTCGTAAACGGGCCATGGCGCTGCGCCGCCGCGCCGCGTTCGAGCACGTGATCGCCAACATCTCGATGCTGTTCATCAATTCGAACAGCGAGCGGATCGCCGCGGATGTCGAGATGGCGCTTCACGAGCTTGCTGGATGCATCGGCGCGGACCGCGCCTATTTCGCCTGCGTTGCCGGCACGACGGTACATACCTATCGCTGGTCGCGCGAAGGCGTCGAATTCGAGCAGGGTTGGCCGGAGCGGGCGCTGGACTTCGCGCAGCGATTTGACGGCCGCGAGGACGGCATCGTCTATATTCCCCAGGTGAGTTGTCCGCACCCAAACGACACCATGAGCCTGCTCGCCGAAGCCGGCGTCAGCGGCTGGCTCTGCATCATGGCGGCCTCCGGAAGCCGCGACGGGATTCTCGGCTTCGATGCCGTGCATGGAGACGCGCTCACCTACTGGTCCGAGGTTTCGCTGTTTCGCATGGCCTTCGATGCGATTGGCAATGCGATCAGGCGGGCCCGGCTCGAGGGCGAGAAGGAGCGTCTCCAGGCGAGCCTGCAGCAGGCGCGCCGCATGGAGACCATCGGAACCTTTGCCAGCGGCATCGCCCACAACTTCAACAACATCGTCGGTGCAATTCTCGGCTACGCCGAAATGGCCGACGCGCGGATCCCGTCGGGAAGCCGGCCCGCCGCGAGCCTCGCCGAGATCCGCCGGGCCGGTGAGCGGGCGCGCGAGCTGGTCGAGCAGATTCTCAGCTTCGGCCGCCGCGGCGAGGGCCGGCGGGAGCGCGTGTGCGTCAAGACCCTGATCGACGAAACCAGGTCGCTGCTCGCCGCGTCACTGCCTTCGCATGTCAGGCTCGAGGTGAGCGAAACGGCCGAAGCTTCCGTCGTGACCGGGGAGCCGGCCCAGTTGCAGCAGGTCATCCTGAATCTGTGCAACAACGCCGCGCAGGCGATGAAGGAGCCCGGCCGCATCGAGCTCCGTATCAAGACGTGCGATCTCGCAAGGACGCTGCCGGTCGGGCGCAGCGAGGTCGGCCCTGGCCGTTTCATCGTCATTTCGGTCACCGATCCCGGTCCCGGCATGGACGAGGCGACGCTGGAGCGGATCTTCGAGCCGTTCTTCACCACCCGGTCGGAGGGCAACGGCCTTGGGCTCGCGACGGTGCGCGAGATCGTCGAGCAACATGGTGGCGCCGTCGCGGTGCGGAGTCGGCCGGACGCCGGCACGCGCTTCGACGTCTGGCTGCCATCGGGCGAGCCCGACGAGCCGCAGCTGCCTTCACACGGCTCCGATCCGGCGCTCCTTGGCGCCGGCGAAACCGTGCTCGTGATCGACACCGATCGCCGCCGCCTGTTGCGCTATGAGGAGATCCTCGCGGCGCTCGGCTACGAACCCGTCGGCTTCACCAGGCTGGCGGAAGCCATCGCCGCCTGCCGGGCCGCGCACGCCCGCTTCGACGCGGCGCTGGTGTGTCATCTGCCCGGAGGCTCCTCGCTCGATGTCGCGGCGGCGTTGCATGATGCCACACCGGATCTGCCGATCATCCTGGCGGCGCCCTCGACGCGCGACCTGGCGATGCCCTCGCTCGAGACGTCGGGCATCACCGAGCTCGTTCATCATCCGCTGGTGTCGGCGGAGCTCGCCGGCGTGCTGGCGCGGAGCCTCGCCTCGTCCGCGACGGGCGGCAGATCGAGGCGAATAGCCGGAGTTTCCTGAAGCAGGGTCCGCAGGCTGTTTCAGCCGTAACGCGATGGCATCGCGGACGACATGGCCGGGTAGCCGGCATCTCCTATCCAGGCAAGGCGCGGCTTCGCAATGTCACCGCGATAGGAGAAGAATGATGTCGATCAGACTTGGTGTGACCATCGTCGCAGCTACGGTGTTGCTCTGGCCGGTTTCGAGCCTCCGGGCGGGAGAAGGCGCGCGCGCCGGCGCCCGTTCGATGATCGTCCCGCCCGGCAGTCTCGCCCCGACAAGGTTCGCGGACCTGTTCCGGCAAGCTCCCGTCGGACACCGACAGCCGCGGCCCAGCGACATGTTCGCGCCTGTGCAGACCTCGCCCGTCGACGCCGAGCTGCGACGTCTCGACGAGGAGATCAACCGCAAGCTGATCATCTGTCGCGGCTGCTGATCATGCCGGAGGGCGGCGGGCACCCGGCCCGCCGTCTTCGCGTGCTAGGACGTGTATAGGTCGCGATGGGCCAAGAAGCGAGCTTCACTGCTTCGTCATCGGCCAAAAGCGGCATCGAGAAACTTGAACGTGGGAAGCATCTGCGTGGCCATGAAGGCTGGATCCTCATGACCGGCGCCCGGCAAAATCGTGAGGGTGGATTTCGCCCCTTTCTTCAGCAGTTCGTCGTTGAGCTGGATCGCTTCGACTACCCGAACGCTGGTGTCGGCATCGCCATTGGCGATCAAGATTGGCGGGATGATTTTTGCTGCTAAAATGTAGCGGGCGATACTCAGGTCGCGGACCTCAATCGCTCCGTACCAGATGACGGCGGCCTGGACCGCGCCGGCGTTGTCTGAGCTACCAACGGCAGGATCGTCGAAGACCGTTGGCTCGTGCCCCGTGACAGCTAGCATCGCGGCAATGAAGCCTCCGGCAGAATTACCCCAGACGGCGAATTTTTCGGGATCAAGTCCATACTTGTCTGCGTTGGCACGGAGAAAGCGCACGGCAGCCTTACCGTCTTGAACCGCAGGAAGGGCGAAGTCGACGAACGAATCGCCGGGGCGACGAACGAGGCGATAATTGAGACTCACGACCGCATAGCCTTTGCGGGTCAGCGCGGTGACATCTGGGACCTGGATTTGATAAGGTCCGTCTGGCCCTACCGGTTTGGGTGCAGGGCCGAAATTGCGCCGGGGCATGGAGTGCTTGTCACCGACACGGAATCCACCGCCGTGAATCCAAATCACTAATGGTGCCGGCCCGTTTTTCACTACAGGTAGATAGAGATCGAGCTTCTGTGATGGCGACTGGGTCGCATAGGGAAGATCGGAAAAGGTTGGTTCTATGGGCTGGGAATACTGATATCCGGTCAAGCCGGGCGAGGTCTCCTCGCCAAAGGCCAGACTCTCGGAAAAAGCCAGGACCAATATCGTCGCTACAAACGTGCCCAATCGGACATCCATGAATTGTCCTCCAATCCGGCGATGAAAGCCATTTTTTGCGATCTTGTACGATGCGCTGATTGAGTTCAATAGCACTCTCGGTTCAACGCTGTGGCGTTGAAGTTGCGCATCAGCAATGGGGGCATTTTCGATAGTGTCAGCGGAGATTGTTGGATTGGCTGATGTCCGCTTCTGTCCGCCGGCTATGGTTGGCCGCGCGTTATGAGTCCACGCCCTAGCACTACTTTGGCAGATTGTTAGATTTGGCGTTCAAATCAGGATTCCCGAATCGATTTTTCAATGATTCATGGG